>NZ_JBLWYT010000001.1:0-852571 GCF_048381975.1 Hwangdonia sp. | reverse complement strand
CTTAAGTTTATTCCTTAATCTAAAGGTAGTCGCGCTTTTGGTCACTCTGATTTTCCTGCGGAAAATCCTCGGACTCAAAACCGCACTATTCTTATACGTAACCGTTGTAAACAATACGAATGAAATCGATTTTCAAAATAATATTCATTGCTTTTTTGACTATTTATAGTTGTAAAACAAAGCAAATTGAAAAGACAGAACTGAATACTAATGCACCGAAAGTTGAGTTTTCAGAATTTGACTTGGGAGAAAGTGATTTACCAAAATTAAAAAGAGAAGTAAATGATTTTGAATTTGTTTTTACTGTTGAGCAATTGGAAAAATTGACTTTAATGATTAGAAAGTTTGAGAAAAATACAACTAATCAAATAGCAATTGTTTCCATAGAATCTATCGGAAAATATAAGGATTTTAACAAGTTTGCGATTGATTTATCAAATTATAACGGAATTGGATTAAAAGAAAAAGATAATGGACTTTCTATTGTTTTCAGTAAAAACTTGAGAAAAATAAGAATTTCGACAGGATATGGAACTGAAAAGATTTTGACTGACGAAATTTGTAAAAACATAATTGACCAAACTATTATTCCTGAATTTAAAAATGGAGATTATTACAGCGGAATTGAAAAAGGAATGGCGGAATTAATAGCAAAATGGGAATAAAGTACTGTTTACAACAAAGAACTGAGTTAAAAAACAAGCAATTTTAAGCTAAACTAGAAACAAAGTTCTCTTAAAAAGACACCTCCTTTCACTATGCATAATCTTGTTTTCGCAAATTATTCCTTGTTCAATCAACCCTAGTTTTACACTTTTTCATTTAAGCTACCATTCTATATAATAATGCCATACTTTCGGGCTCTGTTGTATTTGCTAAATGAGGTGCTTAAAACATGTAGAAAACCAAGTATAATTATTTAAACACGTTGTATAAAACAATAATTTATTGAATTTACACATAACAACACTAAAATATTATCACTTCACATTTACTGCAAAAAGAATTTTGCACTCTTATTTGCACCCCAAAACCCCTTTAAAATGGGGAATTAAATAACAAAACCATTAAAAACCCATGGAGCAAAAACGGTGTGATATTTTTTTATCATCTTTTTATCACGAAAATTATCACTTTTATATTATTTCCTTTTTTTAGAATCTTTTCTTTAACGAATCTGGAATTGTTAATGGTATTTCAAACTGATATATGTATTTTTCGAATTTTTCAAAGTTAAATTGGGGTGTTGAGCTTGAACCATCCGCAAATTGAAAAACACTAGAATAAACCGAATTTAAATTAGCCACTCTTAAAAGATCAAATAATACTTTATCAAATTCTTTTACCAAGTTTTCCGGCAAATGTTGTTCGATTTTTTTTAGCGTTCCCATGTAATTATCAAGATCGGTTTGGGTTTCAATTTTTGTTCCAGAACGCTTTTTGGAATACATCCAAACAATGAGTTTTAAAAAGCCCGTAGAGTTAATAAAAGATTTTTTTTCATCTCTGACCATTTCATTTTTGCACAACGATCCATCAAAATAATTGGATAACAATTCCCGTATATATTTAGAAACTGTTTGCTGTTTTATTTCCGCCTTGGTTTTTAATTTTGCTTTTAGTTCGTCAGGCAACTTTAGGTTAATTGAAGCTGTTCTTGTGGGTTTATTCATGGTTTTTATTTATGATTTGATTTCAAAAACCATTCATGGTCTCTTTAATCACATTATTTATGGTCTGTCTTAACATTAAAAACTGTTTTTAGCAGAAATTCATCAGCTTCCTTTTCTGTTAACAATAATTGTTTTTTTATTGGCTTCTTTGTTTCACGCTCTTTTTCATTATCATTTTTCTCAATACTTCTTATTAAGCTGTGATGAATCGATTTATTAAATGGAAATACACTTTTGTGCTTTGATAAAACATCAATCAAATTGGTGGTCTTGGTGTTTTTGAAATTAAACTGGAATTTTTGATTGAGTTTTATCAAATGGTCATCTAGAGCCCTGCATTGATACTCGAAAAATATTTTTTTATTTTTGGAGGTTTTGGGCATGCAACTGTCAAAATTCTCAAGCAGCCTTTTATAGCCAAAAATCCATGCCTTCACATTTGAGAGGTACTTATCAAACAAAAACCGAAAAGATTCACGTCCAAGTCGATCTTTCATTTCCAAAAGCTGAAAAAGATTGCCTTCTAAAACATTGTCTTTTTTATATATTTCTAAAGCGTTTGTCGGTATCCGAAGCGAACGGATATCTTCGTTTGTCTTTATTATTCCAATATCCTCAAAAAACCGGTACTCCATTAACATCTTTTTGGTTTCTGCAGATAAATTGGGAAACAGGGCTTTTGGGAAATAAAATACAGATGGCATATATATGCGCTTTAATAGCGCTTCCATTTCCTTAGTTGCTTCCATATCTTTTACTTTAAATAAATTGAATAATCTTTAGGCAGTTCAGCATCAATATCCCTTAAATACTTTTCAAGGGAAGACATGGTAGCATGTCCAGTAATTTGCATTAAAACACTCTTGGCCGCAAAAGGGGATGTTTCTTCGACTAATGATCGATATAGCTTTGTTATGAAAGTATGCCTAAAACTATATAGTCCATAATTTTTATCCAAACCAAAAGGCTCTTTGACCACCTTCCTGAATCGCTTACTAAAATATCCGCTCCTACTGCCTAGTGTAGCCTCCCAATTACCTCCTATTCCATCGGGAGTAAACAAAAACAAGCTTCCATCCATATCGGATAGGTCTTTCAGTTCTTTCAACAGTAAATCCGGGATTAGCTTGGTTTTTAAGGTCTTGTTATTGGCCTTGAACTGGAGTGTTTTAGAATTTAAATCGATATCCTTTACCCGTAACCTGCAGACCTCTATGGGCCTCAGGAAATTATAGGACACGAACTTGATATAGAGAAGCAAAAGTGGGTCTTTTTCTTCGAGATATTCAAAAATATCTTGATGTTGCTTTTCCGTATATGTTTTATTGCGCTTCGGATTGGTCTTTAACGTATTAATGCTTTTAACAAAATTTTTATCTATGATATCGTTGTCCTCCAATACCTGGAATATACTGCTCAAACAAGTTCTGTAATTGTTCCTGTTTCTAGGTGACGTCCGCAACTGTACGTCGTTTAAAAACCCTGACACCAATCTTTTATCTACTTTATCAATGGTTTCAGTTTCTTTGGAATGCTCGGTCAACCATTTTTCAAACAATTCGCAACGGCTTTTGTAATCAACCAAGGTTCGTTCCCCAACCACATTTGTTTTTAACCTCAGGGCGTATTCCAAAGCCTCCTTTGGGGTTAATTTCTGTTTTCCATCCTCTAGCACAGATGCTTCTTCCGACATCTTTACCGCTTTTACTTCATTATTTGTGTTTTTGGGTTTTTCAATAGCGTTTTCGGTGGATTGGTCACTATACTTTTCAAGCAACCAAGTGTTGTCTTCAAAAGGGTTATACACTTGTTGGAGCAATTTAAGTAGCCGCTTTCTATACAATCTCAATAAAAAATACCGGGACTCTTTGGTTTTATATCGGTTGGTCTTTCCGGAGATGTTTTTCATCCGTTTCAATTTTCCCGTTTTCGGATTTACAAATGAAAAATAGACATACCAACGTTTTTAAAGATCGCCGTCAGCATCGTAAATTTTGGGAGTGAAAAATAAGGTTTTGTGTTCTAAATCGTGTTCCAAATCGTGTACATTTTCGACATCGAAGGTAATGAAAATGTAAATAGATTGCATAAAAAAACGGTTTAGAGTGAACTAAACCGTTTGTTTTAGAGGACTTTCTCTTTGTAGCGGGAACTGGACTCGAACCAGTGACCTTCGGGTTATGAGCCCGACGAGCTACCTACTGCTCTATCCCGCGATATAATCCAAAAAATGATTGTCTTAGCTTTTAACTTTCGGTTCATAATGCCGACCTAATCATTTCGGACTGCAAATATACAACCCTTTTTAATTTTAGCAAACATAAAAATCAAAAATATTATTGACCGATGCTATCTGCCTGAAAATGTATTAATTCCGAATTTGAAAATTGTACAGAGACTTGAATGGGATTACAACACACCTCGCAATCTTCTATATATTTTTGGTTTGCGATTGAGCTATCCAATAACATTGAGATGTTTTCCCAGCAATGCGGGCATGTAAAATAATGTTCTTTCATACAAAACAGAAACTAAAAAAAATAGATAACAATAACTTGCTATCTATTTTACTAATTTATGAAACAAACTTTACTCTAACTAATCTTTTTCAATATCCATTGTAGCTGTTGCATTCTGTAATTCTAAATGCATTAAACTCGGTGGATTCTTTCCGGAAACACTTATGTACTCTTTATTTAAATTATTATCGCTTACCATAAATGTATTCAACTTTGTTAAGTTCATAAACTCCATTGGCAAATCGCCTGAAAATTTATTGCTCGACAATAGTAATTCTTGTAACTGGGTTAATTGTGCTATCTCAACTGGTATTTCGCCATCCATTCTATTGTCCATAACACTTAGCTTTTCTAATTTTGACAAAGCGTAAATTTGGTTAGGAATCGTTCCCGTTAAAAAATTGCTTCCCAATAAAAGCTCTTTTAAGTTGGTTAAACCCATCAGCTCCATTGGGATATTTCCTGTGAGCTTATTGCTGTATAATTTTAATGATTCCAATTTTTTCAGGCTTCCAAGTTCTGATGGTATTTCGCCTTCAAAATTATTCATAAACAATTCTAAAGAAGTCAGTGCTTTTAAATTCGCTAATTCGGATGGAATCTTTCCCGTTAATTTATTAAACCCAAAATTTAACTTTCTCAAAGAAACAAGGTTTCCGATTTCTTTCGGTAAATTTCCTTGAAGGTTGTTAAATGGTAAATTAAGTTCTACAATTTTTTCGTTCTCAATAGTTACACCATACCACGAATCAATAGATGCATTCAGATCCCACGAAGAGTTCCATTCGCTGCCATTTGTTGAATTATATAAGGCTATTAGTGCGTCTTTTTCGTTTGAGGAAATGTTGGCAAAAGAATATGCCGACACAAGAAAGCATGCAACTATTAATTTTAAAGTCTTCATCTTAAATAGATTTGGGATTAATTCACTTACGAAAATAGGTGTTTAATGGATTAAATACTATTTTAATCGATGAAATGCATTAAATTTTAACATATCTCAATCGGCAAACTGCTCGATCTCAAGCTGGATATTTTCCCATTTTTGCATAAAACCCTCTAAATCAGATTTCTTTTTCTGATAATTATCAAAGAAATTGGGTTGAGATGTCACTTCTTCGTAATTAATTTCGAGCGATTGGTCAATAGCTTTTATCTCGCGTTCCAATTGATTAATCTTCGACTCGACATTGCTCAATTTATTATTTAAAGACTTTAGCTTTTTCTGGTCTTCATAAGATTGTTGTTTTTTTACTTTAGGCGTTTCCTTAACAACAGTGCGCTTTTCAACTTCACGCAAACTCTCAACTTTACGCTGATCTAAATAATAATCGATATCGCCTAAATATTCTCTTATTTTATGGTCTTTAAATTCGTAAACCTTATTGGTTAAACCCTGTAAAAAGTCTCGATCGTGCGAAACAAGAATCAAAGTACCTTCAAATCGTTTCAAAGCTTCTTTCAACACATTCTTAGATTTAATATCTAAGTGGTTTGTAGGCTCATCCATGATTAAAACATTAAAAGGCTGCAACATTAATTTAGCCAATGCCAAACGGTTGCGTTCGCCCCCAGAAAGCACGCGCACGTACTTATCTACCTCATCGCCCCTAAATAAAAACGAGCCCAAAATATCGCGCACTTTGCTTCTATTGGTTTCGTTTGCAGCATCAACCATGGTATCGTGCACCGTTTTACTTCCGTCTAAATACTCCGCTTGGTTTTGAGCGAAATAGCCAATTTGTACATTATGGCCCAACTTTAAATAACCGTTGTATTTAATATCGCCAACAATAATTTTTGCAAGTGTCGATTTACCTTGTCCGTTTTGTCCAACAAATGCTGTTTTGCTATCGCGCTCAATAAGTAAATCTATATCTTTTAAAACTTGGTTGTCGCCGTAATTTTTCGAAACACCTTCAGCTTCAACCACCACTTTACCAGGGGTAATCGATACCGGAAAATTAAGTGTCATCACACTATTATCATCTTCATCAACTTCAATCCTATCAATTTTATCAAGCTTTTTTATAAGAGATTGCGCCATGGTGGCTTTTGAGGCTTTGGCCCTGAATTTCTCGATAAGTTTCTCGGTTTGCTCAATTTGCTTTTGCTGATTTTTTTGGGATGCCAATTGTTGGGTTCTCAATTCTTCACGCAACACCAAATACTTGGTATAAGGTTTCGGATAATCGTAAATTCTACCTAACGAAATTTCAATGGTTCGGTTGGTTACATTATCCAGAAACATTTTATCGTGCGACACAATAACCACAGCGCCGGGGTAGTTTTTTAAAAAACCTTCAAGCCAGATAATAGATTCAATATCCAAGTGGTTTGTGGGCTCATCTAATAATAATATATCATTATTCTGAAGCAGGAGCTTTGCGAGTTCGATACGCATGCGCCAACCGCCAGAAAAGGTATCGGTAAGCATATTAAAATCTTCGCGCTTAAAACCCAAACCCTGTAAAATCTTTTCGGTATCGCCTTGGTAGTTGTAACCGCCCAAAATTTCGTATTGATGCTGCAGCTCGTTAATATCAACCATAAGTTGGTGGTAGCCTTCACTTTCATAATCGGTACGCTCTGCCATTTGGGTGTTTACCGTTTCCATGTTGGCTTCCAGTTCTTTAATTTCGGTAAATGCTTCGTAAGCTTCCTCAAGCACCGTTCTTCCAAAAACAAAATCAATATCCTGCTTTAAAAAACCTATTTTAAGTTCTTTATCGGCCGCAATCTGACCAGAATCGGGTTCCATTTCTTTCGATAAAATTTTTAGCATCGTCGATTTACCGGCGCCGTTTTTCCCAATAAGACCTACCCTGTCGCCATTACCAAGTTTAAAAGTAATGTCTTCAAATAGGTATTCGCCTTGAAACGAAATCGATAAATTATGAATGTTCATCATAGAAATGTAACTTATATTACTAACTCTTTATTATTAAAGTTTATTTTTGCACCAGATTCCCGCTTTCGTGAGAATGACAATTTTAAAAAGTAAATCTCCACAAAAGGTAGAGAAATGATTTTTTCGATTGCGAATGCAAAAGTACATTAAAATATATGTTTAAAAAAGGAACAAAATTATATAGCGTTTTTACTGGCTCTTGCCCTAAATGCCACGAAGAGTCTATGTTTAAAAACAAGAATCCGTACATACTTACCGAGGCTTTAAGCATGCACGAAAATTGCTCGAATTGCGGCACCAAATACAAAATGGAACCGTCATTTTTTTACGGCTCCATGTATGTAAGCTATGCCGTTGGTATCGCGTTTGCAACCGCAGCTTTTGTCATTTCGTTTTTTGTTTTCAATGCCAGCATACATACCGTTTTTATATCCATAATAGCAACACTCATTGTTTTTATGCCTGTTATTTTAAGGGTTTCCAGAAATATTTGGATTAACCTTTTTATACATTACGACAAAAATTTGGCTAGAAAATAATATCTTTTTGGGCGTTACCACAACCCTTCGACAACGCTCAGGGCAAGTGGTCGGGCTATCCGCTACAAGTCCTCGCTCCTGCGTCGCTGTGGGCTTTCCGCTACTATCCCTAACGCAAAACCTCAACTCAAATTGGTAAAACGTTTAATATCAACTTCATTATCCAAAGGCACATCGTTTTCAATAAAATTATAAAGCTGATGCGCCACATAAGGACCAATCATAACCCCGCGGGTGCCCAATCCGTTTAGCACATACATGTTTTTATGTATAGCATGTTGCCCCACTAAAGGCCGCCTATCCTTTACAGTTGGCCGTATGCCAGCAACTTGATTAACCACTTTAAACGAACAATTAATATGTTTTTTAAGTTTGGTTAACAACTCGTTTTTGGCTTTCTCCGTGATTCTATTTGTGGTATCCTCCCACTCGTAAGTGGCGCCAACAATATACAAATCATCTTTCAGCGGAATTAAAAACACACCGGCTTTCAACACAAAATCAATCTTTAAATCCGGAGCTTCAATTATTAACAGTTCGCCTTTTGTTGGCACTAAGGGCAATGTATTAAAAAACGGATTTTTAACAACTCCAAAACCTTCGGCAAACACAATGTGTTTTGCTTTTGTGTTTTGGTATACCATACCATTTTCTAAAAGTTCAATAGCCTCATAATTAAAAGCTTCTTCAAAAAACAAGTTTTCTTTTATCAGCTGTTTTTTATAAGCATCTATTAAGCACTTGACGTCAATTCTACCGGTTTGCAATACTTTACCAAAACCAAAAGGCGCATCAATGGCGTCATTTTCGTTTTTAATAATGTTTGTTGATAGATACTCGGCCAGCTGTAGTTTATCGGATGCCGCGAACCAATCGTTTTGCTCTTCAAGCGATGCGAATTTCCGATACACCGGAATTTTATAATCCAATTTAACGTTGAGGCTTCGCTCCAAATTGGCATACATAGGTAATGCCATTTGCAATTGTTCTTTGCTTTTCCAAACCGATGTGAAGCGTTTTAACACGATTGCATTGTACAGACCGCCGGCAACCACTGACGATTGCTGCGATTTATCATCAAAAACCACAAATGTTTTGTTATTGACTTTTAACTGCTCGCAAAAACCAATGCCCGCCAACCCGATACCGACTATAATGTAATCTACTTGCATAAGTTGCGAAGATACTCAGAAAATGGATTCCTATCTTTAAAGGAATAACAAAAAAAAAGACTGTCTTTTCAGACAGCCTCATTTTTATGATATTATATTTTGTGCGACTTAGTACGTCCACATATCCAATTCGAAATCTCGAATTTTATCTTTGATACGATCAGATTCCAATAATTGCATCAATGCATTTTCAGATACATATTCGCTAATTTTTCTATCACCTTGAACATTTTCCTCTTTATAAATATATCCGTGAAAACGTCTCGAATTCAATATATGATCGAAAGAAAAAGGAATGGAGCTGTTCTCGTTGTTAAACGATTTTGCCTCGTGCAGCACTTCTCTCGCATCTGGGAAAAACACCCAAAAAAGAGGTACTAAATCTGGCTCGTCGGTATCAATAAAATTCACATCGGGTGCCACTGGTGCGATTCCCAATAAACGATATTTCATTTCAGATTGACGTTTATCAAAATACCAAAGTCCTTTAATATGATACTCTTTAATATCAGCAGCTGTAATATCACGTCTGTTGATATATTCAGGCGATAACTCTTCACCAGCATTAATTTGTTCGATACCCAATTCGGTTGTATCAATCATGGTTAAGGCCGCTTCAATATCCTTTAAAGTTCTCTTAGTTGTAAAATACGAATCATCGTAAATGTTTTTTATTTTTCCGTCTTTTACGCTTTTCATAAGTACGTCGTATAACGAGCGTCTATTTTTACCAATATTGTTGGTATCGATAGGGTAATACAACGGAAAATTAGAGCGCTCATCAAGAACAATCTTTTCCCAAACCATTTTAGCGAAAAGAACATCTCTATCGTCAACGTACCCATATTCCAATGGTTTATCGTTATCGACTGCTTTTTGGGCTTCTGTTCTCACCCCAATTTCCTCAGGGCTTTTAGCGTTTAATATATTGGCCTGAGCCATTACACCAGACACTGTAAAAACAGCTGTTACGGTTAATAAAAAACTTTTTAAGTTCATCTTAATTTTTATTTTACAATTTAATTATTAGGGATAATTTTAAATAAAATTATCCCTAATGGTTTTATCTAGTTTGTAAGCTCAACAAATACCGGAGATACCTTTTTTAGTATCACGCTAACACCACTGGCTTTAGCTTCAATATCGAATATTTGAACTCCAGAACCACGTTTAGCTTTACGTAAAGCACCTTTTGCTCTACTATCTAACTTGTTTCCACTAACATTTATTGTGGGTTGTCCAGGAACTTTAAATTTAAAGCCTGTAACACGCAAAGGCAATTCGAAATCGAAATCGTCAAATTTAGCGCCAATAGTCGATATTTCAAGACTGTTACGTTGCATTTTTAATGCTCCATCTTCACCTCTTACCGTACCTGTTGGTTTTGGTAAATCTTTAATTCTGAATTTTGCGTTATCGCTAACTTTACCGCCATCCGGTAATGTACCGGTAACGTTAATAGTAACTTCTCTACCTTTAATTCTTGTAGCATCCATTACATAGCTACTACCAGAACCTCTTGATAAACCTTGAGCGCTTGCAGTTACTTTGTTATCAGGAATACCAGCAAATGAAATGGTCATTGGGTTTTTAACACCTCTATACACCACATTCATTTTATCTGCTGAAATGGTTGCCGCATTTGGTTTAGCAACGGTTGCGAAAGATGAGTTTACAGGAACTTCAATTTCCTCGCCATCTTGGGCAAAAATTAATTTACCCTCAATTTTATGCTCGCCTACACCACCAGTTCCTATCTTCAACTTTACTTTACCATCTTCAATAGAATATTGGTTTTCAGATAACGGTCTGCCATCTAAAGTTAATTCTACTCTAGTAGGTTTAGTAGAAGCATCTTTACGACCTAACACAATTTGTCCATCAAACTGCTCACCGTTAAAATAAGCCGATTTTGTTGTTTCCATTAATGTTGTATAGTTGGTCATGGACACCTCACTTGAAAGTGTCCCTTGTAACATGTTACCTAAAACTTCAGATTCAGTCGTTTTAATATCGGCTTGAAGCTGTGTCATTTTAGTTAAAGATGCCACTAAAGGAAATCCTTTGTAGTGGTAATCCAACCAATCTACTTTTATACCGTCCCTGTTTATTTCTTGATCGGTATTGAACTTCTCCTTAACGTCCTTAATAACGTTTTCCATTCCTTTTTTATCCTCTAACAAAGCTACTACACCTTCTCTAAAGGTATTTATTTGGCTTAAAAACTCCTGTCCTTCTGGTTTTAGCTTATCGCCTTTAAAGAAATTTTGGTCTAGGTAATCACCTTTATCCATAATTTCATAATCGGTAGGATCATCGACCGTAGAAGTCATTTTTGTTTTTAATTCTGATAAATACGAATCAAAATCAGTAGCCAACTTATGCAAATTTTCAGCATCGGCCTTTAAAGGCAGATACTTATCAGGCTGCTCTTCTGCCTTTAGGTTTAAACTTGCTACAAAACTATTGTTACGTGCCTCGGCGGCTTCGTTAGATTCTACAAGTCTTTCGTTCATTAATCCGAAGGCTGAAAGCACTTCTTTCGACATATTTAAAGCTAGCATCGCTATAAATATTAAATACATCAGATTAATCATTTTCTGTCGTGGTGATAAATTTCCTCCTGCCATGTCTAATTAGGTTTTTGGTTAATTATTAATTTGGGTTAACCCCCTAATTAGTTTTTGTTCATTGCAGTTAACATACCACCGTATACGCCGTTTAACGACGATAAGTTTGACGCTAAAGATTGCATTTGCTCTTTTAATTTAGCAGCATTTTCTACAGATTCTTCGTTAATAGCTGCTTGTTTATTGATGCTTTCCAACTGTACTTTGTATAAACTGTTTAAAGACTCCATTTGTGCAGCAGCAAGGGTTAACTCTTCGCCATACTTTTTAGTAGCCTCAACAGAATCTACAGTTGAAGATATGTTTTTTGCAGCACCTTCAAAGTTTTTAATGCTATCGCCTAAACTAGCCATTAATTCGCCATCAATTTTGGCGTCTTTTAATAATTCGTCTAATTTTTTAGACAACAACCCTTGTGGGTTTTCTTTTTCTTTTGCGCTTGACGTTCCACCAGCTAATTCTGGGTACACCAACGACCAATCTAAATCGTCGTCTACGGGTTCGAATGCTGATATTGCAAAAATAATTGCTTCGGTTACAAGGCCTAAGGTTAACATAACGTTACCTGTTAAAGGACCTATTTCAAAGTGAATAATTTTGAACAGGGCGCCAACTATTACAATTGATGCTCCTAATCCGTAAGCCATATTCATAAATCTTTTACTTGCTTTTGACTGTGCCATAATTTTCGGTTTTTAATTTTAAGTAGTATTACTTAAGTAGGTTAATTAATAGTTATTATTATTGATTTGATTTAATATTTATCTGTTTCCAGCGTTTCTTGTTACTTGTGTCCCCATGTAATCTTGCACTGTTCTGAAACCTATATAACTTCTTGCAGAATCTGCATATTCGTAATCTCTCGTACTTACCTGTAAAAAGTAAGCTACATCTTTCCAAGAACCGCCCCTAACAACTTTACGTTGATTGTTATTATCGTTTACACTTGGATTAATTGTTGATGTGTACTCGTATGAGTTTGGATCGTAAGATGCATTTACCCATTCTGAAACATTACCGGCCATATTATATAAGTTATAATCGTTTGGCTCATAAGATTTGGCTTCTACGGTGTACAACGCTTGATCTGCTGCATAATCGCCACGAACGGGTTTAAAGTTTGCCATAAAACATCCTCTGTCACTTTTTGTATAAGGGCCTCCCCAAGGATATGTTGCGGCTTGCAGCCCACCTCTAGCGGCATACTCCCATTCTGCTTCAGATGGTAATCTGAATCTATTAACAAAGGCTGCCCCTTTAGATTTCTGGTAAGCATTTTTGTTAATGGTTCTCCACTCGCAAAAGGCCTTGGCTTGTTTCCAAGTTAAACCTACAACTGGATATTCGCTATAGGCATCGTGCCAAAAATAATCGTTATGCATAGGCTCGTTATACGAATAAGCAAAATCTCTAATCCAAACGGTTGTATCTGGGTAAACCTCAATTTCTTCTTTAATGATAACGTCTTTACGTTTTACACCTCTGTTTCTAGCGGCTTCTTGGATATCCATGTGGCTATATTGGAACTTAAACTTTTTAACATCCCAAGTACGCTGCCCATTGTAAGACTCCTCTAGAGGCAAATACATGGTATCCATCACTTCGGTGTAATACTCATCTGGGTATTCAGCGGTATCAAAAATTAAATCGACATCGTGATTTATTTTTCTTCCTTCATAACCTGTTGGTCCTAAACCGGTGTAGTTTTCGAACATGTATTTTTCGTAAACCGACATGTTTGCAGTATCGGCATCTTTAAACGCATACTCTCCAATACCTCCATCTTCTGGAATTTTTCCAACCTCATCGGCCAAAACAGCAAGTTTCATTCTTACTATAGAATCTCTTACCCAATTAACAAATTGTCGGTACTCACTATTGGTGATTTCGGTAGCGTCCATGTAAAGCGCTCTAACAGTTACTGTTTTTGCAGGAGCATCATGTATTCCGGCAAGATCGTCGTCGGCTTTACCCATTATAAATGCGCCACCAGGAATAAGTTCCATCCCATACGGCTTTTCTGGGTGCCATTTTTTACCTTTAACACCAACTAATTCCCCTCTATCTTTAGAGCCACAACTAGCTAGTAATGTTAATACTGCGGTTAATAAAATAAACTTCTTCATATCCATAGAAAACTCGAGGTTAATTATTTAAGCTTCATATTCGAGAGCGTAAACATATTTATATATTTTTTAAAAAACAACTTTTTTTACAAAAAAATTACATTTCATCGTGAAAAAATTACATTTCACCGACAAAATAAACAGTTTGACCATACTTTGTCTATTAGACACAATTCTTTTGAAATGCTTTATACCAACGTTCTGGCACCATATTTTTGCAGGCATCTATATAATCCTGATGCATGCAAGGTAATAACGTATGCCTTTTTAATTTATTATTGACTTCTGATAAAAAAGGAATCTCAATCCACCATCTGCCGGTTTTCACACTCTTGTAAAATACCAGTTCTTGCTCATCCACTAAAGTAATGAATTTTTGATAGTTCTTTTCGTTTGAGAAATCATCATCCTTCACTCTAAAGTTAACACCCTCAATAAAATACCAAATCATTTGGGCAATTAACAGCGATGTAATCTCATCGTCCTTTGATGGCTTATATTCGTAAATACCGAACGACGACACCTTATTACTTATACCCGCATAACGTGCAATGGCACAAATTTCCTTACCATCTAAGCCATTGGGTGAAAACTTTTGGTTTGTGCTAAGCTCTGACGCTTTTACCGCACTTAAATCGATGCTTACAATATTGGCATCGCGCAGGACGGGCTCCACAATGGTTATATCGTTCGACACCTGACCTAATCTATACGATTCGAAATACAGTTTGTCCATCAAATCGATTTCCTCTTGCGAATTAAAATAAGTTTGATAGCCAATGGTGGCGTAATTAAACAGGTTGTAGGGTTCGTCTAAAATAATCTTGCCCACAAAACTGTTGTTTTTTATGGGTTTTGCCGAATCTCCTAAATTAAACTTACTATCTACATTTACGATATTAACCATAGGTATCAAGGCATCGTAAGCCCTGTAATTGGCATAGGTTAAATCTTGTGAGCCACCCAATATAAGTGGAATAATATTCTTTTTTACCAATATGGTAATGGCTTCTTTTAATGCAAAATAAGTATCTTCAACACTTTCGCCCTTATTGATATTACCTAAATCGGCAACCGTGGTGTTCCAACTACCGGGGAAAAGTGCGTAAAGTGATTTTCTGATTTCGTTAAGCTGAAATTCTTCACCTATATAATTAACGTCATTTCTATTTTCTAAAACACCGAGAATAGCAATATCAACACCATCTAAATCGGGGATACCATTTTGAGCAGAATGAATTCGTAATTTCCGTCCTAAAGCCTGTGATGAAAGTAACTCGTTATGTGCTACAACCAAATCTGAAACAGGTGCGAGAAAATTAAAGTTCATAAATTATTTCTTTTTAGCCGTTGTTTTTTTCTTGGTTGCTTTCTTTTTTGCTGGTTTTTTCTTGGGTGTTTTAGCTTCAATCAAGGCCTTGGCTTCTTCCAATGTCATGTCTGACACATCAATGGTTTTTACCAATTCTACCTTTATTTTTCCTTTTATAACGTTGTGTCTTCCCCAACGTGCTTTTTCAACACGAATGCCTTCTTCTTCCCAATTATGGATGACTTTATCTATTTCTTTTTGAATTTTGGTTTCAATCAATTCAACAATATCATCATCTGATAAATTATCCCAATCGTACTTTTTGTTCACGTTAATAAACATATTGTTCCATTTAATAAATGGCCCAAAACGCCCTTTACCTTTTTGCACCGGCAAATCTTTATACATATATATTGGTGCATCGGCTTTTTGCTTTTCCTTAATTAAAACAATGGCATCGTCCAGCTCTACGCTTAACGGATCGGTGCCTTTTGGTAACGATACAAATACGTCGCCGTGTTTTACATAAGGGCCATAACGGCCGTTATTAACTTGCACGTCTTCACCTTCAAAAGTTCCTAAATCTTTTGGAAGCTGGAATAAATCCATGGCTTCGTCGTAAGTAATGGTATTTAATTGTTGGTCGGGGCTTAGGCTTGCAAATTGTGGTTTTTCTTCGTCATCAACCGTACCTATTTGTACCATGGGGCCAAATTTACCCAAGCGCACACTTACTTGTTTGCCTGTTTTGGGGTCTTTTCCTAAAACACGCTCTCCGGATTCCCTATCGGCATTTTCTTGAACATCTTCAACTGTGGGATGAAAATCTTTATAAAAATCTTTCATCATTTTAGTCCAATCTACTTTCCCTTCAGCAATGTCATCAAAATCTTCTTCAACTTTTGCTGTAAAATTATAGTCTAATATATGTTCAAAATGATTCACCAAAAAGTCGGTTACAATCATTCCTATATCTGTTGGAACGAGTTTCCCTTTATCGGAGCCCACTTTCTCAGTAAGCGTTTTATCTTTTACGTTTCCGTTTTTAAGAGTTAGCTGCGTATAGTTTCGCGCTTCGCCTTCAACCGTACCTTTCTCAACATAATTTCTATTTTGAATGGTTGAAATGGTTGGTGCATAAGTAGATGGACGGCCAATACCCAATTCTTCTAATTTTTTAACCAAAGAAGCTTCGGTATATCTCGCTGGCGGACGCGTATAGCGCTGGGTTGCGGTAATGTAATTGTTGAGCAAAGTCTCGTTGGTTTTCATTGCCGGCAGCATACCTTCTTGCTCGACATCTTCATCATCTGTACCTTCTAAATACACTTTTAAAAACCCATCAAAAGTGATTACTTCTCCGTTTGCCGTAAAGGCTTCTTTATGCGTTGAAGCGCTAATTTTTACATTGGTACGCTCCAATTCTGCTTCGCTCATTTGCGAGGCGATGGCGCGTTTCCAAATTAAATCGTACAATCTGGCTTGGTCGTAATCTATATCAACGGCATGTGTTGCAAAATTTGTTGGACGAATGGCCTCATGTGCTTCCTGTGCGCCTTTTGCTTTGCCTTTATAATTTCTTGGTTTACTGTATTTATTGCCAAAGGCTGCCTTAATTTCTGCTTCTGCGCCCTTTCTGGCCTCGTCGGATAAATTCACGCTATCGGTTCTCATATAAGTAATTAAACCGGCTTCGTAAAGGCGTTGTGCCATCGTCATGGTTTTGCTTACCGAAAAATATAATTTACGCGAGGCTTCCTGTTGTAATGTAGACGTTGTAAATGGTGCTGCAGGTGATTTTTTAGCTGGTTTTTTTTGTAAATCGGCTACCTTAAAATCTGCTGAAGCATTTTTTTCCAAGAATTTTTGGGCTTCTGCTTTAGTTGAAAAATTCTTAGGTAATTTGGCCTTAAAGGTTTGACCGTCTTCGTTTGAAAATTCGGCATCAATCCTATAAGACGCTACCGGTTTAAACTCTTGGATTTCCCGTTCCTTCTCAACAATTAACCGCACTGAAACGGATTGCACACGACCTGCCGACAAACCGCCCTTTACCTTACGCCAAAGCACGGGAGAGAGCTCGTAACCCACAATTCTGTCTAACACACGGCGGGCTTGTTGCGCATCGACCAAATCGTAATCGATACCTCGTGGATTATCAATAGCACGTTGAATGGCCGTTTTAGTAATTTCGTGAAAAACGATACGTTTGGTTTTTTCTTTATCCAGCTTTAAAGCCTCTGCTAAATGCCATGCTATGGCCTCACCCTCACGATCTTCATCACTTGCCAACCAAACCATTTCTGCTTTTTTAGCTAAGTCTTTCAGCTTTTTTACAACTGCTTTTTTATCTTTGGAAACTTCGTATTTTGGTTTAAAATCACCATCAACATTAACGCCCAATTCCTTTGAAGGTAAATCGGCGATATGCCCAAAGCTCGATTCCACTTTAAAATCTTTTCCTAAAAATTTTTCAATGGTTTTTGCTTTTGCCGGTGACTCAACAATTACTAAATTCTTCGCCATACTTGATTTTTTGAAGCTACAAATGTATATGAAAAAAAGTTTATCTGTAACTTTTTATGGATAATCTGTGATTTAATTCATAAAAAAAGCCTGTATTTTTATGCATAAACACAGGCTTTTACGGTTGTTTTAAAATTTATTCTACGGTTGTTCCTATTTCTTCAATAGCACTTGTTTCGTTAAAACCTACGGATTCCTTGTACACAAAATACGCTGGTAAATATGCAAAAGATGCGGTGACGAACACCCCAATAAAACACATAATCATTCCAACCAATTGAGCCAAAATACTAGATATAATAAGCAGCCCAAAGGTTATTAGCCACTTTTTATTTCCCAACTTAAATCCAATTTTTACAATATCGGAAGCGGTTAAATCCGGGTTAAACGCATAAATGACATTGATTAGTGCGATGGGCACCATAACATAAAAAATAGGCAGTACACAAAGGAGTGTTGCAATCAGGCTAATTCCGAAAGTCATGGCCGCTAATTTTATTGTTTTGCCTAAATAGGGTTTTTTAAAGAAGTAAAAGTAATCGTCGGATCCGGCTTCATTTAAATCTTTTATTTTACAAATTCTGTAAAAAGCAGATTTTAACCCAAAAGCAATAATCATGGCAAAAAAACTAAATACTATCGTAATGAGATAAAAAGGTATAAGCAGCGCCCAATTTGGCTCTTGCCCCTGTTGCATGGCTTCTGGATCTATAAACCCTATTGCCATCATGGGTAAAAATGTAATTAAATATATAGGTATCATCAATACCATTGTTAGTAAGAGCATTACCAAACCTTGTACCCAAACCTTTTTAAAAAGCTCAATCGATTTACCGAAAATATCGCCAAAATCCAAATCTTTGGCATTTTCAATTTTTTGCAACAATGTGTTCATAGTATTCATTTATTTTAGTTTTATGGTTAGTTTAATAATTTGATTCGTCGCCCATTCCTATTTGGTCTATTTCATGAATTTCCTCAAAACCAATAACCTCTTTGTAAATAAAAAACACAGGCAAACAAGCAATTGATATGGTAAAGAACAAACCAATTCCGCAGGCCAAAAGCCCCAACATTCCTAAAATGCCGGTAACAAACATAGCTCCAAATGTAATCAGCCATTTTTTATTACCAAGCTTAAAGCTGGCTTTAACAATTTCGCCTTCGGTTAAATTTGGATTATTGGCAAATATGATTGAAAAATAAGATAGCGGCACCAGCACATATATATATGGTATTAAAAACAGTAGTTGTGCAAGTGTTGAAATACCTGTATAAATTAACCCGAGCATAAATACTTTGCTAAAATATTCCTTTTTAAAAAAATAAAAATAATCATCGCCTTCATCCTTTCCTAAAACAAAATTCTTGCATATTCTGTAAAATGCCGATAAAAAGGCAATGGTTAGCGTACTTGCTAAAATAGATTGTGGCACACTATAAAGGGCATTTGCCGAATAGAAGGTTAAAAACGATTCCATTTCAAATCCGTTTTCAAACAGGTAATTTTCTGGAGCCAATCCAATTAACGAAAACGTAAAAGCAATAACAAAACCACCAATCATTAAAAATAAGATTGCTAAAAAACCTTTTAGCCAAACGTGTTTGAACAAATCAATTGATGCGGAAATTATGTCGCCAAAATCCAAACTTTTGGCATGGTTTATCTTTTCTTCTAATTGGGGAAATGAATTCATTTTGGTTGAAACAGTATTTGGTTAAGGTTTAAAAAGAAATTTTTCAGCAATATATAACAATATACTTTTAACAAAAAAAATCCCGCTGAAAAGCAGGATTTTTTTATTCTATTTTAAGCCCTATTTAATTCAACGAATAAGTACTTATTAACGTTACATCATTATTACTGCCATACGCGTATTGATACAAGGTTTCACCGCCAATCATGATTAACGTGTTTTCTAAAGGAATAACATCGGTGGCATGAATGTCGTTAAACGACTTAGCCATTTCAATATTTAACGGATCCGATTTATCAAACAGTTTTAACCCTGCCGTACCATCGCAAACAAAAAGCATGTGGCCTTTTATCCCTAAACCATAAGGGTTTTCTAAGCCATATCTTGCTGCTAGGGTTGGTTGTGTTTTATCGCTGATATCAATAACTTCCAGAACGCTTTCCTGTTGACCGCACAAATTACCGCCTCTTAGCGTAACATAAGCGTAATCGCCATCAACAACAACGGGGTCGCAGCTTTCCCAATGCACAAATTCTGAGACATATTCCGGTAAAGATGGATTTGCTAAACTATAAATATACATACCCCTGGTGCTGCCTAAATACAAATGATTATCGGCGTAAAACATGGTTTCAATATTAATGCCAGCGTTAATCGCGTTCTCAAAAGCGGGTTGCGACAAATTACTAATATTAAAGGTTTTCATTTTAGATTCTCCAACAGTGTACAAATAATTATTTACGATTTGGAAGCGCGCCAATGAGCCTCCTGTTCCGGTGTTGGATTCGGCGCTGGGTGCAAAGTTAGAATTTGCCAAGTCAAAATAAGGCCCATAATAACCTGGGTGCTTGCCAACTTCGCGACGCTCTAAAACCGCCGACCACCCAACAATAATATGCTCGTTGGCGTCATAATCCATATAACTAACAGCTTGAACACCTTCTGGGAAATCATAATTGGGCATGGGCAAAAACATATCTTCCAAGGTTGTTGTTTTTGTTATATTATTAATATCGGAAATATCAAAAACCACCAAATCAATCGAGCTATCGGCGAACAGATGATTATCTTTCACGGCTATATCTACATTTCCAGGTATGTTAATAAAGGTTTTAGCCACTGG
The DNA here is from genome assembly GCF_048381975.1 of Hwangdonia sp. Lineage (NCBI taxonomy): Bacteria > Pseudomonadati > Bacteroidota > Flavobacteriia > Flavobacteriales > Flavobacteriaceae > Hwangdonia > Hwangdonia sp. The sequence goes on along the minus strand of NZ_JBLWYT010000001.1, from coordinate 832,343 downwards.
ATTTTTCGGGTCGGTGTTATCTAAAACGTGGATGCCTTTGTTTACTTCGTTTATAAAAATGAAGTTGCTGTAGGCATAAATTTTTCCGGCCTCTTTTATTTCAATGGGCGTTTCGGCTTTTACAGAATTTCTAAATGCTGTTTTGCTCATTAATTCTGGTGTTGCAACTTTAACAAACTCGTATTCAATGTTATCTTTATCACAGGACATCATGCCGAAAAAGATGAGGCTTAATAAAAGGAATTTTAATTTCATGGTATTTTTTATATAGTTGATTTTTTATTTAATACGTATAATTTAATGAAGACTCCAAACCTTCAATATGCAGAATGACCTCATTTACACTATTATCAATTTGCAAAGGCTTTAAATTGAAGGAAATGGTTTTTTCAAAATAAGCCAAACAAACTTCATTGTTAATCAATTGAAACTTTAAATAGCGTTGCTCTGGAGATGATTCGGCTATTGCACCAGAATCTACCAAATTAAAACCCCAATTATCGGTACTACATCCTGAAGCACTTACAGTAACTGTTAAGCAATCTCCAGTGATTTCTGCATTACTCAATTTAAAATTTGCCGATTCTAAATTGTCGTATTCAGATTTATCTACGATAGTTACAAAATCGCACGCACCATTATATAAATCATCGTTCTCATCTTCACATTGTGTATTCATAAAACAGAAGCAAATCAAAACGAAAAACAGCAATTTTTTAATCATATCGAAGTTATTTTAGTAGGTTAATAGGGGGAATCCGTTTTGACACGTCACGCCTTTTGGTTGTTGCGGCACATCGCAGGTCGAGACAATCTCCCATTTTATATTGTATGCGTTTTCAGCGGCATTATACGCTTCAATTTTTTGTAAAAACACATCGGTATCAATCTGATTTGAATAGGCCATAAACCCTTGTGGGCCACCGCAAGCTTTAGAACCATAAGCCGTAAAGGTCCAATCTTCTGCATTAGTACACGATACGCTTATGCTCAAATCGTAAATCTCATTATACAATTCCATTAATTTCTGGTGGTCTTTTTCCTGCTCGGTCAGTTCTCTTTCTACAATCAATTCCGTTTCACTCACCGATATAATACGCCATGCATAATTTATGGGATAAAATTCTTGGGTTATGGTAACCAAGGTGTTTTCCAAATCCCATTTGCCATTATAATCGGAATAGGTTAAAGGCGGTGTACCGCACCATCCCGAAGAGCGTTCAACAAAATCTCCATTGGCCTTAAACATAATACCAGAAGCATTTTGGGGTAAAGCTGCAGCTCTTTTAAAAACGGTTTGTTCTTCACTATAACTGGGTTCAACCCAACTACCTACCAATAAATTATCGGGATCTGGAATAACATTCTCGCTGCTATCACAAGCCAAAATTAAGAGTGCGAATAAAAAAAGAGCTTTGATTTTCATAATTTTCAACATTTATTTTAAAGATGCATTATTCGCTAAAAGGTTGCGTTATTTTTAACACAAAATAACATGACATTGTGTCACTAAAATAAAAATAAGTTGTATCTTTGCACACTTATTGACAGCGATAGAGGCAGGAATTAATTATGGAAAAGATAATAGACGAAAACAAACAAGGCCAATCTTTGGTTTTAGAACAAAAAAAAGAAAATACACGTAAGCTTTTTATTGAAAGTTATGGATGTGCCATGAATTTTAGCGACAGCGAAATCGTGGCTTCTATTTTAACCAATGAAGGTTTTAATACTACCCATAGTTTAGAGGAAGCCGATTTGGTTTTGGTAAACACCTGCTCCATTCGTGACAAGGCAGAACAAACCGTTCGCAAACGTTTAGAAAAATACAACGCTGTAAAACGGGACCATAACCCAAAAATGAAAGTAGGCGTTTTAGGCTGTATGGCAGAACGCTTAAAAACCAAATTTTTAGAAGAAGAAAAAATTGTAGATTTAGTAGTTGGCCCCGATGCGTATAAAGATTTACCCAACCTATTGGCTGAAGTTGACGAAGGTAGAGACGCCATAAACGTAATCCTTTCAAAAGAAGAAACTTATGGCGATATTTCACCAGTACGTTTAAACTCCAATGGTGTAACGGCCTTTGTATCGATTACACGTGGTTGCGATAATATGTGTACGTTTTGCGTGGTACCGTTTACGCGCGGTCGCGAACGCAGCCGAGACCCACAAAGTATTATTGAAGAAGTTAACGATTTATGGAACAAAGGCTATAAAGAAATTACCTTACTTGGGCAAAATGTAGATAGTTATCTATGGTATGGCGGCGGCCTTAAAAAAGATTTTACAAAAGCGAGCGATTTACAAAAAGCCACGGCCGTAAACTTTTCAAAGTTATTAGAACTTTGTGCCAAAGCACAACCTAAAATGCGTATTCGTTTTTCAACCTCAAACCCACAAGATTTAACGTTGGATGTAATTGAAACCATGGCGAAATACGATAATATTTGCAACCACATTCATTTACCGGTGCAAAGCGGAAGCGACCGTATTTTAAAAGCGATGAACCGTTTGCATACCCGTGAGGAATATATGGAGCTGATTGACAATATCCGCAGAATGATCCCAAATTGTGCTATAAGTCAGGATATGATTGTTGGTTTTCCAACCGAAACCGAAGCCGATTTTCAAGATACCGTTTCGTTAATGGAATACGTAAAATATAACTTTGGCTATATGTTTACTTATTCCGAACGCCCCGGAACTATGGCAGGCCGTAATATGGATGATGATGTTACCGAAGCCACAAAAAAACGAAGGCTGCAAGACATTGTAGATTTACAACGCGAACACAGTGAAATAAGAACCAAAGAATGGCTCAACACCACGGTAGAGGTATTGATTGAAAAAGAATCAAAAAAATCGGATGCACAATGGTCTGGTCGCACACCGCAAAACATAGTTTGTGTGTTTCCAAAAGAAGATTTTAAGGTTGGAGATTTTGTAAACGTAAAGGTTACAGATTGTACGAGTGCTACTTTAATTGGAGAGGCTGCTGAGCTAAGTAAAAACAATTAACAAGCTGTCATTCCTGCGCAAGCAGGAATCCACAATTTTAAAATAAAGTTTAATTAAACAGATTCCTGCCTACGCAGGAATGACAAAATATGGAATCCGTTCAAGCAATAAAACAACGTTTTGGCATTATAGGCAATACAACTGCACTTAATCGCGCTATCGAAAAAGCGATACAAGTGGCGCCCACAGATATTTCGGTTTTAGTAACTGGCGAATCTGGGGTTGGTAAGGAAAGTATTCCTAAAATTATACATCAATTATCGCACAGAAAACACAATAAATACATTGCGGTAAACTGTGGTGCCATTCCGGAAGGCACCATTGACAGTGAGCTTTTTGGGCATGAAAAAGGGGCATTTACAGGTGCCACACAAACCCGAAGCGGTTATTTTGAAGTGGCCGACGGCGGTACTATATTTTTAGACGAGGTTGGCGAGCTCCCACTAACCACCCAAGTGCGTTTGTTGCGTGTTTTGGAAAATGGCGAATTTATAAAAGTAGGCTCCAGCAAAGTTCAAAAAACCGATGTACGTATTGTGGCGGCCACCAACGCGAATATGTTTCAGTCTATTCAAAAAGAAAAATTTCGCGAAGATTTATATTATAGATTAAGTACCGTAGATATTCATTTACCACCATTGCGCGAGCGTCAAGAAGACATTCATTTGTTGTTCAGGAAATTTGCCAGCGATTTCGCATTAAAATACAAAATGCCAACGGTAAAATTAACCGATAATGCCATTCAGGTTTTATTAAAACACCGTTGGAACGGTAATATTCGTCAATTACGCAACGTCGCAGAGCAAGTGTCCGTTTTAGAGGAAAACCGTATCATTACCGCCGAAGTACTAAAAAGTTATTTACCAACATCGGGCAGCAATTTACCGGCCATTGTTAAAACAACTAAAGCCGAAAGCGATTTTAGTAGCGAGCGCGAAATTTTGTATAAAGTCCTTTTTGATATGAAAAGTGATTTAAACGATTTGAAAAAACTCACCATGGAACTCATGAAAAATGGCAACATTAAAGATGTTGAAAAGGACCACGGCAGTTTAATTCAAAAAATTTATGGCGATGATGATGACACCGAAACAGATTACGAAGAAGCCTTAACAGAAACTGAAGTGATATCGATTCCCGAGCATTCAAATGTGAAGGGCGAAAGCTCAAGTAAGCAGGACAAATACCACTTTGCCGAAGAAATTGAAGAAGAGGAAACCTTATCGCTACACGACAAAGAATTGGAATTAATAAAAAAATCGCTTGAACGTCATCAAGGAAAACGTAAATTAGCGGCAGCCGAATTGGGCATCAGTGAACGCACCTTATACCGAAAGATTAAACAATATGATCTTTAAACGCGCGGGCAGTCGCAGTTTTCTGTAAGCAATTGAAAATTACAACAATATAAAAAAGTCATCGTTTTAAAAACAAAACCCATAGTATCACACTGAGCGCAGTCGAAGTGTAAAAAAATTTGGAAATTAAAATGAAACACATAAAATACATCTTTATACTATTGGCGGCCATATCATTTCAGTCTTGTGGTTTTTATGGATTTACGCAACCCAGTTCGATAAAAGCCGATACTTTTCAGGTAAATCGTATTGAAAATAGCGCCTTATTGTTTGAACCTGGATTAGATCAAGATTTTCAAAGAGCATTACAAGACAAAATAGTAGATCAAACCAATTATAAATTGGAAACGTCTAATGCCGATTTAGTTTACGAAGGCGAAATTACAACCTACAGAATCTCTCCCACCACAGCGACATCGGATAACAAAGCGGCACAAAACCGATTAACCGTTGGTGTAAAAATTAGGTTTTACAATACCAATAACGAAGAAGATAATGTAGATCAAAGCTTTTCGTTCTTTTATGATTATCCGGCCAACGCACAACTTGTTGGTGCTCAAAAAGCAACCGCTCATGAGGAAATTTTTGAACGCTTAACGCAAGACATAATTAATGCAACCTTGGCTAAATGGTAGCTTCGATAGTCTCAGCTACCGTTTTTTAAATTAAACATTAAGTTATCGGTGATTGAGGTTCTCGAAATCACCCAACTAAAAAGTAAATTTTCAATGAATCAAACAGATTTTACATATGTCCTTCAAAACCCTCAAGCCATATCGCATGAGCAAACCGAAGCCATAAAATCCATCATTGATGAATTCCCGTTTTTTCAATCGGCTCGCGCGGTGTACCTTAAAGGTTTAAAAGACCAAAGCAGTTTTAAATACAACCAAGAGCTTAAAACCACTGCCGCTTATACCGTGGACAGGAGTATTTTATTCGATTTTATAACCTCCGAAACATTTATCCAAAATGAAATATCGCAATTCATCAAACAAAACACGGCGCATTTAAAAGCTATCGATGTTACGGTTGAAGATATTTCCATAAACAAGAGCGTGGCTATTGATGATGCCTTAAAACAACAAATTAAAGATACCGATGGCGTTTTAGACCCCGCGTTGTTTCAGCCTAAAGAAGAGCGTCCCAAAAAAGCGTTTGTTTTAGATGATTCGGAGCTTATTGAAAACGTTACGGAAGCTACCAAAACACAAGAAGCCTCGGTCACCGATATTTTAAATTTAGGAAAACCGCTTCAATTTGATAAAAGAGAAAGCCATTCGTTTAACGAGTGGTTAAAATTAACGCGTTTTAAACCAATCAAAAGAGAAAAAACCAATTTTGATAAAGACGAAAAAAGCGTTTCAGATAAAACCGAAAAGGCTAAGAAATTCGAATTAATCGATAAGTTTATCACCCAAAACCCAAAAATAAATCCAACTAAAACGTCCACTTCAAAAGGCAATCTGGCCAAAGCGCAAATGATACAGCCCGAAGCTTTAATGACCGAGACTTTAGCACGGATTTACGTCGAGCAAAAAAACTATAAAAAAGCAATTCAATCTTACAACATTTTAAGTTTGAAATATCCAGAAAAAAGTAGTTTCTTTGCAAACCAAATTAAGGCAGTAGAACAATTACAAGAACAAAATAATAAAGAATAATGAGTACGTTTACAATATTTTTAGCATTAATCGTAGTGGTAGCATTTTTACTAGTAGTAGTAATTATGGTACAAAACCCAAAAGGTGGCGGGTTATCGTCGTCGTTTGGAGGCGGTGGCACACAGCAATTAGGTGGTGTAAAAAAGACAACCGACTTTTTAGACAAAAGCACATGGACTTTGGCAACATTGTTATTGGTTTTAATTTTAGTGTCTAACGTGGCCATTAGCAGAGGTGGAGAAACTTTAGATTCTAAAGCTTTAGATGCCGATGCTACAACATCGCAGCCATTACCATCTGCAACACCGTTACAAACCACAAATAATGATGCTCCGGCAACAGCAAAAGATACAGCGCAGTAATTCAATATTGCTGTAAAAAAATGCCAACTCAACCAGTTGGCATTTTTTGTTTCTGCAAGTTTGTCAGTTAAAAAGTATTGGCACATTTTTAGCATAACGCTAAGGCGTTAAACATAATTTAATTAATTAAAAACAAAATATCAAAATGAGCTTAAACATTAAACCATTAGCAGACCGCGTTGTTATAGAACCTGCACCTGCTGAGACAAAAACAGCATCGGGAATTATTATTCCGGATAACGCTAAAGAAAAACCACAAAAAGGAAAAGTAGTAGCCGCTGGAAAAGGCACAAAGGACGAACCTATTACCGTAAAAGTTGGCGACACTGTTTTATATGGTAAATATGCAGGAACAGAGCTTAAGCTAGAAGGTAAAGATTATTTAATTATGCGCGAAAGCGATATCCTAGCAATTGTTTAATTGCAAATTCCAATAAATTAAAAAAACAAAATCCAATAAAATCTCATTCAAAACAATCATTTTCCAACTTTGGAATTTAAGATTTGAGCATTGAGTTTTAAAAATTTTAAACAAAATTTTTCATTATGGCAAAAGACATAAAATTTGATATTGATGCACGCGACGGATTAAAACGCGGTGTTGACGCATTGGCAAATGCAGTAAAGGTAACTTTAGGCCCAAAAGGACGTAACGTTATTATTAGTAAATCTTTCGGAGCACCACAGGTTACCAAAGATGGTGTTACGGTTGCAAAAGAAATCGAACTAGAAAACGCACACGAAAACATGGGTGCACAAATGGTTAAGGAAGTAGCGAGCAAAACCAACGATTTGGCTGGTGACGGAACAACTACCGCTACCGTTTTAGCTCAAGCTATTGTAAAAGAAGGTTTAAAAAACGTAGCTGCCGGAGCAAATCCTATGGATTTAAAACGCGGTATCGATAAAGCTGTTGCTGCTATTACCAAAGATTTGGAAAAACAATCTAAGCAAGTTGGTAATTCTTCTGAAAAAATAAAACAAGTGGCTGCTATTTCAGCAAATAACGACGACACTATTGGCGAATTAATAGCGAAAGCTTTTGGTAAAGTTGGTAAAGAAGGTGTTATTACCGTTGAAGAAGCCAAAGGCATGGACACTTATGTTGATGTTGTTGAAGGGATGCAATTCGATAGAGGTTACTTATCTCCGTACTTTGTAACCGATGCTGATAAAATGATTGCCGATTTAGAAAATCCGTACATTTTATTGTTCGATAAAAAGATTTCCAACTTACAGGAAATTCTTCCAATTTTAGAGCCTGTGGCACAATCTGGTCGCCCGTTATTGATTATTGCTGAGGATGTAGACGGACAAGCTTTAGCCACTTTAGTAGTTAATAAATTACGTGGTGGACTAAAAATTGCTGCTGTAAAAGCACCAGGTTTTGGCGACAGACGTAAAGCGATGCTTGAAGATATTGCTATTTTAACCGGTGGAACCGTAATTTCTGAAGAAAGAGGATTTACTTTGGAAAATGCAGATTTAAGCATGTTGGGTACGGCTGAAACCGTAACTGTTGATAAAGACAATACAACCATTGTAAATGGTGCAGGTAATGCCAAAGACATCAAAGCGCGAGTTAATCAAATTAAATCGCAGATTGAAACCACAACTTCAGATTACGATAAAGAAAAACTACAAGAGCGTTTAGCGAAATTAGCTGGCGGTGTTGCGGTACTTTATGTTGGCGCTGCCAGTGAGGTGGAAATGAAAGAAAAGAAAGACCGTGTTGACGATGCGTTGCATGCCACTAGAGCCGCCGTTGAAGAAGGCATTGTTGCCGGAGGTGGTGTTGCTTTGGTAAGAGCCATATCGGTTTTACAAAAAATCACAACCGAAAATCTTGATGAAGTTACAGGAATCCAAATTGTAGCACGTGCTATTGAATCGCCTTTACGCACCATTGTTGAAAACGCAGGTGGCGAAGGCAGTGTGGTAATCAACAAGGTTTTAGAAGGTAAAAAAGACTTTGGATACGATGCCAAATCTGAAACTTTTGTAGACATGCTTAAAGCGGGTATTATCGATCCTAAAAAAGTAACGCGTATTGCATTGGAAAATGCGGCATCGGTGGCTGGAATGATTTTAACAACCGAGTGTGCTTTAATCGACATTAAAGAAGATGCCCCTGCTATGCCTCCAATGGGCGGCGGCGGTATGCCAGGAATGATGTAAATCGAGAACACTGTTATATCATAATAGATACTTTTTCAGTATCAAAAAAACGCTTCAATTGATTTTGAGGCGTTTTTTATTGCCCAAATTTTCATAGCTTTAAACAAACTAATCAAAAATGAAAAAACAGTTTAAGTATGCTATTGGCGAAATACTCATTGTCATCGTTGGAATTTCCATTGCATTTAGCATGAACAAGTGCGCTGAAATTCAAAAAAACGATGCCTTAAAAAAGCAATATTTAGAAAACATTAAAAGTGATGTTGAAATTGACAAACAACATCTAAAAAACAATTCCGATGCCATCGATACCAAAATTAAAACCATAAACGAGGTGATTCCTTTATTGGATACGGGTACTCCCGCAAGCGGAAAATCGATTTATAAAATATTCAACGTATTCAATTTAACAGAGTTTTACCCAAAAGACATCACCTATCAAACGATGATAAACTCGGGCGATTTTAAACTCATTGATGATTTTGGATTAAAGACCGCTATCGAAGAACACTATTCTAATTATAAGTCCATTTTAAAGGATTACGAAAGACAAGAAATAATCCACAAAGACTATTTAGGAAATTACATGGTATTCAATATGGATTTTGGCGCCATGAGAAAAGGCGAATCCGGATTAAAGGACGAAAAGCTTTTTAAAAATATTTTGCAAAGCATGAGTGGTTCGCTCATCATTAAAAAAAGTGCCACAGAACGAGGCATTAAAAGCTGTGATAGCTTGTTGACTGTTTTAAATAAAATTTAAACAGTCTTAAAAAAAGCATTCAAATAATTTAAAACTTTCAAAAAAAAACTATCTTGTTGAAAGCTAATTATTTAATACTTATATTTAATAATAAAAATAAATTCCGCAGCTATTATAATAAATTGTATTTTCGCGGGCTTTAATTTTTATCTAACTAAAAATCAATCTATTGAAAGAAGAATATCATAAATGGTACTCCCCTACTTTAAGTAAAGACACCGAAATGCTCGTGTTTGGTCATGCAGGGTATCCACTCGTTTTATTTCCAACAACCTCGGGCCGTTACTACGAATGTAAAGATTTTAAACTCATTGAATCCGTAAGGTGGTTTTTAGAAGAAGGCTTGGTCCAAATTTATTGTCCGGACAGCATTAACGAGTTAAGTTGGTACAATAAAGGTATTCATCCCGCCGATCGGGTAAAAAACCACATTTGGTTTGACGAGTTTATGCTAAACGAAATAGTAAATCCCATTTGCAACGAAAAAGGGCTAGCCAAAGTTGCAGTTGCCGGCGTAAGTTTTGGCGGCTATCAGGCGGCAAACTTCGCCTTTAAACATCCCGATAAGGTAAGCCACATGTTTAGTTTAAGTGGGTCGTTTGATATTAAATCTTTTTTAGATGGTTATTACGATGACAATGTATTTTTTAATAATCCTGTAGATTTTTTACCGGGTGCCAATCATCCCGATCTTTGGAAAATGAAAATTATCCTTGGCGTGGGCGAATGGGATATCTGTTTGGAATCCAATAAAGAAATGGCTAAAATATTGAGCGATAAAAACATCCCGTTTTGGTTTGACGAACGTAAATGGGCAGAACACGATTGGCCGATTTGGAGACAAATGTTTCCGCACTATTTATCAAAAATATAACTAACTACTAACAATAATTTTATGAGAAAAATTGGTATTTTATTTGGGCAGGAAAACACATTTCCACAGGCATTTATTGATCGTGTAAACGAAAAAATTAAAGATCAAGGCATTAAAAACATGATTGCCGAAGCGGTTTTAATTGAAACTGTTGAGCAGGCCAAATCAGACGAATATGCTGTAATTATTGATAGGATTTCACAAGATGTTCCGTTTTACAGAGCCTTTTTAAAAAACGCTGCCATTACAGGAACCGCTGTAATTAACAATCCGTTTTGGTGGAGTGCCGACGAAAAGTTTTTCAATAATGCCCTGGCCGAAAAAGTTGGAGTTCCGGTGCCAAAAACCTTTATATTACCAACTTCACACAGGCCACCCGATACCGATGAAAACTCATTTAGAAACATGAAATTCCCTTTTAACTGGGAGAAAATGTTTGAAACCGTTGGCTTTCCTGCTTACATGAAACCCCACGATGGCGGTGGTTGGAAAAGCGTTTACCGTGTTGAAAGTCCAGAAGATTTATGGACAAAACATGGTGAAACCGAAAATTTGGTCATGATGTTGCAAGAAGAAATCAACTTTACCGAGTATTTTAGGTGCTATGTTTTAAATACCGATAAGGTTCATATTATGCAATACGAACCGCGCAACCCGCACCATTTACGCTATGTTATTGATGGACCTCCCGTAAAACAAGACACGTTAGACCTGGTTGAAAAATATTGTATTCGGTTAAACAAAGCCTTAGGCTACGATTTCAATACCGTTGAGTTCGCCATTAGAGACGGCGTTCCTTACGCTATCGATTTTTGTAATCCAGCGCCAGATGCAGACATCCATTCGGTGGGACAAGAAAATTTTGATTGGATTGTTGAAAATGCTGCAAATATGGCGATTGAAAAAGCGAAACAATACAAAAAGGGAAAAATGAATTTAACATGGGGTACTTTTGTTAAAAATCAGATTACCGGTAAAAAAACACCACTTAAATAATTGTGTCCATGGATTTTACATTAGGCATAGAAGAAGAATACCAAGTTATAGACCCTGTAACTAGAGAATTGGTTTCCCACGACCAGCAAATTGTTGTTGAAGCCGAAAAGGTTTTAGACGAGCAAGTTAAGGCCGAAATGCACCAAGCGGTTGTAGAAGTGGGCACCAATGTGTGTAAAAACGTTACCGAAGCCAGGGCTGAAATTAAGCTTTTACGCAAATCCATTTCGGATATTGCCAAAGGTTTAGGTTTTAGAATTGGAGCCGCGGGGACACATCCCTTTTCAGAATGGGAAAAACAACTTATTACGCCCAATCCGCGTTACGATGAAATTGTAAACGAGCTTCAAGATACGGCACGTTCCAATTTAATTTTTGGACTTCACGTGCATATTGGTATAGAAAACAAAGCATTGGCGCTTCACCTTACCAATGCCATGCGCTATTTTTTACCGCATTTGTATGCCCTTTCGACAAACTCACCGTTTTGGGAAGGCAGAAACACTGGGTTTAAGTCGTTTCGATCTAAAGTATTCGATAAATTCCCAAGAACCGGAATCCCCGGCGTGTTTGACAATTTAACAGATTACGAAAACTATATAAACCTGTTGGTAAAAACGAAGTGCATCGATAATCCTAAAAAAATATGGTGGGATATTAGAATTCATCCTACCTATCCAACACTGGAAGTACGTATCTGCGACGTCCCAATGTCTATCGACGAAACCATAAGCATTGCCGCATTAATTCAAGCTATTGTTGCAAAACTCTATAAATTGAAAATGCAAAACTTAAATTTCATCACTTATCACAGAGCATTAATCAATGAAAACAAATGGCGTGCAGGCCGTTATGGTTTAGATGGTAAAATGATAGATTTTGGTAAAGAATGTGAAGTTGAAACACGACTGCTTATTGAAGAATTATTGGATTTTGTTGACGACGTTGTTGATGAATTAGGTTCGAGAAAAGACATAGAAAATATAAGAAATATAATGAAAACAGGTACGGGTGCCGATAGGCAGCTTGCCGTTTTTAACGAAACAAAAGATTTAACCAAAGTAGTAGATTATATCATAGAACAAACTATTTTTGGCACAGATTAAAATTATGATAATGCAGAATGAAAAAGTAAAATTAGCAATTTTAGACATGAACAACGATGAACCCAATCAAGGTTTGCGTTGTATTGTTGATATTGTTAAATCGTTTAACAACGATGTAGATTACCAAGTTTTTAACGTTAGGGCAAAAAATGAATTGCCCGATTTAAATTTTGATATTTATATCTCAAGTGGTGGACCCGATAGCCCTTTAGAAGAAGGCGCTTGGAGGCAACCCTACTTAAATTTAGTACAACAGCTTTGGGATTTTAACCTAAAATCCTACAGCCAAAAAAAGCACGTGTTTTTTATATGCTACTCCTTTCAAGTGGTGTGCCATTATTTTGAATTGGGCGAATTAAAACCACGCAAAAGCACATCGTTTGGTATTTTACCAATTCATAAAACGGCGGCAGGAAAAAAAGATGTTCTTTTGGAAGGACTCAACGACCCGTATTATGCCGTAGATTCTCGCGATTGGCAGCTTGTGCAACCACGTTTAAAAGTCTTTAAAGAGCACGGTGCATCCATATTGAGTCTCGAAAAAATACGAACACACGTAGAGTACGAACGTGCAATTATGGCGGTTCGGTTTTCTAAAGAATTTGTGGGCACCCAATTTCATCCCGAAGCAGACCCTATCGGGATGCAGGCCCATTTTTCAGAAGATATCAATAAACAAATTGTAATTACCAATTTTGGTGAAGCCAAATACAAAAGAATGATGGAAAGAATGGACGACCCAGACAAAATCATTAAAACGTATGCCCATATTTTACCAACATTTATTCGTTTGGCCATTAAACAGAACAAGCAACAACTCGTAATATCTTAGGTTGAAATGATAGAAAAATATCGTAAAGCATTTAATAGTAATTTTAAAGAAGAAACGTATCGAGCTTTATTGAATGGTATCAATCAAAAATTTGATTATACGGCACCATTCAAAATTGCCGAAACGCCTATATTTATTCCAAACGACTTAAAAAAACGTTTGGTTGATGCTTGCAACGATATTATGTCGGTTATCAATCAACCCAATTTTAAAGCCTTAACCGAAGGTGCTTTTTTCGATAAAAAAAACAAAGTACCCAACGAAGACGAGCACTCAAAGTTCGTGCAACTGGATTTCGGAATTTGTTTAGACGAACATGGCACGCCAACACCCAAGCTTATCGAGTTACAGGGGTTTCCATCGCTGTACTGTTTTCAGCATCTTTTAGAATCCATGTATCAAAAACATTATGATATTCCACAACACCTTTCCATACATCCAACCGGTATCAGCTCACTTGAGTTTGTCGAGTTGTTACGTACGGAAATCGTTGGAGACACCGATCCCAATCAAGTTATTTTATTGGAAATAGAACCCGAAAAACAAGCCACTGCCATCGATTTTTATTGTACCGCAAACCTGTTGGGCATTAAGGTTTTGTGCATTAGCAAGTTGATTAAAAAAGGCAAAAAACTGTTTTATTTAAATGATGAAGGTAAAGAAATTCAGGTTTTAAAAATTTATAACCGTATTATTTTTGATGAATTGAATCAGCGTGACGATTTAAAACGCGAATTCGATTTTAAAGATGAAGTTGATATTGAATGGATTGGACATCCCAATTGGTTTTTCAGGATTAGCAAATACACCATGCCTTTGTTAAAAGGCGATTATGTGCCAAAATCCTATTATCTAAATCAATTGGAAAGCATTCCTAAAGATTTGGAAAACTATGTTTTAAAACCGCTCTATTCTTTTGCTGGTGCCGGAGTTCAAATACACGTAACACGAGAAATGATTGACCAAATTAAAGACAAATCCAATTATTTGTTACAAGAAAAAGTGGCTTATCATCCTATTATAAAAACTCTGGACGTGCCTGCAAAATGCGAAATACGCATGATGTTGCTACATTGCGAAAAAGAGAATACCACTAAAATTGTTAGTAATCTGGTGCGTTTAAGCAAAGGCGAAATGATTGGTGTTAAATACAATAAAGATAAAACCTGGGTGGGCGGCAGCACTGGTTTTTTTGAACTGTCATAAATTTTCAATTCCGTTCAAAATTAATTTTCAAAATTCACATGCTGTTAAACAGTTTAGCGATTTCTTTGTTGTTTTTTAAAGCCATATTCAACTTCTTTATCTTCACAAAAAGCTAATCCATAGGTATTATTTTTAAACACATAAACTTTTAACGTACCTTTGCAGCCTTATTTACACACGATGCGATTACACAGAAATTTAAGCTTTGCGGTTATTGATGGTTTAACCCTAATTTTTAACGAAGGAAAGTATGCCGATAAAGTTATTCAGCAACTTTTAAAACGCGATAAACGTTGGGGCGCGCGCGACAGGGGTTTTGTTGCCGAAACCACTTACGATATTGTTAGATGGAAGCGTTTATACGCCGAAATAGCTGATGTAAAAGAACCGTTTGACAGAGATAATTTGTGGCGCATGTTTGCTGTTTGGGCGACCCTAAAAGGCATAAAACTGCCCGATTGGAAATATTTTGAGGGCACCCCTTTGCGTAAAATTAAAGGGCGTTTTGATGAGTTGTCTAAAATTAGAAAATTCGCAGCTTCTATTCCCGATTGGATGGACGACATGGGGCGCAAAGAATTAGGCGATGCCGTTTGGACTAAGGAAATTACGGCTTTAAACGAACAGGCCGATGTTATTTTAAGGGTAAACACGCTTAAAACCACCAAGGAAAAACTTCAAACCGAATTATTCGATTTGGATATTGAAACCGAATTTTTAGATAATTACCCAAGCGCATTAAAACTTAAAGAACGTGCTAACGTATTTTCTACCGAAGCGTTTAAAAAAGGGCATTTCGAAGTACAGGATGCCTCGTCGCAATTAGTGGCTGAGTTTTTAAATGTAAAACCCGGTATGCGCGTGGTTGATGCTTGCGCTGGAGCCGGCGGAAAAACCTTGCATATTGCATCCTTAATGGAAAACAAAGGTCAAATTATAGCCTTGGATATTTACGAAAACAAACTCAACGAATTAAAACGACGTGCCAAACGAAACGGTGCACATAACATTGAAAACCGTACCATTGAATCGACAAAAGTCATAAAAAAACTGTATGATAAAGCCGATCGTGTTTTAATTGATGCCCCTTGTTCGGGCTTGGGCGTGCTGCGTAGAAACCCCGATGCCAAATGGAAATTACAACCCGAATTTATCGAAAAAATAAAAACCACGCAGCAAGATATTTTACAGCAATATTCAAAAATGGTAAAAGTAGGCGGACAAATGGTTTACGCGACATGTTCGGTATTACCTTCTGAAAATCAGAAACAAGTTGATAAATTTTTAACTTCCGATGCCGGAAAAAGTTTTATCTTTATAAAAGACAAAAAAGTGTTGGCCCATAAATCTGGGTTTGATGGTTTTTATATGGCGCTTTTAGAAAGAAAAAACTAATCTTAAATGAAGCATCTTTACTTTCTGTTTTTCTTAATTGCCTCCATTTCGTTTGCGCAATTAACGCCCCCTGCAAACTTACAGGCCTATTATACGGATGTTGATTTCTCCCAAACGCAAATGGATTTGTTTAATGATTTGGCCACTAAAACGGTTGCAAAACACACAAATTTTCTTTCGTACACCCCGGGAATATGGGAAGCAGATAAAATTACCGATGAAGACCCACTAAATAGCGCAAACGTATTATTGATTTACGGCTACAATGATGGCGACGGAAATCATGTAACAGACCGATCGAGGAGCAAAACGCTAAACGGAGGAACCAATGGCGTCCATTGGAATAGGGAACACACGTTTCCAAATTCATTAGGCAACCCCAGATTAGACACTAACGGAACCAACAATGCGCCTTATGCCGATGCGCATAACTTAAGACCGTCTGACATTCAAATGAATCAAGATAGAGGTAACAGAAAATTTGATGACGGCAGTGGCAATGCAACTGAAGTTGGCAGTAATTGGTATCCCGGAGATGAGTGGAAAGGTGATGTTGCCCGAATAATTATGTATATGTACTTGAGGTATGGCTCGCAATGCTTACCTTCTTATGTGACAGTTGGCACAACAAATTCTGTTGATTCCAATATGATTAACCTTTTATTGCAATGGAATGCAGACGATCCTGTTTCAACAATTGAAGATGCCAGAAATACCTATCATGAAAATACCAGCAATACGTATGCACAAGGTAACAGAAACCCTTTTATAGATAACCCCTATTTAGCAACGGTAATATGGGGAGGCAGTCCAGCTACAAATCGCTGGGGCAGTAATCCGCCCGCCGATACCGAAGCACCAACAACACCCACGAATTTAATGGCATCAAATGAGACGGCCACCACGGTAGATTTAGATTGGACCGCCTCCACGGATAACGTTGGTGTTACGGCGTACAACATATATGTGGACAACGCTTATTATGTATCCACAAATTCTTCGGCAACAAGTTTTACGGTTACAGGTTTATCTTCCGAAACAACTTATGAGTTTGCGGTTTTAGCTACAGATTTGGCAAACAACCCTTCCCCGTTAAGCCAACCGGTAAATGCAACAACTTTAGCAGCTGGAGGCGGAAATGCTTGTGCTTTTGAAACTTTTCAAAATATGCCAGCATCCAGTACCTCGTATTCAGATAGAATGTGGACCGGTGACGATGGCGGAACATGGGTTGCTACCGAAGCAAGAACCGATCAGGTCTTAAACAACAGGGCCATTGCCATAGATAATAGAGGTTCGACCGCGGGCTCTGTTTCATCGCCTAATTTACCGAATGGCGTGGGTAGTTTAACGGTTTCAACCCAACGTGCGTTTTCTGGTGGCACTGGCGCTTTGGAAGTTGAAGTAAACGGTAATTTAGTAGGCACTATACCCTATGACGACACCGTACAAACCACAACAATTTCAGACATAAATGTTACCGGAAATGTAATTATAACCATCTCCGAATCCACTTCTGGGGGAGATCGGGTAATTATAGATGATTTAACATGGACCTGTTATCCGGCATTAAGTACAGAGGATGAAAATTTGAATAATTTAAAAATATTTCCAAACCCCTTAAATGGCCCTATTTTAAATATTAGCACGGTTGAAAATATTAAATACACCATTTACAATATTTTAGGAAAACCAATACTATCGGGTGTTTTGGACAGAAACAATCAAACGATTAACGTTTCCAACCTAAACCGAGGTATTTTTATCATTAAAATGGATTCGGACAAAGGCAGTATTTCTAAAAAGCTAATTAAGTAAAAACCTTAAATAGTAAGACCTAACAGGTTTCAAAAACCTGTTAGGTCTGAAAAAAAAGTTCGTATATTTTAATTCCTGTCTTCGCAAAAATGACAAAATCATGGGTTAAACAACCGTATGGGCGGATAGGCGCGTTAGGGATTGCAGCGGCATCCTTTTTTGTGCTTAACTATAAAGTTTGTGTTACAACGTATTTACAATTTGGAAAACAAACTTGACGAGATACTGAAACAAGTTTAGCACAAAAAAGATATAGCGGAAAGCCCGACCCATCGGGTAACGCCCAAAAACAAAAGCGCCTGTTAAAAACCCCTTAATAACTCTAAATTTTCCGCATTATATTTTTGCTTAAAATTCCACTAAAAAGAAGTAAATTTGCACTTTCTTTAAACACAAACAAATCAAGACCTAATGATTCACTTCTTTGGAAACGCAAATAGCAAAGTTTTTGCTGTTCAAACAACAAAAGAATTATCAACCGAAGCCATTTTAAAATTAACTTGGCTTTTTGGCAATGAACCAAAATTGGAACAAGCATCTTTAGATGCTTTTTTTGTTGGTCCTCGCGCTGCAATGATTACACCATGGAGCACCAATGCCGTTGAAATTACCCAAAACATGGGTATTGATGGTATTTTTAGAATTGAAGAATTTAAAGCGATTGCCGAAGATTTTAAGGATTTCGACCCCATGATTTCTGAAAAATTCAAAGGGTTAAATCAAGAGTCGTTTACCATTGATATTCAACCAGAATCTATTTTAGACATTGAAGATATTGCGGCTTACAACCAACAAGAAGGTTTGGCGCTTAGCGATGAAGAAGTTGCATATTTAAACGGTGTGAGCAAGAAAATAGGGCGCCCATTAACCGATTCGGAAGTGTTTGGGTTTTCGCAAGTGAACTCAGAGCATTGTCGTCATAAAATTTTTAATGGCACCTTTGTTATTGATGGCGAAGAAAAGCCAACATCGCTTTTTAAGCTTATAAAAGAAACCTCGAAGCAACATCCTAACGATATTGTTTCGGCTTACAAAGACAATGTCGCTTTTATAAAAGGTCCAAAAGTGGAACAATTTGCACCAAAACGTGCCGATATACCGGATTATTATACCACTCAGGATTTTAACTCAGTTATTTCGCTTAAAGCGGAAACACATAATTTCCCAACAACCGTCGAACCTTTTAATGGCGCTGCCACAGGTTCTGGAGGCGAAATTAGAGATAGACTTGCTGGCGGAAAAGGCTCACTGCCATTAGCGGGGACAGCGGTTTATATGACATCGTATTCTCGTTTGGAAGCCAATCGCCCGTGGGAGCAAAAATTTAAAGCACGCAAATGGTTGTACCAAACGCCCATTGATATTTTAATAAAAGCATCAAACGGCGCATCCGATTTTGGAAACAAGTTCGGGCAACCCTTAATTTGCGGTTCGGTATTAACGTTTGAGCATGAGGAAGAAGCTCGGAAACTGGGGTTCGATAAAGTTATCATGCAAGCCGGAGGAATTGGTTACGCCAAAGCGGAACAAGCCTTAAAAGACACGCCCAAAAAAGGTGATAAAATAGTTATTTTAGGTGGCGAAAACTACCGTATTGGAATGGGTGGTGCCGCGGTATCGTCGGCAGACACCGGCGAGTTTGAGTCTGGTATCGAGTTAAATGCCGTACAACGTTCCAACCCTGAAATGCAAAAACGTGCTGCAAACGCTATTCGAGGTATGGTGGAGAGTGATGAAAATCACATCGTTTCCATTCACGACCACGGGGCTGGAGGGCACTTAAATTGTTTGTCGGAACTGGTTGAAGATACGGGCGGACATATCGATTTAGATAAACTTCCGGTTGGCGACCCAACATTATCCGATAAGGAAATTATTGGCAACGAATCTCAAGAACGTATGGGCTTGGTTATTGCTGAAAAACACATAGATACACTACAGAAAATCGCAGCACGAGAGCGTTCGCCCATGTACACCGTTGGTGATGTTACGGGAGACGACCGCTTTACATTTCAGTCTAAAACCCAGGGCAACAAACCTATGGATTTAGCTATGGAAGACATGTTTGGCAGTTCGCCAAAAACAGTAATGACCGATAAAACAATCAAAAGAAATTACAGTGATTTAACTTATAATCCTGATAATTTTTATGATTATTTAGACCAAGTTTTACAGTTGGAAGCGGTGGCTTGCAAAGATTGGCTGACCAATAAGGTTGACCGATGCGTTGGCGGAAAAGTAGCCAAACAACAATGTGTTGGTGCGTTACAAATTCCGCTTAACAATGTTGGCGTTATGGCATTGGATTACAAAGGAAAAGAAGGTATTGCAACCTCCATTGGGCACTCGCCTATTTCTGGGTTAATCAATCCCGTTTCCGGCAGCAGAAACAGTATTGCCGAAGCATTAACCAATATCATTTGGGCACCATTAAAAGAAGAATTGAAATCCGTTTCATTATCGGCAAACTGGATGTGGCCTTGTAAAAACGAAGGTGAAGATGCGCGATTGTACGAGGCGGTTAAAGCCATTTCGGAATTTGCCATCGATTTGGGAATTAACGTCCCAACTGGGAAAGATTCGCTTTCCATGAAGCAAAAATACCCAAACGAAGAGGTTATTTCTCCCGGTACCGTTATTATTTCTGCCGCAGCAAATTGTAATGACATCAACAAAGTAGTTGAACCCGTTTTACAAAGAAATGGCGGAGATATTTACTATATCAACCTTTCGCAAGACGATTTTAAATTGGGAGGAAGCTCGTTTGCTCAAATCCTAAATAAAATAGGAAATGATGCACCAAATGTAAAAAATGCATCTTATGTTAAAAATGTATTTAACACCATTCAAAAACTAATTAAAGACGAACAGATTGTTGCAGGGCACGATGTGGCTTCGGGTGGTTTAATTACAACATTGTTAGAAATGTGTTTTGCCGACACTAATCTTGGAGCAGAATTAGATCTTACGGCACTAAATGAAGCAGACTCATTTAAAGTGTTGTTTTCCGAAAATTCGGGTATTGTGTTTCAAGCTAAAGATGCGTCCGTTGAAACTGCTTTAAAAGCGGCAAATATTGAATTCTTTAACATAGGAAAAGTAACGACTTCCGATGTATTGAGCATCATCAACAAAACGGATGTGTTCACCATGACCGTTTCCCGTTTAAGGGATATGTGGTACAAGACCTCTTTCCTACTCGACCAAAAACAAACGGCAAATGGTTTAGCAGAAGACAGATTCAATAATTATAAAAATCAACCTTTACAATACACCTTCCCAAGTCATTTTACTGGAAAACTCCCCATAATTGATTCGAAAAAACCAAAGCCCAAAGCGGCAATTTTACGTGAAAAAGGAAGTAACTCCGAGCGCGAAATGGCAAACGCCATGTATTTAGCTGGTTTTGATGTAAAAGATGTGCACATGACCGATTTGATTTCCGGTCGTGAAACTTTAGAAGACATCCAATTCATTGGCGCCGTTGGAGGGTTCTCAAACTCCGATGTTTTAGGTTCTGCCAAAGGTTGGGCCGGTGCTTTTAAGTACAACGAAAAAGCAAATACAGCACTTAAAAATTTCTTCAATAGAGAAGATACACTTTCTGTTGGAATATGTAACGGCGCACAACTTTGGATGGAATTAGACTTGGTTAATCCAGAGCACGACGTACACGGAAAATTAACGTATAACGATTCGAAAAAACACGAAAGTGCGTTTACATCGGTAAAAATTCAAGAGAACAATTCGGTGATGCTGGCAACACTTGCGGGCACAACCTTAGGGGTTTGGATTTCTCATGGCGAAGGAAAGTTTAGCTTACCTTATCCTGAAAACAAATACAATATCGTTGCCAAGTACAGTTACGAATCATATCCTCATAACCCAAATGGTTCGGACTTTAATACCGCAATGATGTGTGATAAAACGGGGCGTCATTTGGTAACGATGCCTCATATTGAGCGTTCCACATTCCAATGGAATTGGGCACATTACCCAGAAAACAGAAAAGACGAAGCATCGCCATGGTTAGAAGCTTTTGTTAATGCCAGAAAGTGGATCGAGAATAACTAATATAAAAAGCTGTCTAAAATGTCTTTTTGAATTTAATTTATCAGGTTGAGCTTGTCAAAACCAATCTTGGTCGCCAATAAGTTAAATTATTTCGACAAAGCCTGTGCTGGGCGCAGTCGAAGTACTCCATACGGCAAGAAGTTAGACTTTTTAGACAGCCTCTTTTTTTCGACTGAAATACAGGGTTTGAAATGTTAATACAATTCCTTTAAGGCCTTATACAGAGCCCGTTTCAATTTTGAATCCATAACGCCATGGTTAACAAATTCTTGGTTCACTTCAATCTCAATGCCTAAATAATCAATAGGGCATTGTTTCCTCAAATACATCGTAAACCCATCAGCTTTTCCCAAATACGGGTAATTAAATCTTATATTTAAGTTAGCTTCTTGCCTTAAAATTTGGGCTTTAAGCTGTTTGCAAAATTGTTTTTCGGTTTTTTTTTGAGAATCATAAAGCAAACCAATATCACAGTTCCTCCTGATATTATTTAAAACCGGTGTAAAGCTATGAATGGATAAATGAAGTACAGAATCGCCATTTTCAATATAAGTTTTTATGGTATTTTCAACAGCGGTTCTGTATGGCAAATAATGTGTTTTTATGATTTCAGCTTTTTCATTTCGAGGCAAGCTTTTTGTGAATTCTGAAAACAAGTTTTTATGATTACGTGAACGGTTCAGTTCCACCAACAAACGAGACGTGGTGCTGAAATATGAAGCATCGGCCAATGGTTTTAAAGTTTGAAACAGATCCAATGCACCCAAATCAAAACCACGGTGTGTTTTTAAAACGTCTTTATTTTTGAAATATGCGCTATAAGCTTCAGGAATTTCATTTCCACCGTGCTCACAAGTTAAAACAAGTTTCACGGCTTAAATAACGTATTGGTTTTTAAACACTTTTGCATGTCGCGATACACCGAAACAATGTGGTTTTCTGACGTGTCATTACCAACGGCTTTTAATATACGCGTTGCCAAGGTGCCTTCCTCTAAAATCAGTTCAATAGCTTCGTGATGCGATTTATGCAAAGTCGATTTTACGCTTTGGTATAAATGTTTCCAAACGTCTTTTACTGATGCAGTCGGCTTCAAATTGAATAATTTTAAATAGGCTTCATCTTCAATTACAGAATCTTCACCATGTTTTATCGCATCATTTAAAATAGTGAATAGGGCTTCTTTTATCCAGCTCTTTTGCTCTTTTAAAACAGCAAACTCTTTTTTAACCAATGCTTTTAAAACTTCAATAATCAAAGCGCAAATGGCAATATCGGCTTTTGGGCTTTCTTGAATATCCACCAATCGAATTTCGATGGCATTACGGTCAAAACGTGCAATAGCGCCTCGGGAATTTAAAAAATGCTGGTCTAAAATCTTATTTTTATCATAAGGTCTGATGGCCTTTTTTATAGGTTCGAAAATGGTAGCGTGATAATCTAATTTAGAAAACACCCGTTCCGGAATTACCAAACCTGTTAACTCAGGTATTTCCTTTTGGTTGGTTTTGTAAAACTCCAATCGCGTGTCTTTAAACCCTGTAATTTTCCCTTCCAGAATTGGCGAACTTGCGCAAAGTCCCGGTAATAATGGCAATATTATCCGAATGGCTGCATGCAGTTTTTCAAATTCCTTATCGTCGTAAAAAGGTAAGTTAATATGTGTGCTTTGTACGTTGCTCCAACCATGTCCTTTACAGTTGAAAATAGTATTATAAAGCGCATAGACTTCACTATAACTGTGTTTCCAGAGTTGTGTATCTGTATTTGGATTCATTAAAGGATGCGAAGCCGAACCTAAAAGCTGAAGATTTAGAGGTTGTAAAAGCGCATCAATTTCCAAAATATTAGCGTGAAACTTCTCCGCTAAATCGTCCGTGTTTTCTGTAGGACCATTGGTTTTTAGTTCTATAACATGGGCTACAAGTTCGTTGCTCCAAGCAATGTCTCCATTTTCAACATCTGCTTTTAGCTCGCCAGCTTTTTTGGTGAGCAGCTCATCTACCTGTGGTGCAACTTTAAAAGTATCTTTATTTACAAGCATATATTCGAGTTCGATACCGTAAACGTCGAATAAGTGAAATGGTTTTTTCATGTTTAGTCCAGTCGTTTTTTTAATGCTGATAGAATTTCGGTATAAACCAAATCGCCATAATGTGCATCTTCTACACCAAAATCAATATTTGGGTTGTCGTTGATTTCTATCACCATCAGTTTACCATCTACCACTTTAATATCGATGCCATAAAGCCCTAATCCCATTAATTTAGCAGATTTCAATGCCATATCAATAACGTTTTTCGGAACGTCTTCAATGGGCAAACAATCGGCATCGCCATCTTGTTCGTTTTTGTCGGTTGCCTTCCAGTTATAAATCTGCCAATGGCCTTTAGCCATGTAATATTTACACGCGTAAAATGGTTTGTTATCAATAATCCCAATGCGCCAATCGTAGTCTGAGGGACAAAATTCCTGAGCAATGATCAAGTCGGATTCTTTTAGCATTTCAGTAACCAAAGCATCGTATTCTTCTTCCGTTTTTGCTTTTTTCACACCAAAAGAAAAGGTAGAATCGGGTGCTTTTAAAACACAGGGTAATCCTGTTTGTTCTAAAACCGAATTGCGATTATTGCTATGGACGATAACGGTTTTTGGCGTAGCAATATTGGCGTTATTTAAAGCTTCGGCCATATAAACCTTGTTACAGCATTTTAAAATGGCATCAGGATAATCGATAATGGCGATACCTTCTTGCTGTGCTTTTCTGGCAAAGGTGTAGGCCTCGTTGTTCACTTCGGTGCTTTGTCTTAACAATAAAGCATCAAAAGAAGATAAACGTGTTAAGTCTTTGGGTTCAATGATTTCGGCATAGATATTCATTTTTTCCGCAATGTCCACAAACTTTTTTAAAGCTTTCGAATTGCTTGGAGGCGCAGCATCGTTCGGGTTTACCAAAATTGCTAGGTCGAAATCGTAATTATTTACTTTTGCCGTATCGTAACGTTTTTTTGCAAAATACTCGTTTGCAAATTCGTGTACACTTGGGATGTGATCTTTAGGAATTTCAGATTCTGCAATCGCCTTAATACTTTGTACATTCCACTTTGTTGTATGGTTAAAGTTTACACGTAAAAATGGCACTTGAAAATGCTTGTAAAAAAGCGCGCTCAACGCTTTATATTTTTGTGCCACGTTTTGCCCAAAATAAATACTCAGGGTAAAATCTTGCGACTTGATATTTTTTAAGCTTTGCTGAATCACATCATCAAATTCATCGGAAACAATTCTAACCAGTTTTAAAGCTTTTAAATCCACAATGTTTTTAGTGGTGGGAATTGGTAAATGCCCCCTGGCTTCAGCCAAAAGCGATACGTAATACCCTTTAGATTGATACGAGTAATTCTTGCAGAGATTGAAAATTCGTGCGTTTTTTATAAGGGAATACTCGGGATTAGTAAGATAATCCTGAGAGGAAATTACTGTAACATTATCAGTTGAAAAATTCCATTTTTCAGGCTGATTTACAACAATGTATTTGTTCATTTCGAGCGCACTGCGCTTTTAAAAATTTG
Organism: Hwangdonia sp.; assembly: GCF_048381975.1. Taxonomy (NCBI): domain Bacteria; kingdom Pseudomonadati; phylum Bacteroidota; class Flavobacteriia; order Flavobacteriales; family Flavobacteriaceae; genus Hwangdonia; species Hwangdonia sp. Next base: position 807,124 of record NZ_JBLWYT010000001.1, on the reverse strand, counting down.
CGCAAATGTATATTATTTTTTGATTGCTTTTACAAAGTGAATTTAATAATTTTCAGTGGTTTATGGTGATTTGTTTATTTATTTTCTAAAAAGAATATAGCTTGTAAAACAACACGAGATGTTTGAAAGAAACAGAAGTAGAATTTAACTAGTGAACAGCCTTTGGTTTGGGGGAATTTGGATAATGAATGAATTCGTTAACGAAAGCTAAATCGCTTCAAAATCATATATAATACGAGTTGCAATAATTAGCACACCTTGAATATGCTTTTAAATAGAATTATATGATTTCAACAATAAATCAAATCGTTGAAATCACATAATTACCTATTTAAAAATGTCTATTGACACCTATTTAGTCGGGATGACAGGATTTGAACCTGCGACCACACGGCCCCCAGCCGTGTACGCTAACCGGACTGCGCCACATCCCGAAAATCGACTTCAAAAATACTAAATGCTTTTTTTACTGCAACATTATTATTAAAAAATTAAACCCAAATTCAAACTATTTTAACAATTTCGGAAAACGGTTTATCAAATCGCAACATGTACTAACTCGAATAACGCATCATTAACAGCAAGTAACCACTTCAATATAACCAAATTACCCCTTGAGCGATTTATAAAGTTCAACAAATTAGTCTTCTGTACCAATAGCCATGTTATTGGTCTAAAAAAACATGACATTAATTTATATTATTTTTAAATTTAAAGAGTTACTAAATAGACCATGAAAATCAATTTCATTTTTCTTCCAAATAAAAAACAGCTCAGTTTACTTTTAATAGGTATTAGTTTGCACTGTTTTACCCAAACCAAACCCAATGTTATTGTTATTTACACCGACGACCAAGGCGCTATAGATTTAGGTTGCTACGGTGCCTCAGATATTTATAGTCCAAATATTGATAAACTAGCAAAACAAGGCACGCGCTTTACTCAAGCTTACGTTGCAGCTCCTGTTTGTGCGCCGTCAAGAGCGGCATTGTTAACTGGCAAATATCCGCAAAATGCTGGCGTGAACGGCAACACTTCGCACGTTCCGAATTCACATGGTATGCCAAATGATCAATACACGCTTGCCGAACTTTTTAAAGACAATGGTTACAAAACGGGACACATTGGCAAATGGCACTTGGGCATGAGTGCAGAAACGTCGCCAAATGCTCAAGGTTTCGATTATTCTTTCGGGCATTTAAGAGGTTGTATTGACAACTATTCGCATTACTTTTTTTGGGCTGGTCCCAATGTCCACGATTTATACGAAAATGGAAAAGAAGTGTTTTACGATGGCGAATATTTTCCTGATTTAGCTTCGGATAGGGCTTTAAAATATGTTGAAAACCATAAAGAAGTACCTTTTTTTATGTACTACGCCATCAACATGCCACATTATCCGTATCAACCCACAGATAAATGGCGAAATTATTATAAAGATGTTGAAAAACCTAGAGGTGATTATGCCGCTTTTATTTCAACCATCGACGAACGCATAGGCTTTTTAATGGACAAATTAGAAACACTCGGAATACGGGATAACACCATAATTGTTTATCAGTCCGATAACGGCCATTCAACCGAAACACGTGCCTTTAATGGCGGCGGAAATCCCGGGCCTTATCGCGGTGCAAAAAGCAGTTTGTTTGAAGGCGGCATTAGGCTTCCTACAATATTAAGTTGGACAAACAATTTACCTCAAAACGTTGTCAATAATGAGTTTTTTATGAATATAGACTGGTTGCCAACACTAGCGACACTTTGCGGTTTTAATAACTTACCTAATGATGTTGATGGTTTGGATTTATCTGAAATGATTAAAACACCAAACTCCGTTTCACAACGAACAGAAGCTTTCTGGAAATACGGCAATCAATGGGCCGTTAGAAACAACAACTGGAAACTTATGGGTTACCCTAAAGACACTTCAAATAAAGGCAAATTAGATTTGGAACAGGACGCTCTATTTCTTTCTAATTTAGATGATGATGTTTCAGAAATGAATAATTTAGCAACCCAATATCCCGAAAAGGTTGAAGCTCTTAAAACCAAATTTCTAGTCTGGGAACACGGGTTTGAAACCGATATTCCTAAAAAAACAAAACCTTTAAATCACCTTGGAATAAACGGTGAAATAAAGGCGACAACCGAACTTAATAACCGATATAAAAATATTGAGATTTTAATTGACGGAAAACGCGGTTATTTGGATTATGGTTCTGGGCAATGGATTGGACAAGAAGGAAATGATTTGAAATTTATTTTAGATTTGAATGAAACGAAGGCCATTTCAGAAGTGACTATTGGCTATTTACACAACCCTTCAAATTGGGTGTTTAGTCCAAAGTTTTTCGAAGTTGCTTTTTCCAATGATGGCGTAAATTTCGGCAAAACCATGCAATCTGAAATTTCAAAAACAATCAATAACAAACATAATTTTACCGATACCCTTTCCCTGGGCACAAACGAAAAAACCAGATATATAAAATTGACCATAAAAAACATAGGCGACATTCCCGAAGGGCACACTGGCGTTGGTAATTTAGGTTGGTTTTTTATAGATGAAATCATAATAAAATAGTATAGAAATGCAAAAAACCACACATCATATCACGATAGCATTAATTGGAATATTTTTACTCTTTAGCTGTAAATCCGAAGAAAAAGAAACCGTAACAAAACCAAATATTCTGTTCATCATGTCGGATGATCACACCTCACAAGCATGGGGCATTTATGGTGGTATTTTGCAGGATTATGTTCAAAACAAAAACATTAAACGATTGGCTGAAGAAGGTGTGGTTTTAAACAATGCCTTTTGCACCAATTCCATTTGCGTACCAAGCAGAGCAAGTATTCTTACGGGACAATTCAGTAATAAAAATGGGGTTTACACCCTAAGTGACGCCTTAAATCCCGATAGTTTAAACATTGCCAAAGTGCTGAACAAAAACGGCTATCAAACGGCCATTATTGGTAAATGGCATTTAAAAAAAGAACCTTCTGGCTTCGATTATTACAACATTTTGCACGACCAAGGTCGGTATTGGAACCCTATTTTAAGAACTGCTGAAAATTTTAACAAAGCACCTGAAGCCTGGGATGTGCACGAAGGGTTTTCAACCGATGTGATTACACAATTATCCACAGATTGGCTGGACAGAAGAGACCCAAACAAACCGTTTATGCTTATGACGCATTTTAAGGCAACGCACGAGCCTTTTGATTTTCCTGAACGTTATAACAATTTGTATAATGATGTTGAAATTCCAGAACCAGCTTCATTATTTGACTTTTCGCCTAAAACAACCGGACGGAGCTTTGTTGGCCAAAAATTAGAGAATTTAGCATGGAGATACGAACAAGCCTCAAACGATCCCGAAAAATGGTGGTGCAAATATCCCGGTTTGCCTTTTTACACCAATGAAATGGACAGCATATCTGCCCGTAAAGCAACCTATCAAAAGTTTATTAAAGATTTTATGCGTTCCGGGGCAGCCATTGATGATAATATTGGAAAGCTTTTAGATTATTTGGAAGCTTCAGGTTTAGCCGAAAATACCATAGTAATTTATACCGCAGATCAGGGTTATTTTTTAGGCGAACACGGTTTTTTTGACAAACGCTTAATTTATGAAGAATCGCTCCGTATGCCTTTTGTAATTAGGTATCCCAAAGAAATTGCTGCAGGAAAACGTTTAGACGATATTATTTTAAATATCGATTTTCCAGCATTGTTTGCTGATTATGCGGGTATTGAAAAACCTAAATCCTTTCAAGGCCAAAGTTTTCGCAACAACTTAAAAGGCGAAACCCCTGAAAATTGGAGAGCATCGGCTTATTACAGATATTGGACCAATCACACAATTCGGCCTGCGCATTTTGGAATTAGAAATAAACGATACAAACTAGCCCTTTTTTATGGCCATTCTTTAGACATGACAGGTTCATCAAAAGAAAACACCACACCTGCCTGGGAATTTTATGATTTAGAAAATGACCCTAATGAAAATTACAATGCGTATAACGATTCAGCATATTCAGAAATCATAAAAGATATGAAAGTTGAGTTAAAAAAACAGCGGCTAGCTTATGGTGATACCGATGTGCAATATGAACCGCTTCAAGATATTTTTAAAACGTATTGGAAATAAAACCCGCTTTTTATAGTGGAATTTGAGAACGCTCAGCTTTAGGTTTTTCAACTATTTTTATGATTAATTACGCATAAATTTTAAGCGCTATTAAAAACAAAAAGCACCTTCAAAAAAAATGAAAGTGCTTTTCTCTTCAAATAAATAATAAAGTTTAGACAAACTTTATGCTTTTTTCTATTTTTTGGTCCATTACCTTATAGGCTTTGTTTACTGTCCTTTTCATTAATAGCGAAACAAATAGGGCTATCATAAATAAGCCCGCAAAGACCTCTAAAGTGGTATCCAATGAGCCTGTTGTGTTTTTAACCCAATCGTAAATTGTAGGGCCAACAACACCAGCTAATGCCCAAGCTGTTAATACCATGCCGTGGATTGCACCTAATTGTTTTGTGCCAAATAAATCGCCCAAAAATGCCGGTAAAGTTGCAAAACCGCCACCATACATGGTAATTACGGTAAACAAAACGACTAAGAATGTTAATTCCATGGAAATTTTTGGTAAGAAATAAAACGCCAATATTTGGAAGGCGAAGAATACAATATAAGTGTTTGCGCGTCCTAAATAATCTGAAAGACTAGACCACAAAATGCGTCCTACGCCATTAAATACACCTATTAAACCAACAATGGCTGCGGCTTCCATGGGTGTGTAATTTAATTTTTCCTGCATCATTGGGCTTGCTGACGATATGATGGCGATACCACATGCTATGTTTATAAACATCATTATCCAGATGTAATAAAAACGAGAAGTCTTTAATGAAGCATTGGCATCAATGTTAGAAATATCGGCTTTTATAGTTTTACCTTCACCGGGTTTAAAACCGTCCGGTAAATAGCCTTCTGGCGGTCTTTCAATATATCTGGCAGAAGACAATATTAAAATCATATAAATAATTCCTAAAATATAAAAGGCATTGGATACGCCAACAGCATCAAATAGCGATTGCATAACAGGGCCGAAAATTAAGGCCGCAAAACCAAACCCCATAATGGCCATTCCTGTGGCCAAACCACGTCTGTCTGGAAACCATTTTACCAATGTGCTAACAGGTGTTATGTAGCCAATACCCAAACCAATACCGCCAATAACGCCGTAACAGAGGTAAAACAGCCATAAAGATTCCAATTGAACTGCTAAACCAGAACCTAAAATACCTACGCCATAAAAAATCCCTGCTGTGGTACCACTTATTCTTGGCCCAACTTTTTCAACCCAGCGCCCCAAAAATGCTGCGGATAAACCTAACAATAAAATGGCGATTTTAAAGGCCCATTTAATAACGCTGCCATCAACATCAAAAATATCTTTTACGGGATTTGTCATTACCGAATAAGCATAAACAGATCCAATTGAAATATGAATCCCAACAGCCGAAGCAGCAATTAACCAACGGTTTTTTAGTTTTTGTGTTTGCATAATTTTTACAATTTAAGTGTCCGTTTTAAAACACTTTTAATTAATCTTTACTTCTTTAAAATAATTTTTCAATAAGTCTTGGGCCGCTTGTAATTCTTCTTCGGTGTTTTCGCGAGCATCCTTAAGCTCGTAATCCCAACCCAAAGCTTCCCATTTATGGATACCTAATTTATGATACGGCTGAATTTCAATTTTCTCAATGGTTTTATAATCTTTGAAATGATTCCCCAAAGCATGCAAAATTTCCGGGTTACTAGTAATTTCCGGAATTAAAACATAGCGCAACCACATTTTTTTACCTGAATTTTCTCTGTGCTTTGCTAGATTAAAAGCAATTTCCTTTACAGGTTTGCCGGTGATGTATTTATAACCCGATTCCGTCATGTGCTTGATATCCAACATGATTAAATCCGCATAATCGTCTAATAATTCTTTTGAAAAATGATTTAATATTCTACCATTGGTATCAATATTGGTGTGGATGCCTTCTTCTTTCAATCTTTTAAAAAAAGGAATTAATGCTTTTGATTGCAATAAAGGTTCGCCACCAGAAACGGTAACACCGCCTTTTTTTCCGAAGTACGGTTTCATTTTAAGCGCCATTTGCACCAACTCTTCAATATCATATTCTTTACCTCCCGAGGTTTCAATAGAATCTGGATTATGGCAATACAAGCACTTTAATTTGCACCCTTGCAAGAATACGATAAAGCGTATTCCGGGGCCATCGTGAGTCCCGAAAGATTCGATGGAGTGTACTCTTAATATGTTTTCGGCTGTTTTGATGACTTTAAGGTTTTAATTAAGCACCTGAATAAAATTGACTAACCCATTATTCAGGTGCTTTCAAAATATTAATAATAACTACATAGATTCGTGAAAAGAACGTGTAATAACTTCAAGTTGCTGCTCTTTGGTCAATCTTACAAAGTTTACAGCGTAACCAGAAACACGAATGGTTAATTGTGGATATTCTTCCGGGTGCTCCATAGCATCCAATAAGGTTTCCTTATTCAAGACATTCACATTAACATGTTGTGCATTTCTTGAGAAATAACCATCAAGAATAGTTGCCAAATTCTCTATTTGATCGGTTTTGTCCGCGCCCAAAGATTTTGGTACAATGGAAAAGGTGTTTGAAATACCGTCTTGAGAATCTTCATAATCAATTTTGGCCACCGAGTTTAACGATGCAATCGCTCCGTTAGAATCGCGCCCGTGCATTGGGTTTGCCCCAGGTGCAAACGGTACACCTTTAGCTCTTCCATCTGGTGTTGCCCCGGTTTTTTTACCATAAGACACATTTGATGTAATGGTTAAAACAGACATGGTTGGCTCTGCGTTTTTATAAACCGGTAGTTGCTTTAATTCGTTGTTAAAATCGGCAACCGCAGTTGCTGCTAATGCATCTACTCTATCGTCATCATTACCATAGCAAGGGAATTCGCCTTCAACTTTAAAATCAACCGTTAAACCATCTTCGTCTCTAATGGGTTTTACCTTGGCATATTTTATGGCCGAAAGTGAATCTGCCACTATCGATAAACCGGCAATACCATAAGCAATATCGATGTTGGGGTTGGTATCAATTAAAGCCATTTGTGCTTTTTCGTAATAGTATTTATCGTGCATGTAGTGAATAATGTTCATGGAATCATTATAAACACGTGCTACTTCTTTCATGGCAATTTTAAAGTTGGCCATGACTTTATCGAAATCTAAATACTCGCAGTCGCAAGCCTCAATACCGTTTACGATTTGCACCCCGGTTTCTTCGCAACGACCACCATTTATAGCCAACAATAAGGTTTTGGCTAAATTGGTACGAGCTCCAAAGAACTGAATGGATTTCCCTAATTCTTGATACGACACACAACAGGCAATTCCGTAATCATCAGAGCCTCTGCTTTTTCGCATTAATGCATCATTTTCAAACTGAATTGAAGACGTGTCAATCGATACTTTGGCACAGTAATCCTTAAAGTTTTGCGGTAAATCTTCAGACCAAAGAATCGTCATATTTGGTTCTGGTGATGGTCCTAAATTGTATAATGTGTTTAAAAAACGAAACGATGTTTTGGTTACTTTGGTTCTGCCGTCTTCAAACATGCCACCAATAGCTTCGGTTACCCAAGTAGGGTCGCCTGCGAATATCTCGTCGTAAGCGCCCATTCGTAAATGGCGCACCATGCGTAATTTCATTACAAATTGATCGATGTATTCTTGGGCTTCTTCTTCGGTAATTACACCGTCTTGCAAATCGTTTTCAATATAAATATCTAAGAAAGTAGATACATTACCCAATGACATGGCTGCACCGTCCTGCTCTTTTACGGCTGCCAAATACGCCATGTAAGTCCATTGTACCGCTTCTCTAGCGTTTTCTGCTGGACGCCCTAAATCCAAATTGTATTTAGCGCCAAGGGCAATCATTTCTTTTAAAGCCCTTATTTGCTCTGAAACCTCTTCGCGTAAACGAATTGCAGCTTCAGTCATAGGGCCGGTAATATTTTCTAAATCTTCTTTTTTGGCTTCAATTAAAAAGTTGATGCCGTAAAGTGCCACACGACGGTAATCGCCAATAATTCTTCCACGTGCGTAATTATCGGGCAAACCTGTTAAAAATCCTAAAGAGCGGTATTTTTTAATCTCGGTTGTGTAAGCATCAAAAACACCATCGTTATGGGTTTTAACATATTTTGAAAACAATTCGGTTATGGCCTCATTGGGCTTTACACCTTGCTCAGCCAGTGCTTTTTGTACCACTTTAAAACCACCAAAAGGCTTCATAGTTCTTTTAAGTAGCTCATCGGTTTGCAAGCCAACAATCACCTCGTTTTCCTTATCGATATAACCCGCATTAAAAGCGCTAACTGTTGAAATGGTTTCGGTGTCCACACAGCGTACCCCATTGTTTTGTCTTTCTTCTTTGGTGGCTGCTTTACAAACTTCCCATAACTTTTGGGTTCTTGCACTTGGTCCCACCAAAAATTCGTGCGTGCCGTGGTAAGGCGTAATATTATTTATAACAAAATTTCTTACGTTGACTTTTTCAGTCCAAATCCCGTTTTTAAATTGCTTTACTTCCATTGTTTTATTTTATTAATATGTTGTAAAATCTATGTGTCTTTTAAATATCCAAAGGTAGCTACCACAGTTAATTATAAAACTGACATTTGTCATTAAACGCCCTAAAAACAAGGTGGTTTAAGCGTTTTTATTTACGAAAACGTTTGAAAAAATATCTTTAAAAAACAAAAATTTCAGTGTTTTTATCCAAACATAAAACTTACTTCAACGGAAGCTCGATTTCCATTGTTTTTAATATAAGAAGTATAAGATTTTTATGCATTATTCGCAATAATTAAAAAATCATATCGATTTTTTTAAGCTTTTCTCGATTTTTCTAAAAATTAAATATGTTTATGACAAAAACATGGTTTTTATTTTAACCGTCAACCCATTTATATGGTATTTACTTTGTGTATTTGAAAATCACATTTAATTTCTTACTTTGCGAGACTACTAAGTACACATAGCAAATGACAGAGATTACACGAATTTTCGATTTTCCATATTATCAATTAGAAAAATATAATTTAAAAAAGGCATTTACCACTAAATACGATGGCGAGTGGAAGTCAATTTCATCTCAAGAATACGTAAATCAAGCGAACACGGTTAGCAGAGGATTGTTAAAATTAGGGGTAAAACCAAATGATAAAATTGCGGTAATTTCGTCCACCAATCGCACCGAATGGAATATATTGGATATTGGCATTTTGCAAATTGGCGCTCAAAACGTTCCCATTTATCCTACGATTTGTTCGGAAGATTACGAGTATATTTTAAATCACTCTGAAGCTAAGTATTGCTTTGTATCGGATGCTGAAATCATTAAAAAACTTAACGCCATTAAAGCCAATACCAAACTTAAAAACGTGTATACTTTTGATGAGGTTTCTGGCGAAAACCATTGGAACGAAGTGTTAAAGCTAGGTGAAGATCACATAAACCAAAATGAAGTTGAGGATAGAAAAAAAGCGGTTAAATCCAACGATTTGGCTACCTTGATTTATACGTCCGGAACCACCGGAAAACCTAAGGGCGTAATGTTGTCGCACAGCAATTTAGTTTCAAATGTTTTAGATAGTGAAAAACGTGTACCCTTTGATTACGGCGAATCGAAATCGTTGAGTTTTCTTCCGGTTTGCCACGTTTTTGAACGTATGATTTTATACTTATACCAATACTGTGGTGTAGAGATTTATTTTGCCGAATCTATTGAGGCCATGGGCGACAATCTTAAGGAAATTAAACCCAACGTCATGACGGCGGTACCGCGATTATACGAGAAAGTTTACGACAAGATTATAGCCAAGGGTGCCGATTTATGGGGCATAAAAAAGATGCTTTTCTTTTGGGCGGTAGAGCTCGGTTTAAAATACGAACCCTACGGAAAAAATGGTTGGTGGTACGAAACACAGTTAAAACTGGCCCGAAAACTTATTTTCAGCAAATGGAAGGAAGGTCTTGGTAATAATTTAGATTTAATGGTTTCCGGTAGTGCAGCCTTACAACCTCGGTTAACACGCATATTTGCTGCTGCCGAAATGCCCATTATGGAAGGTTATGGATTAACCGAAACATCGCCGGTAATATCGGTAAACGACCAACGCGATAGCGGTTTTAAAATTGGAACCGTTGGAAAAGTGATTGATAATGTTGAAGTGAAGATAGCTAAAGACGGAGAGATTTTGGTTAAAGGGCCCAATGTGATGTTAGGCTATTATAAAGATGCCGAAAAAACAGCAAGTGTTATGACCGGTGATTATTTTCATACGGGTGATATTGGTGAATTGGACAGTGAAGGATTTTTAAAAATTACCGATAGGAAAAAAGAAATGTTTAAAACCTCCGGCGGAAAATACGTGGCTCCGGCATTAATTGAAAATCGTTTTAAACAATCGCGATTTATTGAACAAATTATGGTAATTGGAGAAGGCGAACGCATGCCGGCAGCTTTAATTCAAATTAATTTTGAGTTTGTTGAAGAATGGGCGAAACGACATAACATTAAATTCAGTTCCTCAAAAGACCTTATTGCCAACGAAACTTTACACGATCGTATTCAGGAAGAAATTGACGATGCCAACAAACATTTTGGCAAATGGGAGCATATAAAGAAGTTTGAAATTACACCAGATTTATGGACCATTGATGGTGGACATTTAACGCCAACCATGAAAATGAAGCGAAAAGCAATTAAAGAAATTTATAAAGATTTGATTGAGAAAATTTATAGATCGTAATTTTTTAAACTCTTATTGTCTTTAATTGTTACCACAAAGTCCGCTGGTTTTTACGCCTAAAGCGGTGTATTCATCGTGAATGGTTTTTAACAGCGAATAATTGTCAAAAGAATCTTGACCAAGTTCCCAAATCATTATGCCTCCAATAGCCTCGTCATAGGCTAAATTAACTTTAGATTTAATCGTTGGGATCCCATTATAAAACGTGGTTCCTACTTGATCTAAATGAGCATTATTTACATCATCTCTAACCATTTGATTATAAGTTACGGCATTAACGGTGTTAGCGTTAACAAAATTGTAGCCATAAAAAGGAACTCCTAGGGTGAGTTTTTCTGCAGAAATGCCTACGGTATTGTTCCAAAAGCGAATCCCTTCTTTTGAAAAATTAAGTGAACTGTGCTGCCCCGGGAATGAGGGCAACCACGGCCCTGTGGCATCATACGACATGATATTGATCATATCAAAAACCCGCAATGCAGCATCGGTAACATGGCTATATCGGGTATGTGGAAAAGCAGCGGTAATTAATTTGTTATGTGCATTTAAAGCAGCATCCAATTCTATCACAAAATCGCTGTAACCTGAAGTTACATGGTTCCACTCCAAATCTACATCAACACCATCTAAATTGTTATCCAACACAAAATTTACAATATTTGAGATAAATGCAGGTCGGTTTGCAGGAATATCAATTAAATCGGACCAATTTGTGGTTTGCTCAACAGTTAAAGCACCACCGGCCAAAGAAACACAAATAATTATATTTGGATTTGCCTGTCTTGCATCCATAACTACTTGGGTAACCGATTCCATGATAACATTCCCGTCTTTATCAGGATTTGCAAAAGCCAAATTCAAATGGGTAAGCTTACAATATTCAATTTTATCACTCAAAGCAAACCTATAATAAGGCAAATACCCCACTACCATCGCTGTTCTGCCATCCGTTTTCGGGTCGTCTTCTTTAGGTACATCGTCTTTACTGCACGACACCACAAACAAAAGCACGGTAAAAAAAAGTAAAATTCTATTTTTCATTCAAATTTGTTTTGGCAGCGTAAAAAACCAAAGATATTATATTATGGTACAAATTACTAGAAGTTGGGTTTTATGATTGGTATTCAATTTTATCAAATTTATTATGCGTGCATAACAAATTTTTTATATATTTGAGCACCAACTACTCTCAAATGAAAGACAAAACGATTGATTACGTGTTAAGAACCACATGGTTAACTGTTCAAAAAATGTACAACGAAGAGGCCTCAAAGTTTGATGCTACCATGGCAGTGGCCTTTACATTATTGAGCATAGACCCTGTTGATGGGACACCTTCAACCGCTTTGGGGCCTAAAATGGGAATGGAAGCTACGAGTTTATCGCGCATATTAAAAACCATGGAAGTTCGTGGTTTAATTGAACGGAAATCAAATCCGAATGACGGCCGTAGCGTACTGATTCATTTAACCGAGTTTGGCAGAAAAAAAAGAGACTATTCCAAAGAGAAGGTCCTCACCTTTAACGAAGCCATTAAAGGAAATATTTGTGAAGAAAAACTAAAGAGTTTTTATGAGGTTGCCGAATTAATCAATGAGATGGTAGCTAATAAAAAAATATACAATCAAAACAACGATAAGTAGAGAAAACACCATGAGCAAACGTAGAATAAAAAAAATAGCCATTATAGGTTCAGGTATTATGGGAAGCGGTATCGCTTGTCATTTTGCCAATATTGGCGTTGATGTTTTATTATTAGACATTATTCCAAGAGAACTTACCGATATTGAAAAAGCCAAAGGCTTAACTTTGGAGGATAAAATTGTTAGAAACCGATTAGTTAACGATGCCTTGGCGGCTTCCATAAAATCGAAACCTGCACCGCTTTACCATCCTTCTTTTAAAAATCGAATTACCACGGGAAACCTTGAAGACGACATTGCCAAAGTTGCAAAGGTAGATTGGATTATGGAGGTTGTGGTTGAGCGTTTGGATATTAAGCAACAGGTTTTCGAAAAGCTTGAAAAACACAGAACGCCAGGTACGTTAATTACTTCGAACACCTCTGGAATTCCAATAAAATTCATGAGCGAAGGGCGAAGTGAAGATTTTCAGAAGCATTTCTGCGGAACACACTTTTTTAACCCTGCGCGTTACCTGAAATTATTTGAGATCATTCCAGGGCCTAAAACAGATGCGTCTGTGCTAGAATTCTTGAATGGTTATGGAGAGCAATTCTTAGGAAAAACTTCGGTAATCGCTAAAGATACGCCGGCATTTATTGGGAATCGAATTGGGATTTTCAGTATTCAAAGTCTATTTCACGCTGTTAAGGATTTAGATTTAACTATTGAAGAAGTCGATAAATTATCGGGGCCGGTAATTGGTCGTCCAAAATCGGCAACCTTCAGAACGGTTGATGTTGTGGGATTGGACACTTTGGTTCATGTGGCAAACGGCATTAGGAAAAACTGTCCGAAAGATGAGCGTTTAGAGTTATTTGAATTACCAGATTTCATCAACAAAATGGTGGAAAATAAATGGTTAGGAAGCAAAACCGGACAAGGTTTTTATAAAAAAGTAAGAAAAGACGATGGGTCTTCAGAGATTCTATCACTAGATTTGAACACCTTAGAATATCGTTCAGCCAAACGCGCAAAATTTGCCACTTTAGAATTAACTAAAACCGTAGACAAGGTTGTTGACCGTTTTAAAATTCTAGTAAAAGGAAAAGATAAAGCAGGCGAATTTTACCGTAAAAGTTTTGCTGCATTATTCGCTTACGTTTCAAACAGAATTCCAGAAATAACGGATGATTTATACAAAATCGACGATGCCATGAAAGCTGGTTTTGGCTGGGAACATGGTCCATTCCAAATTTGGGATGCCATTGGTTTGGAAAAAGGCATTGAATTAATGAAAGCCGAAGGACTTGAACCCAACACATGGGTTCACAATATGTTAGCCGCTGGGTGCACCTCTTTCTATACAGTAAAAAATGGTGCAACCTATGCCTATGATATTCCTAAGCGATCTCATGAAAAAATTCCTGGTCAGGATGCATTTATTATTTTGGATAACATCAGAAAATCGAATGAAGTCTTTAAAAACTCAGGCGTTGTTATTGAAGATTTGGGCGACGGCATTTTAAATGTAGAATTCCAATCGAAAATGAATACCATTGGAGGCGATGTTTTAGCCGGTTTAAATAAAGCGATTGATTTAGCCGAAAAAGATTTTGCGGGATTGGTAGTTGGTAATCAAGCTGCAAATTTCTCAGTTGGTGCAAACATTGGCATGATTTTCATGATGGCTGCCGAACAAGAATATGACGAGTTAAACATGGCTATAAAATATTTCCAAGACACCATGATGCGTATGCGTTATTCTGCCATTCCAACCGTTGCCGCGCCTCATGGCATGGCACTTGGTGGCGGCTGTGAGTTATCGATGCACGCCGATAAAGTGGTTGCTGCGGCCGAAACCTACATCGGATTGGTTGAATTTGGAGTTGGTGTCATCCCTGGTGGTGGTGGCTCAAAAGAAATGGCTTTAAGGGCCCAAGATACTTTTAGAAAAGGCGATGTGCAATTAAATGTGTTACAAGAATATTTCTTAACTATTGGTATGGCTAAAGTGGCAACTTCGGCTTACGAAGCTTTCGATTTGGGCATTCTTCAAAAAGGAAAAGATATCGTAGTTGTTAATAAAGACCGCCAAATTGCGGTTGCCAAACAACATGCGAAATTAATGGCAGACATGGGTTACACCCAGCCTGTAAAACGCACTGACGTTAAAGTACTTGGTAAACAGGCTTTAGGTATGTTTTTAGTAGGAACCGATGCCATGGAAGACAGTAATTACATTAGCGAGCACGATAAAAAAATCGCTAATAAATTGGCCTACGTTATGGCTGGAGGCGATTTATCCGAACCTACTTTGGTTAGCGAACAATACCTTTTGGATTTAGAAAGAGAAGCCTTTTTAAGTTTATGTACTGAACGTAAAACTCTGGAAAGGATTCAACACATGTTAACTAAAGGAAAACCATTGAGAAATTAGAAGCCCATCCTAACCTTCCCAAAGGGAAGGAGATATAACGCTCGAAAAATAATGAATAACAAATAAAAATACCCGTAAAAATTTCTTCCCTTTTGGGGAAGCTAGTAGGGGCTTATTATGAAACAAGCATATATAGTAAAAGCATACAGAACCGCCGTGGGCAAAGCACCAAAAGGCGTGTTCCGTTTTAAAAGAACAGACGAATTAGCTGCTGAAACCATTCAGCACATGATGAAAGAGCTACCGGATTTCGATACAAAACGCATCGACGATGTTATTGTTGGTAACGCAATGCCAGAAGGTTCGCAAGGTTTAAACATGGCTCGATTTATCTCATTAATTGGATTAGATAGTGTGGATGTTCCGGGTGTAACAGTAAATCGTTTTTGTGCTTCAGGCATTGAAACTATTGGTATTGCAACCGCAAAAATTCAAGCTGGTATGGCCGATTGTATTATCGCAGGTGGCGCAGAAAGTATGAGTGCTGTTCCGATGACAGGCTTTAAACCAGAGTTAAATTACGATACCGTAAAAGCGGGTCATGAAGATTATTACTGGGGCATGGGAAACACGGCCGAAGCTGTTGCCAATCAGTTTAAGGTGTCTCGTGAAGATCAAGATGAGTTTGCATATAATTCACACATGAAAGCCCTAAGAGCGCAAGCCGAAGATCGTTTTCAAGACCAAATTGTTCCTATTGAAGTAGAGCAAACCTATTTAGACGAAAATGGTAAAAAAGCCACGAAATCTTACACGGTTACCAAAGACGAAGGACCACGAAAAGGAACTAGTCTTGAAGCATTGGCAAAATTACGACCTGTATTTGCACAAGGCGGAAGTGTTACAGCTGGAAATTCGTCACAAATGAGTGATGGTGCTGCATTTGTAATGATTATGAGCGAAGACATGGTAAAGGAATTAAATCTTGAGCCCATAGCAAGACTTGTTAATTATGCCGCTGCAGGCGTGGAACCGCGGATTATGGGAATTGGCCCCGTAAAAGCCATTCCAAAAGCATTGAAATTAGCTGGTTTAAAACAAGACGATTTAGCACTTATAGAACTAAACGAAGCCTTTGCTTCACAATCTATAGCCGTTATTCGTGAGTTAAACTTAAACTCGGATATCATTAACGTAAACGGTGGTGCCATTGCACTTGGTCACCCGCTTGGATGCACAGGCGCAAAACTCTCGGTACAGCTTTTTGATGAGATGCGTAAACGAAACATGTCAGGCAAATACGGAGCTGTAACCATGTGCGTTGGTACCGGTCAAGGTGCTTGTGGGATATTTGAATTTTTGAATTAAGAATATAGACGAATAGAGTCTAGAATCTAGACTAATTAAACATATTATAACAACAATACACAGTCTAGAATCTAATGTCTAGCTGTCTAGAATCTAAAAATAACAATGGAAGCAAAAGAAAAAGACCTATTAAGAGGCGGACAATTCTTAGTAAAAGAAACTAACTGCGAAGACGTATTTACGCCAGAAGATTTTTCGGAAGAACAAAACATGATGAAAGAAGCGGTTATGGAATTTAACGACCGCGAAATTATTCCTCACAAACCACGCTTTGAAGCAAAAGATTTTGCTTTAACCGAAGAGGTTATGCGTAAGGCCGGAGAACTCGGTTTTCTGGGTGTTGCCGTTCCCGAAGCTTACGGTGGTCTGGAAATGGGTTTTGTATCCACCCTATTGGTTTGCGATTATATCTCTAGTGGCACAGGTTCTTTTAGCACCGCATTTGGAGCGCATACTGGTATTGGCACCATGCCAATCACGCTTTATGGCACCGAGGAGCAAAAGCAAAAATACGTACCTAAATTAGCTACGGGAGAATGGTTTGGCGCTTATTGTTTAACCGAACCCGAAGCTGGTAGTGATGCCAATTCCGGTAAAACCACAGCAACCCTATCCGAAGATGGTAAAAGTTATAAAATCAACGGACAAAAAATGTGGATTTCAAACGCAGGATTTTGTAGTTTAATGATTGTTTTTGCGCGTATAGAAAACGATAAAAACATAACAGGTTTTATTGTAGAAAATGATGCTAGCAACGGCATTACCATGGGCGAAGAAGAACATAAATTAGGTATTCGTGCCTCTTCTACGCGTCAGGTATTCTTCAACGATACGGTTGTACCCGTTGAAAACATGCTGGCCGGTCGTGGTGAAGGCTTTAAAATAGCAATGAATGCCCTAAATGTTGGCCGTATAAAATTGGCAGGCGCTTGCTTGGATTCGCAACGTAGAATCTTAACAACTGCTGTACAATACGCTAATGAGCGTAAACAGTTTAAAACACCTATTTCGGAGTTTGGTGCCATTAAGGTAAAATTAGCTGAAATGGCTACCAGTGCCTATGCTGGTGAATCGGCAACTTATCGCGCCGCAAAAAATATTGAGGACCGCATTGCTTTGCGAGTATCGGCCGGAAACACACATCAAGAAGCAGAGCTTAAGGGTGTTGAAGAATACGCTATTGAATGTTCCATACTAAAAGTTGCCGTTTCCGAAGATGTTCAAAATGCAGCAGATGAAGGCATTCAAATTTTTGGAGGCATGGGATTCTCAGAAGAAACCCCAATGGAAGCTGCTTGGAGAGATGCCCGTATCGCCCGTATTTACGAAGGCACCAACGAAATTAACAGAATGCTTTCAGTAGGTATGTTGGTTAAAAAAGCCATGAAAGGACACGTAGATTTACTTGGGCCAGCGCAAGCTGTACAAGAAGAATTGATGGGCATACCATCGTTTGAAACACCGGATTATTCCGAGTTGTTTTCAGAAGAAAAAGAAATGATTAAAAAGCTTAAGAAAACATTCTTAATGGTTGCTGGTGGAGCGGTACAAAAATACGGTTCGCAATTAGAAGACCACCAACAATTATTAATTGCCGCCGCCGATATATTGATTGAAATTTATATGGCTGAATCTGCAATTTTAAGAACAGAGAAAAACGCAAAGCGCTTTGGCGAAGAAGCGCAATCTGTTCAAATCGCTATGTCTAAATTATATTTGTATCATGCGGTTGACATTATTGAAGAAAAAGGAAAAGAAAGCATCATTTCGTTTGCCGAAGGTGACGAACAACGTATGCTTTTAATGGGTCTTAAACGCTTTACAAAATACCAGAACTATCCGGATATCGTAGATTTACGTAACGAAATAGCTGAAAAAGTAAAGACTGAAAATAAATATTGTTTTTAGTATTCTAAAAACATTGTGTGACTAACTCAAATGAGAAAAGCGCTTAAGAATTAATTTTCTTGAGCGTTTTTTTATTTTACTATCTTTAGAACATCAATCCAATTACAATGAAACTAAATCTGTTTATTTTATTCATTTTATCCCTTTCGGGTTATTCGCAAACCCATACAAAATCACTAAGTGAAAAGCAATCTGAAAACATGGTTCAAAAACACATTGAGCCTTTTAACAATAGAGATTTAGATGAATTTGGTAACGCTTTCGACAACGGTGTTTTAGTGAGCCGATTTCCTAATGACACCATGTATTTTGGACGCGATAAATTAAAGGAAAACTATGCCCATTTCTTTCAAAAAAACAAGAAATCAAATGTAAAAGTGCTTAACCGCATGGTGTTAAACAACATCGTAATCGATGAAGAATTAAGCACTGTAAACCATGCAACCAACAGGCATGTTACCATTTACAAAACCGAAAAAGAAGGGATAAAATCGATGACCTTTATCAATAACGCAAAAACAACCTCAAATCCGGAAGCCATTGTCAACAAACAATTGGAAGCTTACAACAAACGGGATATCGATGCTTTTGTCAACACCTATTCAAACAATATAAAACTGTACAAATTCCCCGACCAATTAATTTCAGAAGGACAAGATGCGATTAAAAAACAGTACGGATCGATGTTTGCAAAAACCTCCGATTTAAATGCCGAAATTGTAAACAGAATGGTATTGGGCAACAAAATAATTGATAAAGAAAAAGTTATGGCCAACGGCAATGTTTTTTACGCTGTTGCCATTTACGAAGTTAAAAACGAGAAAATATATAGAGTAACATTTATTCAATAAACACCTATAAAATTAATTTACACCAAAGACTAATATGAAAATTCTAATCACTTTGGGCCTTTGCCTTCTAACCTTTGCCTCCTTTTCGCAAACCCATCACAAAATCTATGACATTATTGATGCGGTATCGGCAGACCGCATTCAAAATGATATCCAAACCCTAGTCGATTTTGGTACACGAAATACCTTTAGCGACACCCTTTCCAAAACACGTGGTATTGGCGCAGCAAGACGTTGGATTAAATCTGAATTCGAATCCATTTCAAAAGATTGCAACCATTGTTTAGAGGTTTTTTATCAAAAAGATTTTGTAACAAAAAAAGGGAACCGTCGCGTGCCGCACGATGCTTGGGTGGTTAATGTTGTGGCCATCCAAAAAGGCACAACATACCCCAATCGCTATGTTATTATGAGTGGCGATATTGATTCGCGCGCCAGCGACACGATGGATTTTACAACCGATGCGCCCGGAGCAAACGACAATGCCTCTGGTATGGCAGGCACCATTGAAGCGGCTCGGGTTTTATCACATTACAAATTTGAGAACAGTATTGTTTATGTTGGGCTTTCGGGCGAAGAACAAGGGCTTTTTGGCGGTGCTGGATTGGCAAAATACGCGAAAGAAAAAGGTTGGGATATTATTGGCGTTTTAAACAACGATATGATTGGAAACATCAAAGGCGTTGATGGCGTAATTGACAATAGAACCTTTAGAATTTTTTCTGAACCCACGCCTCCAACCGAAACCGAACTTGAAAGAAATGCTCGTCGTTTTTACGGTGGCGAAGTCGATGGTATTTCACGCCAATTAGCACGTTACATTCATAAAACCACAAAAACCTATATGCCGGAAATGAACCCGATGATGGTGTACCGATTGGATCGATTTGGCCGTGGCGGACATCACAGGCCGTTTAACGACTTGGGTTTTGCCGGTAGTAGAATTATGGAAGCCCACGAAAACTACACCCAACAACATCAAGATATTCGCGAAGAAAACGGCATAAAATATGGCGATGTCATCGAGCATGTTAATTTTGAGTATGCCAAAAAACTAACTGCGGTAAACGCTATAAATATGGCGAGTTTAGCCGCTGCACCTCCACAACCAAACAATGTGGCCATTGGCGGTATTGTACAGCCATCGGTAAAGTTTAAATGGGATAAGGTTGATGGCGCCATAGGTTATAAAATTTATTGGCGAGATACCACATCGCCTACTTGGGACCATAGTCGCTATGTTGGAGATGTTTCAGAATTTACTTTAAATGGGATAGTTATTGACAATTACTTTTTTGGTATCGCTTCCGTTGGAGAAAACGGTTTTGAAAGCGCAGTGGTTTTTCCAAACAAAATATTTAGAGATTGAACTCGTTTAAACTTCTTTTTAATTAATTTTAAGCAAAATTTAAACTCATGAATTACGGCTTCCGATTACTAATAATCTTTTTAATATTTCCGTTTGTTTCAGTTGAAGCACAAGACATATCTTTAGAAAAACATCAATTTACAAGGCAAGATACCTTACGCGGAAGCATTACACCCGAACGTTCTTGGTGGGATTTAACCTATTATCATTTGGATATAAAAGTAAATCCGGAAGAAAAATCCATTAAAGGAAAAAATACCGTTCAATATAAAGTTTTGGAGAATCATACCGTGATGCAAATCGATTTGCAACCGCCTTTAAAACTCACAAAAGCTACTCAAAACGGAAAAGATTTAAACATAAAACACGACGGAAACGCGCATTTTATCACACTAATCGACAATCAAAACATAGGCGATATTAATAATGTAACCGTGTATTACGAAGGCGTACCAAGGGAAGCTATTCGTGCGCCTTGGGATGGTGGTGTATCTTGGAAAAAAGATACTAATGGCAACCATTTTATAGCCACATCCTGCCAAGGTTTGGGCGCGAGTGTTTGGTGGCCAAATAAAGACCACATGTACGATGAAGTGGATAGCATGCTCATCAGCGTGAACGTACCAAAAGATTTAATGAACGTGTCTAACGGCAGGTTACGACTTGTTGAGCGCATTGGCGATACCAAAACCTTCCATTGGTTTGTAAAAAACCCTATCAATAATTACGGTGTTAATATGAATATTGGCGATTACGTTAACTTTTCCGAAGTTTACGATGGCATGGCAGGAAATTTAGACATGGATTATTACGTATTGCGCGATAACCTTGAAAAAGCCCAAGTACATTTTAAAGATGCCCCGAAAATGATGGAAGCCTTCGAGCACTGGTTTGGGCAATATCCGTTTTATGCCGATAGCTTTAAACTGGTTGAAGTACCGTATTTGGGTATGGAACACCAAAGCTCTGTAACCTACGGCAATCAGTACAAAAAAGGGTATTTGGGCAACGATTTATCGGGAACCGGTTGGGGTTTAAAATTCGATTTTATCATTATCCACGAAGCCGGCCACGAATGGTTTGCCAATAGCATTACCAATAAAGATGTTGCCGATATGTGGATTCACGAAAGTTTTACATCCTATTCCGAAAACCTGTTTCTGGATTATTATTACGGAAAAGAAGCCTCGGCAGATTACGTTATCGGCACCCGAAAAAAAATTGTTAACGACAAACCCATTGTTGGGAAGTATTACGGTGTAAATAAAAAAGGATCGGGCACAGACATGTATTACAAAGGCGCCAACATGTTGCATACCTTGCGCCAACTTATTGAAGATGATGAAAAATGGCGTCATATTTTACGTAAAATGAACGTAGAGTTTTATCATCAAACGGTAACCACGCAACAAATAGAAGATTTTCTATCGAAAGAAACCGGTATTGATTTAACCGAATTTTTTAATCAGTATCTACGAACTACATTAATTCCGACTTTGGAATATACCATTGAAGATAAAACCTTAAAATACCGTTGGACCAATATTGTTGATGGTTTTGACATGCCCATTCAAGTTGAAATAGAAAATGATGCGCAATGGCTGTTTCCGAAAGCAGATTGGAAAACGATGCCTTTAAAGACTAATAACCCGTCTTTAATTG
The DNA here is from genome assembly GCF_048381975.1 of Hwangdonia sp. Lineage (NCBI taxonomy): Bacteria > Pseudomonadati > Bacteroidota > Flavobacteriia > Flavobacteriales > Flavobacteriaceae > Hwangdonia > Hwangdonia sp. The sequence goes on along the minus strand of NZ_JBLWYT010000001.1, from coordinate 785,075 downwards.
TGAATAGAAATTTTTACGTTGAAGCAAAAAAGCTTTAATCTCTATGGAACTCCCCGAGCTTTATTTTAAAACCGATATCGAATGGCGCGAATGGTTACACCAAAACCATAGCACGGTAAAAGGCGTGTATCTTATTTTTTATAAAGTTGAAAACAAAGAAGCTTCAATGCGGTGGGAAGACGCCGTAAAAGTGGCACTTTGTTATGGTTGGATCGACTCAACCGTAAAAAGTTTGGGCAACGGAAAACGGCGGCAATACTTTACACCGCGAAACCAAAAAAGTGTGTGGAGCGCTTTAAACAAAAGATATATTATTGAATTAAAGGCTTCAAATTTAATGCATCAAAGCGGTCTTGAAATAATTAAAATCGCAAAACAAAATGGGTCATGGACGGCTTTAGATGATGTTGAAAATGAGGTGATTCCAAAAGAACTTCAAAACGCATTCAATAAAAACAAAAAAGCGTTTAACCATTACAAAAACTTTGCACCGTCTTACAGAAAAGGGTATTTGTATTGGTTAAACCAAGCGAAAAGAGAGGCCACAAGAGAAAAACGTATTGCAGAAATTATACGACTTTGTGAATCAAATATTAAAGATAGAGGCGGATGGTAATAAGTTTCTTAACAACTCTTTAAGAATAAACGTGTTTTAATTTCTTATTTTCGGCAGCTTGAAATCTCCTGTTTTTTTGAAAGCAAAAACCAAAACATTAGCAAAACAATCTAGAATTTACCGAAAACTGCATCGGTTTGTTGCGGTACCGTTTGTTGTGTTTATGTTTATAATGGGAGCTACAGGTTTGCTTCTTGCTTGGAAGGACCAACTTCAATTTAAACCCAGCACCCAAAAATCTATTGCCGATAATCGGGATTTAATTTCTTTAGATGTCATTAAAAACAATGCGGTTGCATATATTGAAAAAATGAATCTATCGTCTGAAATCAACAGAATTGATTACAGACCCAATAAAGGCACAGCTAAAGTACGTTTTGAAAATCATTTTACGGAATTACAAATAGACTGCTACTCGGGTCAAATTATTTCTGAAAAACAACGGACAGCAGATATCATCGAGATGATTCATGATGGCTCTATTTTAGATTATCTGTTTAAAAACCAATCCAAACCAGTAAAACTTTTTTATTCGTCGGCAACCTCATTGGCGCTAATACTGCTGTCTTTTAGTGGTTTTTGGTTATGGCTCAAACCCCGTCAAATAAAAAAAATAAAGAGCTAAAAATAAGTTTAAAACATATACAGTTCGTTTTTCTTAACTTTAAAACTTCAATTAACTAACTTAACTATATTATGAAAAAACTCATAACTGTAGTGATGCTATTGTGCGTTACTATTTTTACTGCCCAAGAATTCTCCATGGATTTGGTTAAAAACATGGCACCAAGAAACATTGGTCCTGGTGGCATGTCCGGTCGTGTTACCGCCATTGATGTGGTTCACAAAAACCCAGACATTATGTATGTTGGTACCGCTTCTGGCGGTCTTTGGAAATCAACTTCCGGCGGCATTACTTGGAATCCAATTTTTGATAACGAAGTAACGGCTTCCATTGGGGCTGTGGCCATTCAACAATCCAATCCGAGTGTAATTTGGGTGGGAACCGGTGAGGGAAACCCGCGAAATAGCCTAAACGGCGGTTATGGCATTTATCGTTCGCTCGATGCCGGCAAATCTTGGACCTCTATGGGTTTAGAGAATACGCGCCATATTCATCGCGTTATTATCGACCCCACAAACCCGAATACGGTTTATGTTGCCGCAATTGGCTCGCCGTGGGGCGAACATCCCGAACGCGGTGTTTTTAAAACTACCGATGGCGGCGAAACTTGGAATAAAATCCTTTTTACAAACAACAAAACCGGTGCTGCAGATTTGGTAATGGATCCTACAAATCCCAATAAATTGATTGCAGCCCTTTGGGAACACAAACGCGACCCTTGGTTTTTTAATTCGGGTGGCGAAGGTTCTGGCTTGCACATGACGCATGATGGCGGAAAAACTTGGAAAAAAATCACAGACGAAGACGGTTTGCCCAAAGGAAACTTAGGACGTATGGGCATTGCCATAGCCGCAAACAAACCCCATATCGTTTACGCTTTGGTTGAAGCCAAAAAAAATGCGCTTTACAAAAGTGAAGATGGCGGTTTTAAATGGAAAAAAATAAACGATAAAGACGATATTGGCGATCGTCCGTTTTACTATTCTGAAATTTATGTCGACCCGCAAAACGAAAATCGTGTGTATTCCATTTACACATACGTTAATGTTTCAGAAGATGGCGGCAAGAACTTCACGCAGCTCATGCCTGCTTACAATGTTGATAATGGCGTGCATCCAGACCATCACGCGTGGTGGATTCATCCTAAAAACGGTAATTTTATGATTGATGGGAATGATGGCGGACTTAACATTACAAAGGATGGCGGTAAATCGTGGCGCTTCATTGGCAATTTGCCGGTCGCTCAATTTTACCATATTAATGTAGATAACGATATACCGTACAACGTTTACGGTGGCATGCAGGATAACGGTTCGTGGAGAGGGCCAGCTTATGTGTGGAAAGCGCAAGGTATTCGCAACAGCTATTGGCAAGAAATTAGTTTTGGCGATGGTTTTGATGTGGTGCCGGATAAAGAAGATTCACGGTTTGGCTGGTCGATGTACCAGCAAGGAAATGTTATTAGATACGATTGGCAAACAGGCAATAATTACGTTGTAAAACCAACGCATCCCGATGCCGATGTAAAACTTCGATTTAATTGGAATGCGGCCATAAATATAGACCCTTTTGATAATAACACCTTATACTTCGGGAGTCAATTTGTTCACAAATCAACGGATAAAGGGTTAACGTGGAAACTCATTTCAGACGATTTAACCACCAACGACCCTGAAAAACTAAAACAGAGTGAAAGTGGCGGATTGACCATGGATGCCACCGGTGCCGAAAACCACTGTACCATTTTAGTGATTGAACCATCGCCTATTGAAAAAGATATGCTTTGGATTGGTACAGATGATGGTCGTGTACACATTACCCAAAATGGCGGACAAAGCTATACCGAAGTCACCAAAAACATAAAAGGTTTGCCCGCAGGAAGTTGGATTCCGCAAATAAAAGCTTCAAACAAAAACAAAGGCGAAGCGCTTTTAATCGCTAATGATTACAGGCGTTTTAATTACACACCTTATGCTTACCGCACCAAAGATTACGGTAAAACATGGTCGCGTATTGTTGATGCCAACGATGTTAAAAGTTATACACTATCGATTGTTGAAGATATTGAAGAACCCAACCTCATGTTTTTAGGTACCGATGATGGTTTATACCTATCACTTAATGCGGGAGAAACATGGACAAAATGGACCGAAGGTTTCCCAACCGTTTCAGTAAAAGATTTGGTAATCCATCCGCGCGAACACGATTTAATTATAGGCACGTTTGGTCGTGCTGCTTGGGTTTTGGATGATATTCGCCCGTTGCGATCCATGGCAAAAAACAAACAAGTTTTAACTAAAAAGTTAGAACTTTTCTCGCCACCTATCGCCTATCAAGCTGCTTATCAACAACCCACGGGAAGCCGATTTGGTGCCGATGCGCTCTATCATGGGAAAAACAGAAATAGCGGCGCACAAATATCTTATTATATAACCGTTGATGACAAAGAAGCTTCCGATAAAAAAGATGAAGATGGCGATTCCTCTGAAAATGATTTAACTGAAAATGATGAAAAGGACGAAACTAAAGTGAAATGGGACTCGTTAACCATGAAAATTTACAATGGCGATCGTTTAATCCGTACTTTAAAACAAAAAGCACCGAAAGAAACCGGTATTCATAAATGGACTTGGAATATGGATGAAAAAGGTCCGGACAGACCGTCGAGAACCATTAGAAAAAGTAATGACGAAAATGGTGGTGTAGACGTAAAACCAGGTGTTTACAAAATTGTGATGCAGTTTGGAGATCAAATTTCAGAGGAAATGATTACTGTAAAAAGCGATCCGCGCCTAAACATAACCCAAAGCAGTATCGACGAAATTTATAAGGCTTCCAAATCCGTTGAAAGTCTGTCGCAACTTATGGCAGATGCCGTTAAGCAATTGGTTGAAAGCAAAAATGTTTCAAAAAAATATCAATCGGAGCTTAAAAAACTAGATAAAGAAACATACAAAGATGAAATAAAAGTTTCAAACGACATCATAAAAAAAATAGATGATTTAATTGCCTTATTTTTAGGGAAAGAAGATAAACGCCAAGGTATTACGCGTAATCCAGAAGTTAACATTAATCAGCGCATCCGTTTGGCAAATGGTTATGTGAGGTCGAGGCAAAATGGGCTAACCTCAACCGAAAATATATTAATCGAACATGCCAAAAACGCTTTAAAAGATGGTCTGGATAAAACCAATGCCTTTTTTAATGACGATTGGAAAACCTATAAAGAATCAATGGAAATCATTAACTTATCACCATTTAAAACCACTAAATCATTTAAATTAAATTAGTTATGAATAAATTACTAAGCCTAATCCTTTTAGTTTTATTTGTTGGCTGTAAAAAAGACAATGAAACAAAAGAAGTTGCTTTAAATTTAAAGCAATACACCATAGAACAGTTTATGGATAACGAAGCTGTTGGCGGTGGGAGTTTTTCTCCAAACAATTCAAAATTACTCGTTTCCAGCAATCGGTCTGGTATTTACAACATGTACACCGTACCTGCAACCGGTGGTGAGTTTACACCCATTACAGCATCGGATTCTTCATCCGTTTTTGCCATTTCATATTTCCCAAATGATGAGCGCATGCTTTACAGAGCCGATGGCAATGGCGATGAAATTTACCATATTTATATGCGCGATACCGATGGAACCATTACGGAACTTACACCCGACGAAGGCGCAAGGGCTTTATTTTACGGATGGGCACACGACGGTAAAAGTTTTGCTTACGGCTCTAACAAAAGAGATAAACGCTTTATGGATGTTTACGAAATGGATATTGGCGACATGTCTTCAAAATTAATTTATCAAAACGACGAAGGCTATAATCTCAATGCGATTTCAAGCGACAAAAATTTATTCGCGCTAAGCAAAACGATAAACACCAACGATAGCGATATTTTTATTTTTAACAGAACCGCCAAATCGCTGAAAAAAATAAACGAGAACCAAAGTTCAAATGCCGTACAGGATTTCACTTTAGATAATGAAACGCTTTATTACACAACCGACGATGGCTCGGAGTTTTCGTATGTCATGAAATACAATATCACTACCGGTGAAAAAGAAAAAGTATTGGAAAAATCTTGGGATATTAACGGCATCTATTTTACGCATAACGAAAAATATATGGTGAGTTTTATAAACGAAGATGCCAAAAACACCATAGAAATAACGGAAATGTCAACCGGTAAAAACCTAGAACTTCCCGATTTTAAAAACGGTAGCATTACCAGCGTTGGTTTTTCCAGAGACGAAACCATGATGCGCATGTATGTTGGCGGTTCAAACAGTCCGTCAAATTTATTTACCTATAATCTTGAAACCAAAAAACTGCATCAAATCACCGATGTACTTAACAAAGACATTGATGCCAACCATCTGGTAACAGCCAAAGTGATAAGATATAAGTCTTTTGATGGTGTAGAAATTCCGGCTATTTATTATTTACCGCACCAAGCATCGGCAGACCATAAGGTTCCCGCTTTGGTTTTGGTTCATGGAGGTCCGGGTGGCCAAAGCAGACAAAATTTCAGCTCATTAACGCAATATTTGGTCAATCATGGTTATGCTGTACTTGCCGTAAACAACCGCGGAAGCAGTGGTTATGGAAAAACTTTTTTTCAAATGGACGATTTAAACCATGGTGAAAAAGATTTACAAGATTGTGTTGAAGGTAAAAATTGGTTAGCCGCCCAACCGGAAATTGATGCCAGCAAAATTGGCATTATGGGAGGTTCGTACGGTGGTTATATGACGATGGCTGCATTAACCTACACTCCAGATGAGTTTGCCGTGGGTGTTAATATATATGGTGTAACAAACTGGTTGCGCACGCTTAAAAGTATTCCGCCGTGGTGGGAATCGTTTAAAGATGCGCTTTATAAAGAATTGGGAAATCCGCATACAGCAGATTCCATCAGATTACATAGAATTTCGCCTTTATTCCACACCGATAAAGTAACCAAACCATTAATTGTGCTACAAGGCGCAAAAGACCCGAGGGTTTTACAAGTAGAATCTGACGAGATTGTTGAAGGTGTTCGTAAAAACGGCGTACCCGTAGAATATGTTTTATTTGAAGATGAGGGCCACGGTTTTGTTAAAAAAGAAAATCAGATTGAAGCTTACAGCAGAATCCTTAAGTTTTTAGATACGTATCTTAAGAAAGAAAACGAGCCTATTGATGGCGAAATACCTTCAAAGGAAATTGAAGCAGAAACAAACTAAAACAAAAACGCTCTGAAAATTTTCAGAGCGTTTTTTTATTCTACGCGTTTTAACGCTTCAATATCCTCGATTTTTATTTGTTTGCCTACAGTGGATATCAAACCTTCTTTTTTAAATTGAGAGAGTACCCGAATGGCAGATTCGGTAGCTGTACCAACAATGTTGGCAAAATCTTCTCTGGAAAGCAAAACGCTTAACGAGCCATCGGGGTTGGTGCCAAAACTATCGTGAATATAAATTAAGGCTTCGGCCAATCGTTCTCTCACAGATTTTTGAGCCATATTAACGATAACGTCATCCGCTTCTTTTAAATCACTCGCCATTTCTTTTAACACTTCAAACGAAAATTTCGAGTTGTTCTTTAAATCGTTGATGATTTCGCTTTTCGGAATAAAACAAACTTCCATATCGTTTAAGGCCACAGCCTGCAAATTAGAGCTTTCATCAGATATAAGCGATCGTTGTCCCAACAATTGTCCTTTAACAACCATTTTTACAATTTGGTCCTTTCCGTTGGCACTTAGTTTAGATAGTTTACAAATACCATCCTTCACACAGTACACGCCATTTAGCATTTCTCCTTCTTCAAAAATCACTTCTCCTTTTTTAATAAACATAGACGTTTTACAACCCGAAATTCGCATTAACTCATCGGTTGTCAATGCTTTAAGAGAATTAAACTGCTTAATAATACATTGCTCGCACTTACTCATATCAAATAATTAAATGATTAGCAAAAATAACCAAAACATGACAAATATCATATTAAATTTCTCATTAACTTTACAGTTTTGCAAAAGGTATAAATGAGCAAATATAATGGGCAAAAACACATGTTTTCATTGTGGTTTAGAGGCGACTTTTACTGAAATTAAATATGATGACAAATCGTTTTGCTGTAATGGATGTAAAACTGTTTACGAAATTTTCTCTGCAAACGATTTAACGTGCTATTACGATTTACAACAAGCGCCAGGAACCACGCCAAAAGATGTTGAGGGCAAATACAACTTTTTAGAAAACCCTAAAATTATCGAGCAATTGCTGGAGTTTAATGATGGGGAAACGCAGGTTGTTAACTTGTACGTTCCCAACATTCATTGCAGTTCGTGTATTTGGATTCTTGAAAATTTGAACAAATTAAATGCCTCCGTAAGTGCTTCCATGGTCAATTTTGGAGAAAAATCCGTCAGGATTACTTACAACTCCACCACCTTTACATTAAAAAACCTCGTTACATTACTTAGCAGTATTGGTTACGAACCTTATATAAGTTTAGACGATTATAGCGTAGGCAAAAAAGAAATAGACCGATCGCTTATTTACAAATTGGGTATTGCCGGTTTTGCTTTTGGGAATGTGATGTTTTTGTCGTTTCCGGAGTATTTTGAAGTGGGCGAATTTTGGTTGGAACAATACAAATACCTTTTTAGGTGGCTCATGTTTGCCTTTTCGTTGCCCGTTATTTTTTACTCGGCACAAGATTATTTTATTTCGGCATATAAAGGATTACGCGCAAATATTTTAAATATTGATGTGCCCATTGCGCTTGGGGCATCGGTATTGTTTATAAGAAGTTCCGCTGAAATCATCCTCGATATCGGCTCTGGTTTTTTTGATAGTTTAACCGGATTTATTTTCTTTATGTTATTGGGTAAGTTTTTTCAGCAAAAAACCTATTCGTTCTTATCTTTTGAGCGCGATTACAAATCGTATTTCCCTATCGGGATTACAATAATAACACCGGAAGGTGATGAAGAATCTACCCAAGTATACGATATTAAAAAAGGCGACCGCCTACTTATTAGAAACGAAGAGCTAATTCCGGTAGATTGCATTTTAATTAAAGGAAACGCCCGTATAGATTATAGTTTTGTTACTGGCGAATCTAAAACCGTGGCGAAACAATCTGGCGATAAGCTATTTGCGGGTGGCAAACAACTTAATGGCACTATTGAGGTTGATGTTTTAAAATCGGTAGAGCAAAGTTACCTTACTCAACTTTGGAGCAACGATGTTTTTAAAACCGATAAAGCATTGGCTTTTACAGACATTACAAACCGCATTAGCAAACGTTTTACAATCACTATTTTATTAATTGCTTTGGTAGCCACCTCGTATTGGTTGGTTATAGATTCCAGCAAAGCGTTAAACGTTTTTACATCGGTTTTAATCATTGCTTGCCCCTGCGCCATCGCCCTATCTGCACCTTTTACTTTTGGGAATATTTTACGGATTCTGGGGAAGAAAAAATTCTATCTGAAAAATGCCAGTGTGATAGAGCAGTTGGCAAAAATAAATACCATCATTTTTGATAAAACAGGCACCATAACGGCAAATAAGGAAACAAGAATAAATTATGAAGGTGAAACACTTTCAGCCTCGGAAGAATCCCTTTTAAAAAGCACGTTGCGAGGTTCCAACCACCCATTAAGCCGCTCGTTGTACAATCTTTTAAGCGAACACAATATTGTATCGTTGGATACTTTTGAAGAGCACCTAGGCCAAGGCATTCAAGCCCAGTACAAACAAGAACAGATTAAAGTAGGCTCTGCGCCTTTTGTGGGCCACACCACAGATGCAACAACCTTAAACACCACGGTACACGTTAGCACAAATAACCAATACAAAGGGAAGTTTACATTTTATAATGCCTACCGAAAAGGCTTATCGCAATTATTCAACACCCTAAAAAAGGATTACGATTTGGTTATTCTTTCTGGCGATAATGCGGGCGAAAAAGATAATTTAACAAAATTGCTGCCAACAAAAACCAAGTTGTTGTTTAACCAAAAACCGGAAGATAAATTAGAATACATAAAATACCATCAAACCGAAGGCGCTAAAGTTTTGATGATTGGCGACGGATTAAACGATGCCGGCGCACTGGCACAAAGTGATGTTGGTATAGCCATTTCAGAAAACGTAAACGTGTTTTCACCGGCTTGCGATGCCATTTTAGATGCTTCAAAATTCAATCAATTATTCAATTACATAAAGGTTTCAAAATCTGCTATAAAGATCATCAAGTGGAGCTTTGCGCTATCGTTTATTTACAATATCATTGGGCTTTATTTTGCAACCACAGGGCAATTGGCCCCGGTAGTGGCAGCCATATTAATGCCTTTAAGCTCTATAAGCATTGTGGTATTTACAACCATTGCAACAAATATTTTAGGCAGAAAATTAGAATAGAAAATATGTAAACCCTATTCTTTTGTATTTATGATAAAAAGAATTATTTTTAGAAAAAATAGTAGTTTTTTTACATAAAGGATAAAAATATCATCAATGTAAAAAGGGTAAACATTAAAAAGAATGACTTAAACATGACAAAAGTCATGTTTTCGAAAAAGGCATAAAACTATTTTTGTTCCGTAACTTCAAATTAGGTATGAGTGTTATATATATTTTATTGAGTATTAGCATAGTTGTTGCTATCGTGTTTTTTTTGGCATTTATTTATGCGGTTAAAAAAGGGCAATTTGATGACAGCTATACACCTTCCGTTCGCATGCTTTTTGAAGATGAGCTTGTAAAAAATCAACCAAAACCAACGTTAAAAACTAAAAAGACCAATTAATTATTATGGAAGTACAACAGTTTCATTACGATAACAAAATCGTTAAAAATTTCCTATATGCCACCATGCTTTGGGGTGTTGTGGGGATGTTAGTAGGTTTACTGCTGGCATTTATGTTTTTATTCCCTAATCTAACCGACGGCATTTCGTGGTTAAGTTTTGGTCGTTTAAGACCATTGCACACCAATGCTGTTATTTTTGCCTTTGTGGGCAATGCCATTTTTGCTGGTGTTTACTATTCGTCTCAGCGTTTACTTAAAGCACGAATGTTTAGCGATGCCTTAAGTAAAATTAACTTCTGGGGCTGGCAACTTATTATTGTTGGCGCTGCAATTACACTACCTTTAGGCTATACTTCATCAAAAGAATATGCCGAACTGGAATGGCCTTTTGATATTGCCATTGCTGTAATTTGGGTGGTTTTTGGCTGGAATTTAATTGGTACTATTCTTAAAAGAAGACAACGCCATTTATACGTTGCTATTTGGTTTTATATTGCCACTTTTGTAACCGTTGCGGTGCTTCATATTTTTAATAGTTTAGCAGTGCCTGTGAGTGCCATGAAAAGCTACTCGGTGTATGCCGGTGTTCAAGATGCCTTGGTACAATGGTGGTACGGACATAATGCCGTGGCATTTTTCTTAACCACTCCGTTTTTAGGATTGATGTATTATTTTGTTCCTAAAGCGGCAAACAGACCGGTATATTCTTATAGGTTATCAATCATTCACTTTTGGTCATTAATCTTTATTTATATCTGGGCTGGACCACATCACCTTTTATACACAGCCCTACCAGAATGGGCTCAAAACTTGGGCGTTGCATTTTCAGTCATGCTATTAATGCCTTCTTGGGGTGGTATGATAAACGGATTGCTAACCTTACGCGGTGCATGGGATAAAGTACGAACCGACCCCGTTTTAAAATTTATGGTGGTAGCAATTACCGGTTATGGTATGGCAACTTTTGAAGGGCCTATGTTATCACTTAAAAACGTAAATGCCATTGGCCACTTTACCGATTGGATTATCGCCCACGTACACGTTGGTGCCTTAGCTTGGAATGGATTCTTGACCTTTGGAATGATTTATTACTTGGTTCCAAGATTGTTTAAAACCAAATTATATTCCATAGGATTGGCAAATTTACATTTCTGGATTGGCACTTTAGGAATTATTATGTACGCCCTACCGTTATATGTTGCAGGGTTTACCCAAGCGAGTATGTGGAAACAATTTAATCCTGATGGCACATTAACCTACGGAAACTTTTTAGAAACCGTTACCGAAATAATGCCTATGTATTGGATGCGTGCCATTGGTGGAACCTTGTTTTTAACAGGGATGTTAATCCTTATATACAACGTTATTGCAACCGTTGTAAATGGTAGCAAAGTAGAAGACGAATTGGCTGAAGCTCCTGCTTTACAAAACGTATCAAAACACCGTACTGCGGGCGAAGGCTGGCACACCTGGTTAGAGCGTAAACCTATAAAATTAACTATTGGCGCGACCATTGCCATTTTAATTGGTGGTATAGTTCAAATTGTGCCAACCATTATGGTAGAATCCAACATACCAACAATAAGCAGCGTACAACCATACACACCCTTGGAATTAGAAGGGCGCGACATTTACATCCGCGAAGGCTGTGTGGGCTGTCATTCACAAATGATTCGACCATTTAGAAGTGAAGTAGAGCGCTACGGCGAATACTCAAAAGCCGGGGAATATGTGTACGATCATCCGTTCCTTTGGGGCAGTAAACGTACAGGACCGGATTTACACCGCATAGGCGCAAAGTACTCTGATAACTGGCACTTAAACCACATGTACGACCCACAAAGCACATCATCGGGTTCTATAATGCCAGCGTACCAATGGTTGGTTAGAAATGAACTTGACAAATCGAACACCGAAACAAAAATGAAAGCCATGGTCACTTTAGGCGTGCCTTATACAGATGAAGATATAGACAACGCACAACAGGCTATGTTGGAGCAAGGCACTCAAATTGAGAATAACCTATATACGGACCCCGATTTTGCTGAAACTTACGAAGCCGATAAAGCAGCAGGTGGCGAAGATTTTGTAGAAATGCGAAATCGCGAAATTGTAGCCCTTATCGCCTATTTACAACGCTTAGGAACCGATATTAAAGTAGAAACCGCTCAAAACTAAACACCATGCTAAAATTTGTAAAAAACCATATGGAAAGTATTACAGGTATAGAAATATACCCAATCATTTCCTTACTTATATTTTTCATCTTTTTTGTAGCTCTGTTTTGGTGGGTATTTACTGCTAAAAAAGACTACATAAACAAAGTAAGTAACTTACCATTAGATAACCAAAACCAAACTGAACTATGAGAAATTTAATACCATCTTGGGTAAGAGTACCTGTTGTATTTTTTATCATCTTCGGACTTGTTGAATATTTTGTTGATTCTGCAGATCAACCAGCATTTATAGAGCAGCCCATCGTATTGTTGTTTTTATTGTTAATACTATTTGTGCTTATCGCCATGGAGGCTATTGTGGCATCTGTCGATAATATTTTATATCAGAGTTTAGATGAAGAAGCTAAAGCTAGATATGATGCCAAAAGAAGTAAAGCACCGGAATTTAAGTGGATAAAAAACACGTATAAAAAATTATTGGGGCAAAAACCAGTTGAAGAAGAGCACGAAATTATTTTAGACCACAATTATGATGGCATAAAGGAATTGGACAACAATCTTCCACCGTGGTGGCTTTGGGGCTTTTACGCCTCCATTGTTTTTGCCGCTGTTTACTTATTAAGGTACCATGTTTTTAGCGGCCCTAATCAATATCAAGAATTGGAAGCTAAAATAGCACAGGCAAAAATAGATATTGAAGAGTATAAAAAAACAGCTAAGGATTTAGTTGATTTTAATACCGTTGAACTATTAACCGATGCATCCGATTTAAAAGCGGGACAAGCCATTTACGACCTTAACTGTGTGGCCTGCCATAAAGCCGATGGCGGTGGCGGTATTGGCCCAAACCTTGCCGACGAGCATTGGATATTAGGGGGCGGTATTAAAAACGTGTTTAAAACCGTATCGGAAGGTGGTCGTGCCGGAAAAGGCATGATTGCTTGGAAACAAAGTTTAAAACCTGCCGAAATTGCCCAAGTATCAAGTTATGTGCTGCAATTTCAAGGTACAACACCCGCAGAACCAAAAGCAGCCGAAGGCGATATTTGGGTTCCCGACGATAACGAATAAACCATATGCTTGCTAATTTAGCCATTTGAATAGAAAAGACAGACCTGTTAATCCGAAACGTTGGGACTAACAGGTCTGACAAAATAAAAACAACACTTTGGAAACTCCAGAAAACGAATCATTTAGAGATAGCATCGGTACCCTTACCGATGAAGGGAAGCGTGCTTGGGTATATCCAAAAAAACCAAGCGGTAGGTATTACGAAAAGCGCAAAATAGTCAGCTATGTTTTGCTGGCTTTTTTGTTTGCCGCACCGTTTATAAAAATTAACGGCAACCAGTTCTTAATGTTCAATATTTTAGAGCGCCGTTACAATATTTTTGGTTTTCCGTTTTGGCCTCAGGATTTTTATTTATTCGTTATTTCCATGCTAATTGGCGTTATTTTCATCGCGCTTTTTACTGTTGGTTTCGGACGAATTTTTTGTGGCTGGATTTGTCCGCAAACCATTTTTATGGAAATGGTTTTCCGTCGGATTGAATATTGGATTGAAGGCGACCGAAACAAACAACGCAAACTAGACAGACAAAAGTGGGATGCCGAAAAAACAAGAAAACGTGTTTTTAAATGGTCCATATTTTTGATCATTTCGTTTTTAATTGCCAATATATTTTTAGCCTATTTAATAGGCAGCGATAAACTAATAAAATATATCACTGCTGGACCTTTCGAGCATTTAGGTACGTTGTTTCCGCTTATTATTTTTACGGCAGTATTCTATTTCGTGTTTGCTTGGTTTAGGGAGCAAGTGTGTATTATTGCTTGTCCTTACGGCCGATTACAAGGTGTTTTGCTTGATAACAAATCAATCGTTGTTGCCTACGACCACAAGCGCGGTGAAGGTAAAAATGGTAGAAAAAAATACAGAAAAAACGAAGACCGTGAAGCCCTTGGCCATGGCGATTGTATCGATTGTTTTCAATGCGTGCACGTTTGCCCAACGGGAATTGATATAAGAAACGGTACGCAACTAGAATGTGTAAACTGTACTGCTTGTATTGACGAGTGCGACCATATAATGGAAAGCATCAACCTCCCAAAAGGTTTAATTAGATATGCAAGTGAAAATGAAATAGAGAAAAAAGAAAAGTTCAAGCTTACCGCCAGAATGAAAGGCTACATAGCCGTACTCACTATTTTAACGGGGCTTTTAATAGGCATGCTTTTATTACGTAACGATGTTGAAGCACGGGTTTTACGATTACCAGGGCAATTGTACGAACATAAAGAAGGCAACATAATCAGTAACGTTTTTACTTATAAATTGGTTAACAAAACCTCCAGGGAAATTGAAAACATAAGCTTTAAACTCAGAAAATATAAAGGTGACATTATTTTGGTTTCAGCTAATAGTAATTTTGTTGTACCCGAGCAAGGGTTGGCCGAAGGGACACTGTTTATTGAAATCGATAAAAGTGAGTTGGTAGGCGATAAGAACAAATTAACCATTGATGTGTACAGTGGCGACGATTTAATTGAAACCACAACGGTAAACTTTTTAGCACCACGGAGTTATAATTAAAAAGAAGTTAATAGTGTTCGGTCTTCAGTAGGCAGTACACTCATCTGAAAAAAAATAAAGTTTAATTAAAAAGATTCCTGCTTTTGCAGGAAGTAAGATTATGAAGTTTAATTGGGGAACAGGAATTGTATTGGCGTTTATAGGTTTTATAAGCTTTATCATGTACTTTATTATTACTATGAATACAGACAGTAAGTACGACCACGACTTGGTTACTGAAGATTATTACAAACAAGAATTACAAGTTCAAAATGATATTGAAAAACAAAAAAACGCTAATACTTTAGAAACGAATATAAAATGGAAGAAAACCGATAAAGGCATTGTTTTAACATTTCCAGAAACCTTAAAAGCTGAAAAAATAACAGGAAAAGTGTTCCTATATAGACCATCTAATAAACAATTTGACTTTGAAACTGCTATTTCACTGTCAAACCACAATTTGCTCATACCTGACAAGCGTTTATTGGATGGTCGTTGGAACATTATAGTTGATTGGCAATATAGCGGAAAATCGTATCTCTACAAAAAAGAAATTGTGTATTAAACTTTAAAACCATGCTTTGGTCAGCGCTTATTTTAGGTCTTTTAGGAAGTTTTCATTGCATTGGCATGTGCGGTCCTATTGCATTTATGCTACCTGTAGACCGCAGTAATTCGGCTAAAAAAGTAATACAAATTTCAGTTTATCATTTTGGCAGATTATTGGCTTATAGCCTCATCGGACTCGTATTTGGTTTGGTTGGCAAAAGCCTATACATTTTTGGTTTACAACAACAATTGTCTATCGTCATAGGTGTTTTAATGATTGTTGTGGTTTTGATACCCGTACAATCCTTTAATAAGTATAATTTCTCGAAACCTATTTATAAAATTATTTCCAAAGTAAAATCCGCTTTAGGAAAAGCCTTAAAAAAGAAAACGGCCGACACCTTTTTAACCATTGGTTTTTTAAACGGATTTTTACCTTGCGGATTGGTGTATATGGCTGTTTTTGCATCTATAACAACAGCAAATGCTTTGCAAGGTAGTTTGTATATGATGCTGTTTGGTTTGGGCACAATTCCGCTGATGACTTCGGCTATTTACTTAGGGAAATTTTTAAACACCACCATTAAACAACGCATACAAAAAGCCATTCCTGTATTTGTTGTGGTAATTGGTTTGTTGTTTATTGTTCGGGGTTTGGGCCTGGGTATTCCGTACCTCTCTCCCGCTCCAATTACCGAAATAGCTTCTGGTGATATAGAGTGCCATTAACAACTTGAAACCGATTAGTAATAATGGACACATATCCTGCAAGGTTTTAAGATGCTATTTTAAATATTAATTGTGAATGTTTTAATTTGAATACAAAAATTACACTTAGGTTAATTGCATTCAAATTCATAAAAAAAGAGGCGGACAAAAAAGTAATTTATAGTGTCATATTGAGTGCAGTCGAAATATCTTAGATAGCAGATACATAAGATTCTTCGACTGCGCTCAGAATGACAAACTACATTTTTTTATCTTTTCAGTCAGCCTCTTTTTCTTCTTAAATAAATAATTAAATCTTAAACGTAATAACCGGTAAGGTGGAATGGTTTGCCACATCTTCACCAACGCTACCTTGAAAGAAATGAGATAAGCCTTTCCTGCCATGTGTTGGAACAGCAACTAAGTCGGCCCCCATTTTCATTGAAAAGTTTAAAATTCCATCTTCAACCGTGTAATCAGATACATAATGTACATCTTTCATACGGTCTAAATTTCTATCGGCTTTAGTGAAAAAGTTGACCACCTGACGTTCAATTTCCAATGAACTTTTAAATCTATCATTTGGTAAATTCACATAAACCAAATACATTTTGGCACCCATTTTTTCAAATAATTTTGAAGCTTTTAAATAAGCGCTAATCGTTGCTTCCGAGAAATCGCAGGCAAAGGCCACGTCTTCAAAATTAACTTCATTCAAATCATTTTTAACAACCAAAACCGGGATATTGGCGTTGCGAACCACGCGCTCGGTATTCGAGCCAATAAACAATTCCTTTAAACCACTAACGCCGTGCGACCCCATAACAATAAGGTCTGCCCCGTGCTTTTCTGCCACATCATTAACTTCGCTAAAAACTTTAAAGTGCTTAATTATTGGAGTAACTTTTACATCTTTTAGATAGTCTTTATCCAAAAATTCATTGAATTTCTTTTCTGCTAATTTTAAAAAAAACAAAGCCTCTGGATGTATAGACTCGGGCGTGTTGGTAAGTATCGCATCAGACAACTCCAACATGTGCAGTGCATAAATTTTGGCATCGTTTTTCTTGGCTAATTTAGCTGCCGCTTTTAAGGCAAACTCTGAATGTTCAGAGAAATCTATAGGTACAATAATTTTTTTCATAAGGCTCTTATTTTAGGTTTCCACTTTCGCGAAAATGAAAATTTATAATCTATACCTCCACATTATCGAGGCGTAATTTTCAATTAAACAGTCATTGAAAACAATTGTACATCGGGTTGTTTTCGTTGCAACAACACATCAAACGCCATGCAAATATTTCTAACAAATGGTTGGCCTGCTTTTGTAACCTCAATACTATTTGGGTTTATAATAAGCAGTCCGTCGGCTTCCATTTCTTTTAATTGTAAAAGTGTTTCCGGCAATTCTTTAAAATAAAGCTGATCTTGTGTCCATGTGGTTTTAAATTGACACATCAAATTAAGAATATGTTTTCTTATAATTAAATCTTCTTCGTTTAAAATATGTCCTCGGTAAACCGGTATTTTATTATCTTTTAGTAACTCGTAATAATCTTCTATACGCTTTACGTTTTGAGCAAAACCATACCAACTATCACTAATTGAAGAGACACCCAATCCAACCATAGCCTGTGTTTTTGATGCCGTATACCCCATAAAATTCCTGTGCAAACTGCCGCTTTGCATCGATGTATAAAGGCTATCTGTGGTTAATGCGAAATGATCCATGCCAATTTCGTGGTAACCAACCTCGGCAAGCAATTCCTTGCCCATTTCGTACTGTGCGCGCTTTAATTCGGCCGATGGCAAATCGGTGTCTTTAAAACCGCGTTGCCCGTTTCCTTTTATCCACGGTACATGTGCATAACTATAAAATGCCAACCTGTCTGGCAGCAATGCCTTGGTTTTTAATATGGTTTCTTTTACGTGCTCTAAAGTTTGAAACGGCAACCCGAAAATAATATCGTGACCAACCGATGTGTATCCAATCTCACGTGCCAAATCCGTTGCCCGTTTTACGTTTTCAAAAGGTTGAATTCTATGAATGGCCTTTTGCACGGTTTCGTTGTAATCCTGCACACCGTAACTTACACGCCTAAACCCAACATCGTAAAGGGCCTGCAAGTGCTCTCTTGTAGTATTATTGGGATGACCTTCAAAACTAAACTCGTAATTTTCAGCCACTACGGCATCCTTTAAAATTCCGTTAATTAACAATTTTAAGTTATCCGGACTAAAAAAAGTTGGTGTCCCGCCACCAAGGTGCATCTCCTTAATTATTGGCTTTTCATCAAACAAGTCCAAATACAAATGCCATTCTTTTAAAACCGCTTTTATATAAGGCGACTCAACACTATGTTGTTTTGTAATGCGCTTGTTGCATCCACAAAAGGTGCACAAACTTTCGCAAAAAGGCAGATGAATATATAAACTTATACCTTCTTTGGAGTTGCTTTCTTTAAACGATGTTACCAAAGAAGATTTCCATTTTTCCAACGAAAACGTCTCATTATTCCAATACGGCACCGTTGGGTAACTTGTATACCGAGGGCCCGCAATATTGTATTTGTTTACTAAATTGCTTAACATACCTAACTATTAATACAGCAAAATTACAACATCACTTAGCTATAAAATATGATATATGTCATGCAGAATATTTGCATTTCGTTAATTATTACTTAACTTTCGGATAAATTAAAACACGTAATAAAAATGAAAAAAATAAGCTTCCTTTTAATCGCCTTAACCCTAAGTATTTTCGCTTGTAAAAACGATAAAAAAAAGACTGAAAACATTGAAGAGACAGTTGAAGTAAAAGTGGAAACTCCAAAAAAACTCAAAATTGCCTTAAATGCAAAAAGCAACAGCAACGTTACGGGCAATGCCGTATTTAAAGAAGAAAACGGCACGGTAACGATGACTGCCATTATTGAAGGTTTAGAACCTGGGAGTCACGCCATTCACCTCCATGAAAAAGCCGATTGCACTTCGGATGATGGCACATCAGCTGGCGGACATTGGAATCCGACTGCACAACCACATGGGAAATGGGGCGATGCGACGGGGTATCATAAAGGCGATATTGGTAATTTTATAGCAGACGAAAACGGCAACGGTACCATAACATTTTCTACAGATGAATGGTGTATTGGTTGCGAAGACGACAACAAAAACATTATTGGTAAATCTGTTATTGTACACGCTGGAGCAGACGATTTTACATCGCAACCATCGGGGGCAGCTGGTGCTAGAGTTAGTTGTGCGGGTATTATTGAGTAAGTAATATCTAGAAAACAACCACAACACAAACAGCAAACACCTTAAATGAATTTAGAAACCTTAGTAGCAAATTTTAAGCAAAAAGACGAAAAAGCTTTTGAAAGTCTTTACAATATGTATAGCCATAGCATGCATGGTGTTATCTATAATATTGTTAGAGACCACGATATAGCCGAAGAGGTTATGCAAGATGTTTTTATAAAAGCATGGCATAAATCCGATAGTTATAATAGTGAAAAAGGCCGATTTTTTACTTGGATTTTAAACATAGCACGACATGCCGCTATTGATAAAACACGTTCTAAAAATTTTAAGAACTCTAAACAAAACCTCAACTCCGATTTTTTCGTAGATATACTTGAAACCAGCGATAATCTGGATAATAAAACAGATGCCATTGGCATAAAAAAGTTTGTAGATAAACTGGCTAAAAAATGTATAGAAGTTATCGAACTGCTATATTTTAAAGGCTATACACAAAGCGAAGCATCAGAAACCCTTAATATGCCCATTGGGACTATTAAAACCCGAAACAGGAATTGTATTAAGGAATTACGAAGCATGGTTTTAAATTAATATGGATATTAACGCATACATAGAATCCGGGATTTTAGAGCTTTACGTAGCTGGCGCACTTTCTGAAAAAGAAAACAAGGACGTGCATGCGCTTATGCAACAACATCCTGAAATTTTACAAGAAGTTTTAAATATTGAAGCTGCCATTGTTAAGTTAACGGCTTCCACTTCGCCAAGCGACACCAAGCATATTTTAGACCGTATTAAGCAAACTTTAGGCTTTGGTGGCAATAATGATGCTAAAATAATCTCAATAGCTAAACCCAAATACAATTGGCTAACCTACACAGGTTGGGCGGCATCCATAATTTTGGCGGCTGGATTATTTTGGGCAATGAACCAAAATAAGCAATTAAAATACGAGGTTCAAACAGCTAAAACACAGCAGTCTATTTTAGAAATGCAGATTGCCGATGCCAGAAACAATTTAGAAGAAGCCCATACTTTAATATCGGTTTTAAGGGATGAAAACATTACCGAAGTGCCCTTGGCCGGTCAAGGCGATTTTGCAAATACGTATGCCAAAGTGTATTGGGATAAAAACACACAACGGATCTTTTTAGATGCCCAAGGTTTGCCCGATCCACCCGAAGGCAAAGTATACCAGGTTTGGTCTTTAAAACTGAGTCCGCTTACACCAACAAGTTTAGGAACTATTGACAGTTTTACAACAGACGAAAACAAAATCTTTGAAATTGAAAACTTAAACGAAAGTGAAGCTTTTGGAATTACTTTAGAACCTGCCGGCGGAAGCGAAACACCAACTATGGAACAACTTTATACTTTGGGTGTGGTTGGTTAGCGGTAGCGCACTACATAAGAAAACTTGATAAATGAGAAAATTTGGATTCTTAATAACAATGATTTTCGCGACTATTCTGATTAGTTGTAATTCGGAGAAATCTAAAACAAATTCCGAAAGTGAAAATTTAAATTATTCTGAAAAAGAACCGGACACGCTAACTAAGCATCTAAAACCATTCAAAGCTGAATTACCTACAATTGGACTTTTGATGTATAATGGGGTTTTACAAAGCGAAGTAATTGCGACATCTGATGTGTTCGCAAAACCGACCGAAGACGGAAAACAACTTTTCAATGTTATATCAATAGCTGAAACGAAAAATTTAATCACAACAGAAGAAGGAATGCGATTTGTTCCCGACTACACATTTGAAGATTGCCCAAAATTAACAGCTTTATTCGTACCGAGTGCTTATGATATGTATGCTCAAGTTAACAATAAAAAAATTGTAGATTTTATAAAAGAGAAAAATAAAGAAACTAAATTTATTGTGAGCAATTGTGCAGGAGCTAAATTAATTGGTGCATCAGGAATTGCGGACGGAAAGAAAATCGTTACTTGGATTGGTGGAGGAAAACAATTGCAAAAGGATTACCCAAATTTAAGGGTCCAAAACGATAGTTTAGTAACTTTTGTAGAAGATGGAAAATTCAGTTCTTCAAACGGAAATTTGGCAAGTTATATTTCTGCATTGAATTTACTAGAAAAAATGACTAGCGCAGAACACAGAAAGTTTGTCGAAAGCTATTTATATCTTGACCGGCTTCAAAGCTGGAACCAATAAGCGCTTTAGAAAATAACGTGTATTTCTCACAGATAATTAGTTGATTAAAAGATTTAAACCAATGTACAACCCTGACCATTTCTATTATTAAAACTAAAATCCCGCAAAATTTACTTATTAATAATGTGAAATGTTTCCGTTAAAAGAAAGCGCCCAATTATATTTCTATAATCGGGCAACTTTCAACCAAACAATCAACCATCAAAAAAATCAAACACTTCAATCCCTTTTTTTAAAGCTTTTTTATAATTTTTGTACTTTTTGAGCGGCCATTGGGCCTAGTTCAAAAGCACTTTCCAATAATTCTTTTTTCAATTTTTTTACCTCATCCCATTTACCATTAGCTTTATAAATATGGGCTAAATGAAACAGGGCTTCGGGTTCAAACGTTTTTCCAACTACATGGTTTTCCATAATTTTTAAAGCATCCTTAACATCGCCTTGATTGTAATAGGTCCAAGCCAATAAATCGTAAGATTGTGGTGTTGGCCGGTTGTTAATTTCTGTATTTGCAAGCTTTAAGGCCTTTACGGTTTGTTTGGAATCTTCAGCATAAATAAGCGCATTATGTTTATTGTACATAGCACCGTACATGTTATTGTTTAAAGCCACTTTATATAATTTTAATTGCGTGTCTTTTAAATTAGAATCGCCTTTATATTCAGCTATTTCAGCTTTTAACAAATGGTAATCTGGAGCATGGTGTGTTTTTGTCACCGCGTTTAAAATACGAAGCGCTTCATCTGGATTTTTTTCATAGGAATACACAATCCAAGCAATGCCTTTTTTGGCATAGGCATCTTCAGGATTCAATTCCAAAGCTTTTAAATAATGATTGTAAGATGCTTTAACATTTCCAGCGTGCCCGTAATAATCGGCTAAATTTGTATAAACCCATTGTTTTATAGAAGGGATGTTTGAAGCTTCGGCAATGACTTTGGCTTGTTCCATATATTTTATGGCAGCATCTAAATTACCGCGGTGATCGGACCATTTTGATAAGCGTATCAAATAATCAAAATCCGACGTATCAATAATCTCATTTAAGTATTGTTTTGCCAATTGGTAATTACCCAATTCCAAATGCACATCGAACAACATTTTTTGGGTGCTTATCACGCCTTCGCCTATAGTTTCAGCTTTTTCTAATAATTGTAATGCTTCTTTAAACCGGTGTTGCGAAATGTAATTTCTTGACAAGGCTCTTAAATATCCTACTTTTTTATAATGACTTAACTCGTTTGCTTCAATCAGGTTTTTTTCAGCTTCAATTAAAGCTTCAATGCGTCCTGTTTTAGCAAATATTTGAGATTGAGATGCCGCGATTTTCGATAAATAAGGAAACTGATTTGGATCTTTTTCATACTTTTTTTCCCAAAATTTCAAATCTTCCTTTACGAGTTGCAACATCTCGTTCTCAGTAATTTCTAAATAAAAATTATAATCGGTTGCGTCTGTGATTTTTTTCGATTCCGTATTACAGCTTGCGGTTAGTAGCAATAGCACGAGTAATACTAATGGATTTATAGGTTTCATTGTTCTGTTTTTTTGTGGTTTTTGTTTGTTACTGTATTGTGCAGGTTAAAATATCAGGGCATACTAAAATTAATATACCCTGATGAAGTAGCCATTACCATGGTGAGGCTAAGTAAGGAAATGAGGTTAAAAAAGGTTTATCGTTGGCATCTACGTGATCGTTTGATAACCCAGGGTTTTCGGTAAAATCTTCGCCGCCAAAAATCAATAATAGCTCAACCGTTATAACGTCATCTGCCAAAGCACGACCAGTTAAAACATTGGTGCCATCGTAAAATGTAGTGGTTCCGTCAAGCGATACGTTTAAAACATCGGTAGCCAAAAGGCCTGTAAATGCTGCCGAGGTTTGCCCAAGTGCATTAGTATCTCCAGGGTTTGCGAATGCGGGACTCAAACCTTCCAAATTAGCTTGAAACATGCTTTGAAAAGCAGCACTTTGGTTTGATGGCGCGGTTACATTAAACTGGTCTTTTGCCGCGGCTGATACAAATACCGTGTTTACGGCAGGCCTGCCCATTTGATCTTCTTGCATGTAGACACCCGAAAAATCCGGTGCTTCCTCTACTATTACGGTGTCATCATTACTTGTACAATTAAATGTTACCAACGACATTGCGAAGGCGACGCTTAATACTTTTATAGTTTTGCTCACAGTGCTTAAATGGTTTAAGTGGTTGTGAAATTTCTTTGAAGTTTTCATGTTTTTATATTTTATAAACGATTAAATATTATTTTCTTTTTGACTCAACCCAGGTGTTAATAGTTCCACTACCACCAATCATTGATTTTGGAACCTCAACTACAATAGACATCACATTGGTACCTGCAAACGTGTCCGCTCCCGGCATATTAAAACTGGTTGCTGTGCCTCCAATAATTGCCGAATATTGCGCAAAATCCATAAAGAAAGGATCATCGCGAGGACCAGCGAAAAAGCTCATATCGCCTTTAGTAGCAACAATAGCGCTCGATCCTGTTGTAATATCTACAACGCCGCCAACTGTTGATGCGGTTTCAATAGAACTGGCCAACCCTATTTGCGATGGTGCTACAGGGCCAAAGAAGTACATTTTACCATTTCTGGGAATGGCTTGAATAACTAAATCTTCAACATTGTCGCCCGTGTTATCAATATTAAATTCCACTAAAACATTTTCGTCAAACGTGGCACTTGATGTTGCACTTGGACTTAACAAGCCTTGAATATTGGCCACAAAAACCAAATTGTTTACCTCTTCGGCCTGAAAGGCATAAAAATCGGTAATATCGCTATTACCACCTTGTACAGCTGGCGCATCAATATGATCGGCTGCAATAATGAAGATACTAGCTACCGCTATAACTCCAATTCCTAATACTTTTTTTAAATTTTTCATGATTTTTGATATTTTTGAGATTATTAAATTTTGACTCTCAGGCATACCTACGGAAAAAAGAAAAGAGCGGTTTTGTTAAAATTTTGTTAAAGAAATAAATTGCGCACTTATTCAGCTAAAAGATTACTTTTACAGTCTATATATAATTGAATTATGAACCCATCATCCGTAGGTTGGATTAAAAAGCTTTTAAAGTTCTTAGAAAGTAATACCCAATTTTTGAATTACTCTGAGGATGGTTTTTATAATATACTGCGAGATACCGGTTTTATTTACGGCACCAATCTTAAAGTAATAAACAATCATTTTAAAGAGTTTAACTTAACCGAAGCGGAAATGTGCAAGCTAAATTTGTGCTTGTCTTTTTTATATACACACCAAAAGCTGAATCATGAGAGTAATTTTTTGGACAGTGTGTTAAACTTCTATAAAGAAATTGGAGAGCATAAACTTTCTTTTTTCAAGGAATTGTTGGGAAGCTCTTCCAGTAGCGAACAATTGGAAAATATCATTCATAAACGCACTCAAATTGATGACAACATCATTACTAAAAACTTTAATTATTTTTTAATTAATGGCCTGCTTTATATTGATGTGCTCGCATATCGAGCTTTTATTGAGAACGATGGATTTTCATTGGATTACCTGAAAAATTTAGAAGCCAGTATTGAAGCCATTTCGTTAAACGTAATCACTTCAAAGAAAGAAAAAACGGAATATGATGAAAGTTTAATTAAACTCTTTGAATCGTCATTGCGTTATGAGAACAAAGCGCATGTTGATTACAAATCGGCTATCAAATTTATAAAAACTCCGCAGCAAAAAAAGTATATACTTGACTTAGCCTGTATGGCAACTTGGAGCGATAAGATTATAGAAAAGTCAGAACAGGAATTCCTGCTAAAACTCGGTAATGATTTAAAGCTTAGCTTGTCTTCTGTAAACGAATCCATTAAAGCCGTAAATGATTTTTACAACATAAATAAAGATAATATTGCCTTGTTTAGCTCTAAAAACGTGGTAAAAAGTTTTTATGACAATTCCAGTAAAGTGGTTACCACTTTAATCTCCCGAAATAGCAAAAGACTGTATAAAGAATTGGTTGGCAGCAAAGAACTTATGGTGCTTATTTCCCAATCTACCGTTAGGGATTTAAATAAAGAAGAACAAAAAAAAGTACAAGAACAACTTTTGGATATTTTTAAATCGATACCAAGTCTTGCTATATTTTTACTTCCGGGCGGTGCGCTATTACTGCCTTTAGTGGTTAAATTTATTCCTAAATTATTACCATCGGCTTTTGATGATAATAGGATTGAAGAATAATAAATGTGTTTATTGATTTTATTTCTGTTAGATTTACAACAATCTAAACATTAAAATCACATATGATAACTTACACGATTAACGACTTAAACAACATTTTAAAAGGTGAATTAATTGGGCACACAAACCAAATAATTGATGGCCCAGAGCAACTGCTAAATGCAAAGAACAATCATATAACCTTTATTGGAAGCAACAAATATGTTAAGCATTGGGTCGACTCAGAAGCTTGTGCTGCCGTTGTAAACGACAATTTGAATGTTGAACCCGGAGAAAATCGGGCGTTAATAAAAGTGAAGAATGCCGATTTAGCCATGGCAAAAATATTGGAACTATTTAATCCTTCAACACCAGAATTTGAAGTTGACATCCACCCAACTGCGGTTATCCATAAAACGGCAACCATAGGGAAAGGCAGTAAAATTGGCGCCAACTGTTATGTTGGAAAAGATGTTGTTTTAGGAAACGAGGTTGTTTTATACCCAAACGTTTGTGTTTTTGATGAAACCTCCATTGGCGATAACACTGTAGTATGGTCTGGAACCGTAATTCGCGAACGCTGTACTATTGGTAGCCATTGTATTTTTCATACCAACGTAAGTATTGGTGCCGATGGCTTTGGCTATCGCCCAAGTGACGATGGTCGTGGATTGGTTAAAATACCACAAATTGGTAATGTTATTATTGGGCATTATGTAGAAATCGGTGCAAACTCCTGTGTTGATCGTGCTAAATTCAGTTCCACTATTATTGGTGATGGCTGTAAAATTGACAACCTAGTACAAATAGCGCACAACAGCGTTATGGGACGCTCGTGCATTATGGCAGGACATAGCGGACTTGCGGGTTCCGTTACTTTGGGCGATGGTGTAATTATTGGTGGTAGTGCTTCAATTAAAGACCACACCACCATAGAATCCGGGGCTACCGTTGGTGCCGGTTCTGGGGTAATGAACAATGTAAAAGCAGGACAAACCGTTTTGGGTTACCCAGCGCAAGAAGCGAGGGATATGTTGAAACAATGGGTAGCCGTTAGGCGTTTTATGAAAAACAACTAAATACGTTTTATATAATTCACAAAAAAAAAATCGGATATAGATTGATGTTTAACAATCCATATCCGATGACTATTCTCAACAAAACGTGTTTATTCGTTTTCGTCTTCGGGTTTATTAAATTCAGACTGATATTTTTCCAAAAACCTCTTTTGTCTTTCTACCATCTGTTGTCTTATTTTATCAATATCCATAAAGTCTTTTCCAAAATCGCTTCCAAAAAAATCGTCGTTAAAAAAGTGTTTACTAAATAGGGAATCTGATGTAAACATATCTTCAAAGCCTTGATTTTTAAACTGGGAAAAGTTTCTAAAAAATTTCGACTCAAATGATTTCACCAAACTATCTTTCCCAAATGTTGACAAATCATCGAACTGTTTGTTGGAAGACCAAGAATATATACTATCATATCGTATTAAATTCCCGAATTCGTCAAATTCTTTATCTACCTTCCAAGAGCCTTTAGGTTGTTGTATGGCTATTTCAATACTGTCTTTAATTTCTGCTTTTTTATTAGTATCCTTTTGCCCATTACAACTCACACTCAACAAGGCCATAGTTAAAAATAATATATACTTTTTCATTGCATTACCTTTTTAGTTAAACATTGTTTTGACAAAAAAGGAGGCACAAATTACGCCTCCTTCTTTTAATAAATCATAAAATAATTAGTGAAACTATTATGAAATTTTAATAGTTCTAGGAGGCTTTTGTTTTGCCTCTTCTTTTTTGGGTAACAAAATACTTAAAATACCATCTTTATAGCGTGCATCAATCTTATCTTCGTCTACGCTTTCCGGTAATGTAAAGGTTCTTTTGAAAGATGAATAGCCAAATTCCCTACGCGTAAAGTTTTCATCTTTATGCTCGCTTTCTTCCTTGGTTTCCGTAGAGATTGATAATACTTGATTTTCTAGGTCGATTTGGAAATCGGATTTTTTAAGACCCGGAACGGCCATTTCCACCGTAAAATCATCGGCAGTTTCTTTTATATTTACTTTAGGCAAAGACATGCCTGTATTGAAGTTTGAATTAAAAACCGATGGCAGTTCTCTGTTAAAAACATCATCTAACCAACTTGACCAATTTGGGAAGCCTACATTTGAATTAGTGTTTGATAAACTTCCGTTTTTAGGAACATTAACTAAATTGCTCATAATTACAAAATTTTAAATTAAACATTAAATCTTTTTTTGAAATCTCGAGTGATTTCAACCATTACTAAGCAAATTAAATGCCATAACGAATAATAAGGGTTTTTATGTTTATTTATGAATATTTGACAGTTTATAAGTTAAAAAAAATGTCATAATGTCGGTTGCTAAATACGTAAACTTAAGATTTTGGAGTGAATCTAAAAACTAAATATAAAAGTTATATAAATTGATTTTGTTAGAATAAAATGATAATTTCGTTTAACAACCAATGAAGTTCATTATCATAAAAACAAAATTTTATCTTTAGATACTCTTTAATTACAATGAATGGCAAAAAGAAAGCTACATATTAACTGGTTGAACCACGGATTGGAATTCTTGGTGGTAATTATTGGAATTTTGATAGCATTTCAACTAAACAAATGCTCAACTGAAAACGAGCAAAACAAAACTGTCGACATACACCTAAAGCAAATTATAGATGAAGCAAAATTTAATAAGGCGTCGCTCAAATCCGCACTGGCACATGGAGAAATGAATATTGCAAAGTTCGACACCATATTTTCACTTTTAAGTCATGACAAGGGTTATGAAAAAATAAATCGTTTATCAATTGAACTTCTCAATCTGGGAGGGGTTTATTTTAGAAAGAATTCTTTTCAAACGCTTACCGAATCGGGCGACATACGGTTTATTAAAGAATTTAACGTTAAAAAAAGAATAGTTAATTTGTACGAATACTATAAATGGGTTGAGTCTTTTGATGAAATTTCAAGAAGTCTTTATATGCAAGATTATTACCCTTATGTAAAAAACAATTTTGATCTTACCACAGCCCAAAAGCAAGACAAAGAAATCTATCAAAATAAATTATTCAAAAACATATTGGCTTCTTACAAAAGAACAAGCGAAAACAGAATTCAGAAATATCGAGATTGCATAAAAGAAATAGACAAGTATTTGAAAAATACTAAATAAAACTGACGATAATATTGTGTACCAGACACATAGTGCTTAAGCACAGCTACGAGCCACATGCTTGCCATAAACCAAACCTTCAAAAAAAACCTATTTCAAACTCGCCAAACTCGCTTTTAAGGTTTCTATTTTTGCCAAAGCATCGGCTTCTTTTTTCTTCTCGCTTGCAACTACCTGTTCTGGCGCCCCCGCAACAAAACGCTCATTAGACAGTTTCTTTTGCACCGATTTTAAAAAACCTTCAGTATAGTTTAATTCTTCGGTTAGCTTTTTAACCTCAGCCTCAACATCAATAGTTCCTGCCATGGGCACAAAATACTCGTTAGATTTTACCCTAAAGGTTAAAGCGCCTTCAACAGCTTCGTTAACATAATTAACAGCCTCGAGATTGCCCAGTTTAGCTATAAGCGCATCAAAAGTTTTGGTGGCGTTTTCGTTATTTATTACAGAAAACCCAATCGCATCTTTAAAGGCAATATTTTTTTGTTTTCTAATGGTACGGATACCCGAAATAACCTCGGCAGCAAAATCGAATTCTGAAATTATATCCTCATTAACAGGTTTTGCCTCTGGATATTTAGAAACAATTAAAGCTTCCTCGGACGACCGTGTGGTAATATGTTGCCAAATTTCTTCTGTTAAAAACGGCATAAATGGATGCAATATTTTTAAATTGTTTTCTAAGATAGAAATGGCTGCATCGTAAGTTTTCTGGTCGATAGGCTGCTGATAAGCCGGTTTTATCATTTCCAAAAACCATCCGCAAAAATCGTCATAAATCAACTTATACATACTCATTAAAGCATCACTTAAACGGTATTTGCTAAAATGATCTTCAATTTCAATCAATGCTTTTTGAAATTTAGCCTCAAACCATTCTATGGCTATTTTAGAAGATTTCGGTTGCTCAATTTCGGCTACTTCCCACCCATTTATCAATCTAAAGGCATTCCAAATTTTATTGGCAAATCCTTTGCCTTGATTACACAACGCTTCATCGAACATTAAATCGTTGCCTGCAGCAGAGCTCAACAATAAGCCCACACGAACACCATCGGCTCCATAGGTTTCAATCAATTGTAATGCATCGGGAGAATTCCCCAAAGATTTACTCATTTTACGTCGTTGTTTATCGCGAACCAAACCGGTTAAATAAACATTCTCAAAAGGTTTTTCGTTTTTATACTCGTAACACGCAACAATCATACGTGCCACCCAAAAGAATAAAATATCGGGTCCGGTAACCAAATCGTTGGTTGGGTAGTAATATTTTATGTCCTTATTTTCGGGGTTTCTAATGCCATCAAACACGCTTATGGGCCATAGCCACGATGAAAACCAGGTATCGAGCGCATCGGTTTCCTGACGCAAATCGTTGATGGTTAGTTGTTGATTGTTGGTTTTAACTTTAGCTTTCTGTAGTGCTTCATCTATACTTTCGGCAACCACAAAGTCTTCTTTTCCTTCGCCGTAATAGTATGCGGGAATTTGTTGCCCCCATAATAGCTGACGCGAAATATTCCAATCGCGGATGTTTTCCATCCAATGGCGATAGGTGTTTTCAAACTTTTTAGGAAATAGCTTAATATCGGCATCTTTATCTAAAACCGCTTTTATGGCCGGTTTTGCCAAATCTTCCATTTTTAAAAACCACTGATCTGATAATCGCGGTTCAATAATGGCTTTGGTGCGTTCTGAAATGCCAACACGATTGTTATAATCTTCAATTTTTAGAATATGCCCTTTTTCTTCAAGTTCTTTTACGATTTCTTTTCGAACCACAAATCGGTCTTTGCCCTCGTAATGCATTCCAAAAGAATTCAAAGTCGCATCTTCGTTAAAAATATCAACAACCTCAAGGTTATGTTTATCGCCTAAAGCCTTGTCGTTTTCGTCGTGAGCCGGTGTAACTTTAAGGCAACCTGTACCAAATTCAACATCAACATAATCATCCTCAATTATTGGAACCACGCGGTTACAAATGGGCACAATGGCTTTTTTACCTTTTAAATTTTGGTGACGCTCATCGTTTGGATTAATACAAATAGCGGTATCGCCTAAAATGGTTTCAGGGCGTGTGGTAGCAATGGTTAAAGCTTCATTACTTCCTTCAACCTTGTATTTTACGTAATATAACTTTCCTTGTTTTTCAACATATTCAACCTCTTCGTCCGATAATGTAGTTTTTGCCTCAGGATCCCAATTTACCATACGGTAACCGCGGTAAATCTGGCCTTTTTCATATAAGTCCACAAAAACTTTAATAACGGCTTCACTCATATCGTCATCCATGGTGAATTTTGTTCTATCCCAATCGCAAGAACAGCCTAGTTTTTTCAACTGTTCGAGAATCACAC
The DNA here is from genome assembly GCF_048381975.1 of Hwangdonia sp. Taxonomy (NCBI): domain Bacteria; kingdom Pseudomonadati; phylum Bacteroidota; class Flavobacteriia; order Flavobacteriales; family Flavobacteriaceae; genus Hwangdonia; species Hwangdonia sp. The sequence goes on along the minus strand of NZ_JBLWYT010000001.1, from coordinate 753,767 downwards.
CACCGTATTCGTGGGTCCAATCCCAAGCGTGTTTCAAGAACTCATCGCGAGATAAATCGTTTTTATCAATGCCTTGCTCCTTTAACTTAGCAACTACCTTAGCCTCGGTAGCAATTGATGCGTGATCTGTACCCGGAACCCAACAAGCGTTTTTACCTTGTAAACGCGCCCGACGAATCAGCACATCCTGAATGGTGTTGTTAAGCATATGCCCCATGTGCAATACGCCCGTAACGTTTGGAGGCGGAATTACTATGGTATACGGCTCTCTTTCATCTGGTTCTGAATGAAAATAATTGTGTTTCATCCAGTAATCGTACCATTTACCTTCTACCTGACTTGCATCGTATTTTGATGGAATTTGCATACTTTGGAATAGTTTTTGAACATTGATGTGCAAAAGTACTTATATTTCTTTTTCTGTGAAATGCGCACAGCTATTAATTTTATTTATGCCATCAGATTTTAGTATGCAAATTACGTCTGACAACAAAAAAATAAATATTAACAGACGAAAGCCCATAATGGGCATTTAATTATAAGCTAAATCTTAATGGTTTTCTTGTATAAAACGAAAAGTGGTATGTACTTATAACTAAGTTGAATATGTTAACAAACGTGTATTACGTCTATTATTTTTGTAGATTGTGGAAAAAGTACCTATGTTTGACATGAATTTAAAATTAAAAGTAATGAAACAATTAATTACAATTTTATTTATCGGACTGATTAGTTTCTCTGTAAACGCCCAAGATAAAGTGGCGAAAATAGAGTTTAAATCGGATACAATTGATTATGGAACTATTGAAAAAGGAGCTGATGGTGTACGCGTTTTTGAATTTACAAATACAGGAAATGCGCCTCTTATAATCTCGAAAGTGTCTTCTACTTGTGGTTGTACCATACCAAAAAAACCTGAAGGACCTATTTTACCAGGAGAAACAGGGAAAATTGAAGTAAAATACGACACTAAACGTGTAAACCCAATTAGAAAAACAATCACCGTTATCTCTAATGCTGAAACACCAACGGTTGCCTTAAAAATTAAAGGTCTTGTTGTCGATTCCAGCAAGGCAAGTGTACTTGATAAGAAAAACAAAAGTGTTATGGAGCAGTAATAAAGCCATACCCTTTATAAAAATTAAGTCTGAGCATTATTTATGTTCAGACTTTTTTATTTAAAAAAATCTTCCAACAGGAATGCATAGCTTAAAACCCTGCCATTTCTGTCTACTCTCAGTTTTATTTTTTTTCCATCGTCGTCATAAAACGAATACATTAATTGTTGCAAGGTATATTGGTGGGCAGGTTTACCGTTAATGGACAACACAACATCACCATTTTGCAATCCAGCGCGGTGTGCCGGAGAATCTACACGCAACTCTACAATGGCGTACGCTGGTTTTAATGAAAATTTGTAGCGCGCATCAAAAACAATTCTTGTCCCATTTTGGTTGGTGTCGTTGCTCAGGTTGTTATTTGGCACAAAACTTTCTCTTTCCTTTACAAACCTAACACCATTATGCGCCAATTCTATACCGCTTTTGTTATAGCTGAATTTTTCTTTAAAATGTCCGTTCTTTTTAAAGGTTACTTTGGCATTTCGGTAATCCATAATAATATTAAAACGTTTTAAAATATTACCGGCTAAACTGCCATTGCGTCCTGTAATTTTTTTAGCATGGGAAATAGAAGAAGAATCCGGAAAAGCCACATTTGCATTTTTAAGCACAAAATTTTTCAACGAAAACTCATCGATTCTAGAACGCTTTCCATAAACACTGCCGCTAAGTCCGTGCCCTAAAAAATCTTCAAAATACCGGTTGCTGGAAACTATCCCCAAGGTATCATCTTCAAACAACCATAAGGCATCACTTCCCCCGGAATCAATCAATAATTTTACAGGAATTGGTTTATTTTTTATTTTAATCTCGGCATTTATATAAGGCTTGTTATTGTAAAATTCCAAACTAAATATCTCGCATTTTTTACAGGTTTTATAACGGTAACTCGTGGGCTCTGTTATCCTGATGTATTTATGCATATAGTTTATCTCTATTACCAAATCTTTAAACAAATCGAAACCCAAAATCCCGTGTACCGGAACGCCTAACCTTGGCGCAAAATTTAAATTGGCATCGTATACCGCATACAAATCTTGGTTTAGCTTAATGGCATCACCCACTTTAAACACATTGTTTCTGGATTTTAAGGCCTCAACCGATTCGCCTTCGCCCAAACCTCTTAAATATATCTTTTTGGTATCTTTAATTTTTAGGGTATCGGACACATTTAAAAAATTGAAAATGATAGGTTTGCTCACACCAGTATCCAACAAAAAGGATAGTTCAACACCATTAATTTCAACAGGGATAACAATTAAATTATTTATGAGCTTAAACTTTATTCTATCCGACCTTTTTTTATTTTGAATAACAAACTTTCCTTGCGAATACGCGGCGTTACTCAAACAAAAAAACAATAAAATAAGAGCAAAGGCTTTTTTCATATGTGCGGCTTATATTTTTCTTTCATCAATTTACTAATCTTTATAATAGCTTTATGATTTATAGCTGTTTTTTAAAAAAACTTTAAGATAATTTTCTCAACTTTGCATATTAATATACTTTTAAATGCCAACAATATCAAAAAAAGGGCAGTTAATGCCTCAATCGCCTATACGTAAATTAGTTCCGTTTGCCGAACAAGCGGTAAAAGAAGGTAAGTCTATATATTATTTAAATATCGGTCAGCCCGATATTAAAACACCGGATATTGCATTGCAAGCCGTTAAAGACAGTAATATTGAGGTTTTAGCCTATTCAAGATCTGAAGGTTCTGAAATTTACAGGCAAAAAATCTCGGCATATTACAAAAAGCATGATATTCATGTTTCTCACAACGATATTATTGTAACCACGGGTGGCAGTGAAGCGTTGTTATTTGCCTTTGGAAGCATTATGGACGTGGATGACGAAATTATAATCCCCGAGCCTTTTTATGCCAATTACAACGGGTTTTCAACAGCTTCGGGCGTAAACGTTGTGCCCGTTATTTCTAAAATTGAAGATAATTTTGCACTACCTCCTATTGAAGAATTCGAAAAATTAATCACCCCAAAAACAAAGGCTATTTTAATCTGCAACCCTGGAAATCCTACAGGTTATTTGTATTCCAAGGAGGAAATTCAAAAATTGGCTGCTATTGTTAAAAAACACGACTTGTTTTTAATTGCCGACGAAGTTTACCGCGAATTCGCATACGACGGAAACACACATTACTCTGTAATGCAAGAAGCAGGTTTAGACGAATATGCCATTATGATCGATTCGGTTTCAAAACGCTACAGTATGTGTGGCGCAAGAATTGGCTGTTTGGTATCTAAAAACAAATCCGTAATCCAAACTGCATTAAAATTTGCACAAGCACGTTTAAGCCCACCAACTTTAGCTCAAATTGCAAGTGAAGCCGCTTTGGAAACGCCACAAAGTTATTTTGACGATGTGATTGAAGAATATGTAGACAGACGAAACATTTTAATTTCCGAATTACAAAAAATTGACGGCGTTAAAGTTGCCAAACCAAAAGGTGCTTTTTATTGTATTGCCGAATTACCGGTTAAAAATTCGGATGATTTTGCACAATGGTTGTTAGAAGATTTTGATGTTGATGGCGAAACCGTTATGGTCGCCCCAGCTGGCGGATTTTACTCGACTCCGGGTGTTGGCTTAAACCAAATTCGTATTGCCTACGTACTTAAAAAAGAGAGCTTAATTAAAGCTGTAAATGTTTTAAAAGAAGCTTTAAAAGTGTATAAAGACTAGTGAACATTAAAGAAAATATATCTTTAAAACCATACAATACTTTTGGTATTGATGTACTCGCAAAACATTTTGTAGCGGTTTCAAATCTCGATGAGTTAAAAGAAGTTTTAGCGCTAAATGCGTATCCAAACAAACTTATTTTAGGTGGCGGTAGCAATATGTTGCTTACCAAAAACCAAGAAGCCTTGGTTATCCACGTTAATTTAAAGGGTATTTCGATAATTTCTGAAGATAACAACACGGTTACCGTAAAAGCCAATGCCGGCGAAAACTGGCACGAATTTGTGCTTTGGTGCTTAAAACACAATTTTGGGGGTATTGAAAACTTATCGTTAATTCCCGGAAATGTGGGTACGGCACCCATTCAAAACATTGGTGCTTATGGTGTTGAGTTAAAAGATACATTTGTTTCGTGCGAAGGTCTGTCTTTAGAAACAAAAAAAATAAAATCATTCTCCAAAACCGATTGTGATTTTGGTTACAGAAATTCCATTTTCAAACAGGAGGAAAAAGGAAAATATGTTATTACAAGCGTTACTTTTAAACTCACGAAAAAAGATCACAAGCTTAATATTGCGTACGGCAGCATTACTTCTCAGCTCGATTTGATGCATATTACACATCCAACCATTCAAGATGTTTCAAAAGCTGTGATAGCCATCCGCGAAAGCAAATTACCAAACCCAAATGAGATAGGTAATAGCGGTAGTTTTTTTAAAAACCCCGTAGTTTCAAAAGCAGATTACCATGCGTTGGTTGAAAATTTTAAAGATATCCCGAGTTATACCATTGCCGACGATGAAATAAAAATCCCAGCCGGTTGGCTTATTGAAAAAGCAGGTTTTAAAGGCAAGCGTTTTGGCGATTATGGCGTACACAAAAAACAAGCCTTGGTACTTGTAAACTATGGAAACGCCAAAGGTTCGGATATTTTAAATCTTTCAAAATTAATTCAAAAAACAATTAAAAGACTTTTCGGCATTTCAATAGAAGCCGAAGTAAATATCTTATAATCTAAAAGAAATTTATAACTTTGATGGTATTACTAACCTATAAACATCTTGTTTAAACCAAATTTATCTTGATTACACCCATAGAAAAAGACATAGTTACGCTTCTTGAAAATGGCGACAAAAAAGCCATTACCCTATTGTATGAAAACTATGCAGATGCCTTGTACGGCGTTATTAAAAAGGTAATAGCGGACGATGACACGGCACAAGATGTACTTCAGGAAACCTTTGTAAAGATTTGGAGATACTCAAAAAAATACGATTCAGACAAAGCAAAACTGTTTACTTGGCTGTATAGAATTGCCTATAATACGGCTATCGATAAAATCCGTTCTTTAAAGAATAAAACCGAAAAAGAAGTCCAAATGGAAACTTCATCCGTATATAAAGTATCATTTGGCGAATTAAATCAGGATGTTTTAGACATAAAAAAGCACCTTAGTAGCTTAGATGAAAAGTATCAAATAGTAATTAATGCACTCTTTTTTGAGGGCATGACGCAACAAGAAGCCAGTGAGGAATTAGATATTCCGCTGGGAACTATAAAATCGAGATTGAAAATTGGATTAAGAGAATTGAAAAAAATCTATAATCCCTAAAAAATAAAGTCATGAATGAGAAAATAAATATTTTTTTAAATTCTGGCCTATTGGAAAAATATCTTTTAGGTAAAACCACTTCTGAAGAAACAGAAATGGTTGAAACCTATATTTCAAAATACCCAGAAGTACAAAACACCTACAACACCTTACAATACAACCTAGAAATAGTTGCCAAAAGTAATGCTGTTGAAGCGCCCAAAAGCCTTTTAAATAATATTTTAGAAGAGCTTGACGAGAAACCCGTTGTTAAATTAAAACCATCGTACAAATACAAAAAATGGTATAAATTTAGTGTTGCTGCCAGTATTGCGGCACTGATTTTTGCCGGAACATCGTATTTGTTTTACACTCAAAATCAGAAACTTTCAAAAGAAAACCAAGTGGTTGTTGATGAGATTTTTGATTTACGTAGCGATATTGCGCAAAACAACAAAATGCTAGACGATGTGATGCGCCAGCTTTTAAAGCTTAACAACCCGGAAACCGAGAAGTATATCATTACAGGCAACGAACGCGCCAAAGACTTAAAAACAGTGGCTTACATAAACCCTAAAGAGAAAACATCAATGATTGATGTGGTTTCCTTACCGCAATTACCAGAAGAACAGTGCTACCAAATATGGGCTGAACTACAAGGAAAAATGGTGAGTTTAGGAATTTTAAGCGAATCGGACAGACAACTTAAATCGTTGCCTTATACAGAAGATGCATTAGCATTAAAAATCACCATTGAACCCAAAGGTGGCAACAGCGTTGCTTCGGTAGAAAACTCTGTGGCACAAGTTAGTTTACATTAAGGTTAATAGCAGCCTAATAAACAAAAAGCCTCATTTTAATTTTTAAAATGAGGCTTTTTTATGCCATTATAATTCTTAAAAATTAGCCACAAAATCATTATCTTTGCATAAAATTTACAGCCATGAAACTTCTTTTAATTACCATTATTTTATTAGGATTAGGAATTGCCGGAATTGCCATAAAACTTTGGGCTAAAAAAGACGGCAAATTTGCCGGTACCTGTGCAAGCCAAAACCCAATGCTGAATAAAGATGGTGAAGCTTGCGGCTTTTGCGGAAAAACACCAGACCAATTTAAAGACTGCAACGACCCTCAACATTCGTAATTTTTCATGGGTATTCTTGACGTTTTGTTCTACACATTTATTGCTGTAGTTTTTTTTCAAGTTATATATTATTTATTTTTTTTAGGACGATTCGCTTTTTTAAAACACCAAAAAACAGATTCGAAAAACATTCCCATTTCGGTTATTGTTTGCGCCAAAAATGAAGCCAAAAACCTAAAAACATTTCTTCCTTCTATTATCGCCCAAGATTATGATAATTTTGAAATTGTTTTGATTAATGATGCCTCGCAAGACGACTCGTTAAACATTATGAAAGCTTTTGCATCAAAACACAACAACTTAAAATTAGTTGATGTAAAAAACATCGAAGCGTTTTGGGGCAACAAAAAATACGCTTTAACACTTGGCATAAAAGCCGCCACGCACAATCATTTATTATTTACCGATGCCGACTGTAAGCCTGTTTCAAAACAGTGGATTACCGAAATGGCCTCGCAATTCAGCACAGATAAAACCATTGTTTTGGGTTACGGTGCGTATACAAAAATTAAGAATTCATTTTTAAACAAACTCATTCGTTTTGAAACCTTAATCACAGCCATTCAATATTTTTCGTTTGCAAAAATGGGCATGCCGTACATGGGCGTTGGTAGAAATTTAGCGTACACCAAAACAGAGTTTTTTAAGGCTCGTGGTTTTATGAATCACATGAAAATTCGATCGGGCGACGACGATTTGTTTATCAACGAAGCGGCCACCAACACGAATACCGAAATTTGTTTTACAAAAAACAGTTTTACAAAATCTAATCCCGAAACCCAATACAAATCATGGTTTAGGCAAAAAAGACGTCACATATCCACGGCCAAACACTACAAACAAAACCATAAAGTTTTATTGGCTTCAATTTACGTTTTCAACTTTCTATTCTGGATTTTGACCATCATATTATTAGCGTTTCAATTTAATTGGCAACTGGTAGTTTCGTTGTGTTTATTCCGAATTATTGTACAGTATTTCGCCATGTGGTTTTCAACAAAAAAACTGGATGAAAAAGACCTCATATTCATTTTTCCTGTCTTGGAAATCTTTTTAATTATGGCGCAATTAACTATCTTTATAAACAATCTTGTTTCAAAACCTAACCATTGGAAATAGAGAAAGCCATTAAACTTGCCAAAAAAAACGACCAAAAGGCCTTTAATTATTTGTTAGATGTATTTTGGGATAGCGTTTATGGGTTTCAATTAAAACGTACTGAGAATGAAAATGATGCCGAAGATATTACCATTCAAACATTCTCGAAAGCTTTTGACAAAATTGAAACCTTTGACGAATCGTACAAATTTAAAACATGGCTGATTACCATTTCAAAAAACATTCATATCGATTTACTGCGGAAGGAAAAAAACTCAATTTCCCAAGTTATTTCCAAAAACGACCGCGATGCTTTCCAAGTTTTAGACGAATCGCCTTCACCTGAAGACAAGCTTATTACCGAGCAACATTTGGCTAAACTGCTTCGGGATATCAAAAAGCTAAAACCCCATTATCAAGAAATTATTAATTTAAGATATTTTCAAGAGTTAAGTTATAAAGAAATTTCAGCAGAACTTAATGAACCCATTAACAACGTAAAGGTGAAACTTCTGCGCGCTAAAAAGTTGCTGGCTGAAATTATTAATAAAAGCAATGATTAGCAAACTCAAAAACCTGGGTCCGGGTTTATTATTTGCCGGTGCCGCCATTGGGGTTTCGCATTTAGTGCAATCTACTCGTGCGGGTGCCGATTTTGGTTTGGGCTTGGTTTGGGCCTTACTTTTGGTAAATGTGTTTAAATACCCGTTTTTTCAATTTGGCCCGCGCTATGCCACGGCAACGGGAGAAAGCTTATTAGACGGCTACCATAAATTAGGAAAATTCGTTTTGGCATTTTACTTTATTTTAAACATTGCCACCATGTTTACAATTCAAGCAGCTGTAACCATTGTAACTGCTGGATTAGCCTCAACGCTTTTTGGTGATTTTGAAGCTTTTAAAATTGGAAATAGACTTGTTACCAGCACAGAAATTTGGACTGTGATTATTTTAATTATTTGTTTATCCTTATTGATTATTGGAAGGTACAAATTGCTCGACAGGCTGATGAAAATTATAATCATCACATTAACCATAAGTACAATTATTGCGGTTTCCATGGCTTTGATGGATAACGCGAATCCTATTTCTTTTAAACAAATACTCCCGGAAAACGCTTTGGAAATAGCCTTTTTAATCGCTTTTATGGGTTGGATGCCCGCGCCTTTGGATGTTGCGGTATGGCAATCGCTTTGGGCCATCGAAAAAAATAAAGACACCAAAAGTTACAATACCAAATCGGCTTTATTCGATTTTAATGTCGGCTATTTAAGCACCATCGTTTTAGGTATTGGTTTTTTGTTTTTAGGCACTTTAGTAATGTTTAACAGCGGAGAAACATTTAGCAATTCTGCGAGCGTTTTTTCTGGACAACTCATAAACATGTACACCGTGAGTTTAGGCAATTGGGCCTATGTTGTTATTGGTATTGCGGCATTTACAACCATGTTTAGCACAACACTAACAACATTGGACGCCTCCCCACGAGCCATGAAAAAATCAAGTCAACTACTTTTTGGCAGCATATCAAAATTTAATTATACATTTTGGATGGCCGTATTGGCCGTTGGCACCCTTGCCATCTTTTTCTTTTTAGCATCAGAAATGGGCTTGCTTATAAAAATAGCCACCATTTTATCGTTTATTACGGCACCCTTTTATGCCATTGCAAATTACACTTTAATTTCGAGCAAGCACACGCCTAAAGCGTGGCGACCATCAAAACAATTGCATGTTTTAAGTTGGCTAGGCATCATTTTTTTAATAGGATTCAGTATTTGGTTTCTAACCACTTTATAAGATACTTTTAATAGATACTTTGTATCTTTGTACATTGAAATTTGATATTAGATGAATACAGATACCGCTTCAAATATACTACCAGAACGTCAAGCTAAACCTAAATGGCTTCGTGTAAAGCTTCCAACAGGAAAAAAATACACCGAACTGAGAAGTTTAGTAGACAAATACAAATTAAATACCATTTGCACCTCCGGAAGCTGCCCGAACATGGGTGAATGCTGGGGCGAAGGCACTGCAACTTTTATGATTTTAGGTAATATCTGCACGCGTTCCTGCGGATTCTGTGGCGTAAAAACAGGGCGACCGGAAACGGTGGATTGGGATGAACCCGAAAAAGTAGCACGCTCGATTAAACTCATGAAAATTAAACACGCGGTTTTAACCAGTGTGGATAGAGATGACTTAAAAGATATGGGAAGTATTATGTGGGCGGAAACCGTAAAAGCGGTGCGCCGAATGAATCCCGATACGACTTTAGAAACCTTAATTCCCGATTTTCAAGGCATTGAACAGCACATTGATAGAATTATTGATGTCGCACCAGAAGTGGTTTCACACAACATTGAAACGGTTAGACGCTTAACACGCGAGGTGCGCATACAAGCAAAGTACGATAGAAGTTTAGGTGTTTTAAAGTATTTGAAACAACAAGGGCAACGCAGAACAAAATCTGGCATTATGCTTGGTTTGGGCGAAACCCGAGAAGAAGTTATCGAAACCCTTCACGATTTAAAAGCAAACCATGTGGATGTGGTTACCATTGGGCAATACCTTCAGCCCAGTAAAAAGCATTTGCCCGTAAAACAATTTATAAACCCAGATCAGTTTAAAGAATTTGAAGATATTGGGTTAGAGCTAGGCTTCCGCCATGTAGAAAGCAGTGCTTTGGTACGTTCGTCTTACAAAGCTCAAAAACATATAAACTAATATGATTAGAGTTGCCATTAATGGTTTTGGAAGAATTGGCAGACGTGTTTTTAGACTACTCCAAGACCATAAAAACATCCAAGTTGTCGCTATTAACGACTTAGCCGACACTAAAACCTTAAATCATTTACTTAAGTACGATAGCGTACACGGGCTTTTTAATGGCACGGTTTCTTTTGATGACAATCACATTATTGTAAATGATAAAAGCATACCGCTATTAAATTACAATCATCCCAGACATATAGATTGGTTGCCTTTTGATATTGATTTTGTAATTGAGGCTTCAGGGAAATTTAAAACTAAAACCGACTTACAACATCATATAAACAATGGTGCAAAACGTGTAATATTAACTGTGCCGCCCATTGAAGACGATATTAAAACCATAGTTGTTGGAGTAAATGATACTATTATTGATGGCACCGAAACCATCATCTCCAACGCTTCGTGCACCACCAACAATGCCGCACCAATGATTGATATTATCGACAGGCTTTGTGGCATCAATCAAGCCTACATAACAACGGTGCATTCGTATACAACAGACCAAAGCTTACACGATCAACCTCATCGCGATTTGCGTCGGGCCAGGGCAGCAAGTCAATCTATTGTTCCAACAACAACAGGGGCAGCAAAGGCGTTAACAAAAATTTTTCCCGACCTTGCCAACGTTATTGGCGGTTGTGGCATTCGGGTTCCTGTTATTAACGGTTCATTAACCGATATCACGTTTAATGTAAAAAATGAAGTTTCCATCGAAACCATAAACAGCACATTTAAGGAAGCTTCAAAACATCACTACAAAAATATTTTAGAGTATACCGAAGACCCCATAGTTTCAATCGATATTGTTGGAAACACACATTCCTGTATATTTGATTCCCAAATGACATCCGTAATTGGAAATATGGTAAAAATCATTGGTTGGTACGATAATGAAACTGGATATTCTAAAAGAATTATTGATCTAATATGCAACTTATCGGAAAAAAACACTCTTTTATCGACAAAATAATTATATTTGTCATGAATATTGAATAAAAATGCTCCAGATAAAAAACTACATATATCCAATTTTAATGTTGATGAGCCTCAGCGTTTGTGCCCAAAACACCGTTGAAGACGACCCTGAAATTATTCAGAACAACATTAACTACCGTATTACACAGGCTAATTACGATATAGAAAACTATAATTATTACGAGGCTCAAAAAGAGCTTGAAGAGGCCTTAGAAATTGCAATAAAGGCTAACCACAAAAAAAGTGAAGGGATCATCTATACCATACAGGGTAAACTACAACTTATAATTGAGGAAGAAGACAATGCCGTAAAATCGCTAAATAATGCATTAAATATACAGCGCCTTATAAACGACAATGTTAACATTGGTTATTCCTATAAAACTTTTGGAGATATTTACTTTAAAAAAGAAGATTATTACCAAGCTTTAGACCAATATACAGCTGCAAAATCTAAATTTGAAGAAGAAGAATTGAGCGAAAGCCTAGGCGAGGTTTTACTTCGCGAAGCTGAAACGTATATGCGTTTAAAAAACTTTAGAAAAGCAAGGGTACTTAACGAACAGGCTATTGTTCTCGCAAAAAAGCATAATTATTTAAAAACCCAAAGTAACGGATTAGTTAACCACGGAAAAATTTATAGCGCTTTAGGTGATAACGAAAAAGCACTGGAATTCACCAACGAAGGCATTCAAATTGCAAAAAACGAAAATTATGCCAGCATTTTAAACGAAGGGTATTTAATTTTAAGTGAGATTAATAAAAATATTGGGAATTATAAACCCTCAAGAGATTTTTTAGAAGCACATTTAAAACTTTCCGATTCGCTTAGAGCGGTTAAACGCGCCAATTTATCGCCAGATAAAAAGGTTCAATATTTAATGACCGATCAAATTCTAGAAAACAAAAAACAAGCGGTAAAACTAGAAGAAGCCAATAGCAAAAACGATTTAAGCACACTAATATCCATTTTAAGTGTCGCGCTCATTACTATATTATCGTTATTAACCCTATCGCTTTACAAAAACAACAACATCAGGTTAAAAACCAATAATATGCTGCATAAAAAAAACGCGGAACTTATTATTGCCAAGGAAAAAGCCGAATTAGCATCAAAAACCAAGGCCAACTTTTTATCTACCGTAACCCATGAGTTGCGTACGCCGCTTTATGCCGTTACGGGCTTAAGCAATATGCTATTAGACGAAAACCCAAAACCCGAACAGATCCAGCATTTAAAATCGCTTAAATTTTCGGGTGATTATCTGTTAACGTTTATTAACGATATTCTTCAAATAAATAAAATTGAAGCCAATAAAGTTGATATCGAGCCCGAAGCTTTCAACCTTAAAAAGAAAATAAGCAACATTGTTTTGGCATTAAACAATTCTGCATTAAACAACAATATCAAAATTCATTTTGAGTACGATACCGATTTACCCGAAAACTTTATAGCAGATCAATTAAAGATTTCCCAAATATTAATAAATCTAATTGGTAACTCGATTAAATTTACAAAAGATGGCGATATTTGGATTAGGGTTTACAAAATCGATCAAAAGAACAACAACTACAGACTGCGTTTTGAAGTAGAGGATAACGGTATTGGTATTAGCCAAGAAAAACAAGACCATATGTTTGAAAGCTTCTCTCAAGGCTCTATACAAATCAACCGTAAATATGGCGGTACAGGTTTAGGGCTTTCCATTGTAAAAGGATTAATAGACATTTTAAAAGGCGATATTTACTTAAAAAGTGAATTGGGGAAAGGCTCCACGTTTTATTTTGAAATCCCTTTAACATACACCGCCATAGAAGAAACCAAGGAAAAAGCACCAACTTACTTTAGCGGAAACACTACCGAAATAGACTTAAGCAATGTTAAAATCTTGGTGGTTGAAGACAATAAAATAAATCAAATGATTACAAAAAAGATTCTTACCAAAATGAATCTTAAATGTGATATTATCGATAACGGTGAAGATGCCGTTGAGATGATTAAAACCAACGATTACAACATCATTTTAATGGACATCCACATGCCGGGAATAAGTGGTATTGAGGCTACTAAAATTGTAAGGAGCTTTGATAAAGAACTAACCATTTTCGCGTTAACCGCTGTAACCATTGAAGATAAAATGCAAGAGTTTGAAGAAGCCGGTTTTACCGATATTATTCCAAAACCATTTAAACAAGATGAGTTTGAGAAAAAACTTTACAACGCTTTGGCTTCTAAAAAAGACACGACTACGAGTGCTTAACTGCTTGTTTGATTAATTCGTTAAACGTGGTTTCACGGTCTATAACAACGGTTATGGGTAAATAAAACAATTTGTCTTTTATCGATTCGTACGGCTTTAACCGCATAAAATCTTTTTCGGTAGTAATTATTAACTGTTGCTTTTCTAAATGAAGAATGTCTTGTTGTGAAAACTCGTGATGATCTTTAAAATTGAAATGTTCAAATTTTAAATTTTTGCTTTTCAGATAATCAACCAAAGGATTGGCATTGGCTATACCCGTAACCAAAGTAAAGTTTGATAGCGTTTCAAGTTTTATTGAAGCATCATTTGAAAACACCTCGTTTGAATAAACTATCGAACTGAAAAACACATGTTGATAAGGTTTTGGTTTTATCTTAGTTAAGATGTCATTTTTTTCAACATCACCTAAATCAATCGGACATTTGGTAACCACAATAACATGGGCGCGTTTTGCACCACTTTTGGGTTCGCGCAAATTTCCGGTTGGCAGCACAAAATCTGAATAATACGGGTTGTTGTAAGTAGTAAGTAAAATATTAAAACCCGCCTTTACTTTGCGGTGCTGAAAGGCATCATCGAGTAAAATAATTTCAGGTTTACTTTCTAAATTTCTCAGGATTTTAATTCCGTTTTTCCTATCGGATTCAACGGCAACCATAACATCGTTTCCAAATTTATGGTAAAACTGAAACGGCTCATCGCCAACAGATTCAGCAGTCGAATTTTCATCGGCCAATTGAAACCCCTTTGTTTTTCGTTTGTAACCTCGGCTTAGTGTAGCCACTTTAAAATCATCTTTCAGTAGCTTGATTAAGTATTCAATCATTGGTGTTTTACCGGTGCCACCAACGCTTAAATTACCAACGCACAGCACGGGAAAACGGTACGATTCAGATTTTTTAATACCCCAATCATAACATGTATTTCGCAACCAAGTCACCAAATAATAAAAAGGAACAAGGGGGAATAATATTTTTCTAATTAGCTTCACAGCTACGAAAATATAATATTTATATTTGTTTTATAATCCATACCAAAAATAAAATGATAGTTCAAGACGTCATAAACCATTTAGAAGCACTCGCACCTTTGGCTTACGCCGAAGATTTTGATAACGTGGGCCTTTTGGTAGGCGACAAAAATGCAAAAATCACGGGTGTTTTAGTCACTTTAGACACGCTTGAAACCGTTGTTGACGAAGCCATTGAAAAAAAATGCAATCTCGTTGTTAGCTTCCACCCTATTATTTTTAAAGGTTTAAAAAAACTCACGGGCAAAAATTATGTGGAGCGCGTGGTTTTAAAAGCCATAAAAAACGATATCGCCATTTACGCGATACATACCGCTTTAGATAATGCGCTTCAAGGTGTAAACGATATGATTTGCAATCAGCTGGAATTAACCAACAAACAGATTTTAATACCACAAAGCGAAACCATAAAAAAACTAACCACTTACGTACCAAAACAGGAGGCCGAACAATTAAGAGCCGCTTTATTTGAAACGGGTGCAGGCAGCATTGGTAACTATAACAATTGCAGTTTTAATGTAGATGGTTTGGGTACGTACCAAGGCAACGAAAACTCAAATCCAAGTCTTGGCGAAAAAGGCGTTTTACATACCGAAGCGGAAACCAAAATAACCATTACCTACGCGACACATTTAGAGTCAAAAATCCTAAAAACACTATTTAAAACCCACAGCTATGAAGAAGTGGCTTACGAAATAACAACCCTAGAAAACAAAAACCAAAATATTGGCATGGGTATGGTTGGTGAGTTAAAACAACCCATGGCCGCGGAACTCTTTCTAAATCATGTAAAAACCAAAATGAAAACCGCGTGTATTAGGCATTCATCATTACCCAAAAAACCCATTAAAAAAGTAGCCGTTTTGGGTGGTTCGGGCAGTTTTGCCATTCAAGCTGCCAAAGCCGCTGGTGCCGATGCATTTATTACCGCCGATTTAAAATATCACGATTTTTTTATGGCCGAAAACCGCATACTTTTGGCAGATATTGGGCATTATGAAAGCGAACAGTTCACAAAAAATCTTTTAGTAGCATATCTTACAAAAAAAATTAGTAATTTTGCAGTCGTTTTATCAAACACAAATACCAATCCTGTTAAGTATTTTTAAAGTATGGCTAAAAAGAAAGAAGTAACTGTAGAAGAGCGCTTAAGAGCTTTATACGATTTACAACTCATCGATTCTCGTATTGATGAAATAAGAAATGTTCGTGGAGAGCTTCCATTAGAAGTTCGCGATTTAGAAGATGAAGTTGCTGGACTAAACATTAGGTTAGAAAAACTTATGGCAAGCTTAGAAGTAATCGATAACGACATCTCTTCAAAGAAAAACCTTATTGAAGAAGCTAAAGCCTTAATAAAAAAGTATAGCGAGCAACAAAAAAACGTTAGAAATAACAGAGAATTCAATTCGCTTACCAAAGAAGTTGAATTTCAAGAATTGGAAATTGAATTGGCCGAAAAGCATATTAAAGAATTCAAGGTTCAAATAGAGCAGAAAAAAGAAGTTATTGCCGAAACCAAAGAGCGCGTAAAAGAGCGCGAAAATCACCTAAAACACAAAAAAAGTGAGTTAGATGCTATTTTGGCAGAAACCGAAAAAGAAGAGCAAGCCTTAATCGTAAAATCCGAGGATTACAAAAAGCAAATTGAAGAGCGTCTAGTTGCCGCTTACACCAGAATTCGCAAAAACGTAAAGAACGGATTGGCGGTTGTGCCAATCGAAAGAGGCGCATCTGGCGGTTCATTCTTCACCATTCCACCGCAAGTTCAGGTTGAAATCGCATCGCGCAAAAAAGTCATTACAGACGAGCATAGTGGGCGTATTTTAGTTGATGCTGCCTTGGCCGAAGAGCAAAAAGCAAAAATGGAAAAAATGTTTTCAAAACTTTAATTCCAATTTAAACATAAACATAAAGAGCCTTCATTCCCGAAGGCTTTTTTTATGCGCAATTTGGGCGTTACCCTATCGGGTCGGGCTTTCCGCTACAAGTCCTCGCTCCTGCCTCGCTGTGGGCTTTTCACTTCAATCCCTAACGCGGGGCAGTCTGCAGTTGGCAGTAACCAGTCCGCAGACAGTTAACGTATTTGATAATTGGTTCGATATCGTTTACCAAACAAATCGTTTAATCTCTACTTAGTAATTAAAGATTAAAGAGCCATGTTAAAAACCCACCCCTTAATCCCCTCCAAGGAGGGGAAACTCAGGCGTTAATTCCAAATTCAGGGTTCAGAATTTAGGGTTTCACGTTTAACATTTATGACATAAAATAAATTTACCAGCAAGCAAAGCCCCTAATCAATTCACGAAATCAAACGTTTTAAAACAACTTTCTCTCAAAAACAATTAAGGTTTCGTAACTTTATACGTCTATTGAAAAAGAAAAAAGAAGTTATGAAACACATTCTCCCATTGTTGGCAATAACCCTATTGTTCAGTTGCCAAAACACAGCACAGGTCAACAAAAAGCAACAAGCCATAATTAATGCTGAACCCGTTGAAGTTTCATTAAAAAACGGAAAAGCACGCGCCTATTTTGCAAGTGGCTGTTTTTGGTGTGTCGAAGCCATTTACGAAAGTGTAAAAGGTGTTGAGGAATCTATTTCGGGATATGCCGGCGGCCATACAAAAAACCCAAACTACGAATCAAGTAACACCGGAAGAACCGGACACGCCGAAGCCGTCGAAATTATTTACGACCCCAAAGTGGTAAGTTTTGAAACCTTGGTGGATGTGTATTTTGCATCGCAAAACGTTACGCAGGTAAACGGACAAGGTCCAGACCGTGGCTCGCAATACCGCTCGATTATTTTTTATCAAAACGACGAGCAAAAACAAATCATTTTAAAAAAGAAAGCAGCTTTGGCAAAACAATTAAATGCCAAAATTGCCGCCGAAGTCTACCCATTTCAAAAGTTTTGGGTGGCCGAAGATTATCATCAAAATTACGAAAAGCTGCACCCAAACCATCCGTATATTAAAAATGTATCTATTCCCAGATTAAATAGGTTTAAGGTTAATTTCCCCAAAGAGTTTTTGAAAGAAAATCATTAATATGTATGTCATTCTAAACTTGTTTCAGAATTTTAAATCATTGACATTCCATCATCACTAAAACTATTAGACTTTTCACTTTTTCCTACAAAATATTAATTATATTTACGGAGTATGAGTAATAAAAGTTACTATATAACGAGTTTGCAAAATTAGAAAAATTGAGGAATTATTACCAAATTTTAGGGGTTGACAGAAAAGCAAATGGATTAGAAATAAAGAAATCTTATCGAAAACTCGCCACAAAATTTCATCCTGATAAAAACGATGGCGACACTTTCTTTGAAAGTAGGTTCAAAGAAATTCAAGAAGCCTATGAAGTACTTTCTAATTCAACTAAGAAAGTTGGGTATGATGAAAAATTAGATGATTTTTTAAATAGAAAACCAAATTCTACTACAAAAAAGAAAGAACCTTCTCAAAATCAAGAACCGAAAAAAAAAGATTACGAAAAGAAAAATAAACCTTCAATAAAAACAACGATTTTTATCGTTTTAGTAATTATTATATCAATTATTTTTTACAACAAGAGTTTCGATAACATATTCCCTCAAACTACAGAACAAAATGATAAAGACCAATCTCAAAAAATTCAAAACAATAAAGTTGAGTTTGTAACTTTTAACAATACACTTAGAGGGTACAAAATCGATTACCCAAAAACTTGGCAACCAAAAGGACTGCCCCCAACAAATGGAGATGGCAGGACTTTTAACAACAATCGGAATACCGAATTAACAGTTTATTCTGGCATTAATGTTTTTAATACAACTTTGGCTGAAGAGTTTGAAAAAGAATTAAAAAACAATGATTACAATATAACTTATAAAATAATTAAAGATAATTGGTATGTTATAAGTGGATTTACTCTAAATAATGATAAAGAATTTTATAAAAAAGTTTATCGAAGTGAAAAGTATGACGAGCAGAGAACAATGTTTTTAAGTTATGATGTAGAAAATCATAACGAAATGCAGAAAACAATTCCCGTACTTATTAAAACATTTAAAGACATCTAGAAATGAACCCGTTAAAAAATATACTAACCTATATTAATTTTCCAGAAAATGATTTCAATCTTGACTTTAAAAAATCCTTAGATGACAACGCAGACTCTCAAGGTTTTATTAATGTTAATCACTTCAATGTTAATTCAGAATTTATTGAATATTTTGTGTACCGAAGAAGAGAGAAGGAAGAGTATTGGAATAGTATAGATATTTTTATTCAGCGTGATAAAATAGATGATTTTTTAAAAAATCTTATACCCGAAAAAGAGCTAGACTTTAAAAAAATGGAAAATAATGAGTATATATATGAACTAAAAGTAAATAGTTTTATAAGATTAGAAGTTATTAAGATTGAAAATCATATTGTAATACAAATAACAAAATTTGATAATAATAACTTTAAAGCTTTTTAGCCTTCAACTCAAATATCAAAGGATACAACTTATCTTTGGTAACATACAAGCCTGTTTCGGTTTCAATTAAATCTGGCAACACATTATACGGACTTTCGTCGTGTTCCTTTAAATATTCCACATGCAAACCCGCTTCGGTTAAAGCCGAAACCACTTCGCCCAACCCGTGATTCCATCCGTATTCCTTACTAATCATTTTTGAATTTTGATTGGCATAAGTGCCCTCATATTCTTCGTAAATAGCCTCGTTTTGCATGTAGCCATATGTCATAATGGGCTTGCCTTCCAAATAATCGAACATCCAAACTATCGGGTGAAATTCGACCATATAAAACGTACCGCCTTTTTTTAAACGCTCCGCAATCATTTTTCCCCAAGGTTTTAAATCTGGCAACCAGCCAATAACGCCGTAACTGGTATAAACAATATCAAAAGTGTCTTTTACAAACTCCGACGTATCCAAAACATTACAACACACAAATTCAGCATCAAGCTTCAAATCTTTATTTAATTCTTGTGCTAATTTAATGCCTTCGTCACTCAAATCTACACCGGTACAGGTCGCTCCCATCCTACTCCAACTCAGCGTATCTTGCCCAAAATGACATTGCAAATGCAATAGCGATTTTCCTTTTACATCGCCCAAAGCATCTAATTCATAAGGCATTAAAGATGTTCTTCCTTTTTTAAATTCCTCCAAATTATACATAGCGCTTTTCGCGTGCACCTTTACTTTTTCGTTCCAAGTCGCTTTATTGGTTTTAAAATATTTATTATTGGTTGTCATCTTCAAATGATATCTTTACAAAAAATCTAAATTATGAAAAACTTCATTTACATGGTTTCATTAACCCTATTTTTCTTCGGGTGCAAGCAAAAAGCCGAAACCAAAACCGTTGAACCAGAACTTTCTGTGGCTGAAAAAATTGCAAAAGCACACGGGTATGAAAACTGGAAAAACGTTGCCGAAATTCAATTTACTTTTAACGTAGATAGAGATAGCAGCCATTTTGAGAGAAGCTGGCGCTGGAACCCAAAAACCAATGCAGTTAGTATGACGATGAATAATGAAACGGTTTCGTATAATAGGGCTTCGGTTGATAGTACAAGCCTAAAAGCAGACCAAGGTTTTATAAACGACAAATTTTGGTTGCTTGTACCGTTTCAATTGGTTTGGGATGCCGGCACGACCATTTCGGACCCCGTTAAAGCAGAAGCGCCGATTAGCAAAAGCGACATGAATAAAATTACTTTAACCTATTCAAACGATGGCGGATACACACCTGGCGATGCTTATGATATTTATTTCGATACGAATTACTTAATTCGGGAATGGGTTTTTAGAAAAGGTAACCAAAAAGACCCATCGATGATTACCACCTTTGAAAACCATCAAGATTTTAAGGGCATAAAAATAGCTTTAGAGCATAAAAAACAAGGCGAAAACTGGAATCTTAACTTTACAGATGTAAAAATTACCGTAGAGTAACATTTTACTATTTTAGTGTAAGGTAAACATCTAAATTACGACTAAGACCGTATATAAAGTATAGATAGTTTTTTCCGCATTTGCGCCTATATATATGAAAAGCGCTTTAACCAATGGTTAAAGCGCTTTTCCCTTTTTTACCATTTCATGTTAGCCTTTAAAAGCCTCCTTTACATGCGTACCATCGCAAAAAGGTTTATTGTTTGAGGCGCCACATCGGCAAAAAGCCGTGGTTTTATTTTTAATTTCTTGGCTGCCGTCCCTATGGGTAACTTTTAGTGTGCCGTAAACCAATAATGGGCCGTTTTCCATAACCTCAACCTTGGTTTCCAATGTTTCGGCTGTGTTATCGCCTACGGCATTCATATAATAAGTTAAAGCACCCGAAGGGCATTGTTTTACTTGATTGATAATCGCATTGGTTTTTGCAGCGTCAATTTTTATCCAAGGCTTGTCCCTGGGCTGGAATACTTCGGGCAAACCTTTGGCACAAATCGCCGAATGAATGCACTTTTCAGCCTCCCAAACCACCGTTGTTTCTCCGTTTGAATATTCTCTAATTTTTCCCATACCTTAAAGTTTTTACTAAATATACAAAAAAGATTGTTCTCATATTTAGTCCAATTTATCGGTTCGTTTCTAAATATATAATTCTTATTTTTGTTAGAAACCGAAAAACCCTTCACATTGTCCGATTATAAACTAGGTCTTGACTACGCAAAACAGCAAGACCAAAATGATGAATTAGCGCCCTACAGAAATCAGTTTCATATTCCCAAAGACAAGCACGGAAATGAACTTATTTACCTCACCGGTAATTCCCTTGGTTTACAGCCAAAATCAACCAAAAACTATATCAACCAAGAGCTTGAAGACTGGGCTAATTTAGGTGTTGAAGGACACATCGATGCTAAAAACCCATGGCTACAATATCATGAATTTCTCACCAAAAGTATGGCCAATGTGGTTGGGGCAAAACCCATTGAAGTGGTCGTGATGAATACATTAACGGCAAACCTTCATTTTATGATGGTATCGTTTTATAAACCTACAAAAACACGTTACAAAATACTAATTGAAAGTGATGCGTTTCCATCCGATAAATATGCTGTTGAATCGCAATTAAGACATCATGGATTTGATGATAAAGACGGATTGGTATTATGGAAACCCCGCAAAGGCGAGGAATTATTGCGATACGAAGATTTAGAATCTATTTTAAAAGAACAAGGCGATGAAATAGCGCTCATTATGATTGGTGGCGTTAATTATTACACAGGGCAATTTTTCGACTTAAAAAAAATAACCGAGCTAGGGCATAAACACGGTTGTAAAGTAGGGTTTGATTGTGCCCATGGCGCAGGAAATGTCGAACTCAATTTACACGATTCCGGAGCAGATTTTGCCGTTTGGTGCACTTACAAATACCTAAATTCCGGTCCTGGGAGTTTAGCAGGTTGTTTTGTGCACGAGCGTCATGCTTACAATAAAACACTGAACCGATTTACGGGTTGGTGGAGCCACAATAAACAAACGCGTTTTAAAATGCGCGATGAGTTTGATGTCATTCCGGGCGCCGAAGGTTGGCAACTTAGCAATCCGCCGATTTTATCGATGGCAGCCATAAAAGCGTCACTCGATATGTTTGAAGATGTTGGTATTAAAAAACTTATCGAAAAATCTAAAAAGCTAACGGGTTATTTTGAGTTTTTATTGAAACAGTTAGGTGAAGACACGATAAAAATTATTACTCCAAGCCATCCAAACGAACGGGGTTGCCAACTATCAATTCAAGTTAAAAATGCCGACAAAAGTTTACATAACAAATTAACCGAAATGGGTGTTATAAGCGATTGGCGCGAACCCGATGTGATTCGCTGTGCGCCTGTGCCACTATATAATTCGTTTGAAGATGTTTATAATTTGGTTAAGAAATTGAAGCGTATTTTAAATTGATTTGTCATTCCTGCGTGCCATACTGAGCTTGTCGAAGTGAATGCAGGAATCCACTCTAAATTAAAGTATTAATAACAATGAGATCCTGAAACAAGTTCAGGATGACAAAAATGAAAGAAAAACAACAAAACATACTAATCATTGGCGCAGGATTATGCGGAAGCCTTCTTGCATTACGATTAGGACAACGCGGATATCATGTTAGCGTTTACGAAATGCGTCCGGATTTGCGCAAAGTCGATATTTCAGCTGGCCGTTCCATAAATTTAGCACTTTCAGATCGCGGCATTAAAGCCATGAAACTTGTTGGTATTGAAGATAAAGTCAAGTCGCTTTGCATTCCCATGAATGGCAGAATGATCCACGATAAAAAAGGCCATACCCATTTATCAAAATACAGCGGACGAGAGCATGAATATATCAACTCCATTTCCCGTGGCGCACTTAACGCTTTACTTTTAACCGAAGCCGAAAAACATAAAAACGTCTCGGTTTATTTCAACAAAAAATGTAAATCCGTCGATTTTGAAAAAACCACGGCTTTGTTTCAAGATTACAAAACCAAAGATCAATTTATTGAAGATGCCGATATTATTATTGCCACCGATGGTGCGGGCTCCGTACTGCGAAAAAGCTATTTTTTAGGCAAAAAGTTTTTATTCAGTTTTTCGCAAGATTATTTAACACATGGCTATAAAGAACTCAGCATTCTGTCAAAGGAAAACGGCGATTACAAAGCGTATAAAAACGCCCTTCATATTTGGCCTCGTGGTACTTTTATGCTGATAGCTTTACCAAATTTAGACGGCAGTTTTACGGTAACGCTCTTTTTAAGTTACGATGAAGGTGAATACCATTTTAACAATTTAACCACTGAATATGCCGTATTGGAATTTTTCCAAAAAGAATTCCCGGACGCTTTAGCCTTAATGCCCAATTTAATTGATGATTTTTTTGAAAATCCAACGTCGCCTTTGGGCACCGTAAAATGTTCGCCTTGGCATTACAAAGGCAATACGCTTTTAATGGGCGATGCGGCACATGCCATCGTTCCGTTTTACGGACAGGGCATGAACGCGTCTTTTGAAGATGTGGTTATATTCGATAACATTTTAGACCAAAAACTAGAAAGTTGGGAAGCCACATTTGCGGCCTACGAAAAAACACGTAAAAAAGATACCGATGCCATTGCAGATTTAGCGATAGATAATTTCTATGAAATGAAATCCCATACAGCAAATCCTATGTTCCAAGAAAAACGTAAATTGGAAATGCTTTTAGAAGAACATTTTCCGGATGATTATGCTTCAAAATATACCTTAGTAACATTCAATGAAAATTTAGGATACCGCGAAGCCATGTTAAAAGGACGCGCACAGGACAAAGCTATTTTGAATTTATTAGCAGATGGCAACATCTCAACGAAGTCTATCTTGAGCGGAGACGAAGGACCCGATATAACAAAAGAAGATTTAAAAACGATATTGAAAAAAATAAAGCAAGAAACCGAAGCTATTTTAGAAGAAGATAAAATTGCAGGGCTACATGAGTTATGAGTTATGAGTTATGAGTTATGAGTTATGAGTTATGAGTTATGAGTTATGAGTTATGAGTTATGAGTTATGAGTAAAATTTATTAAAATATTTAAACAACATAAGGAAAACAATAAAATAACAAATTAGTCAAGCCCCAAATCAATTCAAGGAATTGAACATTGAAATGCAGAAATAAAGAGCGAAGGAATGGAGATGCGAAGCGCAGCTTTAAGCACGTAATTCCGAAAGCGAATGGTGCTTTAGCAATTTCCTTATTTCAATATGATTTTTTGGTTCGTTTTGTATCAAGACAAAATGAACAATTTAAAAAATAACGACAACATAAATTATGAGTAACGAAAAAAATGAGATTCCTGCCTCCGCAGAAACTAAAGTAACTCCAAGAGGCGCATATCCACACACCAAGCGCGTGAACGATTTTATATTTGTATCGGGCACCAGTTCTCGTCGTGCAGACAATACCATTGCAGGTGTTGATATAATTGACAACATGGGAACCAAGCGTTTAAATATAGAAACACAAACCCGTGAAGTTCTATTAAACATCGAAAAAAACTTAGCCAAAGAAGGCGCCACTTTAAAAGATGTGGTTGATGTAACCACTTTTTTAGTAAATATGAATGACTTTGCAGGTTACAATAAAGCTTACGCAGAATTTTTTGATAAGGAAACGGGTCCCACTCGAACCACAGTTGCCGTACATCAATTACCACACCCAGATTTGGTAGTGGAAATTAAAGTGATGGCTTACAAGCCTATGGGCAAAAGTTAAAAGCATGATGCAGAACATCCAAAACTACATAAACGGCAACTTTCACAACCCAATTAACGATGCATGGTTAGACAACTACAACCCATCAAACGGTGAGGTTTACGGGCAACTGCCAAATTCATCCAAAGAAGATGTAGAAAACGCATATATCGCAGCAAAATCTGCTTTTCCAACGTGGTCGCAAACCACTTTAGAGGAACGCAGTAAAATCCTAATAAAAATCTCAGAATTACTTGAAGCCAATTTACAGCGCTTCGCAGAAGCCGAAAGTAAAGACAATGGCAAACCCATCGGTTTAGCAAAAACAGTTGATATTCCCAGAGCAGCAAGTAATTTTAGATTCTTTGGAAATGCCATCACCCAATTCGCCAGCGAAAGTCACGAAAGCGTGGGTCAAAATGCCATAAACTATACGTTAAGGCAGCCCATTGGTGTTGTTGGTTGTATTTCTCCTTGGAATCTTCCACTTTACTTATTTACATGGAAAATAGCTCCCGCAATAGCCGCAGGAAATTGCGTGGTTGCAAAACCCAGTGAAATCACACCCATGACAGCTTATCTTTTGAGCGAGATACTAAATGAGGCTGGCCTCCCAAAAGGTGTGCTGAATATTGTACACGGTTTAGGCACAACAACAGGTCAAGCTATAATTGAGCATCCAGATATTAAAGCTATTAGTTTTACGGGCGGAACAGCAACCGGTGCACACATTGCAAAAGTAGCCGCACCGATGTTTAAAAAACTGTCCTTGGAACTTGGTGGTAAAAACCCAAATATCATTTTTGCAGATTGCGATTACGAGGATATGCTGGAAACCACGGTACGCTCATCATTTGCCAATCAAGGGCAAATCTGTTTATGCGGAAGCCGTATTTTTGTAGAAGCTTCCATTTATAAAAAATTTAAAACCGATTTTGTTGAAAAAGCAAAGCAGCTTAAGGTTGGGCATCCATCTGAAAGTAATACTGATATTGGCGCATTGGTTTCCAAAACGCATCTTAAAAAAGTAAAAGACTATATTAACATCGCCAAAGCTGAAAACGGTATTATTTTGTGTGGTGGACGTGAAGTTAAAGTTGAAGGTTACGAAAACGGGTATTATTTAGAGCCAACCATTATTGAAGTTAAAACCGATGAATGCACAGTAAACCAAGAAGAAATTTTTGGACCGGTTGTAACCATGATGCCTTTTAATACGGAAGATGAAGTTTTACAAATGGCAAACAAAGTAAAGTACGGCTTATCGGCATCCATTTGGACCAACGATTTAAAACGTACCATGGGCATGAGCAATCAATTACAAGCCGGAATTGTTTGGGTAAACACGTGGATGATGCGCGATTTACGCACGCCTTTTGGTGGCGTTAAAGCAAGTGGTATTGGTCGTGAAGGCGGATTTGAAGCTTTGCGTTTTTTTACCGAAGCAAAAAATGTTTGTATAAAATATTAAAAAAGAACCTAGAGAAGAGACGAAAGAAAATAGATTTACCAAACCTTCTGTTTTCTTTATTCTTTTCTCTTTTATCTCAAATAAATGGATTTAAAATTAAACAACAAAAACGCCTTAGTTTGTGGAAGCACTCAAGGCATAGGAAAAGCAACCGCCATGGCTTTAGCTGCCGAAGGTGCTAACGTTACTTTGGTAGCTAGAAACCGGGAAAAACTAAAAGCGGTTTTAGCAGAATTACCAGAACCTAAAAACCATAGTTATATAGTGGCAGACTTTTCCAACCCCAGGGATTTACAAGAACAGGTCATTAAATTTACAGAGAAAAACCACGGGTTTCATATCTTAATCAATAATACCGGTGGCCCAAGGAGCGGGCCTATTTTAACTGCTGCTTTAGAGGAATTCGATAATGCTTTTATTCAGCATTTAAAATGCAACCATGTGTTGGCTCAGGCCACTATCCCGTTTATGAAAGAAGCTGGTTTTGGAAGAATTGTAAACATTATTTCCACCTCGGTTAAAGAGCCCATTCCGGGTTTGGGCGTAAGCAATACCATTAGAGGTGCTGTGGGCAACTGGAGCAAAACCTTGGCAACCGAAGTTGGTGCATTTGGCATTACGGTAAACAATGTATTGCCCGGATTTACCGAAACCGAACGTTTAAACGAAATAATTAAAATTAAAGCTGTCAATGAAAACAAAAGTATTGATACTATGGCAGAAATAATGAAAGGTTATTCGCCAGCCCAACGTTTTGCAAAGCCTGAAGAAACTGCAAATGTTATTGCGTTTTTAGCGAGTGAATGTGCCAG
Source organism: Hwangdonia sp. (assembly GCF_048381975.1). Classification (NCBI taxonomy): domain Bacteria; kingdom Pseudomonadati; phylum Bacteroidota; class Flavobacteriia; order Flavobacteriales; family Flavobacteriaceae; genus Hwangdonia; species Hwangdonia sp. The sequence goes on along the minus strand of NZ_JBLWYT010000001.1, from coordinate 726,548 downwards.
TTATGTAAACGGAATTAACGTTCCGGTTGATGGTGGACGCACAAAAAGTTTGTAACTTTAAGCACAATTAATTCCGCGTGAAGGATTGAAGCGGCATCCTTTTGCTTTTTTGCAAAAGATACAGCGGAAAGCCTGACCTGCAAGGGCACGCCCAAAAAATAAAAATACCATGAGCAAAGTATATCCGCCCGTAAATTTTAAAGCTTGGATTGATGAAAACAGACATTTATTAAAACCCCCTGTGGGCAATAAAGTGGTTTGGAAAGATGGCGATTTTATTGTTATGGTGGTTGGTGGACCAAATAGCAGGAAGGACTATCACTACAACGAAACCCCTGAGTTTTTCTATCAAATTGAAGGTGATATCGTTTTGAAAATTATTGATAATGGCACGCCCAAGGACATTCATATTAAAGAAGGCGACATTTTTTTATTGCCTCCAAAAGTGCCGCATTCGCCACAACGAGGTGCCAACACCGTAGGATTGGTTATTGAATATCCCAGAGAAAAAGGGGTGCAGGATGCATTGCTTTGGTTTTGCGAAAATTGCGCCACAAAATTATATGAAGAAGATTTTACGCTAGACAATATTGAAACGGATATGCCTAAAATTTTCGATAATTATTACAGCGATGAAAACAAACGTTCTTGCCCCAATTGTGGGGAAGTGATGCAACCGCCTAAAAAAGTTAAATTGGAAGATTAATGAAACGAAAACTTCGAATAAACGGCCATTCCCATTTACTTCCTTATCCTGAGGAAATACCGGATTTTATGCGCGAAAAAGGCATTTTTTGGGTAGACAAGGACAGAAAATATATGCTTCAAAAAGATTGGAGCCGCCCCGTAACCGATTCCAGTTTCTTTTTGCACGATAAGCTGGAATGGATGGAGCGCAACAAAATTGACCATGCCGTCGTTTTAAATTTATCGCAATTGTACGGCAATGGGTTACGTGTTGAAGAAATGAAGCAAGCATTGCGTTTTCAAAACGATTTCAATGCCAAAATACAGCACGAGAACCCCAATAAATTTACGTGTGGTTTTGTGGTGCATCCGGGTTTTGTTAGGAGTGCCTGTTGGGAAATTGAACGCTGTGTGGAAACCCATGGCATGCAATTACTCTGTTTACCAACCCATTATATGGATACTATTGGCACGTGGCGTTGTATTTTTGATGAGGAAAACGAACCTATTTTTGAATTGGCCAACAAGTACAATTTAGCCGTAGAAATCCATCCGTACGATGGCGAAAAATTTATAAAATTAGAAAACACCTCGTGGCGTTTTCATTTAATTTGGATGCTGGCCCAATGTGCCGATGCCTATCACTTTTTAACCTTAAATGGGTATCAGGAAAAATACCCGAACATGAGAACTTGTTTTGCTCATGGCGGCCAATTGGCACAAATTAATTTAGGGCGACGTATTCAAGGGTTTGATGGCAGACCCGATTTATTTGAGGGCAAACACCACCCCAGAAAAGCAGTGGGGCATAAAAATATTTTCTTCGATACCTTGGTACACGATACCGGCGGGTTGGAATTGCTAATAAAAAACCAAGGCTCTAAGCAGGTACTTATGGGATTGGACGACCCTTATCCTTTGGGGGAAATGGAAAGCGCCAAACAATCGTCGTATCCCGGTAAAATTTTAGATTTAGCTATTGAACGTAAAATTATTAACGAAACTGAACGCGATGCCATTTGGGAAGACAACGTTATCCAATGGTTATGTGGCGATGACGAAAGCGCAAAAAAAGATTTAGTAAATAGAATTTTAAAGACTTGATTTATTACCTTTTTCGCAGTTTTATTTAGTCTTCAACTCTATAATTTTTCTCTACTACTATCGGCACTCCTGTATCTGTAATGCCTTCAACGGTAATACGCACATCCATATTATTTACTTCACTATTAAAATAAGACATTTCAGCTAAACCGTTTTCATCGGGGTGCACATAAGGATTCCAGTACAATGTATTTCTTATATCGGCATCTTGATCAAGCAGAGGATCTGGTTTTTCATAATTTGGTGAATAAAAAACTCGGGCGTCATAAAAACCATGAACTAATTTGGTAATTGAATGAAACGCTTTTTTTCGTTTATGTGCTGAACTCCCCTCTTTAATGTAAATAAGTATAGCCCCATTTGCGCCTTGCGAACCAAAAACGGCCGCTCTCGAGGATTTTATGGACTCTATTTTAGCCACATGGTCTGGATGAATAAACTCCAAATCTCCCATTTCTGCAACCACCTCATCTATTAAAATTAAAGCGGGCCCGTTACTACTATTAAATTTAATTGAATTCCCAGATACTAGAACACCAGGCATAGCGTACTGTATGAATTGATAAATATTGGAAAAATTTGGCGTGTTTTCTTCAACGATATACGTTTTATCGGCATTTCCGTATTTGCTTTTTCTTTCGTTTTTCTTTTTTCCCATTATAACGACTTCATCTAGTACATTTTCTATTGGAACATTAAAATTTACATGTTTTTTATAAACACTTTGCTTCATAGTTTTCGATTTTAATGAAGGTGTATACGTGCTCTGATAATCTATTTTAATTGGGTTATTAAATAAAGAATCCAGAAGAAATGTACCTCTGTTTTTCCCCTTCTCGTTCTGTGCATTAAGCATCATGAGAGAGCTACCCTTAAACACAATATCATTAAATTCAAATTCCCCATCAACATTGGTTACATCATCTAACAATATCGATTTTCCGTTGTTCATTAAAACCATACTGACCCTACTATTCGCTTTTGGGGTGTTTCCAAATAATGTTCTAACAGATCCCGAAATGGTAATCCCTTTTTCCAAATTATACTTTAAAGGCATTTTAGCAATTGGTAGTTTTTTCCATAAAAAATCTCGCCAACCTTGTGTAAGCAATAACAAATCTAAATGCCTTAATCTATTGCGGTTCGATCTATTAAAGTAATATTCCGGGTTATGCACGGTGCCCTTAATATCTGACTCCAATAAAAAATACGAACAAATATTCATTCCGTTATCCAATTTCTTATCAATTCCATTCTCGTCAACCGAAGCCAATGAAAAGCTCGCAGCCACAGGAGCACCCTTCTTTGTTTTTGCTGTGAGACTAAGGTTTACTTTTTCTTTTGGAGCATATTGTTCTTTGTTAAGCTTGAGAGTAACATCTATATCGTTATCTTTTTCGTTATAAACTAACCGTTCGCTATAAGGTTTCAATGTTTGGTCGTAAAGTGTTATTTGTATAATGCCCTCTGGCAAATCTTCTTTAGCAAGTATAAAGGAAAAACTATTTTCTTCTAAACGTTGAGTACCTTCAAAATAAGTTATTCCTTTAGCCTTGCATGTAAGTGTTAATAAAGCTCCTGGATTACTGTTTAAAGTGCTTTGATTTGTTTTAATTGTTATTACATTGTTTTCTTTTACTATTTTCGAGCTTAATGTATAACCATGCGTTTCTACTTTAGGCAGTTTGAATTTAATGTTTTCGTTAGCATCATCAATTATTTCAACACTATATTCCTCGTTTTTATTTGGAGTTAAAACAAATTTACCCATACCATCATGTATACTCCTAAATATAGTTACGTCATTTTTTTGAGCATCAAACACTCGTCCTTTTACGGCTGTGGGTTGACCTCTACTATTGGTTGCCTTAAACGCTACAACACTTGCAACACCTTCGATTAACGTTCCGCCTTCAGGGAAAAATTGCACATTTACAGTCTTTTTATTCGCACTGGTTTCTTGGTTGTTAGGCTTCTGCAAAAGGTTATCATTATCAAGAGGGGCTAAACTATCTTTCTTACTAATGTCTATAACTTCAATTTCTTTTTTAAAAACAAAGTCCTCACCAAAATTACGCATCCAATTGGTATAGGCTCTTAATTGATATTTCCCAGCCGAAACCCCTAGCGAATCGGTTAGCTTAAAATCGCCATGACCCAGACCGCTTTCTAATTTAATTATGTTACGTGCAATTATTTTAGATTCGGGCGAAATTAACTCTACGTAAAGTAAATTACTGTTATCAAACAAAACATTCGTATAGGCATAAACCGAGTATGCTTTATACCAAAGAGACTCTCCAACAGTATAGCAAGATCTATCTGTATGCAGATATATTTTTTCTATACTTGGTACGGTTGGTGAATGAATGGAATCGGTTTTAGTTTTATCTTGAGCATTAATGCTAGATTGAATTAAAAACAGGAACAATATTAATAATGGCAATCTTTTCATATAGACTTTTAATTTGCTTTCTTGAATTTTGATTTATGTGATTTAAGTATTACTTGCTTGCCGTCTTTTTGAATGGATAGCATTAGTTTTTCTCTATGGTGTGCATCTCTATCAAATGTTAAAACCAAATCTACTTTTACCGCGACACCAGCAATTAGGTTTGGTCGAAATTCCCAATTACCATTAATAATTCTAAACCCTGTAGTATCTTGTATCTCAACTTCTGCTTTATGCTCCTTTTTTAAATTCATTTTATAAATCACCCTATCATCTTCTGAAATAATTTCTTTGTTTTCACTTTCGTTAACCCAAATACCAATATAATCTTCTGCAACAAAAACTTCGTTACTTGTACTTACGTTTCTTTTAGACTCAAACCTACAAGATTGTAAAACAAGTACAACAAAAAAGGTGATAACAGCTGCGTTCTTATACATTTTAAAACTATTTTAAATAATGATTACTCAGATTTTAATGATTCATTGCGCTCTTTTACAATTCGCTTTTTAACCGATTTAAAACTTATTCCAATAAATATTAAAATAATTCCAAAAGTCAAATACTTCCATTCACTCACAAAAGCTAATGTAACTTTACTGTTATTAATCTCACTAAAAAAAACCGTTATTAGATTGGCTATAACAAAGCCAAACCCCGATATAAAAAATAATCTATTCAAAATTGTAAAAAACTCTAAATAATCCGCATTTTTAGCATCAGCTTCCGTTTTTACAAACTTATCCCTTAGTAGATTAATTATCAATACTAACGCATAAATAAGAAATAATGCTGCTACAAACTTTACAAATAAGCCTGTGAAATCTGAAACAAAATTTGCATTCAAGTTGTACGATTGTTCATTCATTTTTGATAATTTTTATAGATTTAAATTAGCTACTCATACATAAAGTAATTAAAGGTTAGTATTCAAATTTAGAATTAATCCATTCAAAAAAAGAGGGAATTTTCATCAAAAAAGAGGAAAATTACTACCGTTTTGTTTTTTAGGTAGAAATTACCAACATGCATTTATAATATCTCAAAGAAAGGTAGTAGGCTTGGTTATTAAAACTAATTTCGGACAAACTGCATCATAGCTGTTGTAAATTACAATTATCATAATTCGATAAATAAAAAAGTTATACTTTTGATTATAGTTTTAATTTAAAAATAGATTTTGACCACGCTTTTACTATAATGAAGTGTAACACGATTAATTATATAAAATATGCATTTTATACCCGAAAACATAGACGATTACGTAGTAAAACATTCTGAGGACGAACCAGAATTACTGCAGCAACTCAATAGGGAAACCTATCAAAAAATATTGCAACCTCGGATGCTAAGTGGGCATTACCAAGGGCGTGTATTGAGTATGATTTCTAAAATAGTGCATCCAAAAAACATATTGGAAATTGGGACCTACACGGGGTATTCCGCTTTGTGTTTAGCCGAAGGTTTACAAAAAAACGGCGAGCTCCACACTATTGACCTCAATGAAGAACTGTTTGACTTTCAGCGAAAGTATTTTAACAAGTCTGAATATGCCAATCAAATATTCCAGCATTTAGGTGATGCTTTGGATATTATTCCGAAACTTGACAAAACCTTTGATTTGGTTTTTATTGATGCCGATAAAGAAAACTATGCCAATTACTTTAACGCGATTGTTGACAAATTAAATACCGGCGGCATTATTTTATCCGACAACGTTTTGTGGAGCGGTAAAGTTTTAGAGACTCAGTTTAAAAAAGAAGACACCTCTACCCCTGCTTTAATTAAATATAATGCGCTTTTAAAAAACGACAAACGTGTTGAAACTGTGGTGTTACCCATAAGAGACGGTTTGACGATTAGTAGAAAGGTTTAAACATTAAGATGCCTTAACCAATTTTACTTCACACGAATTCGAATTTTGAATGTGAGACGCTATCGTTTGGAAAAACTCATAATTATCAAAAGGTTTGGTTATAATATCGTTAAACCCAATAATATCGAAATCTTGTTTTACCTCCTCTATATCGGCAGCTGTTAAAGCAATAATAGGTATCTCTTTATTAAACTGTCTAATGGCCACTGTCGCATCATTACCATTCATAATAGGCATATTGATATCCATTAAAATAAGGTCATAATTGTTTTTAGCTTGCATCCTCTCAACTGCCTCTAAGCCGTTATCTACAATGTCGCAAACGTAATTTTGCTTAACCAATAGGTTCTTAGTCACAATTTGGTTTATCTTATTATCTTCAACAATTAAAACCTTAAACTTGTTACCTGTATTTAATTCCACCTTTTTAGATGCATTTAGGTCTACTATGGTCTTGCTTTCTTGGTCTATTTCAAAATCTACGTTAAAGCTAAATTTGGTTCCTTTACCCACTTCACTTTCAAGCTCTATTTGGCTTTCAAATAATTGAATGATGTTTTTGGTAATGGAAAGCCCTAAGCCTGTGCCTTGATAATTGGTATTGCTTTCATTTCCTAATTGAGAAAAATTATCGAAAATGGTTTTAAATTTATCTTGTGGAATACCTTTACCATTATCTTCAATTTCGAAACGCAAACTCACTTTTTCATCTCCTAAGTTTAATAATTTTATTCTCAAATCAATAACACCACTTTCAGTGAATTTTATACTATTTCCAATTAAATTTAGTAAAACCTGAGACATTCTAACTTTATCAACTTTAATGTACTCTGGAATGCCTTCGTCCATAGACAATTTAATTCGATTATTCGATTCTTGTAATCTATATTCAAAAGAATCAACTATACGCTGCATTAAGGATTTTATATTTACCGACACATTTTTAAGCTCTATTTTTTGAGCTTCCATTTTATTGGCTTGTAAAATATCATTAACTAAATTTAAAAGGTAATCTCCTGAATATTTAAGCGAATTTAAATATTTTCGGTCGCGTTCGCTAAGGTTCTTTTTCTCGTTTAACAACAGCGATGTTATACCAACCACGCCATACAGCGGGGTTCTCAATTCGTGAGACACGTTTGAAATGAATTTGCTTTTTAACTCCGAAGTTTTTAAGGCTTCATCTTTAGCCAATTGTAATTCGCTGTTTTTTAATTTTAGCGTTTTACTTAATTTTATTTTAGAGCTATAACTTTTATAAATAACGATGAATGAAACCACCAACAGCAACAACGTTACAAAAAATACAATATTAATTTTCTTGAATTTATTGGCTATTTCTAATTGCTGTAGTCTCGCTATATTAGCTGTTTTTGCTTCGTTTTTATAATCTTCGATTAAAAATTTGGATTTTACTAATAAATCCTGTCTGTTTTTTTCTTCGTTGGATAGTTGGTCTTTATAGTTATTTTGTTCCAATAAAGTAATATACGCCTCTGTGCTTTTACCAGATTTTGCCAAAGCAATGGACAGTTGCATGTAGATACTACTCAGTAAATCCAAATCGACTTCTTCGGTGTCTTCATTTAATAAAAAAACGGCTTGCCTAAATTTATTACTCGCATTATTGTACAGCTCCTTTTTTGCATAATAAATACCGTACACATAATTGTAATACCCTTCTAAACTTGAATTTATGGTGTCTGTTTTTAGATAACTGCCTAATTTTAATAAGTTGATTAAAGCTTCGTCTAGGTTATTTTTTTCAATATATAATTCACATAAATTAATCTTTGCTTCAACATATACGTTTTGGATATTTTCTTTTTCAATAGCAGGTAAATTTCTTTTGGCTACCGAAAACCGAAGAGCTTTCTCAAAATATTCAATGCTTTTATCGTGGTTATTCTGGTCTCTAAATATTTTAGCTAGGTTTAGATAAGAACTGGAAACCAAGTAATCATCATCAATCTCTTTTAAAACATCTAATGTTAATTGGTAATGCTCTTGGGCAGACTTATAATTTTCCATTAAATAATAAATATTACCTAAGTGAAAATTGGCTGTGGCACTTCCATAATTGTCTTGAATAGAATCTGACAATGCTTTGGCATGAATAAATTCTTTAAAGGACTTTACTATTTGCTGATTGTTGAATAGAATTAATGCAGACGCATTTTTTTTATCGATTTCTTTTATGATATCTCTATCTGTTTTACCAAAGATCACGGAGGTAACTAACAGAAAAACTACAAGTAGGTTTGTTTTCATGTTTTACGAAAATTATTGATTTGGGACTTTTAAAGTATTTCTTTTCCTCGATAGGAATAAAAATACTCGTCATAAAACAGTCTTTTTCCGACAAAGAGATAAATAACGTAATGAAAACTAAAGGAATTATATTAAAACTTACGTTTTACCGAGCCTGTAAAATCCTCTAAATCGTCTTTTACTTTATCGAGCTCTTTTTTTACATCGGCAGTGATGCTAGTGTCTATACCGTTCTTTTCGACGGTTTTGGTAATTTCTTGTTTAATATCGTTGGTGGCATCTTTAAGCGTACGCATGCCTTTACCCAAACCACGGGCTATTTCGGGCAGCTTGTCGGCACCAAAAACCATGATGACAATAAATAGTATAAAAGCTATTTCTGCACCGCTTATAAATAGAAATGTAGGTTGATATATCACAATACAAATATAGTGAGTGTTTGTTAGAATAAAAAAAGGCCAACTATTAAAGTTGGCCATTTTTTATTTTTTTATCCGTTTATTTTGTCTTTAAATTGATCGAATTGGCTTTGCGTAACTTCTTTAGGCCAAGAATTGTTTGAAGTATCAATATCCGCAGTTTCTAAATTCGGGTCTACTTTAATACTTACAATTTCTTTTTCCGAAGCAATGGCTTTTTTGACTTCGTTATCGTTAAACCTCCAAATTTGAGCTGGATAGGTTACGGTTTTCGAAGTGCCATCGGCATAAGTGTACTCTACAATAATAGGCATAACCAAACCACCTGGTTTTTCGAAGGTAATGTTATAGAAATACTTAGGCGACTTGATGTTTTTTTGTTCTTCTGGCGTAAAATTATCCATAATGTATTCTTTTACAGAAAGTGCTTCACTTGGTGTTTGGTTTTTCATGTCCTCTTTAAAGTCTTCGCTACCTTCTTCAACCATGTATACCAATGGCCTTAATTGGTTTTCACTAATACCTCTTTCCTTCATAAATTCTTTCATATAAGCATTAGGTTCGGATGACACATAGTATTTCTTTACTTCTTTTATACCTATATCAACCCAATCGGTAGTGTAAAACCAACCTCTCCAAAACCAATCCAAATCGAAAGCCGAAGCATCTTCCATCGTTCTGAAAAAATCTTCTGGTGTTGGGTGTTTAAACATCCAACGGTTCGCGTATTCCTTAAATGCATAATCGAATAGTTCGCGACCCATAACCGTTTCCCTTAAAATATTTAAGGCCGTAGCCGGTTTTCCGTATGCATTGTTTCCAAATTGATAGGTATTTAACCCTTTGGTCATTATTGGAGCAATATAATCTTGGTTGCCGCCCATATATGGTACAATTAAATGTGCTGGTCCACGATCGGACGGGAAGCTTTCGTGTTGAGGCGATAATGCTTTTGGGTGTTTTTCGCCAAAATCCTGTTCCGCCACATATTGTAAAAACGTATTTAAGCCTTCGTCCATCCATGTCCATTGGCGTTCGTCGCTATTTACAATCATAGGAAAAAAGTTATGACCAACCTCGTGGATAATAACGCCCATCATGCCATATTTTGTACGGTCGCTATAATTACCATCATCATCGGGTCTGCCGTAATTCCAGCAAATCATGGGGTATTCCATACCTTGTTGATCGGCATGTACCGATATAGCTTTGTGGTACGGGTAATCAAATGTCATTCTGGAATAGGTTTCCAAGGTGCTGGCAACAGCTTTAGTGGACCATTCTTCCCACAACGGATTACCTTCTTTTGGATACATCGATACCGCCATAACATCTTTATCGCCAATTTTAACGGCCATCATGTCCCAAATAAATTTTCTTGAAGTTGCAAAACCATAGTCACGTACGTTTTCCGCTTTAAATCTCCAGGTTTTGGTTTGGTTTGAAAATCCTTTTTCCGCCGCTTCAGCTTCGGCTTGGTTTACAATAATAACAGGTTCGGTATACGATTTTTTTGCTCGCTCGTAACGATCCATCATCGTTTTTGTAAACACTTCCTTTCTATTTAGAAGTTTCCCTGTGGCATCTAAAATATGATCTGCCGGAACGGTAATATTTACTTCATAGTCGCCAAATGGTAATGCAAACTCATCACGTCCCCAAAATTGAGAATTCTGCCAACCTTCCACATCGCTGTAAACTGCCATTCTTGGAAAAAACTGCGCGATTACATAAGCCCTATTTCCATCTTTTGGAAAATACTCGTAACCCGAGCGCCCGCCTTCATCTACGTGATTATTAATATTATACCACCACTTAATGGAAAACGAAAATTTGTCGCCCGATTTCATGGCTTTTGGCAACTCCACACGCATCATGGTTCTATTAATCATGTGCTTTAAAGGTTTGCCGTTGGTATCTTTAACCTCTTCGATATTAAAGCCTCGTTCCAAAGGCCCTTTAATGTAATCATTTGCGAATTGTGAAGGTGTTAAAACCGGAGCCACACCACTGCTTTCTATAAGCGGTGATTTGGAGTCTTTGGCACGTTGGTTTTGGTCTAATTGTACCCAAAGATATTTTAAAACATCAGGCGAATTATTGGTATAGGTAATGGTTTCAAAACCAGATAACCTAGCGTTTTTATCGTCTAAAACAATATCCATTTTATAATCGGCTTGCTGCTGATAATAAGCTACACCCGGTGCGCCCGACGCCGCTCTGTACATATTTGGAGTTGAAAACTCATCGTACAATTGCTTAAATTTATTGGTGTTTGTATGTCCTTTTTTGCGCTCTTGTTGCTCTTGATTTTGGGCAAAAACCCCTGAAGTAATAAATACTACGGACAAAAAGTAATAGGCAATTTTTTTCATGTTCAATTTAATAACATTTATAATTTAAAGAATTGCGTTTTTTAGATAAAAGTATGATCATAAAAAACGCTCGAAAATAGTAAATTTAAAAGAGTTTTAACTTTATTTTAATCAAAGTTTAACAAAGCGTTGTCTTTTTGAAGAATAAACAAAAAGCTTTTATGTGTCTCGTTTATTTTTGTTTTAACAATATTTTGCTGTTCTTCAAATAAATCAAACAGCAATTGGTTTGTAATTTGAAACGTTTTAATGGCCTTAACACCTTCAATTTCCAAGTAACATTGCATAATATCACCGCTGTATTCTTTTCCAATAAAGCTGATTTTTGCAGTTTCATCATTAATTTTAATTTTAATTTTTTCGCTTAAGTAACGTTCAATATAAGCATCTACCGTTTTCGGTTCGTTTTTGCCTGCCAAGGTTATGTTTTCATCGTAACGTTTGCGCAAAACATTTTCGAAATCGTCAATAAAAATCCTCGATATTATTTGTACAGATGCCTTCTCTTTTACATAATTTATTTGCGTGACGCTCACATAATATTTATGCATTGCGCTAAAGCCCAAAAGCGGAATTATTAAAAGGAATAAAAAAGACTTTGAAAATGTCATGTCTGTTTTTTTTTGCTAAAGTAATTATTTTGAAACTTGTATTTACTTTTCAAAAAGCATTCCAAAAAAATAGGTTAATTATGTGGGCGTTACCCCAACCCTTCGACGCCTCTCAAGGGAAGAGAGTTTATCCTTGTCTTGCAGAGGGGCTACTAATCCCTAACGCGGGCCTCACAACTTAAAATCAATCGGTAACCAATTCAAGATTGGCTTTATAGGCTTTTAATTTTTCTTGTAAAAATTCAAGAATTTCAATATCGGTCTTGCCGTTGCAGCGTTCCATAAAACCAGCATCGTCTGCGCAGAAATAGAAAAAATCTGCAACTTTATCGGCTTCCAATTCATTTAAAGCTAAAAAATCTTTCTGCAATCGCGATTTTATACGTTCCAACAAGGCATCATTCGTTTCAATTTCAACTCGGTTTTTAAGTTCTTTTGTTCTTCCTGAAAGGCCATTTAATATAGGATTTAAAGGTATTCCTCCCGTTAAAAGCCCCAAAAGCATTTTTGGTTTAAATTCTCCAGCTTCGTACAGTCGCCGTTCACTTTGTGTTGCAATTTTACCGGTATACCCGGGAATGCCAACATCGTAAAAATTAATGGGCGGTCGGCCTTCAACATGCTCAATATCCGAAAGCAAATCGCCGGTTAACACTTTGCCAACCAACACTTCATCCAACTCGTTTATTTGCTCTTTTAATTTTACGGTCAATGTTCTATTTAAAATGGTATGATTACCAACAACCATATATTTGGGAATGTGCTGAACGGACGAAAACACAAGCGTATCGTTCAACTTTGCAGTAATTTTAAACTCGCCTCGTTTATTGGTTGTGGTAAAAACTTGGGCCGTTTTATTTATAACGTGAATATTTTCAACACCCACATCACTTTCAACTTTTCCGTAAATTTCAACGGATTGCGAAACGGCCACTTTAAAACCAAACAACAGTACTAAAAAAGTAAGGTATTTAATGTTTTGCATCTTTCAACGTCAAAAATTCTTTGCTTTGCTGAATCAAAAACTCGATTAAATACACTTCGTTTTCGGGTTTATACAATTCCTCTTTAATGCCATTGGTTTCAATAAACGCTACAAACAAGTCCACTTTTTCAAACGGAATATTACAGGCTTTACTAATAAATTCATGGGTATAAACATCCAATAAGTCTTTAGGTTTTTCATCTTTCTTATAAAAATCCATTTTTTTGTTTTTGCGTTTCAACAACCTGTTCAAACCAAATATCGTCGCAAAGTCTATACCGTTGTAAAACTGTCCTGTGCTTACAATCCTATTTAATTCATTTCTAACTATATTGTTATTAAAGGCATTATCGTCAAAATACTCCAAAGCATTCATGTTTCCCAAATCGAGTTCTATTTTGGGCAATTCTTCAGCATTATCAATATCGGTAACCAAATCACCCGAAAGCCCTGTGGACAACAACACAGCATCTAATTGATTAACATGTTCGGCCAAATAAATTTTTAATTGTTTGGAGGCTATAACGTCCTTAGTAATGGCGATTGAAAGAGCTTTAAATTGCAGTGCGGAAATTTCAATAATATCGTTTAAAGCCACGTGAATGGTAAATTCGCCGTTGCCATTGGTAATGGTACCTTTATTGGACGACGTATTGTAAACCGTTATATTTTCTACATCGCTGTTAACTGCAAGAATAATTCCGTTAACCTCAACGCGCTCAATATCCTGCCCCATAACTAAATCACAGGAAAAAATTAATATAAAAATAAGTAGTAGTTGTTTCAATAAGTTTAATTTACTTTATAAAGAAAGCGTTTCAAATCTTAAATAAAATGAAAAACCGCTTTAAACTTTTGTTAAATCCTACATTTCATTACTTTTACCTAATATACAAAATAAGATGAGAAACCTTATAATAGCCAGCACTTCTACAGTTCACGGAAGCGGATATTTGGAATATATTTTAGATGAATTAACAGTTTTTTTTAAAGACGCCAAAACGGTGTTGTTTATACCCTATGCCAGACCTGGCGGTATATCGCACGATGAATATACCGAAAAAGCCGCATCGGCTTTTTCTAAAATTGGTAAAAAAGTAGTGGGCATCCATACGTTTAAAAATCCCGTTGAAGTCATAAAAAACGCCGAAGCCATTTTTACCGGCGGTGGCAATACCTTTGTTTTGGTAAGTCAGTTATACAAAAATAATTTAATAGCTGTTTTAAAGGAAGCCCTTACAAACGGCACACCTTATTTGGGCACAAGCGCAGGCAGCAATATTTGCGGCCTAACCATAAAAACATCCAACGATATGCCCATTGTTTATCCGCCCAGTTTTAATACTTTGGGCATGCTGCCTTTTAATATAAATCCGCATTATTTAGACCCCGACACAAACAGTACACACATGGGCGAAACCCGCGAAACGCGGATTAAAGAATTTCACGGCTACAATACACCGCCCGTAATTGGTTTGCGCGAAGGCAGCTGGCTGCACGTTAAAGGAGATTCCGTAGTGTTGAAAGGCAACTTAGAAGCGCGAATCTTCGAGTATAACAAAACACCTTACGAAATCACATCGGGCACACAATTAAATCATTTAAAATAAAAGCATTTTGGGCGTGCCCCCACTTGGTCGCTGAGGCTCACGAAGTGGGGTCGGGCTATCCGCTACAAGTCCTCGCTGCGCTGTGGGCTTTCCACTACTATCCCTCACACGGGCATACCAGCCAAAACCATTGCGAAATTCCATAAAATAACCTATCCGCATAAAAAAAAGCCCCATATTTCCATGGAGCTTTTCGAGCGGGAGACCAGGTTCGAACTGGCGACATTCAGCTTGGAAGGCTGACGCTCTACCAACTGAGCTACTCCCGCATTAGCCATGCAAATATATACATTCTCACAACTTATTTGCAAGCAAAAACTACAACTTTTTAAAAAAATGGTAGCCCAAAATCTCAAACCCTTCGTTGTAATAAAATTTGTGCGAAGGATAATTATTCACGTAAGTATTCAATTCCACTGATTCATAACCTTTTAGCTTAACGTAGTTATAAATCCATTCAAAAAATTGTTTTCCCAAACCTTTGCCGCGATACTCATCATCAATAAAAACATGGTCTGGTTCAACACTTTTTCCAGAATAGTGCCGTGTGCAAAACCATAAGCCAGAAATTCCAATTAATTTTTCGCCTTCAAAAATACCTGCACACTCGTAATTCTGATTTACCATTTCGGAGAAACGTTGTTTTAAAATAGCGTCAGACACTTGATTTCCATTTAGTTTTTGAACTAATGGTATCACGGAATCAATCTGCTTTTTATCAATAATTTTAAACTGAAAAGCCATGAACTATTTTTATGTGAAGATAAATATTTTCTAACCATTAATTAAAACATCATTTTAAAAACATTTAAATTTAATGCGTGACCCTAACATAAAAAATGCGTCTAAAGCCTGTGTTTACATTGTAAATTAAAACAGGTTGCAAATTACAGTGATTATTTTTTGTAAATTTAAAACTATAAACATCTATTTATGAGAAGTAGAAATTTTAAGATTAGATTATTAATTGGTTTGGCCATAGTCGCTTTTGCATTTATTAAAAAATGTAATAGTAAAGAGAGAAATGCGTATACCGGCAGAGTGCAAACCATTAATATGACCTCGGATCAAGAAATAGCCATTGGTTTACAACATGCGCCGCAAATGGCTCAACAACACGGTGGCTTACACGCCAACAACCAATATCAAGCCTTAGTGGACCAAGTAGGAAACAAGCTTGTTAATAACAGTATGGCAAAAGATACGCCATACAAATACGACTTTCATCTTTTGGCCGACGAAAACACTATAAATGCCTTTGCGCTACCCGGTGGGCAAATATTTATTACCTACGCCTTGTTTTCTAAGTTAGAAAACGAAGACCAACTAGCTGGTGTTTTGGGGCACGAAATTGGTCATGTTTTAGGGCGTCATTCTGCTGAACGAATTGCAGAAAGCGACTTTTGGCAAACGGTAACAACCGGCGCATCGGTAGGTGCCGATATGGGCGGATTGGTAAGTGGCATTGGGCAACAAACGTTACTTAAAAATGGTCGTGGCGATGAATTAGAAAGCGATAATCTTGGTGTTTTATTTATGCTTAAATCGGGTTATAACCCTCAAGAAATGATTGGCGTTATGGAAATTTTAAAGGATGCTGCTGGCCCTAATAGAGTTCCGGAATTTCAAAGCTCGCATCCAGACCCAGATAATAGAATTGAGAAAATTCAAGAAGCTATTGAAAAGTATAAAAACCAATAATAAAAAGCCTTGTTAAACAAGGCTTTTTATGAGTGACTAGCTCTAAATAATTATTAAAAATTATTTATATTTTTAAGCTAAAGCTTCTTCTAAAATAGCTAAAGCTTCTTTGGCATTAGACTGTTGTGCGTACTTAACAGCAGTTAAACCTTTAGGACATTTGGTTTTTAACTTAGCGCCTTTAGCAATTAAAAATTTCAAAATGTCTGTTCTGTTGTATTTAGCAGCATACATAACCGGTGTCATCCCATTAGATTTCTTATTGACATCCGCCCCTAAACTAACAAGTTTTTTAACGGTTTCAAAGTCGCCTTTTGCAATAGACACACAAAAAGGGCTGACTTGTGCCACTGTTTCTACACTGTAATCTTTAACGGTTTCATTAATTGATTTTGCATTTACTGATACTACTGAAAAGCATAATGCGATTGCGGAAATAATGATTGTTTTTTTCATGATGAAAGATTTTAATTTGATTATTGATTTGAATTGATTTCGTTTTTTGATATACTAAAGAGACGACAAAAATCTCGATCTGTTACAGAAAAAATAATTAATAACATATTTTTAACATTGATTTCACATTTTATTATGTTAAAGCTTTTTTGTTGAGATACTCGTAAAAATCCGTTATTTAAAAGCTTTTTGAGGTGTTTTATCGAGGATTTTTTTTATAATCTCACTATCTTTGGATACTCAAAAATTCTCACAAAAAATGAACAAAAAAGTTATCTTAATGATTCTTGACGGTTGGGGAAATTCTCCAGATCCAAAGGTTTCAGCAATCGATCATGCTCACACCCCATTTATTGATTCACTATATAAAACATACCCTTTTGCAACGTTGCGTACCGATGGCTTGCATGTTGGTTTACCCGAGGGGCAAATGGGAAATAGCGAAGTTGGCCATATGAATTTAGGTGCCGGACGTATTGTATATCAAGATCTCGTTAAAGTAAACTTAGCCGTAAAAAACAAAACGCTTAATAACGAGCAGGTTTTAGTTGATGCGTTTAACTATGCCAAAAACAACCATAAAAATGTTCATTTTTTAGGTTTATTAAGCGATGGTGGCGTTCACTCGCATATCAACCATTTATTGGGTTTAATTGACGCCGCCAACGATTTTGGATTAACCAATACTTTTGTGCACGCGTTTACCGATGGGCGCGATGTAGACCCAAAATCTGGTTATGGTTTTGTAACCGAACTTGAAAGCCACATTGAAAAAACAAACACCAAACTAGCAACGGTAACCGGTCGTTACTACGCTATGGACAGGGATAAACGTTGGGAACGCATAAAATTAGCTTATGATGCTTTAGTGAATGGTATTGGCGAAAAATCGACCAACATTACCGAATCCATCAGAAAGAGTTATAAAAATGATATCACCGATGAGTTTATAAAACCCATTATTGCAGTTGATGAAACCAACCAACCCATCGCACAAATTAAAGACGATGATGTTGTAATATTCTTTAATTTTAGAACCGATCGCGGTCGCGAGTTAACCGAAGCTTTAACGCAAACCAACTTTCATGAGCAAAACATGCATAAACTCAATTTGCATTATGTAACGCTTACCAATTACGACGATACTTATAAAAACATCAAAGTTATTTTCAATAAAGATAACCTCACTGAAACCCTGGGTGAAGTATTGGAAAAACACAACAAAAAACAAATTAGAATTGCCGAAACCGAAAAATACCCACATGTTACTTTTTTCTTTTCCGGCGGACGCGAAGAACCTTTTAATGGGGAAACCCGCATTTTAAGAAACTCGCCAAAAGTAGCCACTTACGATTTAAAACCCGAAATGAGCGCTTACGAATTACGTGATGCTTTAATACCAGAATTACAAAAAGGCGATGTTGATTTTGTGTGCTTAAACTTTGCAAATGGCGATATGGTTGGGCACACCGGCGTTATGGAAGCCGCCATAAAAGCCTGTGAAGCCGTAGATGAATGCGTGAAAGACGTGGTTACAACCGCTTTGGAGAACGGCTATTCAACCTTGTTAATAGCAGACCACGGTAATTGTGAAACCATGATAAATCCTGATGGTTCACCAAATACGGCGCATACCACAAATCCAGTTCCTGTTATTTTAATCGATAACGATTTAAAAGACATTAAAGACGGTATTTTAGGCGATATGGCACCAACCATTTTAAAACTTATGGGAGTTCCGCAACCTGAAGCGATGACGCAACATGCTTTGGTTTAAGCTGTGAAATTTATTGAAAAGCGTTAATGTACTAGAATTCTAAAACATCACTTAGTGCGTAAATTATTGTACTTTTGCGTCTAACTCAAGTCTGTAATTCGAAAAATGGATTTTAACCAAACGCTTATAATCGCCGTAGATTTTGATGGCACTATCGTGGAGGACGCCTATCCAAAAATAGGAAAGCCAAAACTATTTGCTTTTGAAACCCTAAAAAAATTACAGGAAGAAGGACATCGTTTGATTTTATGGACGTATAGGTGCGGTGATAGGCTAAACGAAGCTGTTACTTTTTGCGAAAATAACGGCGTTGTTTTTTACGCTTTAAATAGTAGCTTTTCGGGAGAAGAATACAGCAATAAAATTAGCAGAAAAATCCATGCCGATTTATTTATTGACGATAGAAATATTGGTGGCTTTATAGGTTGGGGTGAAGTTTACCAAATGCTTACCAATACCAAACCAAACCTGCCTATAAAGAAAAAAGGCTTCTTTAGTTTCTTCAAACAATAAATGAAATAAAATTTAAATCAGTTCAAAATACGTTTTTCCGATAGATGCCCTGTAATCGGGATGCGCTATATCTACCAAGGCTTTAATGCGTTGTTTAATAGTTTTGCCATATAAATTTGCGATGCCGTACTCGGTAACCACGTAATGTACATGCGCACGTGTAGTAACGACACCCGCTCCCGGTTTTAAGCTCGGTACAATTCTGCTAATGCCCGTACGTGTTACTGATGGTAATGCAATAATTGCTTTTCCGCCTTCGCTGAGTGATGCGCCCCGGATGTAATCCATTTGTCCACCAACACCCGAGTACATTTTTGACCCTATTGAATCTGCACAAACTTGCCCCGTTACATCTACCTCAATAGCAGAATTAATAGCGACCATTTTAGGGTTTTGCTTAATTATTGAAACATCATTTACATAATCTGAAGCTCTCATTTCTACAAAAGGATTATCATCTACATAGTCGTACAATCGTTTTGAACCCATTAAAAAAGTGGTTAACGCGCGACCTGGATTAATGGTTTTATAGTTTCCGTTAATAACATCATTCAAAATTAAATCGATAACACCATCTGAAAACATTTCGGTGTGTAATCCTAAATTTTTATGATGTGTAAGTTGCGATAACACAGCATTGGGAATAGATCCAACCCCCATTTGCAATGTGCTTTTATCGTCAATCAAACTTGCCACATAAGCCCCAATTTTATTTTCAATAGCTGTGGGTTTACCTATATTGTGTGTTGGTATGGGCACATCGCATTCTACAAACAAATCAATTTCGGTATGGTGTATTATGCCGTCGCCATGTGTTCTTGGCATTTGAGGGTTTACTTGAGCAATAACCGTTTTTGCGTTTTCTATGGCAGCCAAAGTCGCTTCAACCGATACACCTAATGAGCAATAACCGTGCTTATCTGGAACGGACACGTGAATTAATGCTACGTCTAGCGGTAATATATTCCGTTTGAACAATAGAGGCAATTCACTTAAAAAAACAGGTGTATATGATCCGTTGCCGGCAGTTAATGTATGTCTAACGTTGCTTCCTATAAAAAATGAATTGACGTGAAAACTATCTTTTAATTCTGGGTTTGCATACGGCGCTTCGCCTTCAACGTGTAAATGGCAAACCTCAACACCTCGTAATTCTTCATGTCTTTCAGACATCGCATTCATTAATAACTGCGGAGCTGCTGCAGCTGCTTGAATATAAACTCTATCGTTACTTTTAATTTTTTTTACTACTTCTTGGGCACTTCCTACTTTGTACATTTTTCGGGTATTTGTAATACAAAATTATTTGTTTTAAAGATGATAGAAAATGCCAAAAGTCATATAAAACCAAAATAATTAGAATTATATTTTTAAGTATCTTTGCACATATTTTTTAAAAGATGATTGTAGTAAAAACACCCGAAGAAATTGAATTGATGCGAGAAAGCGCATTGATAGTTTCTAAAACCTTAGGCATACTTGCCCAAGAAGTAAAACCTGGAGTAACAACACTTCAATTAGATAAAATTGCCGAAGAACACATAAGAGACCATGGTGCCATACCCGGTTTTTTAGGGTTATATGATTTCCCAAACACCCTTTGTATGAGCCCAAACGAACAAGTGGTTCACGGTTTCCCAACAAACGAGCCGCTTAAAGAAGGTGACATTATTTCTATAGATTGTGGCGCTTTAAAAAATGGTTTTTACGGTGATCATGCCTATACCTTTGCTGTTGGAGAAATTGCCCCCGAAACCGAAAAACTACTACATGTTACCAAAGCATCTTTATACGAAGGCATTAGGGCTTTTAAAAAAGGAAATCGTGTTGGCGATGTGGGGTATGCCATTCAAAAATATTGCGAAGACCACGGCTATGGGGTTGTAAGAGAATTGGTTGGCCATGGTTTGGGCAGCAAAATGCACGAGGATCCTGAAATGCCAAATTACGGGAAACGCGGTCGTGGCAAAAAATTTATCGAGGGTATGGTGGTGGCCATTGAACCTATGATTAACATGGGAACACACCGCATAAAACAACATAGAGACGGTTGGACCATTACCACTTTAGATAACAAACCAAGTGCCCATTTTGAACACAATGTGGCGTTAGTAAATGGCAAACCCGAGTTGCTTTCTACATTTGCCTATATTTACGAAGCTTTAGGTATTGAAAGTAACGAGGAAGAGGAGTTTAGGCAGAAGGCTTTGGTGCTTTAAAGTTATTACACAGAGCTTCACAGAGAAATCACAGAGTTACACGAAGTGATTATGGATGACAAAATAACGAAAAAAATTATTGGAGCTGCAATAAATGTGCATCGTGTTTTAGGCCCTGGATTATTAGAATCTGCTTACCAAGAATGTTTGCTTTTTGAATTGAAATCTATTGGCTTACACGTTAAAAAAGAAATTGCATTACCAATAGTTTATAAAGACATTAAATTAGATCATGGCTACAGAATTGATTTATTAGTTGAAAATAAGATTGTGGTTGAACTAAAAACTGTGGAATGTTTTACCGATGTTCATTCTGCCCAGATTTTAACATATATGAAATTAGGAAACTATCCATTGGGACTATTAATTAACTTTCATACCAAACTATTAAAAAACGGAATTAAACGATTTATTAATTCTGCTCAGTGAATCTCTGCGATTTCTCTGTGAAACTCCGCGAAACAATTTGAAAAAACTCTTCAAAATTATACTAAACGTAATCCCAAGACCTTTACTCATTAGGTTAAGTTACATTATCCGTCCTATTGTAGCTTTTTTTTTAAAAGGAAATACATACACCGATCCTATTGATGGCAAATCCTTCAGAACTTTTTTACCCTACGGATATGGCACACAACGTAACAATGTGCTTTCGCCATCTACTTTAAGTTTAGAGCGCCACCGGCTTTTATGGTTGTATTTAAAATATGAAACCGATTTCTTTTCAGCAGAAAAGCGTGTACTGCATTTTGCACCAGAACAAGCCTTTTACAAACGCTTTAAAACCATGAAAAATCTGGATTACACGACTACAGATTTGAATTCACCTTTGGCCGATGTAAAAGCCGATATTTGCAATCTTCCTTTTAAGGACGACAGCTACGATGTTATTTTGTGCAACCATGTTTTAGAGCATATCCCAGACGACACCAAAGCGATGCAAGAACTGTATCGTGTTTTAAAGCCCAAAGGCATGGCTATTCTGCAAATTCCGCAAGATTTGAATCGGGCTGAAACGTTTGAAGACGATTCTATTACAGATCGAAAAGAACGGGCTAAAATTTTTGGGCAATACGACCATGTACGTATTTATGGTCGCGATTATTTTGATAAACTTCGTAGTGTTGGTTTTACGGTTGAAGAAGTGGATTATACTGCTAATCTTTCCGAGGAGGCGATAGAAAAATACCGTTTGGCAAAAGGTGAAATTATTCCGGTTTGTTACAAATAGTTACGCAATTACAAAATACAACTTTAAATATTATGAGAAACTGAAACAAGTTCAGTTTGACATAGCAAGGCATTTAATTCTCAGGAAAATCATTTAAAGCCAAGGTTTCCAATTCTTTATCTCCATTTTCAAAAATTAAAAACACTTTAAGTTCTTTATAGGCTTTTAAAAACGATTTCACATTTTCAATTCCCATAGCTTTAAAAGCCGTGGCATAAGCGTCGGCATTCATACAATTATCTGCAATAACCGAAATACTCAACAAATTGGTTTTACTTGGGTAGCCCGTTTTTGTGTCGATGATATGCGCATAGCGATTCCCGTTTTCATCTATTTTAAACTTTCTGTAAGTTCCGGAAGTCGCCATAGCCTCATCCTTTAAAGTTATAGCTCGATTTATGGATTGCGTGCCATCAAAATTAGGGTTTTCCACACCTACGCGCCATCCCGTTTTTTT
Source organism: Hwangdonia sp. (assembly GCF_048381975.1). Classification (NCBI taxonomy): domain Bacteria; kingdom Pseudomonadati; phylum Bacteroidota; class Flavobacteriia; order Flavobacteriales; family Flavobacteriaceae; genus Hwangdonia; species Hwangdonia sp. The sequence continues at coordinate 703,804 of NZ_JBLWYT010000001.1, read as the reverse complement.
TTCGATATTAATACCGCTTGCCCTCAACTCACCACCAATATCGACCAAATGATTTTTTGCATTCTTACTTTCCAAAAATTCTGAAACCACATCAACAGCATAGCCTTTTGCTATGGCATTAAAATCTAAAAATGTTTCTTTTTGCTTTATAACCCGTTTATTTGTCAGCTTCACTTTATCATATCCAACTGATTGCATTAAACTGTCAATTTTAAGGCTATCGAGATTGGCTATTTTACCTTCTGGCCCAAAATCCCAAGCATTTACAACGGCTCCTATGGTTGGGTCGAAAGCTGTATTGGTGGCTTTATAAATTTCTTTAGAGGCCTTAAAAACTGTTTCGAAATGGGTATCAACCTCAACATCTTCATTATTATTTATTTTTGAAATATCTGAGTTTACTTGATAGGTAGACATCGATTTATTAATCACATAAAACAAGCTATCAATTTGCTTTTGATAGTTGATTTCGGAATCGTAAGTCATTCTATAATACGTCCCAAAAACGGCACCTTCAAGTATGGTGTTTTTATGTTCTTTTTTGCATGAAACCAACGAGATTATGACAACCAAAATCATAAGACATCGACTGCCTTCCAACAGACAAAAACTCTTTTTTCTATCTCCTCCCATCTTGAGTCTAGTTTAAATTGGTTTCTAAAACCTGTATGCCGTTATATTCCATCAAATATTCTTCGTTTAAATAAATGGGCAGATTTTCGCCATTTACATTGCCCAATCCAACGCCCGCATAAAGCACTTTTGCATCGTTTTCCCGGGCATGCTTTTTAAAGGATTCCATCCAAACTACATCGTAATTATTGGGGTTATCCGGCAAAATTACAGCGCGTACAATAACAAAATAATACTGCTTGTTTTTATCGATACAAACAAATTGCGGATGTTTTTTTAGTTTACTATTAACGGCAATAAACTCAAAACCACGTTGCTCCAAGTCTTTTCCAACATGGTTCATTGCCAAATTATGTAATTCCTGTTTTGAAAGTGGTTTGCTCATGCTACAAAAATACTATTTATAAAATGATAGATAAAATTGTTTAACTTTAAAACCTATTTGATATTGCAACATTTTATGTGTTATAAATACTGATATTATAATCAACTTAAACACCGCCATTAACTTCCTTTACTTACAACCGCAGGTTTATGATTAAATTCTTTAGAAAAATACGTTACAATCTTATGGAACAAAACAAAACGGGTAAATACTTCAAATATGCCATTGGCGAAATAATCCTGGTCGTTATTGGTATTTTAATAGCGCTTTCTATTAATAATTGGAACGAAAACAGAAAAGATAGAAATAAAGAGATATCTATATTGAAAGCGCTCCACAAAGACTTTAAAAATAATCTGAATGATTTTAACCGAATAAAAGAATTGCATATTAACACATTAAACAAGCAAAACATCGTTTTAAGGAATATTGATAAATTTCCTAATCCCAAAGCCATCGATTCTATTTTTAATTATGGAAAAAACATGTTTGGTGGTTATACCTATAATGCATCAAACGGTACCATAGAATCTTTAATTAGCTCTGGAGATATTAATTTAATTACAAACGATACTTTAAAAAACTATTTGGTTTCTTGGAAAGATGTGTTGGAAGATTATAGCGAAGAAGAAATAATTTCCCAACGATTATGGCATACTGCTATTGAACCGTATATGATTAAAAAGGGCTTGTTTTATAAACCAAACACGCAGCGCCAACTTAAACTTATACAAGACACTGTTTTTTTAAGTATGCTTAAAAGAAAACAGCATTACACAGAAAGAATTGTTAATGAGATGCTTGTAGAAAACTCGATTGAAGATTACTTAAAAGAAATTGTTAGGCTTTCAAAAACTGATTAACAAAGTATATAAAAACCATTTAATCCGCTAGCGGAAACATTAATTTCTACACCCTTCCAACAAGGTTTTAATCGAAAAACGATATGAATCTCACTTAAAAACGGTTGGCCAATTTTCAATTTTAACATTATTAATTCAGATTATTTTTGTAATTTATTTACCAAATTTTCAATTTATGAAAACTTCTAATCGATTAGAATCTGCAATTAAAAAACTTTATACGGCTTATTACAGCAACCAACTGTTTCCTGAATGTTGTAAACAGTGTGCCGTTGGAAATATATTGGACAAGACCGATGGATGGAAACATTTGTCTGATTACCACGGAGCATTGCAGTTAAATTACATAGGAAGGGTACATCAAAATTTAGGGAGGAAGTTCAATGGTTATTCGCCTTTGGAATTATTGCAGATTGAAGCTGTTTTTTTAACTGCTTGTGGTTATCAATTACCGCTTCATCATAAAAACAACAAACCTAAAAACCCAAACGATAACGATGTGTTGTTTGATGGTTTAATTGCAGTAATTGGCTTTTTATGCGAACTGGATGGTGTCTCAAATACCATGGATTACACTAAGTGTTTTGAGCTTAAAAATGATAGCCCAAAATATGAGTTAGAACTTTCCTTTTAGAATATTAATCTCCCTGTTTTAAAGCACCCATTTAAACAAAAAACCCAACACTTTCGCATTGGGTTTTATTTATAATCAAATATCGCTTAGCGATCTATCCTCCAAAGTCATCAAACCTAATATGCTCGTCTGGTATACCAAAATCCTCTCCCATTTTCTGAACGGCTTTGTTCATTAACGGCGGACCACAGAAATATAACTCGATATCTTCTGGAGCTTCGTGATGACTTAAATAATTATCAATCACGCAGTTGTGAATAAATCCAACGAAACCATCACCTGCTTCGTCATTAATATCTTTTTTCACTTTCCAGTTATCTTCTTCCATAGGTTCAGATAAAGCCATATAGAACTTAAAGTTAGGAAAGTCTTTTTCCAGTTCCCTGAAATGCTCAATATAGAATAATTCACGTTTTGAACGACCACCATACCAATAAGTCACTTTTCTGCCCGTTTTTAGGGTTTTGAATAAGTGGTATAAATGTGAACGCATGGGCGCCATACCTGCTCCACCACCAACATAAAGCATTTCGGAATCAGACTCGTTTATAAAGAACTCGCCGTAAGGTCCTGAAATAGTTACCTTATCACCTTGTTTTTGAGCGAATATATACGATGATGCTATTCCTGGGTTTACGTCCATCCAACCGTTTTTATTACGGTCCCATGGCGGCGTAGCAATACGCACATTTAGCATAATTTCGCGTCCTTCGGCTGGGTAAGATGCCATAGAATAAGCTCTTTCAACAACTTCGGTATTTTTCATTACCAATGGCCAAAGTCCGAATTTATCCCATTCTTCTTGAAACTTATCTGGTGAATCATGCTCTTCTGGATGCGCCGTAATATCAATATCCGAATATTTAATTTCACATTCCGGTATTTCAATTTGAATATAGCCACCTGCTTTGTATCCCATATCTTCAGGGATTTCAACAACAAATTCCTTAATAAAAGATGCCACGTTATAATTACGCACAACGGTGGCTTCCCATTTTTTAATTCCGAACACTTCTTCCGGAATGGTAATAACCATATCTTGTTTCACTTTTACCTGACATGATAAACGCGCGCCATCTTTTAACTCTTTACGAGTAAAATGAGGTGTTTCGGTAGGCAAAGCCTCTCCGCCGCCTTCCAATACATGGCATTCGCACTGAATACATGTTCCGCCGCCACCGCAAGCCGATGGTAAAAATATTTTCTGTGCGCTTAAAGTGGTTAATAAAGTGCCTCCAGAAGCTACTTCAATTTCTTTTTCGCCATTAATGGTTATTTTAACTGGACCAGATGGCGATAATTTTTGTTTTACAACTAATAGTAATGTTACCAACAACAAAGTAATAACCAAAAAGGCTGTTACTGTTGCTATAATTGTTCCTAATGTACCTGCTGCCAAAATCATATTACTCGTTTACTTTAATGTTGTTAGCTACTACTTTTTCTTGTTCCGAATCCTTTTGGGGTTCTTCAACTTTTACCGTCGTTTCTTCAACAGGCGCTTCTTCGTCGCCTCCAGTTAACATCCCTCCAAAACTCATAAAACCTATGGCCATTAAACCTGTTATAATAAATGTGATTCCCAATCCACGTAATGCCGGTGGCACGTTTGAATATCTGATTTTTTCACGAATAGCTGCAATAGCCAAAATAGCTAAAAACCATCCTATTCCTGAACTTACCCCGTAATTGAAAGCTAAACCTAAGGTTGCAATTTCACGTGATTGCATAAATAACGAACCTCCTAAAATCGCACAGTTTACGGCAATTAACGGTAAGAAAATACCAAGTGAGTTATATAATGCTGGTGAAAACTTTTCTACTACAATTTCTACCAATTGCACCATGGTGGCTATGGTAGCAATAAACATGATGAATGATAAGAAACTTAAATCGTAATCTGCAAATTCTTCACCTAACCAGGTTAATGCGCCAGGTTGTAAAAGATACTGATCAAGCAGCCAGTTTAATGGTACTGTTATAGCTAATACGAAAATTACCGCAGCGCCCAGACCAACTGCTGTACTCACCTTTTTAGATACAGCAAGGTAAGAACACATTCCCAAGAATGTAGCGAATACCATGTTGTCAATAAATATTGATTTGAAAAATAATTCTATATGTTCCATATTCTTTTAGTCTTCAGTTCTCAGTTTTCAGTCTTCGGTTAGCATTTAACTGCCCACCGCTGACGGCTTCCTGCCAACTTATTTAATGATCTTCTACTAATGCTTTGTTTTTTGTACGTTGTACCCAAATAATGATACCTACCACTATAAGCGCCATTGGCGATAATAACATAAATCCGTTATTTTCATAACCAATAGCATATAAGCCTGTTTTTTCAATTGGATCTCCTAAAACCGGTATTCCCAATAGAGTTCCGGATCCCAGTAATTCCCTAAAGAATCCAACAATAATAAGTATTACGGCATAGCCTAATGCATTTCCAATACCATCAAGGAAAGATCTCCATGTTCCATTGGCCAAAGCAAAAGCTTCAAAACGTCCCATAATGATACAGTTGGTAATAATTAATCCGACGAATACCGAAAGCGTTTTACTTAATTCGTATGCAAAGGCCTTTAGCACTAAATCTACTATAATTACCAATGTAGCAACCACAATAAGTTGCGCAATAATTCTGATTTTTGATGGTATTACATTACGCATTAACGAGATTACCACGTTACCAACCCCCATTACAAATAGTACAGAAATAGACATTACGATAGATGCTTCTAACTCTGCAGTAATTGCTAAAGCAGAACAAATACCTAATACTTGAATGGTAATTGGGTTGTTATCTGCTAATGGATCTAATATTAATCTGCTGTCTTTTTTTGATAATAGTCCCATTCTTTATTGTTTTAAATTTTCAAAATAAGGCACGTAAAGCTTCAAATCGTTTCTTATCATTGCTGATACACCATCACCTGTAATGGTTGCTCCCGCAATGGCATCTACGGCATTATCTGTTTTATCTTCATTTCTTGGATCGGCATTCCCTTTGGCCACGTTAATACCTTTAAAAGTACCGTTGCTCATTAGATGCTCACCAATAAAATCGTCCATAAAATAACGTTGTTTAATATTGGCTCCTAACCCTGGCGTTTCGGCAGCATGATCAAAAAATGCACCTTTCACAACCATGTCTTTATCCATAGCTATATAGGCCCAAATAGCGTCCCAAAGCCCTTTACCTCTAATGGGTGCTATGTAATATGTTTTACCGTCTTTTTCTCCAACAAACAATGGTAGGCGTCTTGCGATACCTGCCTTGGCATTTGCTTGTTCCTTTTTAACATCAATTAAATAGGCTTGGTCGTCTTCAGTTACTTGGCCGTCCTGAATTACCAATTGTTTTTTGATATATTTTTCGAATAATCCCGGTGCTTCTTTGGTCGACACAAAATTGGCGCTGGTTTCGTCGTTATCGTTAACACCCATAGCATACAAAATGTTTTGTTGCTTTTCTAAACGCTCGTTTTCAGTAATTCTTGGCTTTAATGACGATGCCAAAAATGCTAATAAAGCACCAACTACTATTACCATGATTATGGCAAACATTATAGTATATGAATTTTTATCTGTTCTATTTTCCATCGTTATGCAACTTTAGCTTTTACACGTTTCATTCTTTTCTTAACATTACCTTTTACTATATAATGATCGATTGTTGGTGCAAACACATTCATTAATAATATAGCTAGCATAACACCTTCTGGGTATGCTGGGTTGAATACACGAATTAGTATGGAAATAAACCCTATTAAGAAACCATATATCCATTTTCCTTTGGTGGTTTGCGACGCGGTTACAGGATCTGTAGCCATAAACACCGCACCAAAGGCGAATCCACCAATGAGTAAATGATGCCACCATACCGTGCTCATTAATCCGTAAAACTTACTGCTTTCGGTAATCCAGCCAGCATCTACAACAGCATTAAATATTAATCCCATCGCGATAGCGCCTAAGGCTGATGACAACATAATTCTCCAGCTTCCTACTTTGGAAAATATTAAAAACAAGCCTCCTAGGAGAATCAATAAGGTAGACGTCTCTCCAATCGAGCCTGGTATAAATCCTATAAACATATCCGAGACCGAATAAGCCATTTCTTTACCTTGTGCTAAAGCTCCTAAAATAGTTTCGCCCGAAATGGCATCTAAATTCTCGCCAGCGGCAATCATTTGGTCGCGCTCCACAGCACCGTGAACCCATACTTTATCACCACTCATCCAAGTTGGATATGCAAAGAATAGGAAGGCACGTATGGTTAATGCGGGGTTAAGAATGTTCATTCCTGTGCCTCCAAAAACCTCTTTTCCGATTACAACACCAAAAACTACAGCTACTGCTAACATCCAAAGCGGAATATCAACCGGTACAATAAGCGGCACCAACATACCGGTTACCAAATACCCCTCTTCAACTTCGTGTCCGTTAATTATGGCGAATATAAATTCAATACCCAAACCAACTCCGTAAGACACTATTACCAGTGGTAATATTTTCCAGAAACCGATTAAGAAATTATCCATGGTCCAAAATTCCGAACTAAAGAAACTTCCGGTAACGGCTTGAATTTCGCCTAAAGCTAAATGATGCTGATAACCTGCATTAAACATACCAAAAATTAAACATGGCACCATGGCCATAATAACCGTATTCATGGTACGTTTTAAATCGTCGGCAACTTTAATATGAGTCCCATTATGTGTGGTCTCGTTTGGCAAATATAAAAACGTATGGATAGCATTAAATGCCGGTATCCACTTTTTGTTTTTATTCTTTTCCTTAAAATTATGTAAACTGTTTTTTAAACCCATTTTTCAAGTTTATTATTTTAAAATGTCGCTTCGAGAACCTCAGCGACCACTTTATTATCCAATTTCTTTAAGCATTAAGTCTAAACCTTCTCTTATAATTTTTTGATGTGGTTGTTTAGACACACAAACAAATTCTGTTAACGCAAAATCTTCAGGAGCCACTTCGTACATGCCTAAAGCTTCCATTTCATCTAAATCTTGATACATACATGCTTTTAGTATTTGCATCGGGTAAATATCCAAAGGAAAAACGGCTTCGTACGTTCCTGTAATTACAAAAGCACGATGCTCGCCATTGGTGTTGGTATTTAAATCGTATTTTTTCTTCGGATTTAACCAAGAAAATGTCATGGCTCTCGATGTGGAAATTTTGTTGAAGATTGGTTTGTTCCATCCAAAAAACTCATAATCGTCTCCTTCTGGAATTACTGAAATCACATTGCTGTAATAATCTAAACTACCATCTGGCTCTACCTGTTTTCCGCTTAAAACATTACCGGAAATTATACGTGCATTTGCGTCTTTTGAAATGCCTTTATCGTAAACCATAGTAGCCACTTCGCTACCAATTTTAGTTTTGAAATATCTTGGTTTTTCAACTGAAGAGCCTACTAGAGCTACAATGCGTTCGGCATTAAACTTCCCGGTAAGCAACAATTCTCCTATAATAACCAAGTCTTGCGGATTTACCGTCCAAACCACTTCGCCTTTATTTACAGGGTCTATTTTATTAATCTGGGTTCCCACATTTCCCGAAGGATGAGGGCCAGAAACCTTATGTAACGTAATACCAGATAAACCCGCTAATGGTGAATTGGATTTTTTTCCAACCGATACATGCACTTTGCCTTCTGTAAGTTTAGCAAGTGCTGTAACTGCGGCTTGTAATTCTGCTTCTTTGCCTTGTAGGGTAAAATCTAAATCGGCTGCCAATGGTGCGCTTGCATAGCCCGAAATAAAAATCGCTTTTGGCGACTTGTCTGGGTTTGCAACAACATCGTACGGACGTTGTTTTACAAACGGCCAACAACCCGATGCCAATAAATGTGCTTTAACCGAATCTGAAGTTGCAGCATCCAAGTTAAAGGTTCCATAATCTTGATAAGACTGTGCTTTATCAGCTTGAATTTTAATGGCGTCAATGCGTCTTTTGGGTCCGCGAACTATTTCCAAGACTTTCCCCGATACAGGTGAGGAAAATTTGATGTCCTCGTTAGATTTATCAAAATACAAAGTGCCTCCAGCTTTAACCGTGGTACCTTCTTTTGCGACAAGTTTTGGAATAACACTGTGAAAATCTTCTGGTCTTACGGTGTAGTAGTTACTTATAACCGCTTGTTCAACGATTTTTTCAGCTTCACCCTTAAGTTTAATGTCCAGACCTTTTTTAATATGAATGTCGTTTGACATATTTATTTTTATTGAAGTTAGTTGTCTAAAAATCGGGGCAAAAATACGAATTAAATATACAGTTTTCATAATAATTTAAACATAATTTTGCACGCAAACGTTTACTTAAAGTTCAATCGCAATATTCAGGCATTAAATTTGTTTATATTTACGAAAAACTACTGCAAAAAATGAGATTTAATCTTATCCTATTTTTAATTATCACATGGTTTCCCCAAAATCACTTTGGTCAAATACAGGAAGTTCATCCACCAGATTACATTAAAACCATTGCTTTTAAAAGCAACACTAAAGAAAGTCAACTCCCAATTTTAAAACTTGGGGAATACGTGGTGTTGGAATTTGATGCGCTAAATGGGGATGAAGAAGATTTTTACTATAAAATCGAGCATTTTAATTTTGATTGGACACCTTCCATTTTAGTAAAATCTGAATATATGGATGGGTTCGACAATCAGCGCATCCGAAATTACGAGAATTCCCTAAACACCTATCAAATATACTCGCACTATAAACTCACCATTCCTAACGCACAAACCAAACGATTAAAGGTTTCCGGCAATTACCTGTTAAGTGTTTTTAATGACGACGATGCGCTTGTTTTCTCAAGAAAATTTATGATTTACGAAGACAAAACCAATGTTGGCGTTAGCATAAAACGCTCAAGGGATGTACAGTTTATTGAAGAAAAACAGCGTGTGGATATTGTTATTTTATCAAACAGCATGCAATTTAACAACCCCAAGCAAAATGTAAAAACCTTGGTTGTGCAAAACAACAATTTAAATACGGCCATTCAAGATTTAAAACCACAATACACCATTGGCAACAAACTGATTTACAAATACGATACCGAGTCTAGTTTTTGGGGCGGAAACGAATATCTGTATTTTGAAAACAAGGATATTAGGGCCGCCAATATAGGTGTAAGGCAAATAGATTTACAAGACCTGTACCACAACTATTTATTTACAAATACCGAAAGAGCCAGCAAACCCTACACCTATAACCCCGATATTAACGGCAATTATTTAATAACCAATATTGATGCCGACGATCCGAGTATTGAGGCCGATTATGTTTGGGTGCATTTTTCGTTATTGGCAAATGAGGGCTTAAAAGACAAAACCATACATATATACGGTAACTTTAACAATTACGCTATTAATGAAAGCACCAAAATGATTTACGATGAGTACAATAAAGTATTCACAAAACCGCTATTACTAAAACAAGGATTTTACAACTACAAATACGTGGCTGTAAATAACAACAAGCTGGACGAAGGTGCCATAAGCGGCAATTTTTACCAAACCGAAAACAATTATAAAGTTATTGTATATTACCGCGATTTGGGTGCACGCTACGATAAAATTATCGGTTTGGGCGAAGGCAACTCCGTAAATATCTCCAACTAACAGCCCGATTAAAATACCATTCAACTAATATTTTCAATCGTTGATGTTAAATTTTGTTATTCTCGTGTAATATTCATTATTTTAGCCGACTAAACGCATTGTATATCAATAGTTAACATGGTTCAACAAGTTACGAGTGGCATAAAAATTTCGGTCGAAACCAATTTCGAAGGCTCATTTTATAAAAATTATAAAACCCAGTACGCCTTTGGCTATACCGTAACCATCGAAAATCAAAGTAAAGATTCGGTGCAGCTTAACGCGCGCCATTGGGAAATTATGGATGCCTTAAACAATGTTGAAATCGTTTCCGGCGAAGGCGTAATTGGCGAAAAACCCGTTTTAAAACCGGGCGAATCGCACACCTATTCTTCGGGCTGTTTGTTAACTTCGCCTTTTGGCGCTATGAAAGGCCATTACAACATGGTAAACTTCACCACCACAAAAAAGTTTCAGGTTACCATTCCAACCTTTAAGTTAAGTGCGCCTTTTGCGATAAACTAACGTATTCGCAATGTCACCCTAAGCGCAGTCGAAGGGTCTTCATTATCCATTTCAGTTTAAAATATCAAGCATTTGGGCGTTACCACAACCCTTCGACTGCGCTCAGGGCAAGTGGTCGGGCTTTCGGTAGTCGCTTCCTCCTGCGTCGGCGAGCTCCAACAAATACCTCAATCCCTAACGCGGGTTAGTTTGTAGTGAACAGTTTTCAGTTTGCAGCCGTTTTCAAATCCGTTTAATTCTTATCAATAATTTTTTAACTAGCATTTGTTTATATTTGAGATTGAACATATCCTACAGTAAATACGTCATAAATGTATTTATCAATATGTTTGAATAATTACATCCTAAATTCAAAAAATGAAATTAGCAACTTTTCTTATAGCACTATGTTTTGTTATTCAAAAAGCAAACACCCAAAAAATTGAAAAAAATAATGACACCGGAAAAATGTCTTTCGAGCTCATTAAAGAAAAAATAATTATTCCCGTTCAAATTGGCAATAAAACGTTCAGATTTCTTGTCGACACGGGAGGCATTTTTGAAATTTCAGAAGAGGTTCAAAACCAATTTAATTTCAACCAAACAAAATCTATCACTATTGTAGACATTAACAGAAAAGAAGTTGAAATAAAATCAGTAACGGTTCCAGAAATTAAACTTGGCAACTGGTCATTTAAAAACCGAAAAGCCATTGTAAGCGATTTGCATAGTAAATATCCTTACAGCTGTTTTGAATTAGACGGAATGATTGGGCGAGATTTTTTCGATAAAGTCATTTTACATTTTAATTATGCTACAAAAACCTTTCGACTTAAAGAAAATGAAAAGGCTGTTGATGTTAATAAAAACAACAGAACAAAATTAAAATTAAGCCATCGCGGATTGCCTAACCTACAATTAAGACTAAATGGCAAAAAAGAATATATAGAATTCGATTCTGGTTCTGGCGATTTTTACAGCCCAAAAACTAGCGACGTGGAAAAAAGGCTAACTAAATCAAACCCAAACGAAGCTCTTAAATTTACTGGAGAATTCTCTTTTGGCGTTTCAATGGACGATATAAAAATCTCCAACCGTTACAAAGAAAAAGTGAAAAGTTTACAATTAGGCAGTACAACATTTATTAACTTTTATTCGCAATTTTCTAAAATTAGCGCACCACGAATTGGAGCACGCATTTTAAAATATGGTGCTGTAACTCTCGATTATAAAAACGGGTGGTTTTATTTTAAACCTTACAAACCAAACCAAAATATTGAACCATTTAAAACATTTGGATTTGATGTTGCCATACAAAATAGGTGTTACAAAGTAAAGTGGGTGCTGGATAACTCAGAAGCATATCATTTAGGAATGCGCTCTGGCGATAAAATTTTATCAATTAATAATGTTTCTACCAACAACATTAACGAAGACTGTTTTGGCTATTTGAATGGGTACAGTTTTAAAAACAAACAGAGAATAACGGTTGTATTTTTAAACAATCAAAGTGTTAAAAAGTCTATTGAATTAGAGAAGATAGTTTTCGAATAGCTAAAAAAACCAAACACATCATCATTGTGAGGGGTGAGCGATATGGTAATCTGTTAATGCTTACTTCAGAGCAATATTAATAGCTCTTCAATTTTTAAAAAGGATGAGTTTACCCTGAACTTGTCGAAGGGCATCAATCCTTAACACGGAAAAATAATATCCAAATTTTCTTTTTGAAATTCTTTAACATATCTTAGTTGCGAAATAACTAATATAAATTTGGAATCAGAAAACGAAGAAAAAAAAGAGCTATCTACATCATTAGTTGACACTATTTCAAAAACTGAATTAAAAGAAATTGGAGCGGATGTATTAGAAATGGGAATTGATAAAATCTTATCAGATGGAATCTTAAAAGAAATCCCAATTATAAATGTTGCAACAGGATTTTGGAAAGCGGGCATAGCTATCAGAGATTATAGATTTCTTAATTAATTATTGCATTTCTTAAATGAATCTGCAAAATTATCTGCTAAACAAAGAGAGAATTTAATTAAGAATCTTCAAGATGATGAGTATCAAAAAGATGCTGGTGAAAAGTTAATTTCCATAATTGACAACTTAGAAACAAAATCCAAAGCACAATTAGTTGGTAAGGCAATCTATCTATTTGGAAATGATTTAATTTCAAAAGACGAATTTTGGAGAACTACATTTATTATTGAAAAATTGCCAATGAGCGATATCAATGCAATTATATATTGGAGAGAAACTGACTTAAACAAAATTGAGCACATAAGAAAGCAGTTATATTTATCTGTTGGGTTAGGCTGGTTTGGTCTTGATGCTTCGTCTACAGGCTTTGTATGGTCAGAAAGACTTTGTGAAATCATCTCTGACTACCTACTTGTTATTTAAAAAAGCACAACTTAATTACTATAATTTTTCAAACCTAAAAACCCGTCCATTTTGCTCCACATTGAAAAACTTACAATTGGAATAATGCACAAATTGGTACGCTGAGTTGCAATCAAAAGCCCTGTCTTCAACTTTAAAAACGGCGTCGCAGTCGATATGCCCATAAGGTGAAATACGCCTAAAACGATATTCGGTTTTACTTCCCAAATCATGCAGCTCAAACCACGCCCCGGCAGCAATTCCGGAAAGCCATTGCGCTTTTTCATGTAAACCATCAACAGGTTTTGGTATTTGGGTGCCAACTAAATTGACTTTATGGTCTTTCAATTTGTCTAAAAAGCAGCGTACATTTTCGCTTTGTTGCGAGCCTTTAAATTTTGAGATATTACCAGTTTCCGATACCTCAAAAACCTGATTTTCAGTATCAGCTAACAACACATTGCCCACCGTACTTGGTGTAAACCACTTCGAGTTTTTTAGTGTCTTTTTAATTTTAGAATCCGTTATCGAAGCAATCAAGGTGTCGGTTACAAAACGTGCGCAATTACAACCATTTTTAATAAATGCCGCATATTTAATAAAATGTTGGTTTTGCATTTCGGTAATATGGGTTCGTGCCTTTTGGTAATCGATGGCATTACAAACCGAAGCGATCATTTTACCATCACCATGTGTTAATTTGGGGTGTGTGCCCAAAAACTCCAATATTGCATCTAAATTTGTAATGCTATCCTCACCAATCTCGGCTTTTAATGGAAAATGCAATTCGTTATCGGTATCGTTTCCGCGCACGCGTCCGTTGGGTTCGGGCGTAATATAGCGTCCGAAATCGTGGTATTCCAAAACACCCGTTTCTTTGTTAATCAACACCAAAGCGGCATGTCCTGCGCGCAAATAATTCTTTTTACCAACCCCAATAAAGCGTAGATATGGCGAGAACCACTCTTCAGAAATCATAACAACGGTTTCTGGATAAGCGAGGGTTAAAATAATACCGGAATTACTCATTAACGGTTTGTGGGATATGAAATGTTTTTGATGAAACGCTATGGTTTAAAAGATTTACGTAGTGCATTTTTACAGTGTTGTTCAGCTTTTCAATTTGTGTGATGCTGGTAGTTTTTACAAATCCACGATCCATAATAACACCATAATCATCATTATTTTTTCCAGCTGTTGTATGAAAGATTAACAATGATTCTTTATCCAAATCATGCTCCGCCTTAAAACCTTCAAACCACTGTACACGTTCGGTTTTCATAGCTTCGGAATACAACGATGACGACGACCAAATTTGAGGCTCTAAAGGCAATGTTTTAAAATGTTTATCGGTGCCATCCCAAACCAACTCGTAAAATTTCAAACCCTTACTCCAATCTACAATTATCATGGTAAACGGTTCAATGGCTACAAAACTATAGGTATTAACGGTATCATATAAATCGTCGGCTACCATAATGTGGTTAGCAACTACGCCTCTGCTCAACCTGTACGGTGCTTTTCGTTCGTGGTAAGTAAATCCGCCATTAAGCACACAAACCACCCTGTTTTTTTCGCTCGCACCAATCCATGTGCCTCCAGATAATTCATCTTTTGGAAACAACAGCTTGGTATTGCTAACAGTATAAAAATCAGGTTTTAAGGACACTCTATTCGGTGCTTCATCTCGATTTGAAGTGAGCACAAAATTATTTTCACCTTTAGGAATTAAAGTTACTGTACACATAAAAGCTGTAGTCTTAAAACGGTTTGGCAACTTACAAAAAATAAATAAATATTAACTTCAATTTAATACCGATGCTATTTAAAAATGCCTATAAAATTCGTAAATTTGCAGCTCAATTTTTTGACAATCCAATAAAAACACACAATAATGGGAAAAGGATTTTTTAACGTACCAGTTGCTATAAATGAACCAGTTAAAAGCTATGCACCGGGAACGCCCGAGCGCGACGCTGTTTTAAAAGCATACAAAGACATGTTTAACAGTCAAGTTGATGTACCTATGTACATTAACGGAAAAGATGTAACCACGGGCAACACCAGGACCATGTCGCCTCCGCACGACCATAAACACATCGTTGGAACTTATCATTTAGCAGAAAAGAAACACGTTGACGAAGCCATTGCAACCGCGCTTGAAGCCAGAAAAAGCTGGAGCCAAATGCCATGGGAACAACGTGCTGGTATATTTTTAAAAGCAGCCGAATTGATTGCTGGCCCTTACCGTGCCAAAATAAATGCGGCGACCATGATTGGGCAATCTAAAAATATTTATCAAGCGGAAATTGATGCGGCGTGCGAGCTCATTGACTTTTTACGTTTTAACGTGCAATTTATGACCGATATTTACCTCGATCAGCCAGAAAGCACAAGCGATGCTTGGAACCGTATTGAATACCGTCCACTTGAAGGATTTACCTATGCGGTTACGCCTTTTAACTTTACGGCCATTGCTGGAAACTTACCGGCGTGTATGGCGCTAATGGGGAATGTTGTGGTGTGGAAACCAAGTAACAATCAAATATATTCGGCTAAAGTGATTATGGATGTTTTTAAAGAAGCTGGCGTTCCTGCCGGTGTTATCAATGTGGTTTTTGGTAACCCAGGTATGATTACCGATACGGTTATGGCGAGTCCACATTTTTCTGGATTGCACTACACGGGCTCCACCCCTGTTTTTCAAAACTTATGGAAACAAATAGGAAATAACATTGAAAACTATAAAACCTACCCAAGAATAGTGGGCGAAACTGGTGGAAAGGATTTTATTATCGCACATAAATCTGCCGTTGCAAAACAAGTAGCTACGGCTATTTCCAGAGGTGCTTTCGAGTTTCAAGGTCAAAAATGTAGTGCCGCTTCAAGAGCTTATATTCCTTCTAATTTATGGGACGATGTTAAAAAATTCGTGCTTGAAGATGTGAAGTCTTTCAAAATGGGATCGCCAGAAGATATGGGCAACTTTATCACAGCCGTTATTAACGAAGGGTCTTTTGATAAATTAGCCTCTTATATCGACGCTGCCAAAAATGATGCGGATGCCGAAATTATTGCAGGTGGAAACTACGATAAGAGCAAAGGCTACTTTATTGAGCCAACCGTTATTGTTACCACAAACCCCAAGTACGAAACCATGTGTACTGAGTTATTTGGCCCGATTATAACTATTTATGTGTATGATGAAAACAAATATTCTGAAACCTTAAAATTAGTTGACGAAACTAGCGAATACGCTTTAACGGGCGCTGTTCTTTCAACCGACAGATATGCGATTATCGAGGCTACGGAAGCGTTGCAAAACGCCGCCGGAAATTTTTATATTAACGACAAACCAACGGGTGCCGTAGTTGGGCAACAACCGTTTGGTGGGGCACGTGCATCTGGGACAAACGATAAAGCAGGTAGCGCCCAAAACTTATTGCGTTGGGTATCGCCTAGAATGATTAAAGAAACCTTTGTTACGCCTGTGGATTATCGCTATCCGTTTTTGGGTGAGTAACAAATTCCTGCGGACGCAGGAATCTCATAATAGAGAAACCTAAATTATTTAAAAAAAGAGGTTGTCTAAACTTATTAGACAATCTCTTTTTTGTTATATGAGGTTTTGTATTTAGGGTATTTAAATTTGTCAGAAATATTAGCTAAATTCGTTTAGTAACCCATATTATTCACTTGTGTTGTCTCAAAAGCTGTCAGGTTTATTTCATTAATGAAACAGAATTTTATCTTTGCATTGTATGCCTTATAAAACGAAAAAGTGAAATTAAAACGAAGAAGAAAATTAGTAACGTATTTAAATATTTTAGACCAACCGGTTCGATTTAATCCTTTCGTTTTCAGTCGGACTTTTTTATTATGGGCTCTACTTGGATTAGTAGGTGGGATAACAGCAGGCGCTTATTGGGTTGGGCTTGAATTTTTGACTCACCAACTAACCTTTTTTAGTGGTTGGCAAGTAATTCCTGTAATGGCAATTTGTGGTTTTTTAGCAGGCTTAATAATTCACTTTATTGGTGACCCAGGAGAAATAAATTTAATTGTAAACAACATTAGATTTAACAAGGGCAAACTTGACCCCAAAAACAATCCTTCAATGGTACTTTCATCCTTATTGTGTGTTACGTCGGGTGGAAGTCTCGGGCCAGAAGCACCCTTGGTACAAGTAACAGGTTCGATAGGCACCTGGTTAGGTAAATTATTCCGACTTAAAGGTGAAGAGTTAAGGTCTTTAAGTATAGCAGGAATGGCTTCAGGGTTTACTGCATTATTTGGAGCTCCTTTGGGCGGTAGTTTATTTTCTTTAGAAATACTACACCACAAACACGCGGTTGAATACTACAAAGCCATAATTCCTGCATTTGTTGCTAGTTGCTTTAGTTATTTGGTATTCGCTTTGATTATTCATTTGGGTCTTGGCCCAATATGGGATTTATCTGCTTATGAATATTCCGGGATATTCGATTTTGGCTACGCCGTTCTTTTTGCAATAATAGGAGCAACCTTTGGATGGGCTTTTATTTTTTGTGCAAAATTTTTCAAATCTATTTTTGAAATAAATCCAATACCTATTTATATCAAAACACTAATTGGTGGTATTTTGCTTGGTATCATAGCATTTTATATCCCAATAACCCGATACTTCGGACATCACGAAATTAACGACCTGCTTTTAGGAAATTACTCTTTAACTTTGCTGTTTGTAATATTGGTTTTTAAAATAGTGGCTATTTCAATAACCGTGACATCAGGTTGGAGGGGTGGATTTATTATTCCACTTTTTTTTGTTGGAGCAACTTTAGGACTAATAATCCATCAATTATTTCCAACTATTAACCTGACGTTAGCAATTGTTAGTTGTATGGCGGCAATTAATGCTTGCGTTACTCGAACTCCAATGAGTACTACAATTTTACTCGCTACTTTAACAGGATTTGGACATTTCATCCCTATATTATTTGCGAGTTTGACAGGATACTTTTTAGCCCCTAGAATACCTTTTATAAGTTCACAAATGGAAAAAGAACAAGAAAGCACGCCTAACCCAAGAAACTGAGTTAAAAAAAAAGATAATTTTCAATCCGTTTTTTTCCGCGTTAAGGATTGCAGCGGCATCCTTTTTAAAATGTGGAAGGTATTGATTTTGCTTGGGAACTAATATTTAATAGATTGCCACGTCGTTACCTCCTCGCGATGACGGTTTAAAAAGACATAGCCTTTCGAATTCGCTCAAGATAAACTTCAAGCCTGACGCACTTTTGCCATTAAAAGCAAAAGTGGGTAACGCCCAACTTCTTGAAATAATCGTCAAGCCCGATAACACTATCTTTATAAAAGGAGATTCCTTTTTTCAAAGGAATTTTAATAAATTTGAAAATGCTGTCCCCTTTTCCAATCTAGCAAACGTCTTAACTATATAAACTTTAAAATATATAATTATGAAAGAATTTATGATGATTTTTATTGGGGCAGATTACACCGAATTGGGGCTTTCGCCAGAAGATTTACAAAGCAGAATGGGCCAATGGTTTGCATGGCACGATAAAATGACGCAGGCTGGAATTGTGAGCCATGGCAACGCATTAACGCCGCAAATACGTCGTGTGGTTGGTAAAAACAGGACGGTTACCGATTTAACTTCGGCCGAGGTTAAGGAGATTGTTGGCGGCTATTACATTGTTAAGGCTAAAGATTTTGATGCGGTTGAAAAAATTGCCGAGGATTATCCGGATTACGATTTGGGCGGCACGGTTGAAATTCGTGAAATTATGGTTTTTGACCAATAATGGAACCCAAACTTATAGACCATCTTTTTCGCCACCACAGCGGAAAGATGGTTTCTGTTTTAACACGAATTTTTGGTATTAAACATCTGGAAATTATTGAAGATGCCGTGCAAGACACCTTTATAAAAGCCAGCATTAGTTGGCGGAACAAACAGCCGGAGTACCCCGAAGCGTGGTTAACCCAAGCGGCCAAAAACAGGGTATTGGATATTTTTAGAAAACTAAAAACGGAGCGCAAACACCTGCCGAACATCAATCTTGGAACAGACGCTATTGCCATAAACGAGCTCTTTTTAGATTCGGAAATTGAAGATGCACAACTGCGCATGATTTTTACGGCTTGCCACCCCAAATTGGATGCGAGAGACCGCATATCGTTCGCCTTAAAAACCGTTTCCGGGTTTAGCATCAAGGAAATTTCATCGGCATTGCTCACCAAAGAAGACACTATTAAAAAACGCTTGTTGCGAGCACGGAAAGCGATTGAGCAATCGCAATTAAAATTTCAAATTCCGCAAGGCAAAGCCTTACCGCAGCGTTTAGAAAGTGTTATGGAAGTATTGTATCTTATATTTAACGAAGGGTTTCACTCCAACAATCGCAACATACTTATCCGCAAAGAATTGTGCGGTGAAGCCATGCGTTTAACCCAAATGCTTTTAAAAAATGAATTGACCCGAACGCCTGAAGTTTACGCTTTGTGCGCGTTGATGTGTTTTCATTCGGCACGTTTGGAAACCAAAACCAATGCCGGAAACGAACTTTTGGATTTAAAAAACCAGGACAGAGCAGAATGGTATATTCCACTTATAAAAATGGGCAATTCCATGATGAATAAAGCGGTGGTTGATCAAACGGGGTTTTCGTGTTACCATTACGAAGCCGCCATTGCTGCCGAACATTTGCGCGCCAAAACCTTTGAGACTACCGATTGGGGAAAAATCCACTATTGGTATCAATGCCTAAATGCTTTACAACCTATGCCAATTCATGTGCTAAACATGGCTGTGGTGTGCATACAAAATCAAGATTTAGAAATTGCAAAAGCCTATTTAGACGATATTAAACCTGAAGATTTTGAACAACGCGCTTATCTGTTTTATGGTGCTAAAGCAGAATATTTTTTGGCCGTTAATAAATGTAACGATGCCATTAAGTATCTCGATTTGGCTTTAAATACGGTAAATAACCAGTTGGAAAAGGACTATTTACAGAAAAAGAAATTAAAACTACCCAACCATAAATAAAACGCTATTCAATAATAATTTTTTTATTGATTGTTCCTTTATCAGTGTTTAACTGCACAATATAAGCACCGGTATTTACATGTACTTGTTTTGATGTTTTATTGGATGTATAATCTATAAACTTTATTTCTTGACCAATAATATTAAATAATGTAATGCTTAAAAGCTCGCTATCATTCAATCCTCTTACTTTTAATTCCGATATTGATTTATCAAAGTAAACAGACACATTATCGGCTATTTCAACATCTTCAGTTGTTAAGGATTGCGACTGAAACACTAATGAAAACCTATCTTGATAAGTTCCGGCGTCTAAAAACATTTCAAACGGTTTGTTGTTTATTAATACCGTTTCATTGGTTACATTGTCTTTTATATACAGTGTTTTGGCTGTCTCTAAATTTTCAACAGCTTCCAATTTAATCTTAACTATTCCAGAATTTTTAACGATTAACCCCAGTGGAAATTCATTGGTATAATCAAAATTATCAACTCCTTGAATTACAAATTTGCGTTGTGCAATATCCCAATACACATCCTCCTCATTGACATCAATCATAAAAGCATCGTATCCTAAATCAAACCCTTTTGACGCATTGGTATTTGTACCTAACAATAATTGCCTATGATAGCCTTTTGGGGAACTATACATTAATCTAATTGAAGACGATTTTGTAAGATTACTTGTTTTATTTTGTGGGTCGCCTGTCGTTTTACTTTTATTAGAATCTCGCAAAAAGATAGATGAGGCTGCCTGTTCGGTAGCAAAAACGCGCTGGCTGTTTTTAAACACAATATCGCCGCCATCTACTACTGAGATTACGGCGCCATTATCGTCTGTAAAACCATCTATGGCCGTCGATACAAAAAACCCTTGGTTTACTGGGATGTATTGCCCTGGTATTTTTGAACCCGAAGACATATCATTATTAATCCTAACATCATTGGAAATTGCCGCGGCTCCTCCTGTTAAATTATAGGTTGCATAACCACCAACGTAGCCTTTTAAGACGTGGGTGTTTTGTTCACCAAAATGATCCCAAAAATATAAGGCGCCATTAAATATGGTTCCGCTTGCATTGTTTCCGCCATTAGCAATGCTCATGTTGTCTAAAATAAACTCTGTGGCATCAATGGCCGAGGGATATGGGTTACCTATCAATCGGTCTACATCACCAGAACTTTTATCAAGAGGCAATGTAATATCGCCATTATTTGGCAATCCTGTAAACACATAGTTTTGCTGATCTGTAATCGCAACAGCTCCTAAAGTCCCTTTCATGGTAAAGCCTTCTCCGGCTTGTAGACTTGTGTTTTGATCTATGCTTTCCCAAGAAAAATAATTATCTTCTGGACCATAGAACTTATACAACCAATACGAGCTTATTTCCTTTGCTGAACCCGGTGGCGGCGGTGGGCCACTTCCGGTATTTTGGTTCGTGATAAAATCTATGCCTAGGTAAAGATCTGTGTCTGTTCCGTCATTTAAAACACCATCTATAGTATGGTTATTGTTTAAATAAGAAACCCCTGTGCCTCTCGTGACTGTACTACCTGTTATTGGGCCTACCGAAGATGACCAATAATTATAATTAAATCCATTGGCGGTACCTTGTTGGTCGCGTTCTATAAAACCTCCACTATCGGCATCTAAAACACTGCCTTCTGTTTGAATGAATTGCGATTCGCCAACCAAATCGATTATCCCGTCTATTTCCAAATAATTGGTTACGGTTAACGCTTGGCCAGAATTAGTTTCATCCTGAGGGTCTACGGGGTCTGCTATGGTAAGTTTTCCTGCGGTTTGCTTTAATCCCAACAGGGCAATATCTCTATCTCCGGAAGTAATGTCGTGTCCTATTTCTACAATATTCCAATTAACCATTGTAACCCCATCTAAACTTAAAGAATTTGGCAAAACTTGATCAGCATTATTTCTCCAAGTTGCAGGCATATCCCAAGCACCATTTGCTACAGAAACATAAGGCACTGGTATTGTTTGTGCATCAACCAACTCCTTATCTTTATCTAAATATTTTAGTCGCAAAAAATACCTTACATCTGCTCTACCTTCAACTGTCGAGCCATAAAATGAATTAAAATCGTAATACGTCCTTAAGTCACCCCAAGGAATAGTCGTAACCTCATTGCTTGATGAGGCTTGAGGTAATACTTCTCCGTTAACATAATCTGTACCGCTAATATCAAATCGTTCAACTTCTTGATTCATAAGGTAACGCACTTGGTCTTGTGTAAGCCCTTGATCCCATATATACACTTCGTCAATCTCGCCTAAAAACGGATTGATAATATTGTTTTTATCTATATATACAGCACCTACGGAAAATCTATTAAAGTTAGGTGTTGGTGGTTCAACGTCCTGTTCCGATTTATCTAAAACACCATCGACATATAAAAAGATAGAACCACTTTTATACACAAAGGTTACTTGATGCCATTTTCCATCATTTAAAACCATTGTGGATGTAAACCTTGGTGTTACATCATCATCAAGCATCACTTCAATTTGATCAGAAGGGTTTAACCTTAATTGCAATTTGCTTCCTTTAGCCATAATTGTTCTGGTGTTGGCACTAGAAGCACTTTTAACCCATGCCGAAATTGTAAAGGCATCAATATTTAAATTAATTGCATATTCTCCTATCAAATAGCCATCTGCATCAATACTTACCGAGTGATTTCCAGAAAATTTAGACACTTTTGCGAACGTAAAATATTTTGTTCCATCAAAATCGTACCATGTTTGTAAATTCCCAGCACCATCGGACACTAAAGGAACAACATCAATAATATCTCCATTTGCAAAATTATCATTATCAGCTACAACAAGTGCATATTCTTCATCGGCTCCAAGAGTAAAACTACTAAATACCGCAGAAGGTATAGAAACAAACACGTTTTCTACATCGCCACCTGCATCTTCAATGGATTCAACAATTTTCCATTGTCTTAAAATTCTTGTCAAAGAGGTTGTTATTCCAGTGGCAACAGTTACTGTATTCGAGCCACTAGCTGTATACGCTGCATCATTACTACCCCAAACCAAGAAATCGCCATCTTTTTTAAATTCATTTGTATTAGCACTATTCGTAGCGAAAATTCCGTTTAAACCAATAGTTACTTCATTTGCTATATTTAATGTTTTTGATTGCTTTTGGTTTAAATCCGATATAGAATCTCTACCAATTCCAGCCACATGGTAATTATAGCCGGTGTTTGCAGAAATATCCCAAATGGAAGTATTAAATGAATTGATATAGTCTTTTTCAACCTGGGTTGAAGTTCCCAAAGTAATGCCGTATTTGATGGCTAAATAAGATTCTATTTTTTGTCTATCAGCATCCGCTACGCGCTCAGCAAATGTAAAAATCTCAGCCACACGACCATTTAAACTACCAACGACATCAAAATTTCTACCAATCCAATACTCTGTACCTAAAACAGTTGGCGGCCCCGGGTCTCCAACATTTGCATATGGAATATCATCAACAGATGTTGCTGTTAATACAGATGAATTATATAAAATTTCTTGCCCACCCAGTACTATATCGGAATCATTTCTTACATTAATAATTCCAGCATTAGAGTAAGATGTACCACTTTCTGCAACACCATTATAGCTTCCTCCTCCAGGTATATTTTGGTTATATGATAAGGTTTCATTAGGAAATGCAGATGAATAATCACCAAATCCTACACCAGTTATATCTCCTGCATTACCTGAAGACACCCCAGAAAAAATAGTGTTTCTAGGAGACGCACTTGTCATAGTAGCATCAGGAATCATAACAATAAACATATCCTGACTATAAAAGCCATTTGTAGCATTATACATGTATTGCTCTATACCTGCGCCATCATTTTCAAATTTAATCACCGGATTAAAATTGATATTCTCTGCTGCGGTATCCATATATGTTGGCTCTTTTCCTGGGTCTGTTGTGGCATCTTTCCCATTTGTTCCTAAATCTATCCAATCCGTTATATTAGATCCCGATTTAACTATCCCTCTAGTTGATTTTAACCAAAGTCGAAAATCCGCTGTAATACCTCCAGGTCCAGGAATATTAAAATTGAACATTTCGGCGCTAACATTAAATGTATAAGTAGTGTTATCAGTGTTTGAAATACTTATAGTTGAGGTAAGTGTTCCAGAACCCCCAACTGGTCCAATAAATGAAACCCTAAAAATGGCATAGTCTCCAGGATCAATGCTAGCTGTATATGGCAAAGGTGTTAGAGTTGGAGAGAACAGAAACCCATCTAATACAAAATCCGATAATGAAGATGTTATAGAAGAAATTTCAAGTGGACAACTTCCCGTATTAGTAATGAAAAAATTTCTAATCACAACAGCACCTTCTTCTACCACTCCAAAATACGTTCCATTTACATCCGATGTTGTAGTATCTCCGTGCATTACATCGGCAGGAGGGCTACCCCCAACTATAGACATAATAGGTGAGGAATTTACTTCTAAAAAAAACTAAAATCTGGTTGATTTCTAATTTCTATAACAACCTCCGTAATCGCAGTTGTACAAGTTGGGCTTAGGTTTTCAACCTCAAAATAAAGATCGTGATCCCCTCTACAGCCGGCTGGTTTTATCCTATCCCTTGGATTATTTGGCGATATATCAAAATCGGTAGTATTGGTAATATCTATATCCTGAATTCTCAAATTACCACAATTGCCAGTTTCAATATTTGTAATTCTGAAATCCAAACTATTACCAGCATTAATCGTTATAGTAGAACCTTGGGTAACCACAGCTCCTCCTACGATTTCAACTTGAATTATCTGGGCGTTACCAACAAAATTTATTAGTAAAAACAAAATTAAATATAGGGCAGGTTTAATGCCAAATGAAGGTAGGTTTCTTTTCATATTTTTGGGGCTATAGTTTTATAAACTAAACATACAAAGCTAGTTATAATTCGTATGAAATGCAAAAAAACTTCGACAAAATACATTATATTCGATTTTTTTCTTCTAAAAGAAAAACCTATTTATACACAAAATATTACTAACTTTATTGATTGTAATGAACTGTAATTTCACATTTTTCAACTGTTTTATAAAATGAAAAAAATCGCCATACTACTACTAGCAATCTTCCCCCTATTAAGCTCTGGACAAGCAAAAAAGCTATATAGACAAGCCTATAGAGCAACAGACGACAAACAGAAAATAGAGTTGCTTACCCAAGTAATTGCCTTAGAACCAAAGCATTTTGACGCCTATTTTTATAGAGGTATCGCCAAAAATAATTTGGGTGACTATTATGGCGCCATATTGGACTACACGAAAATAATTATTTATAAACCAGATGCCGATTCTTATTACAACAGAGGCAATTCAAAATACAATTTACAGGATTATTTAGGCGCAAAAAACGATTACGAAAATGCATTAAAACTCGATCCGCAATTTATTGATGCACAATACAATTTGGCAAATACCAAATACTACTTAGAAGATTATATTGGCGCTATTACAGATTTAAGTGAAATTATTGAAGTTGCACCTACGGAATATAAATTTTATACCCAACGCGCCAATGCGCTTTTAATGCTTGAAAAACACAAACTCGCCCTAAAGGATTTTTCGTTAGCTGTTTTAATCGCCCCAAACACAGAGACCTATTACAACCGAGGTGTAGCACATTTAAACATAAATTACTACAAACAAGCAAAAATAGATTTTGATAAATCCTTAGATTTTGACAAGAACAATGCGTCGTCTTATTTTTTTAGAGGGGCATCGCATTTACTTTTGGGAGAATATATTGAAGCGATTTCCGATTTTAAAACTACCCTAAAATACAACCCTTCTGATTACGAGGCTCTTTTGGGATTGGCTTTAACCTATTACAAAGTAAACGACTTAAAAAACGCGAAATTAAACCTTAAAAAGGCTGAAAACCTTTTGTATGTGGACACAGACAAACCCCTTACATTTGAATCCTTTGCCAATACATATTGGTATAAAAATCAGTTTTATTTCTTTAAGCAAAATTTTAACGAACTTAATGAAATTTGATATTAGCCTCTAAACTTCAAAGGCAAATGCACCAGTTTTTTAGTTTCGAAAAAATCCTCGGTATAATAATCACTTAAATTATAAACGGTTGCCGTTTTGTAGGTTTTAAGTTCTTCGGTTAAATCGCCTCCTTTTAAATATAAAATGCCATTTTTTAAATCGTTATTCTGCTGCTTTGCAATCTTGCCTTTTACCCAATGCACAAAGGTTGGCATTGCAGCAACGGCACGACTTATTATAAAATCGTAAGTATCGTTAATCGCTTCAACCCTTGAGTGCGTTGTTTTTACATTGGTTAATTCCAATCCTGCAACAACCTCATCGACTACTTTTAACTTTTTGGCGATGCTATCCACCAAATGAAAAGAGCATTCCGGAAATAAAATTGCCAACGGAATTCCAGGGAAACCACCACCTGTGCCCACATCTAAAAGCTTAGAGCCATCTTTAAACTGTATCAATTTAGCAATGGCCAAAGCGTGCAGTACATGGCGCAAATAAAGCTCATCGATATCTTTTCGAGATACCACATTAATCTTTAAATTCCAGTCTTTATAAAGCGATTCTAACCTTGAAAACTTTTCAATTTGGTCGTCGCTAAGGTTTGGGAAATATTTTAAAATCAGATCCATTTATGTTAAATTTTCAACAAAAATATACTTTTTATGTGCATATTTTTATAAAAAAACGTTATTACTTAAGTTGGTTTATACCTATCTTTGCCGCAGGTATGATCGAGAATTTTTATTATTAATCATATTAAAATTAATAGCATGACAAAACAAACCCTTTCTTTTTCAAGAAAAGACTCAACGAAATTTTTTAAAACGCTAAACAAACGTGTTAACGATTATTTTAAGGAGAACAACATAAAACGCACAGGAAACTGGAAATTATATTTAAAAGCAATTGTAATGTTTGCTTTATTGATTGTTCCCGTAGTTTTAATATTAACCATAGATTTACCTGGTTGGGTACAGATTATTTTAATGATGATAGTTGGCGTTGGTATGGCTGGTGTTGGCATGAACGTTATGCACGATGCCAATCACGGTTCTTTTTCTAGCAAAAAATGGGTTAACAAATTAATGGGAAGCAGTATTTATATTTTAGCCGGAAACGACTACAATTGGAAAGTACAGCACAACGTACTGCACCATACATATACCAATATACAAGGGCACGATGAAGATATTGATGCCGGACGAATCATCCGTTTTTCAAAACATGCGAAATGGTTTAGAATTCATAAATATCAAAAATATTACGCTTTCTTCTTATATGGATTGCTAACGGTAAATTGGGCCATTACTACCGATTTTATTCAAACTTATCAATATTTAAAAAGAAAATTGGCATACGGTAAAATGCCTCATCCGGCAACCCAATGGACAAAGCTCATTATCGGTAAAATAATTTATTATGCAATTTGGATCGTTTTACCCATATCGTTAGGCTTTGCATGGTGGCAAGTTTTAATTGGCTTTTTGGTGATGCATTACACGGCCGGAGTTATTTTAAGTGTTATTTTTCAATTGGCACACGTTATGCCCAATACAGAAATGCCTTTACCGGACGACGATGGCAACATGAAAAACACTTGGGCCATTCACCAATTGTTTACAACATCTAATTTCTCACCTAAAAGTTGGTTGGTTGGATTTTATACCGGTGGATTAAACAGACAAGTCGAGCATCATTTATTTGCCAACATAAGTCATATTCACTACGGAAAAATAGCCAAAATTGTTAAAGAAACTGCTAAGGAATTTAGCTTACCGTACAACGAATACAATACGTTTTGGAAAGCCATAGCCGAACATTACAACCAATTAAAAGTACTGGGACAAAAACCCAATTTAGCCTAAATTTATACTTACCAATTATATGCAATTATTATCCGACAGAATTTTAAACATGGCTACGTCTGCAACCTTGGAAATGGCTGCAAAAGCAAGGGAATTAAGAGGTGAAGGAAAAGATATTATTGGCTTAAGCCTTGGTGAACCCGATTTTAACACACCCGATTATATTAAAGAGGCCGCCATACAAGCCATAAACGATAATTACAATTCGTATACCCCGGTTGACGGTTATGTTGAGCTTAAAGAGGCCATCATCACTAAATTTAAACGCGACAACAACCTTACGTATACCCTACCACAAATTGTAGTATCTACAGGTGCAAAACAATGTTTGGCAAATGTAGCGGCGGTTATGCTAAATGCTGGCGACGAAGTTATTTTACCATGCCCATATTGGGTAAGTTATGCTGATATTGTTAAGTTAAATGATGGTATTCCGGTGGAAGTTAAAACCACTATCAATACCGATTTTAAAATGACACCGGCGCAACTTGAAGCGGCTATTACCCCAAAAACAAAAATGATTTGGTTTAGTTCGCCTTGTAACCCAAGCGGCTCTATTTACAGTAAAGACGAATTAAGGGCTTTAGCCGATGTGTTGGTTAAACACCCAAATATTTATGTGGTTTCAGATGAAATTTACGAACATATAAACTACGTTGGTGGCCATGCGAGTATGGCGCAGTTTGAAGATATGTACGACCGCACGATTACCGTAAACGGTGTTTCAAAAGCATTTGCGATGACGGGTTGGCGTATAGGTTATATTGGTGCGCCTCAAAAAATTGCGCGTGCCTGCAACAAAATGCAAGGGCAAATTACAAGCGGTACCAACTGTATTGCACAACGTGCCGTAATTACGGCTTTAAACGAGCCGCCTTCGCGTGTGCAATTTATGATTGACGAGTTTAAAGTGCGTCGCGATTTAATATTAAATTTAATAAATGATATTGAAGGCTTTAAAACCAATACACCAGAAGGCGCATTTTATGTATTCCCTAATGTATCGTATTACTTCGGAAAAACACTTCGAGGCAAAACCATAAACAACGCTACCGATTTTTCATTGTATTTATTGGAAGAAGCACTTGTGGCAACCGTAACCGGTGAAGCATTTGGAAATCCTGATTGTATCCGTATTTCGTATGCAGCGTCACAAGAGCAAATTATTGAGGCTATAAAACGTATAAAGGAAGTGGTTAGTTAAAACCTTTGCTTTAAGATAATTCAAAAAAAAAAGTCACTATAATTTAGTGACTTTTTTAGTTTATTAAATAATAAATAAAGGACAGGAATACCAGCATGAATATTGCAAATATTATTAACTGCTTTATTCTAGCTTGCTTATTTTCATTTCTAATTTTTTTCTCAATTTCTAGTAATTGTTGCGGAGTTGCTTCTGGAAACTCAGCCATTTCCAAATTACCATAGCTTCCCGCTAAAGAACTTTTCCTTTTCTTTTTTAAAAGATTTCTGTTATTCTTTAAAGAATTATTAGCTGCTGCCATAGACCCTTCTCCACCCATGATTTCTAAAATTGAAAAGTGAAACAATAGTTTAAAGTCTGGCAAATATATTGCCACCGAACAAACCAATCGTATTAAATTTTCAAGAACCAATGTGCCGCAAAATTAAATCTCGACCTTTTTAAACACCTCACTGCTATTTGAATGTTTTAAAAACAAAAAAGATTCACCTTAATCCAATTTCTCTTTTCTTTTGTATTCATAAACCGATAGAAGACCGGCTATTATAAAAAGAATGGTGGCTTTAATATAATCATCAATAATGATTACGCGGTCTATATTAACAAGTAATATAACCACAACAACCGACGTAAATGCAACTAGTTTTTTCAAAGCATTAATTTTTTAGGTTAAGTATTTTTTTGATTCTTATATGTATCAATATTTATACCAAAATTAACCCACCATAAAGAATGATGCATTTGGCCATTACACCGATAGGGGTAATAAAATCACTACAATAATAGTAATAATTATCTAATACATAAACGTAATCCTACAAAATAAATTGTTAAAAATTCAAAAAAAACTTACCTGTTTCGCCAAAAGAAAGGCGTAAATAAGATAAGCACCGTAAAGAGTTCCAAACGCCCAATAAGCATTAAAAAACTACACCACCATTTACCTATACTTGGTAAATTGGCAAAATTGTTTACAGGCCCGAAATCGCCTAAGGCGGGACCTACGTTCCCTAAACTTGAGGCTGCCAAACCAACGGAAGATTTAAAATCTATTTCCATCATCGAAAACCCTAAGGCACCAACTATAAACGATAACATATATAGAATAAAAAAAGCGAGTATATTAAAAACAATATCGCCAGAAATAGATTTTGTGTTGTAGCGCACCGGTATTATGGCATTTGGGTGTAATGTGCGCTTAAATTCCAAAAAACCGTTTTTTATCAATATCAAGTGCCGCACCACTTTTACCCCACCAGAGGTACTACCCGAGGATCCGCCCAAAAACATGAGCCCGAAAAAGAACACGACCAAAAACGGCGTCCACATGGTGAAATCTGCAGTAACAAACCCCGTAGTTGTTATCACCGATATAACCTGAAACAATCCGTGCCTAAAGGCACTTTCGGCTTCGCCCCAAACCATGGGATGCGCAATAGACGATGCCGATATATCTGCCCTGAAATATATAATAAGTGATGCAATAATCGTAAAAACAGCTATAAATTTAAAATAGAGTTTAAACTCTTCGTCGTTAATTATTTTCTGGACTTTTCCTTTAAATGCAAAATAGCTCAGCACAAAATTTGTACCGGCCAAAAACATAAAAACAATGATGATGTATTGAATAACAGGTTGATCGTTCCAATAAGCTACACTGGCGTTTTTAGTTGAAAACCCACCCGTGGACAAGGTACACAACGCATGATTAATGGCATCAAAAAAAGACATGCCCGCAACTTGTAATAATATGGTTTCGGCGGCGGTATATCCAAAATAAATAAGCCACAAACGTTTGGCGGTATCGGTAATTCTTGGGTGTAGTTTATCGGTACTGGGTCCTGGAGCTTCGGCAGCAAACAGCTGCATACCGCCAATTCCCAGTAGTGGTAAAATGGCAATGGCCAACACAATTATACCCATGCCACCAATCCAATGTGTTAAACTGCGCCAAAATAAAACGCCTTTGGGAACCGCTTCAATGTCGTTTAAAATACTGGCTCCCGTAGTTGTAAAACCAGACATCGTCTCGAAAAAAGCATTGGTAAAACTGGGAATACTTCCCGTAAAAATATAAGGCAATGTGCCTACAAGCGCCATAATAATCCAGCCAAAGGTTACTACAATATAACCTTCGCGTTTGTTCATTTCTTTTTTATGGTGCCTGGTAAAAAGCATACCCAACACACCGACAATCAATGTTAAAACACCGGCTAAAAACAGCTGCCATGTAACGCCGTCTTTATAAATTAAACTAATAAGCGCTGCCAGTAAAACAAAACCACCATTGAACAATAATAGGAGCCCGAAAAAATGAAAGATGATTTTGTAATTAAGTTTCATGTTTTAAAGGAATAACTTTTCAACGCCTTTTATAGATTTAAGCAAGCTGCAAACCACTACACGGTCGCCTTTTTGTATTTTAAAATCGCCTAGGGCAATTAAGCCCACGCCATCTCTAATAACTCCGGCTATAATGGCCGACCGTGGAAAGTCTATTTGTTTGATAACCTTATTACAAATTGCCGATGTTGCCTTAACTTCAAACTCCAACAATTCGGCATTCATGTTGTTCAATTTAGTCATGGCCACCACTTCGCCCTTGCGTATGTATCTAAAAATATTATTGGCCGCCAATAGTTTTTTGTTAATAAGGGTGTCGATGCCTATGGATTGGGACAACTCGAAATAATCCATATTTTCAACCAAGGCAATAGACTTTTTTACACCTTTTGATTTGGCGACCAAGCACGACATGATATTGGTTTCAGAATTATCGCCAACGGCAATAAAGGCATCCATATCGCTTAGGTTTTCTTCATCTAAAACATCAACATTTCTACCGTCACTATTAATCACCAATACATTGGGCAATGCATCTGCAATATCAAAAGCACGTTCTTTATTTTTTTCCAAAAGTTTAACTTTATACCCTTTTTCAGACAAATCCCTTGCCGATTTATATCCTATTTGGGTTCCTCCCAGAATCATCACATTTTTTATCTCGGTATTTTCTTTTCCGGTTAGTTTACACAGTTCTTCAGCGCCACCTTCAGAGGTTACAAACACCACGTTATCGCCTTCTTTAAATAAGGTGTCTCCGCGCGGAATGATAGTAAACTGGGTGCCTGCACGCTGAATGGCAATAGGCACAAAGTGGATTTCCGGAAATATTTTAGCCGCTTGTTTTACTTTTTTCCCAACAAAGGACGCTTCTTTAGACAAAGTTAAACCCGCCATGGTAAGTGCGCCTTCTTCAAACTCGTAATTATCGTTAAATGAAGATTGCTTCAGTGAAAGCTCAATTTCCGAAGCCGCCAAAGCTTCAGGGGAAATAAGTTCATCGATTCCAAATCGTATAAAGCCAACTTCATCTTTATGGTTTATAAATTCGGTATTGGAAATTCTGGCAATAGTACGTTTTGAGCCCAATTGTTTGGCCAAAACACAAATGGTAATATTTGTGGTTTCAGAGGCTGTTACACCAATTAACAGGTCGCTCGATTCAACTCGTGCTTCCTTTAAAATAGCAATTGATGTGGCATCGCCTTTAAGAACTTTTATATCTAAATGGGTATCGGCGTAGGCAAGACATTCTTTATTGGTGTCTATTAAGGTAATCTCTTGAGATTCGTAAGACAATAATTTTGCTAAATGAAATCCAACTTCACCAGCTCCAGCAATAATTATTTTCATTATTTATTTATCATAAAAAGTACTACAAATATACTATAAAATAAATATTGCTACCTCACTTATAGTCAATATAATATTTGTAAACCTATTGCATATTGACTTTGTAAAAGTTTATATTTTCCCAAGTTGTATTTATTTTAATAATTTTGACTGGGATAACCTACATAATTTATTTTGACTTTATCCGAATATATTAAAGTTAAAATAAATTATGTACGTTTGTCCAAAATTTACAGATTTGTCAAAAATAAAGCCATACAAAAACAGCGAATTAGGTAAAAAGGAACAGGTTACCAAAATGTTTGATACCATTTCTGGTGATTACGACGGGTTAAATCGTGTCATTTCTTTTGGAATTGATATTAAATGGCGCAAAAAAGTGGTTAAATTGGTCAAAGAAAAACAACCTGAAACCATATTGGATATTGCCACCGGAACCGGCGATTTAGCCATAAATCTTGCAGAAACCAATGCCACAAAAATTGTTGGTTTAGATATAAGCAGTGGCATGCTGGATATTGGTAAAGAAAAAATTAAAAAGAAAGGCTTAGAGCAAAAAATAGAAATGGTTTTGGGCGATTCTGAAAACATGCCTTTTAAAGACAATACCTTTGATGCCATTACCGTTGCCTTTGGTGTACGTAATTTTGAAACCTTGGAAAATGGGTTAAAGGAAATACTGCGCGTATTAAAACCCAATGGTATTTTTGTGATTTTAGAAACTTCAATGCCCGATAAGACACCCTACAAACAAGGCTATAATTTTTATACCAAAAATATTTTACCGCTAATTGGTAGAGTTTTTTCTAAAGATAGAAGCGCCTATAAATACTTGTGCGAATCGGCATCGGTTTTTCCTTATGGTGAAGCTTTAAACAATATTTTACGGGAAATTGGGTTTATTAATGTTGAAGATTTCCCGCAAACCTTTGGGGTAGCGACAATCTATACAGCATCAAAACAATAAAAATGAAACACCTTTTTCTGTTATTAGCATTCCTTTTAGTAGCTCAAACTTCTAATGCACAGCTGTTTAAAAAAGAAAAGGTGACTTATGATGCTAATCAAGGAAGAGGTTCAACAGATAACAATTTATTGCGTTGGGGCTATTTTTTAGGCATCAACAATTACGATTTTAATTTTGATTACAACGAAGATTTACGTGATATCTATGTAAAAAGAAGCCCAGGTTTTAGTGTGGGTTTAATAGGAAACTTACGTATAAACAAGTTTATCGATTTACGATTGGAACCCGGTTTATTAATTACAACCCGAGAGCTGTATTACAGTCAAACCTATTTTGAAGGTGTTCCAGATTTGAATAACTCCGATTTAACCAGAGAAGTAAAATCCACATACATCCATATTCCGTTATTGGTAAAATTTTCAACCAAGCGCATTAATAATTTTAAACCGTTTATTGTTGGCGGGTTTTCAACGGCTTTAAATCTTTCGAGCAACGAAACCAACCCGAACGACAATAGCAACGGGCAATTTAGAACCAAGAAAAACATGCTGTTTTACGAACTTGGTTTTGGCATCGATTTGTATTTGTACAATTTTAAATTCACCCCTTCAATTCGTGGGCTTTTTGCCATAAACGATGAGCTTATTAGGGATTCTGACCCCAATAGCCCATGGACCGGTAATATTGCCAGCATGAAAACACGTGGGGTTTTTATTAATTTTACGTTTCAATAAAATCAGTTTCCCCCTCTTCTAAATTCACTCAATAAAATAGCGGTTGCGGTGGCAACGTTTAAACTTTCGGTAGCTTGTAAATCGCCAAATCTTGGGATAGAAATTTTTTCGGTTATTATTGCCTCAACTTCTTTTGAAACACCGTTGGCTTCATTGCCCATTACAAGAATTGCAGAATCTGGCAATTGCTTAGTGTAAACGCTTTTGCCTTCCATAAAAGCACCAAAAACAGGTAAATTTGTTTCGTTTAAAAACGCAGCCAAATCCACATAATTTATATTTACCCTGCTTATTGAGCCCATGGTTGCTTGTATCACTTTGGGATTAAAACAATCAACCGTTTCGTTGCTACAAACCAAATCGGTAATGCCAAACCAATCGCAAAGTCTTATAATAGTGCCCAAATTTCCGGGGTCCCTTATAGCGTCAAGTGCCACAATTAATCCGTTTGTATTTATAGGTTTTGGTGTTGGTATTTTAAAAACGGCCAGGGCTTTATTGGGCGTGGTTAAAAAACTAATACGCTTTAATTCCGTTTCGGTAATTAAAACTTCGCCTTTGGCATCAATATTGAAGGTTTCAGTCGTAAATAAGGCGTAAAGCCCGAATTCAGACTGCAATAGTTCTTGGATTGTTTTTATACCCTCAACAACAAAAAAACCATGTTGCAATCTATATTTTTTTTGCTTTAAACGCGTTATTAATTTTATCTGGTTTTTTGAGAGCATATCAATCATTAGTTTTATAAACCTATTTATCGTTTTTCAATGGGCAAAAAAACGCTTAAATAAGCTGGATTCATTTTAATTTTATAAAGAAATGAAAAATATTATAAAGGTTACATCTCACTTAAATTATTTAGGTGTTTTTCTAAGGAAATAATGTATTTTTGAGCTTACAATAAGCATTTATTATTTCTTTTAATTGAAACAAACTTTTAAACTATAATTTGAATTAAATATAATTTCGTTTGCAACAACAATTCTTAAAAATACTACTATTATTTTTTATTGCAGGATATATCACCTCTTGTAATACGGTTAAAAGAGTTGCAGATGACGAGCACCTACTTGTAGAAAACACCGTTTACGTAAACGACAAAAAAAACAATACCGAAACAATAACCAATTTACTGCACCAAAAACCAAACAGCAGGCTTCCGTTAATTGGTAATTTAAGACTGAACATTTACAATCTAGCCCGCCCAAACCGAGATTCTATTTTTGAAGCTTGGTTAGACAAAAAACCAAAAAGACGAGAGCGTTTAAAAAAAGCATACTCACAAAAACAAGTTGACAAAATTAAGGCCTCGGCTTTAGGATTTAATAATTGGCTAAAAAACACAGGAGAGCCACCAGTAATTGTCAACGAGGAAAAAACCCTAAAAAGCACAAAGCGATTAGAGTCTTATTATAAGTTTAACGGTTGGAGCAATGTGGAAGTAGATTACGAAATAAGCAAAAAAGACAACCAACGCGCAAGTATTGATTATTTTGTTAAACACGGCAAACCCTATATTATTGATTCCATTACAAAAAACATTAAATCGCCTATTATAGATTCGTTGTACAAACATGGTAAGCAACGTGCTATTATTAAACAAAACGATCAATTGGTTTATGCTAATTTAGGACTTGAGCGCAACCGCATTGCCACCCAAATGCGCAATTCTGGTGTATTTCATTTCAATCAAGATTATATTATGTTTAATGTTGATACGATTAATACCAATAAAAAAGCCAACATCGATGTTATCATTCAAAATCGAGCCATTAGAACACAAGATTCCGTTATACGCAGGCCTTTTAAGGTTTATAAAATAAAAGACGTTAATATTTTTACCGACTACACGTTTGAAAACAGAAACGAACCATTTCAGGATTCCATATCCTATAATAGTTACAAACTATACAGTTTCAACAAAATGCGGTACCGGCCAAAAGCATTAACAGATGCTGTATTTATTAATCCGGGAACTATTTTTAAAGATTTGGACCGCACCCGCTCGTACAGGCACATTAGCGAATTGCGCACCTTTAAATATCCGGATATAAATTATATTGAAAACCTCGACTCTACCCTAACCGCAAACATTCATTTAACGCCTTTAAAAAAATTCGGTTTGGGCTTTAGCGCCGAAGTTTCTAAAAGCAACATTCAAGCCATCGGGTTTTCGTTAAACCCTAGTTTGCTTATAAGAAATATTTTTAGAGGTGCGGAAACTTTTGAAATTTCGGCCATTGGTGCCATTGGTGCCTCAGATGATGCAAGCAACAATAGCAAACAGTTTTTTGACATTAATGAAATTGGTGTCGATTTAAAACTGACTATCCCACGGTTATTTTCACCGTTTTATACCGAAAATATCATCCCGAAATACATGTTGCCAAAAACCAGGATTAGTTTATCGGCAACCAGTCAAACCAACATAGGTTTAGACAAACAAACCTTTACGGGAACATTTAATTACAAATGGAATCCTACCAGTATCGGCACCAACAGGCTCGATTTATTTAATGTGCAGTATGTTAGAAACCTCAATGTTGGGAATTATTTTGGCATCTATCAAAACGCGTATAGAACTTTAGAAAATATCGCTTTAGACTCGTATAATACCCCACCCGAATTTATCACTTTAGACGATAACGGTAACGAAATTTTAATTCAGGAAAGCGCCGATGATTTTATCGATTTGGTTATTAACGACAACAGTTTTGAAACCAGTAATCCAACCGATTACAAAACCGTAAACAGTATTGACGAACGCAAAAAGCGACTCACCGAAAACAACCTGATTTTTTCATCGAGTTTTAGTTTTATACAAGATAAACGCCAAAACCTATTTGACGAAGATTTTTCAATTTTCCGTTTTAAGGTAGAAGCCGCAGGAAATTTGCTTGCCAACGCTTCAAAGCTTTTGGGACTAAATAAAAATGCCAACAATCGCTATGAGCTTTTTAACGTGGCCTATTCGCAATACATTAAAACGGAATTTGACTATGTTAAACACTGGGATTTAGGCAGAAAAAACGTGTTGGCATTGCGCGGTTTTTTTGGTATTGCCATACCTTACGGCAACTCGTCCAGCATTCCTTTTTCCAAAAGTTTCTTTGCCGGTGGTGCCAACGATAATCGGGCTTGGACCGCTTATGGCTTAGGTCCGGGAAGCTCAGAAACCTCAGATGAGTTTAACGAGGCCAACCTAAAATTGGCTTTTAGTGTAGAGCAGCGTTTTAATATATTCGAAAAATTAAACGGGGCTGTTTTTATTGATACAGGAAACATTTGGAATGCCCTCGACGATGTAAATGACGACAACGCAACCTTTACCGGTTTCAGTTCCCTAAAGGATATCGCCATTGGTTCTGGTTTTGGTTTTCGTTACGACTTTAGTTTTTTTGTGTTCCGTTTCGATATCGGCTTTAAAACTTACGACCCTTCTTACAGAGCCCAAAACCGTTGGTTTAACGATTACAACTTTGCCAATGCCGTGTATAATATTGGTATCAACTATCCGTTTTAATTCTCAAAATCACGCCCCAAAATCCTGTGTTAAAGTTGCGAATCAAACTGTTGTTCTCGCTAAAGCGGAAACCAGATTCATCAAATAAACTATAACGTTTTAGTGTTATAATAGCCGTTTAACTCATCAAAAACAAAGCAAATTATTTAAAAATTGATTACTTTTGAAAATACTAATTATTAATCAATTAAATAAAAAAATATGGGACACAATATAAAACCAGGTGTTGCAACAGGCTTAGAAGTACAAGCTATTTTTAACCACGCAAAAGCTAATAATTATGCACTTCCTGCTGTTAACGTTATTGGTTCGGATACTATAAATGGTGTTTTGGAAACTGCTAGGGACTTAAACGCTCCGGTAATCATTCAATTTTCAAATGGTGGCGCACAATTTAATGCAGGCAAAGGACTAAGTAACGATGGGCAAAAAGCGGCCATCGCCGGTGCCGTTGCCGGTGCAAAACATGTACATACATTGGCAGAGGCTTATGGTGTTCCTGTAATTTTACATACCGATCACTGTGCAAAAAAACTATTGCCTTGGATTGATGGTTTATTGGATGCCAGCGAGGTACATTTTAAGGAAACCGGGAAATCATTGTTCAGTTCGCACATGATCGACCTTTCCGAAGAACCTTTAGAAGAAAACATTGAAATTTGTAAAACCTATTTAAAGCGCATGTCTAAAATGGGCATGACCTTGGAAATTGAATTAGGTATTACAGGTGGTGAAGAAGACGGTGTAGACAACACCGATGTAGACGATTCTAAACTATACACACAGCCCGAAGAAGTGGCTTACGCTTACGAGGAGTTGAGCAAAGTAAGCGACCAGTTTACCATTGCTGCGGCATTTGGTAACGTGCACGGGGTTTACAAACCAGGAAACGTTAAGCTAACACCAAAAATATTAAAGAATTCGCAAGAATATGTTTCTAAAAAATACGGTGTAGAGCATAATCATATCGATTTTGTCTTCCACGGCGGCTCCGGTTCAACGGTGGAAGAAATTCGCGAAGGCATCAGCTACGGTGTAATAAAAATGAATATCGATACCGATTTACAATACGCATTTATGAGTGGTATCCGCGACTATATGGGCGAAAAATCCGAATATTTAAAATCGCAAATAGGCAATCCGGATGGCGATGATGTACCAAACAAAAAATATTACGACCCAAGAGTTTGGCTGCGCGAAGGCGAAAAAACATTTGTAGCACGCTTAAAAAAGGCATTCGAAGATTTAAATAACGTAAACACCTTATAACCCAGGTCAATTGTTACACAACACACAAAAGGTCTTGTATTGCTACAAGATCTTTTTTTATTTATATCACACAAAAACATTATATTACAAACCTATTATTGGAATTTAGTTAATAAAATTACCATGGCGTTACCACAAAATTAAAATAAAGGTTTAATTTTGTGGTCGGGCTTTCGGCAGTCGCTTCCCAATAAAAATTGGGAGAGCTTCAACAAATGCCTCAATCCCTAACGCAGTTTGCAAATACATCAAAATTTGCAATCATAAATCTAAAATCGTAAGTCATTATGTCTTGGTTTAAAAGAAAAGATAAAGGAATACATACCAGTACTCAAGAAAAAAAAGACACCCCAAAAGGACTTTGGTACAAATCGCCAACGGGCAAAATTGTCGATACCAAAGAATTAGAACAGAATTTTTACGTAAGTCCAGAAGATGGTTACCATGTTAGAATTGGCAGTAAAGAATACTTCGAAATTCTTTTCGACGACAATAAGTTTAAAGAATTAGATGCCAATTTAGAATCTAAAGACCCCCTTAAATTCGTCGACACCAAAAAATACCCCGACCGTTTAAAAGCAGCACAGAATAAAACCAAATTAAAGGATGCCGTACGAAGTGCGGTAGGTAAATCAAAAGGAAAAGATTTAGTGGTTTCCTGTATGGATTTTGCTTTTATTGGAGGCTCAATGGGTAGCGTTGTTGGCGAAAAAATTGCACGTGCAGCAGACTATGCCTTAAAAAACAAACTGCCTTTTATGATTATCTCTAAATCTGGAGGCGCACGTATGATGGAAGCTGCTTTATCATTAATGCAGTTGGCAAAAACATCGGTAAAACTGGCTCAATTAGCCGATGCCGGCATACCCTATATTTCGCTTTGTACCGACCCCACAACGGGAGGCACAACAGCCTCATTTGCCATGTTGGGCGATATCAACATTGCCGAACCCGGTGCTTTAATAGGTTTTGCAGGACCGCGTATTGTAAGAGACACCACAGGAAAAGAATTGCCTGAAGGTTTCCAAACCTCCGAATTTTTATTGGAACACGGATTTTTAGATTTTATTACCCACAGAAAAGAACTTAAAAACAAGGTTAATCAATATATCGATTTGATTACCAATCAACCTTTAAGAGCTTAGAAAAAAGCACTTATTGTAAGGTTCTTATAAACGACGCAAATAAAAAATCCCAGATTACATATGTAATCTGGGATTTTTTATTTTTTGATGTAATTGGCAACTAAAACCATGCACCTCCCTTTCGTAAAAAACGAAAAGTGGTTCTCTGCTTACATATTTCGTCTGTACTGCCCACCCACTTCAAATAGCGCTGAAGTAATTTCACCTAAAGAGCACACTTTACAAACATCCATTAAAGCTTCAAAAATATTTTCATTATTTACGGCCTTGTTTTGAAGGTCTTTTAATAACGCTTTTGTATCATTGGCCTTATGTAAATTCTCTAAGGTTTTAATTTGAAATTGCTTTTCATCTTCAGTGGCACGAATCACTTCTTTGGGAATAATGGTTGGGGAGCCTTTTGAACTTAAAAACGTATTTACCCCAATAATCGGAAAATCGCCATTGTGCTTCAAGGTTTCATAATACAAGCTTTCTTCCTGTATTTTACTGCGTTGGTACATGGTTTCCATAGCTCCTAAAACGCCACCGCGTTCCGTAATTCTATCAAATTCCAAAAGCACTGCTTCTTCAACCAAATCGGTTAATTCTTCAATAATAAAAGAGCCTTGTATGGGGTTTTCGTTTTTAGCCAGTCCTAATTCTTTATTAATAATCAACTGAATGGCCATAGCACGACGAACCGATTCTTCGGTTGGTGTGGTTATCGCCTCATCGTAGGCATTGGTATGCAACGAATTACAGTTGTCGTAAATCGCATAAAGCGCTTGAAGTGTGGTACGGATATCGTTAAAATCAATTTCCTGGGCGTGCAAACTTCGTCCGGAGGTTTGAATGTGGTATTTTAACATTTGTGCCCTGGCATTGGCGCCATATTTATGTTTCATGGCTTTGGCCCAAATTTTACGGGCAACACGACCAATTACCGCGTATTCTGGGTCGATACCGTTTGAAAAGAAAAACGATAGGTTCGGACCAAACTTGTTAATGTCCATGCCTCGGCTTAAATAATATTCCACGTAAGTGAACCCGTTGGATAAGGTTAATGCCAATTGGGTAATGGGGTTTGCACCCGCTTCGGCAATATGGTACCCGGAAATAGAAACCGAATAAAAATTACGAACGTTATTCTCAATAAAATATTCTTGTACATCACCCATTAATCGCAGCGCGAATTCCGTAGAAAAAATACAGGTGTTTTGTGCTTGGTCTTCTTTTAAAATATCGGCTTGAACGGTACCACGAACTTGAGCAATCGTGTTCTTTTTAATTTCTGCATAAACATCTGCTGCTAACACTTGATCTCCGGTAACACCTAAAAGCATTAAACCTAAACCATTGTTTCCTTCAGGTAATTGGCCATTGTATTTAGGTCTTTCTTTGCCTTTATAAATTTTAGCTATTTTAGCTTCAACCTCGGTTTCCAAACCATGCTCTTTAATGTAAAGTTCACATTGTTGGTCGATGGCAGCATTCATAAAAAAGCCCAACAACATAGGTGCGGGACCATTAATGGTCATACTTACGGATGTCATCACATGTGCTAAATCAAAACCAGAATAGAGTTTTTTAGCATCGTCTAAACAGCAAATAGAAACGCCTGCATTTCCAATTTTACCATAAATATCCGGACGCAAATCCGGGTCGTTGCCATAAAGCGTTACACTATCAAAAGCGGTAGACAAACGTTTGGCTGGCAATCCTGCACTTACATAATGAAAACGCCTGTTGGTACGTTCCGGA
The DNA here is from genome assembly GCF_048381975.1 of Hwangdonia sp. Lineage (NCBI taxonomy): Bacteria > Pseudomonadati > Bacteroidota > Flavobacteriia > Flavobacteriales > Flavobacteriaceae > Hwangdonia > Hwangdonia sp. The sequence goes on along the minus strand of NZ_JBLWYT010000001.1, from coordinate 661,486 downwards.
CCACCTTCGCCAGCAAACATTCTTGCAGGATCTTCTCCTGTTCTTTTAAACGGATACAGACCTGAGGTATACGGAAATTCGCCCGGAACATTTTCTTGTAAACACCATTGTAAAATATCGCCCCAAGCCTGGTATTTTGGCAAAGCTACTTTAGGGATTTGCACATGCGAAAGCGACTCGGTATGTGTTTCAATTTTAATTTCCTTATCTCTTACCTTGAACGAATAGATGGGATTCTTGTATTTGTTTACTTTTTCATCCCAGCCCGTAATCACTTCCCAATTGTATGGATCTAAATTTAATTTTACGCTATCGAATTCTGCGAAAAGCAGTTTAATAAAATCTTTTTTATCATCTTGAACAGCTTGAAGAATCTCATCCTGATTGATTCCAAATTTATTCAAATGAGATTTCTCACTTTCGTTCGAAATAAGAGCAACGCTACAAATTGTTTTATAAATGCCGTAGAGTTTTTGGGCTACCTCAACTTGCTCTTTTGCTTTATTATCATAGGCACGATTACTCTCTGCAATTTCAGATAAATAACGTGTTCGTGAAGGAGGAATCACAAAAATCTTTTCGCTCATTTCTTGAGAAATCTCAAACGTCGACTTTAAATCGGCATCCGTCTTTTCAACCAATTTATCCATAACAGCTTTATAAAGCGTGTTCATTCCCGGGTCGTTAAACTGAGATGCGATGGTTCCAAAAACAGGTAAATCGTCTTTATTGACTTCCCAAAGTTGATGGTTACGCATGTATTGCTTTTTCACATCGCGCAAGGCATCAAGCGAGCCTCGTTTATCAAATTTGTTGATAGCAACTAAATCCGCAAAATCCAACATATCGATTTTCTCCAATTGCGTGGCAGCACCAAATTCTGGCGTCATCACATACAACGACACATCGGAATGATCTGTAATTTCGGTATCAGATTGACCGATTCCCGAGGTTTCCAGAATAATCAAATCATACTCGGCCGCTTTTAAAACCTCAACGGCTTCATTGACGTGTTTTGATATGGATAAGTTAGATTGACGCGTTGCCAAACTGCGCATATAAACGCGTGGTGAGTTAATCGCATTCATTCTAATTCTATCGCCTAAAAGCGCGCCTCCAGTTTTGCGTTTTGAAGGGTCGACAGAAATCAGTCCCACGGTTTTCTCTGGAAAATCGATTAAAAAACGACGTACCAATTCATCAACCAAAGAGGATTTTCCTGCACCACCGGTTCCTGTAATTCCCAGAATGGGAGAAGCCCCACCTAACCTCCCCGTAAGGGAGGAATTTACCGAGCTAAAAACTTCCTCAAACTCCGAATGTCTATTTTCTGCTAAAGAAATCAAACGAGCAATTGTATTGACTTTTTTGTTTTTAAGAGATTCTTTAACCCTCTCCCCTTTGGGGAGAGCTGGAGTGGGGCTATCTGACTCCTTTACCAAATCGTTAATCATACCTTGCAAGCCCATTTCGCGACCATCATCGGGCGAATAAATGCGCGTAATGCCATAGTCCATCAAATCCTTGATTTCGCTAGGAAGAATAACACCGCCGCCGCCGCCAAAAATTTTAATATGTCCTGCACCTCGTTCTTTAAGCAAATCGAACATATACTTAAAATACTCGTTATGCCCACCTTGGTACGAGGTTAAACAAATGGCATTGGCATCTTCTTGAATGGCCGTATTTACAACTTCATCAACGCTGCGATCGTGCCCCAAATGAATCACTTCAACACCAGTTGCTTGAATAATGCGCCGCATGATATTTATAGAGGCATCGTGCCCATCAAAAAGCGATGCTGCGGTTACTATTCTTACTTTATATTTTGGTTTATAAGGTGCTGTTTGTATCATTCTTAAAGAATCTTGAATTTAGTGTGTCAAATTTACGGAATATTCAAAAAATTAGCCCATTTAAATTGAATTTTCTAAAGCTAAAAAATCTAAATATTTTGCAATTCGCATATAAAATGTGACTTTTATATTTTGGCGGTGTCTAAACATAAAACATCAATAAAACCTAAGCAACTAATTAGGCCATTGAAGTTTTACCCAAAGGCATCTGCTCCCTAGATGCCTTTTTTTATATCAGTTTTATTTAAAGCTACAATCCATAAATAACACCTTCTTTAGCAAAATTAAAGCCTAAATTTTGAATGCTATCCTTTAATCTGTGATTATCTTTTAAAGTAGGATTGGTATGGTTAAAATGAATAAACTGTATTTTGTTTTTCGTTTCTTTTGATTCGTTTTCAAACAGGGTTGTGGTTTCGGTGGTAAACGGATGCGGTATTTTGCTCATATCCCTTTCCAATTCGCCATCTCTAAAAAAGGAAGCATCTAAAAATGCATAATCTACTTTCTTAACTTCTTCAATAATATGACGTTTCCATTGTTCCCACTTATTAATATCGGGAATAAATAATACCGATTTATTTTGTCCTTCAATTTTATAGCCTACCGTTTCGGAATATTCATCGCGATGCGGCACCAAAAAGGGCGTTACTTTTAATTTTGAATGCAATACAACTGTAGAATCATGCTGAAGCGGTTTTAATTCAATATTATTCAAACTTACCAATTGGCTCCACGGACCGTTATTTTCCAAATATGTTTTCATTTTTGGCATCGCATAAACCGGAATGTGATTTCCGCCCAAAGCCTCTCTTCCAAAATGCATCAATCCCGTGTAATGCCCAATATGCGCATGGGTTAAAAACACGCCATCAATCACCTTATCATTATTTAAATGTGCTTTAAGTAACTGTGTTTGCGCTGCAATATCCGGTGTGGCATCAAACAGCCATTTTTTGTTGGCATCTAAATCCACCAAACCTAAGCACGAAATTAATTTCTTTGGCTCTTCGCCATCATAAAAGGCTTTACAACAGGCTTTATCGCAATTAATTTGAGGAAACCCAGCATCTTGTGCAATGCCCAAAACCGTAATAAATTGTGTTGGTTTTTCGATTGGTTTCTCGACGTCTTTCTTTTTATTGGCTTCACAATTAAACAGTGCAACACAAAATATTAGGCATTGTATTTGGAATAACTTCATCTGTAAAAATATATCTTTGTTAAATATATAAAACAATAATTATGATTCGTAAATTATTAGCAGTCTTATTAATTATCAACCTAACGGCTTGTGCAGAATTACAAGAAATAGCCAAACAATTGCCGCAAAACGGAAGCCTTGGAAATGCCGAAATAGCGTCTGGATTACGACAAGCCCTGGATTTTGGAATAGACAAACAAGTTACCAAATTAACCCAAACCGATGGTTTTTATAAAAATGAATTGGTTAAGATTTTGTTGCCCGAAGAATTACAAAAGGTCGATAAAGCACTTCGCGATATTGGTTTGAGCAAGTTAGCTGACGAAGGTTTAAAAGTACTTAACAGAGCTGCCGAAGACGCCGTTAAAGAAGCCACGCCTATTTTTGTAAGTGCGGTGAAAGACATTACGTTTGCCGATGCCAAAACCATTTTATTGGGAAACGACGATGCCGCAACCCAATATTTAACCAATAAAACGCAAACCGCTTTATACGATAAGTTCAACCCGGTGATAAAAAATTCGTTTAGTAAAGTTGGTGCCGATGAGATTTGGAACAACCTGATAAACAAATACAACAACATCCCGTTTACCAATAATGTAAACCCCGATTTAACCGATTATGTTACCGGCGAAGCTTTAAAAGGCGTTTACACCATGATTGCGGTTGAAGAAAAAGACATACGCACCAAACTATCGTCGAGAACGACTGATTTATTAAAAAAGGTTTTTGCTTTGCAGGATTAAAAACATTCTATTGGTTATTGAATATTGAATATTGAATATTGAATATTGAATATTGAATAAATCTACGCAACTCGTTTATACACCATCAAAAGCCACGAAAATATTTTTATTGTTTTTAATGGTTCAATCAGTTTATAAATAATTCGAAATGAACAAGGGGAAATCTTATATTTATAAGATTCCTCCTCGTTTGTTTATCTGTGTACCCTCAACCAAATTATATTTTGATTTAAGTAACGTATTGAACGACAAATCGTGTACTAAAATTACTAAACATGAATAATCTGTATTGACAAATCATTGCAATATGTGTATTATTTTCATTTCACTTAAAAAATAACAGCTAGCTTCTTCGTAGTTCAAAATAAAAAATGTATATTTAATAGCTTGATTTTCAGAACAGTAAAAAATGAACAGAATCGATATCATAAAAAGCAATCAAACAAAGCTCAATAAACGCTATAAGGAACTTGTTGAGCAAGCTTATAATTTTCGTCAAACAGATTGTGCTTTAAGCGATATTTCAGAATACAGAGCCATTAAACTTCTAAACAAACTTAACAGGTTAAAATATCTGTCCAGGGATTTAACCCGAAATTCCTCTTAATTTAAGACCAAAAATTTTACAATTTTTTAACTTTTAGATGACATCTAAAAAACTGATTTTCACGTACTTTATATATAAACAAAGAACGTTATGAAACCACAGTTTTGTCGAGTTGGAAAAATTAAACCCAACCTCAGTAAATTAATTAGTTTAAAGGAATTGGAAACTAAAATTGCAAATTTTGTAGAGGATACTACAAAGCTTGAAACGCCTCAAGATTTAAGCGCAAGTTTTTAAAATATGCAAATGCTTTTGTAAGTCTTGAGCCGTACCATGAAAACATTTCTCCGTCTGCTATAACAACTTTAGCATTGGGATAGAATGCTTGCACCTCTTTTTTATGCGAATGGTTAAACGGAAAGGGTTCGGTGGATAATAAAACCACATCTACTTCTTTGTTTATTGCTGTGTTGTTAAGTTCTATTTCCGGGTAACGATTTTGGGTTTCGTAAACGTTTTTTAAATGATTTAACGCCAGCAAATAATTAATAAACGTATTGTTTGCAGCCACCATCCACGGATTTTTCCAAATAAAATAAGCCACTTTTAAAGTGGGTTTTTTTTGAATGAAGGTTTTAAAATTGTCCGTTTCTTTTTTAATGTGGTTTACAATTTTTAGAGCATCTTCATTTTTGTTGAAAAGCATTCCGTATTGATGAATCAACTCCAAACTATCTTCAATCGTAAAAATATCAGACACATGTGTATTGCATATTCGGGCGCAAGCCTCAACAATTTCTTTTGTGTTTTCTTCTTTGTTACAAAGAATAACATCTGGGTTTAAACTTCTTATTTTATCAATATGTATCTGCTTTGTACCACCAACTATGGCTTTCGTTTTTTTTAAGTGAACGGGGTGAACGCAGAATTTAGTTACCCCAACAATATTGGCTTCTAAACCCAAATCGACCAGCAATTCGGTTTGACTTGGCACTAAAGATACGATGCGCCTTGGTGTTGTTTTTAATTGAAGTTTACGTTGGAGTTGGTCTTGAATTTGTTTCGTCATTGCGAAGAAAATTTATAATTTTCTGTGGCAATCTTTCTATTATTTATAGAGACTCCCACATTTCGACTGCGCTCAATGCAGGCTTTTATCATGCCTCGGAATAACGGTTCAATTCAACAGCCATTTCCTTTTGAAGTTCCAAGGCTTTTAAAGCAGCGGCTTCGGCAAAATCGCTTTCATTTGAAGCATAGATAATCCCACGGGAAGAATTAATAAGCAATCCCACTTGCGCATTCATGCCGTATTTACAAACGGCTTGAAGACTGCCTCCTTGCGCCCCAACACCGGGAACCAACAAAAAACTATCTGGAATAATTTGTCTAATATCTGCTAAATATTCAGCTTTAGTAGCGCCAACAACGTACATTAAATTCTGAGAATTCTCCCAAGTTTTCGAGGTTTCCAAAACCTGTTTGTACAACTCCTTTCCATCAATTGATTTGGTTTGAAAATCGAACGCCCCTTGATTTGAGGTTAAAGCTAAAAGAATAGTATGTTTATCCTTAAAAGCTAAAAAGGGTTCCACAGAATCTTTACCCATATAAGGCGCAACCGTAACAGAATCGAAGGCTAAATCCTCTAAAAAAGCTTTGGCGTACATGGTGCTTGTGTTTCCGATATCGCCGCGTTTGGCATCGGCAATGGTAAAAATTTCGGGGTGTTTTTCGTTTAAATAACGAATGGTCTTCTCTAAAGATTTCCAACCTTTCAATCCGTAAGCCTCATAAAACGCCGTATTGGGTTTGTAGGCTACGCATAAATGATGCGTCGCATCGATAATGGCTTTATTGAATGCAAAAATGGGGTCGTCTACTTTTAAAAGATGCGGTGGGATTTTATTCAAATCGACATCCAATCCTATGCAAAGAAAGGATTGCTTTTTTTTGATTTGGTTAGTTAGCTGTAGTGTAGTCATGTTTTTCTTGCCACGAATTCACAAATAGTTTGCATTTACTTACTCAAACGAAAAGCAATAGAACTTATTAGTGTATTAGTTGTTAAATTAGTTTTAAATAACATCATCATTGGCCTTTAACTTCTCTGTGTTTTCAGCCAACATCAATTCGTCTATTATTTTTTGAATATCACCATTCATAATATTGCTTAAATCGTAAAGTGTTAAACCAATTCTGTGGTCTGTTACACGCCCCTGTGAATAATTATAGGTTCTAATTTTAGCAGATCTATCGCCCGAAGACACCATGCTACCTCGCTTTTCGGCATCTTCAGCATTCTTTTTTGCCAACTCCATTTCGTATAAACGCGAACGCAACACTTTAAATGCTTTCTCCTTGTTTTTATGCTGCGATTTTTGGTCTTGACATTGGGCCACCAATCCTGTGGGTTCGTGCGTTAAACGTACCGCAGAATAGGTTGTGTTTACCGATTGCCCACCTGGACCGGACGAACAGAAAAAATCGATGCGCACATCTTTTGGGTCAATCTCTACATCAAACTCCTCGGCCTCCGGAAATACCATTACGGTAGCGGCACTGGTATGCACGCGCCCTTGGGTTTCGGTTTGCGGTACACGTTGTACGCGGTGCACACCGGCTTCAAATTTAAGCGTACCGTAAACATCATCGCCAGAAACCTCAAATTGGATTTCCTTAAAACCACCGTTGGTGCCTTCGCTAAAATCAACGGTATCAACCTTCCATCCTTTACTTTCGCAATATTTGGTGTACATTCTAAACAAATCGCCCGCAAAAATACTGGCTTCGTCACCGCCCGTACCCGCACGTAATTCTACTACGGCATTTTTAGCATCTTCAGGGTCTTTAGGTATTAAAAGAACTTTAATTTCTTCCTCTAACCTCGCGATGCCTTCCTTGGCTTCATCATATTGCATTTTGGCCATATCAACCATTTCTACATCACTTCCATCAGAAATAATCTCTTCAGCTTCAGCTAAATTATTGGTAAATTCTATATACTGCTCGCGCTTATCCATAAGAATTCGCAAGTCTTTGTACTCTCTATTTAGCTCGACATAACGCTTTTGGTCGGTAATAATATCGGGTTGGATAATTAAATCGCTAACCTCATCAAAACGTTGTTTTACTATTTGTAATTTCTCTAACATCTGCCTATTTTATTGGTAGCCAAAAATACGATAATTTATGAATTTTTAGTACTATCCTACAGTTCATATAATTGAATTATTAGAATATTTTTTTACCAAGTGCGTTATTTAAGTACTTGTGCAGCAATTATTTTCCATATTCGTTTTTTACAGACCACTCATTTTATGGTCTTTTGGCATAAATACATTTTTATCTTTTTTACAATATGAAATCGTACCTATTGCCATCGTAAAATTGTTTTTGGTTGCCTTTTTATGGTATCTTTTAAATGAAACCCGTGCCAAACGAAAACTTATTTTTTATAAGAATTTGGGCATTTCAACCTTAAAACTGTTCTCTTTTTTATATCTTATTGACTTGTTTTTTAGTATCCCGTTTCTTTTAATTTTGAAAGAATTTGCATAACAAAAAGGAAGCCAAAATAGGCTTCCTTTTTTACAAGTAAAAACTCTATTCTATCCGCATTTAGAAGATCCGCAATCTTTACAGGTTAAGCAGCCCTCTTGATAAATTAGGTTTTGCGATTTACAGTTATCGCACTTTTGCCCTTTGGCCTGTGTACCATCTTCAACATAGCGCTTTAACGCACGTACCACACCGTTTTTCCAGGTGTTAATAGACTCGCTATCTAATTGTAAACTATTAATTAAATCGACAATTTTATCGATGGGCATACCGTGGCGCAGTGTGCTGGAAATCAATTTTGCATAGTTCCAAAATTCCGGATTGAATTTATGCGACAAGCCTTCAATAGTGGTTTTATAGCCTCTTTTGTTTTTATACTGAAAATCGTATCGCGATGTGCCATCGTCGTTTCTGTTTTTAATGATCAATCCTTGGTTAACCCAACGCGGAATTAAAATACCATCTTCATCATCAACAAGGCCCGTAAACACTTCATAGGGCTTATCTTCTATCAAACCAATAAAGGCAATCCACTTTTCTTTATTATTTTGAAAACGAACCACATCGGCTTCCAAAATTTCAGGGCGTTTTACAGGAAATGCCGTTAACTTATCATCGGCTTCATCTTTCTTTTCTTCATTCGAAATCAAAACACCCGAGCGCGACCCGTCTCTATAAACGGTAACGCCCTTACAGCCCACTTCCCATGCTTTTAGATATAATTCGCCCACCAATTCTTCGCTTACATCACTTGGCAAATTGATGGTAACACTAATGGAGTGGTCCACCCATTTTTGAATGGCACCTTGCATGCTCACTTTACTCAACCAATCCACATCGTTTGATGTCGCTTGATAATATGGCGATTTTTTAACCAACTCATCCAATTCGCTTTGCGAAAAGTTTTTTGATATATCAATGCCATTAACCTCCATCCATTGCTTAAAACGATGGTGGAATACCACGTATTCTTCCCAAGAATCACCAACCTCATCAACAAAATCCACGCGCACGTCTTTATCGTTGGGGTTCACTTTTCTTCTGCGTTTATAAACCGGCATAAATACCGGCTCGATGCCCGAGGTGGTTTGCGTCATTAAACTGGTTGTTCCCGTTGGGGCAATGGTTAATAAGGCAATATTGCGTCTGCCGTATTCCAGCATTTCGTAATACAATTTGCTGTCGACCTCTTTTAAACGCTGTATAAACGGATTGTTTTTTTCGCGTTCGGCATCAAAAATCGTAAATGGGCCGCGGTCTTTTGCCAAATGCACCGATGCTCGGTAAGCCTCAATAGCAATGGTTTTATGCACTTCTAAAGAAAATGCGTTACCTTCTTCGCTGCCGTATTTTATTCCTAAAGCCGCCAACATATCGCCCTCGGCGGTAATGCCAACTCCGGTTCTTCTGCCTTCTTCTGCTTTTCTTTTTATGTTAATCCACAAATTACGCTCGGTACCTTTCACCTCATCCAATTCTGGGTCGGCATCAATCTTCCTTAAGATATTATCGATTTTTTCAAGTTCCAAATCAATTATATCATCCATAATTCGCTGTGCAAAAGCGACGTGTTTTTTAAATAAATCGAAATTGAATGAAGCCTTATCTGTAAACGGATTTTCCACATAAGAAAACAGGTTGATGGCCAACAATCGGCAAGAATCATAAGGGCATAACGGGATTTCGCCACAAGGATTGGTTGAAACCGTTTTATAGCCTAAATCGGCATAACAATCCGGCACAGACTCATTGATTATCGTGTCCCAAAACAAAATTCCGGGCTCGGCAGATTTCCATGCATTATGTACTATTTTTTTCCAAAGGGAATTTGCTTCAATTATTTTTGACACTTTAGGGTCCTCAGAAAATATAGGATATTTTTGGGTGTATTGCGCTCCATTTTTAACGGCTTTCATAAATTGGTCGTCAATTCTAACCGATACATTGGCGCCGGTAACCTTGCCTTGCTCTAGTTTTGCATTTATAAAATCTTCGGAATCCGGATGATTGATAGATACCGACAACATAAGCGCACCGCGCCTACCATCTTGCGCCACCTCTCTTGTAGAGTTTGAATAGCGTTCCATAAATGGCACAATTCCCGTTGAGGTTAAAGCCGAATTTTTAACCCCAGAGCCTTTGGGGCGAATATGTGATAAATCGTGACCCACACCTCCACGACGTTTCATGAGCTGCACTTGCTCTTGATCAATTTTCATGATGCCACCGTACGAATCCGAATCGCCAGAATTCCCTATCACAAAACAATTTGAAAGTGATGCAATTTGAAACGGGTTACCAATACCTGCCATCGGGCTGCCTTGTGGTACGATATACTTAAAATCTTTAATTAGGTTAAAGATGTCGTCTTCATTTAAAGGGTTGGCATATTTAGTTTCTACCCGAGCTATTTCTTTAGCTATTCTGCGATGCATGTCGTTTGGTGTCAACTCATAAATATTACCTTCAGAATCTTTTAAGGCATATTTATTTAGCCAAACGCGGGCAGCTAAATCATCATTTTTAAAGTATTTTAAAGCGGCATTGAACGCTTCGTCTTGGGTGTAAGTTTTAGGTAGGTTTTTGGTAAGGTTTGCTTTCATGAGTCGGTTTAAGTTTTTAGTTCAGTATGGATTAATTTTCAAACCATAAATTAACTAAAAATTTTCAACTTGGAACATGATAAAAATCATAAGGTTTACAAGTAAAAACACCTAAATAATTGATTATCAGTCTTCTAAAAATTTATCAACAATAAAAAGTTAACAAGTTTTTAAAATAAAAGCAAAGCCTATTTTTTAAAAATCTATTGCGAAACCAATGCCTAAGAACTGTTTCCATTGTATTTTCGCACCGGCCTCATCAAACTCGCCTTCAATATCTGATGGTACAGAAGTTTTTATGTCGTCATCGTACTTTAAATGCGAGCCTAAAGTAGCCCTCATAAAACTATTTACTTTAAAATCGAAGTCCACTCTCCAATCCAGGTCAACGTTACCAAAATTATTGATATAATCGGTATATAAATTAACCTGATGTACCATGGCTACATTTTCAACCACTTGCATTTTATAGCTATTTGTCAATAAAATACCAACTTCTTGTCTTGTGCGCTCGCCTTCAATAATTACGTTTCCGTCTACATCCAAAACCGCTGGAGTAACACCAAAGGATCCGGCATTGGCAAGGTCTTCATCAAAAACAAAAGTGGCTTTCAGCGTTAAGGGTGAGAAATAAAAAGACAACTCCTCGATATCTTTCCCGTATTCCATTCCGCCACCAAAAAACAAATATCCCGGTGCCATAAACCTGGAAATGGGGTCGTCTGTGTTTGGATACTTATATCCATTGGTCAATTGTGTTTTAAAGTTTAGTCGCGCTGAATAAAACCAGTTAGATGATTCGTCGGGCTTGTAGCCTATATTGGAATTCATCTCGAACAAATCATCGGTTTTTCTAACTTCCCTGCTTTCTTGCTTGTTTATACCGTACCGCGCAGATATGTTATTGTTCCAAAAGAAATATTTATCCTTATAATTAGCTTCAGACCGTATTCCAACCAGGCCAGATATAGAATTACTACCACCAGCATTCCAGTTAACAAACGCCACTTCGCTTAAATCGAAAGTAGCTTTGTTTATTTGTTTCCATTCCGGCCTTAACTCCTTAAGTTCGTCTTTAGGCTTAGGGGTTTTTATGAATAACGAATCGGGTTGGGAAAATGCAAACTGAACACACAAAAAAATTATAGCTAAAAGCGTATTTTTCATAATTAGGGTTGGATATAATTAAATACGGTTTTAATCAAAAACCATTCCAATTTAATATAAATAATTAAAATCAATACTTAAACTCGCCATACTCGGATTTTATTGTAAGTTTTTTATAATTAGAGGCTTCTACCCTACCAATTATTTGCGCATCAACATTAAAGGTTTTTGAAATCGCTATAATATCTTCAGCAATTTCGGGCGTTACAAAAAGCTCCATTCTGTGTCCGCAATTAAACACTTGATACATTTCCTTCCAATCGGTTTTACTCTGCTCTTGTATGAGTTTAAACAGTGGCGGAATAGGAAACATGTTATCTTTTATAATATGGAATTCATCAACAAAATGAAGAATTTTGGTCTGCGCACCTCCAGAACAATGCACCATTCCGTGCACTGTTTCGGCATTAAATTTAGATAAAATCTCTTTGATAATGGGCGCATAGGTTCGCGTTGGAGACAGCACCAATTTCCCGGCATCTAATGGCGCATCTTTAACAGCATCGGTTAGTTTAACGCTTCCTGAATACACCAAATCTTTTGGTACCGAAGGATCAAAACTTTCTGGATATTTTTCGGCTAAATATTTACTGAACACATCGTGTCGTGCCGAGGTTAAACCATTGCTTCCCATACCGCCATTATAGGCTTTCTCGTAGGTGGCTTGCCCGAAGCTTTCCAAACCTACAATAACATCGCCCGCTTTTATGTTGGCATTATCAATAACATCGCTTCGTTTCATTCTAGCCGTTACCGTAGAATCTACAATAATGGTACGCACCAAATCACCAACATCTGCAGTTTCGCCACCGGTGGAATGAATGGTAACGCCAAAGGATTTTAAATCTTCGAGCAACTCTTCGGTGCCGTTAATAATTGCCGAAAGCACTTCTCCCGGAATTAAATTTTTATTTCTTCCAATGGTGGACGACAACATGATGTTATCGGTCGCACCAACACATAACAAATCGTCGATATTCATTATTAAAGCATCTTGAGCAATGCCCTTCCATACTGAAATATCGCCTGTTTCTTTCCAATACATATAGGCTAACGACGATTTTGTTCCGGCGCCATCGGCATGCATAATCAAGCAATAATCGTCGTCGTTGGTTAAATAATCCGGCACAATTTTACAGAATGCCTTTGGGAACAATCCTTTATCGATGTTTTTTATAGCGTTGTGCACATCTTCTTTTGACGCCGACACACCTCGCTGTGCATATCGTTTTGAAACTTCTTGACTCATAATATATGGTTGAAATGCAAAAGTAAAGTAATATTTTAAAACTGAAACGGTTTCATTAAAATATGAAACAGGATTTATTAACGCAGTTTTTAAAAAACCATACGTTTTATTATCGATTTAGTTTTAATGAGGCATGACCATTAACACTTATTAGATTTCCAAACCTAATCAATCAAATTGGTAACCTCTCCAAAATCCAACCCGCCATAATCACCCGAACTCATTAAAAGCAACGCTTTGTCATCAAAATTTTGCGAGAACAAAAATTTCTTGAAATCAACTGGATTGGTATAGATAATTAAATCGTCCCGTTGAAAAGCATTGGCAATTTGCTCGTGGGTTACGGCGTCTAATTTTTTAATTTCAACGGCATGTGGCGAATAAAACACCACGGCAACATCGGCGGCATTTAAAGCGCCTTTGTATTCCTTTAAAAATTCGGCATTTAAACTGCTGTAGGTATGCAGCTCCAAACAAGCGATTAACGTACGATTTGCATATTGCTCTTTTACGGCGTTGGTTGTTGCTTCTACTTTACTTGGTGAATGCGCAAAGTCTTTAAAAGCAACACTGGTTTTGCTTTCGGCTATTTTCTCAAGGCGTTTGCTGGCGCCTTTAAATGTAGAAATGGCTTCGTAAAAATCGTCTTCATCAACACCCATGTGCTGGCATATCCATTTGGCACCCGCCAAATTATTAAGGTTGTGTTTGCCAAAAATAGCGATAGGCAAATCGCCTTCTGGGGTTTCTAAAAGTGTTTGTCCGTTTTCTACGGTATATTTTGGTGTTTGATAAGCTATTTTACGAATGGTGTTTTCGCTGGCTTCCACTATTCGTTTTACTTCGGCATCTTCTTCGTTGTAATTAATACTTCCGCCGCTAACGATTGAATCGACAAAAACACGGAACTGCTCTACATAGTTTTCGTAAGTTGGAAATACGTTGATATGATCCCAAGCAATACCACTTAACAGCGCAATATTGGGTTTGTAAAGATGAAATTTTGGTCGTCTGTCTATGGGCGAGCTCAAATACTCATCGCCTTCTAAAACCATAAAATCGTTGTCTTCGGTAAGTTTTACCATTACATCGAAACCTTCCAACTGCGCGCCCACCATGTAATCGACATCTTTATCGTGATAATGCATCACGTGAAGAATCATGGAAGTAATGGTTGTTTTTCCGTGGCTTCCGCCAATAACAACCCGTGTTTTCTGTTTGGATTGCTCGTACAAAAATTCGGGATAGCTGTATATTTTCAACCCTAATTCCTGAGCTTTTAACAACTCTGGATTATCGGCTTTGGCGTGCATGCCCAAAACAATGGCATCTAAATTTGTTGTTATTTTTTCAGGAAACCAACCAAAGGTTTTTGGCAACAATCCGTGGGCATCCAATCTTGATTTTGACGGTTCGTAAATAACATCGTCGCTTCCTGTTACTTTGTAGTCTTTATGTTGTAATGCTATGGCTAGGTTGTGCATGGCAGAACCACCTATAGCAATAAAATGTACATTCATTTTTATGGTTTTGAAGAAGCTCCAAAGATACTTTTTTTGCCACGAATACACGAATGTTTTTTAAATTAGAAACCAGGTTTTTGATGGCGAAAAAAGACTAACCTTTTTGCTAAAACCAAATTTTGCAAACGTGCCCGCGTTAGGGATTGCAGTGGAAAGCCCACAGCACCTTTTTTGGTGCGAGGACTTGTAACGTAAAGCCCGACCCGACGGTCGCTGAGGTACTCGAAGCGCAGGGTAACGCCCAAACTTTAAAGTTTTAAAATTTCTTCTTTTTGCTTTTTAAACGATGGGATGTTTGGCAGTTCCGCAATGGCCAAATTGATATACTTTAAGGCTTCGGGCTTGTTGTTTTTATGCACGTTAATCTGCGCTAAACGGTAGTGTGCCCAGGCTTTTGGAACGCCATCGCTGGCGGTATAATTTGTTATGTAAGTGAGCAGACATTGCTCGCCTTTTTTAAGTTGTGTGTTGTATTCGGCAACCACTTTGCCTATTTGATAATGCAGGGCGTTGCGTTGGTGTTTTTGTTGGGCAGCCTCAATATTTTGAATGGCTTTTTGGGGCTGATTTTGGTTTTCGTAAAGGGTGGTCAACTTGTTATAACAGGTTAAGGAACCGCCCTCGGCAATGGCCATTTTATAATATTTTTCGGCTAATTCCGGGGCGTTATCATACTCGTAAACATAGCCTTTGGCTAAGTAACCATCTACTTCCGAGAGGTTTTCCAGTTGCTGCGCATACTTTAGTGATTTGCTTTTACTGCCACCTAAAATCCCTGGCAATTGCATGTACAATTCTACCAATGCCCAACGCGCGTTGATGTGGTTTTTATCCAATTCGGCCGCTTTTAAAAAGGCTGTTTTTACATCGCCAATAATGCCCAACGCCTTTAATTTACTTACCGATAAGGCTTTCATGCCCAAGGCGCCACCGTATTTATAATGGTAATTGGCGTTGTTTTTATTACTATTTACAAGTTTTTGATATTGGTTTATGGCATCGTCCCATTTTTTTTGATGCCCGTACGCATCGCCTAAAAACTCAATGGCTTTTAAGTTGTTGGGATTGTTTTGTAAATAATCTGAAACGATTTTTTCGGCTTTTTCAAATTGTTTTTTTTGGAAAAGGGCATCCACATCTGCTAATTCGGGTTGACCAAATATGAGTGTTGGGAAAAAAAGTAGAAGCAAAAACTTGTTCATAGCATTTGGGTCGAAAATACAAAGTTAAACATTACACTTTACTTGAAAAATGGTTAACTTCACTCAACCAACAAAAGTAATTACTAATTTATTGTTTTTTGGAATAACTTTTGAAAGTACATTTAGAGACAATTTAAAACACCTACTGAAATGAATTCAGCACCAATGAAACATACACTATCTATATTAATGATTATTCTTTTTTCAAATTTTTCACAAGCCCAAAATCCGGATTACCAAGAATTATGGACCAAAGTTGAAAAGCTAGAGGTTGAAGGCTTGCCAAAATCGGCATTAAAAATTGTTGAAGACATTTCGGTGAAAGCCAAAAAAGATAAAAACCATCCACAACTTATTAAAACCATGCTTTTTAAAAGCAAGTTCGCTTTGGTTTTAGAGGAAGATGCGCAGTTAAAAATCATCAATGATTTTAAAAATGAAATTGAACAGAGCTCGTTTCCTACTAAAAACATCCTTGAAAATATTTTGGGCAATTTGTACTGGCAATACTTTAACGAACACCGATGGCAATTTTACAACCGGACAAAAACCTCTGAAAAAGTAGACCCCATTGATTTTAGAACTTGGGACCTGCAAACCCTTTTTAACGAGATCCATGTGCATTATCAAAAATCTTTAGAAAACGGATTGATGCTCCAGTTGGAGCCGCTAAGTAATTACAGCGTGCTTTTAAACGAACAAAAAGGCTCTAAAATTTACCGACCGACCTTGTTCGATTTTTTAAGCCATAACGCTTTGCTTTTTTATAAAACCGACGAAACACAAATTACCAAACCTGCTTATAAATTTGAGATTGACAATCCTGATTTTTTAGGTGACACGAGTACGTTTTCAAACCTAAAATTAGCATCAAAAGATTCTACGTCGTTACAATTGAACGCATTAAAAATCTATCAAGATTTAATTCGATTTCATTTAAAAGACAAGTCGCCTTTGGCATTGGCCGATGTTAATATCAACCGGTTAAAGTTTGTACTTCAGCATGCTACTTTTAGCGATAAACAAACCATTTTATTAAACGCCTTAAAAACAGAAAGCGAGCGATTAAAATCACATGAGGTTTCTGCACTTTATGATTACGAAATTGCGACTATTTACTATCAACAAGGTTTAGAATATCAACCTAAAAACAAAGAAGAAAACCGTTGGAAAACTAAAGACGCCATTGACCTCTGTAACAACGTTATTGCTAAATTCCCAAAAAGCAATGGCGCCGAAAAATGTGCGGTTTTAAAGCAACTCATTGAGCAGCAATCGCTTCAGATTACCACAGAAAACTTCTTGCCCATTCTTAAAGATGCCCGCTTGTTGATTCGCTACAAAAACCTAAATCAGCTTCAATTTAAAATTTATAAAATTTCTAGAAGTCAGTTAGAAAAATTCAATAAAACCTATAGAAAAGACGAGCAATTAGCCTTTATTAAATCCTTAAAAGCCACAACCCAATGGAACACTGGTTTGCGCGATGAAAACGATTTTCAAACACATACCACCGAGATCCTTTTACCAAAACTTAACAACGGCAGTTATTTGATTTTTGCTTCACCCGAAAATGACGAAAACACGTTTGCGTTTAGCACCATTCAAGTTACCGATTTGGCTTTGGTTGAAACCGACAAAACGGATTATAAAACCTTTCAAATTATTGAAAGAAACAACGGCAAACCCGTTGTTGACGCTCAGGTTGAGCTCAGTTATATAAAAAACAATAACAGAGATGAACAAACCGAGAACTACACCACGGATTTGCATGGACAGATTAAAATCAACAAATCGAAAAATCGTTATCGGGATATCAATTTAAAAGTTAAATACGGTAACGACGTGGCTTATTTTGGAGATTATTATATCTATCAATATTATAAAAACGAGCAAGAAAAAGTAACCTACAAATCTTTTTTATTTACCGACAGAAGCATTTACCGGCCCGGGCAAACCGTTTATATTAAAGGCATTGCCATGAAAACCGAAGCCAACAAATCTGAGGTTTTAGAGAATGAAAAGGTTTATGCCATATTATACAACGCAAATGGCGAAGAATTAAAAGTATTGAACTTAAAAACGAATGATTTTGGGTCCGTTTCAGGCGAGTTTATCTTACCAAATTCGGGTATAAACGGACAGTATTATATTGAATTTGATACCGAATCTGGACCAGATGCAGAAAGCATCACCTATTTTTCGGTTGAAGAATACAAACGCCCAAAGTTCGAAACCAAATTCAACCCGGTAACCGAAACCTATAAAGTTAACGATTCAGTAACCATAAAAGGCAACGCTTTGGCTTACGCAGGCAGCAATATTACCGATGCCAAAGTGGTGTATCGCGTACATCGCAAAGTGGAATATCCGCATTGGTATTTTTGGTACCGCCCATGGTTTAACAGCGAGCCACAGGAAATTACACATGGCGAAAGCACAACAAACGACAAGGGTGAATTTGAAATTACCTTTAAAGCACAACCCGACCAAAGTGTCGACAAAAGCAGCCTGCCCATTTTTAAATACGAAGTGACTGCCGATGTTACCGATTTAAACGGCGAGACCCAAAGTGCAACCACCACAGTAAATGTGGGCTATCATGCGTTAACAGCAAACATGTCTATCGCCAATCTATTGGATAAATCAAAAAAAGACCACGCGATTAACATCGATACCAAAAACCTAAATGGCGAGTTTGTGCCCGCCAAAGGCACGGTTAAAATTTACAAATTGAAAGCACCAAATACGGTGTTACGCGTGCGTCCATGGCCTGCGCCAGATTATCAGGATTTTACCCAAGAGGCTTTTAAAAATTTATTTCCGCACGATGCTTATAACAATGAGCAAAACCCAAATAATTGGGAGAAAGGCAAGCTTGTTTTTATCGCGTCTTTTAATACCGAAAACACGAAAAAACTCAATCTTGGGAAAACTAAAAAATGGACATCTGGTCAATATATCATCACTTTAGAAAGTAAAGATAAGTTTGGACAAATTGTAAAAGACGAAATTAAAACCACATTGTATAGCGATGCCGATAAAACGTTGGCAGACCACCAACTGTTTAGTATAACAAGTGACAAATCTAGTTATAAAGCTGGCGATACAGCTATGATAACTTTAGCCTCGGCAGCGAATAATTTAAACGTAACCGTTACCATTGAAAAACAAAATGGGTTAATAAAAACGCAAATCATTACACTGAACAACAACAAAAAAACCATTAGTATTCCTATAACAAGCAACGATATTGGTGGGTTTTCGGTTAACTATAGTTATGCAGCGTTTAACAGTTTTCAATCGGGTAGTTTACATATTGCCGTGCCTTACCCTAAAACCGATTTAGAGATTGAAACCACAACTTTTAGGGATAAATTACAACCTGGAACCGATGAAACCTGGAGCTTTAAAATTAAAGGGCCACAAGGCGATAAAGTTTCTGCCGAATTATTGGCAAGCATGTACGATGCCAGTTTAGACCAATTTAAACCACATGCTTGGAATTTTAACCCCATCAACAATCCAACCTATTATTCGTATAATAACAGCAATGCGCGACAAAGTTTTGGCACCCGAAATTTTAGAGTATATAATGAT
The DNA here is from genome assembly GCF_048381975.1 of Hwangdonia sp. NCBI lineage: Bacteria > Pseudomonadati > Bacteroidota > Flavobacteriia > Flavobacteriales > Flavobacteriaceae > Hwangdonia > Hwangdonia sp. The sequence continues at coordinate 642,228 of NZ_JBLWYT010000001.1, read as the reverse complement.
AGATCTCGTACCTATTATCAATACCAAAGTTATGACCAGTTGGATTGGTTTGGGTTTAGTTTTGGGAACAACCGTTGGATTTATAACAAATATATTAATCAATTAAGAAGTAAACATTTAGCAAAACATGAGGACAAATATGATAGTTCAATAAAAGAAGGTTTTGTTTCTGGCACTGTGAATGATGAAAACGGAAATCCACTAGCAGGTGCAAATGTTTTAATTAAAGGAACTTCACAAGGTGTTGTAACAGATTTTGATGGAAACTTTACAATTCAAGCTAGTAAAAACAATATTCTTGAGATAAGTTTTATAGGCTATTCAACTTTTGAATTAAAACTAGAAAAAAACAATCGTTTAAAAATTTCATTGGCAAGCGATAGCGCTAGTTTAGATGAAGTAGTTGTTATGGGCTTCGGAACACAAAAGAAAAGTAGGGTTGTTGGTGCTGTAGCTGAGATGAGGTCTGAGCAATTAAGTGCAGGTGGAGAATTAGATGAAGAAGCCGAATTAGCATACGATTCTATAACTGAACAGACTGGTGGAACTGTAATAGCAGAAATAACTAAGAAACCAAACTTCGACAACATCAAAATCCGTAAAAACCTCAACGAAACCGCGTTTTTCTTTCCGCAGTTAAAAACAGATGAAGACGGCAACGTAAGTTTCAGTTTTACCACACCAGAAGCTTTAACCCAATGGAAATTACAACTTTTGGCACACACCAAAACTTTGGAAAGTGCTACTAAAACATTAACAACCATCACGCAAAAAGAACTGATGGTGATACCAAACGCACCCCGTTTTTTACGCGAAGGCGACAACATTACCATTAGCACTAAAATTGCAAATTTAACCGACAAGCCACTTTCGGGACAAGCCGTTTTAATATTAACCGATGCTATTTCTGGGAAAGACATCACGAACATCTTGGTGTCTGAAGCACTCAAAAACACCAATAACAAAGACGCTTCGAGTGCCCTCAGCGTCCAAACCTTTTCAGTAGAAAAAGAAAACAACACCCAAGTATCATGGCATTTATCCATTCCTGATGATGTGCAAGCGGTTCAATATAAAATCATTGCTAAAGCTGGAGATTTTAGCGATGGCGAACAAAATGCGTTGCCCGTTTTAAGTAACCGCATGTTGGTTACCGAAACACTTCCGATGTGGATAAGAAGTAACCAAACCAAAACATTCACGTTGGATAAGCTGAAAACCAACACGTCTTCAACTTTAAAAAACCACAAATTAACTTTGGAAATGACCTCCAATCCGGCGTGGTATGCGGTACAAGCTTTACCGTATTTAATGGAATACCCGTACGATTGTAACGAGCAAACTTTTAGTAGGTATTATGCCAATGCTTTGGCGAGCCATATTGCGAATTCAAACCCAAGAATTCAAGAGGTCTTCAACCAATGGGCGTATCAAGACGCTCTTATCTCAAATCTTGAAAAAAATGAAGAACTCAAATCCATTTTAATTCAAGAAACCCCTTGGTTGCGTGATGCACAAAGTGAAACCGAACAAAAAAAACGCATCGCTTTATTATTCGATTTAAACAAAATGAATAACGAATTGCAATCCGCCAAACGCAAACTGGAACACAACCAAATGCATTCTGGCGGATGGGCTTGGTTTAAAGGCGGACGCGAAAATCGATACATCACACAACATATTATTACCGGTTTTGGGCATCTTAAAAAACTGAATGTTACGCAAATTGACGGTGAAGATTCGATGATTCAAAAAGCCATCAATTATCTCGATACCGAATTTGTAAAAGAATACAATGACATTAGAAAATACGATTCAAAAGTCGATTTAAATAAAGATCATTTAAGCTATACACAATTGCATTATTTGTACATGCGAAGCTTTTTTCCGGAAATTAAAAAATCTGATGACGTTGAAGAAATTACCAAATACTATCACACGCAAATTCAGAAATATTGGTTAAAACGCTCGCTGTACGCCAAAGGTTTAATGGCTTTGGTTGTTGATAGAATGGGCGATAAAAAGACGTCGGTTAAAATTTTAAAGTCCTTAAAAGAAAACAGTATTACGAGTGAAGAATTGGGCATGTATTGGAAATCCAACACCAACTCATGGTACTGGTATCAAGCGCCCATTGAAACACAAGCCTTGTTAATTGAGGCTTTCGCCGAAATTGAAAACGACACCGAAACCATTGACAATCTTAAAATTTGGTTACTTAAAAACAAGCAAACAAACCGCTGGAAAACTACCAAAGCAACCACCGAGGCTGTTTACGCTTTATTGTTGCAAGGTAGCGATTGGTTAAGTGTAACCGATATGGTTGATGTGGTTTTAGGCGGACAAAAAATAGAGCCTTCAAAGTTGGAAGCAGTAAAAGTTGAAGCTGGAACCGGTTACTTTAAAACCTCTTGGAATGCTTCAGAAATTAAACTAGAAATGGCAGATGTGCAAATTACCAAAAAAGGAAATGGCATAGCTTGGGGCGCTTTATATTGGCAGTATTTTGAAGATTTGGACAACATCACATCCGCAGAAACACCTTTAAAATTGAATAAAAAACTATTCCTTAAAAAGAATACGGATACCGGAGAGGACATTTCTGAAATCACGAATGACACCAAAGTCAACGTCGGCGATTTGGTTCGTGTGCGCATAGAATTACGCAGCGACAGAGCCATGGAATTTGTACACATGAAAGATATGCGCGCCGCAGGTTTAGAGCCTGTAAACGTACTCTCAAAATACAAATGGCAAGATGGTTTGGGCTATTATGAAAGCACCAAAGACGCCTCGACCAACTTCTTTTTTGATTATCTGCCAAAAGGCGTTTATGTGTTTGAATACGATTTAAGGGTAAACCATGCAGGCAACATGAGCAACGGCATTACAACCATACAAAGCATGTATGCGCCGGAATTTAGCAGCCATAGTGAAGGCGTGAGAATAAAGGTTGATTAAATAAAAAAAGAGATTTATTAGTCTCCTTTTTGGTTTTTACATATGTCCGAAATCAATCCGTTTTTCAAAATATTTTAAATGATTAACTTTACGCTCTAGTTTAGAGATTTAACCTTTTTTTATTTTGAAAAAAGCAACACCCCAAAATATTGCTTTACTTATTATGGTATTTGTTTGTACAACAATAAATTCCTGCGCTCCAAAAAAAGAAGTTATTCAAAATTCCGCTGTTGAAGAGAGCAACCCCAAACTCATTTTTTTGAATTACTCGATTTCTGAAGATTCAAAAGGCAAAAAGATCATCAAGTTTTTAAACAAAATAATTACCGACGGAAAACTAAAAGTAAGCACACCTTTAATCGAAGGGGTTTCTGGCGATTTAGTATGCCATCAACTTGATAAAAAGTCGAATGTATTGCAAAGCACTACTATTAAAAACCCACTTATAAAAACTTTTGAATATATTGGCGATTCTAAACAATTCCAAAGAAAACAAGTAGTATTAAAAGAGGTGGAATTTTCATTAAAACTAAAGTTGGACCCAAACACAAAATACGTTAGCATTAACGAAATTACAACGCCTTCATCAGAAACAAAGCCGCTTATTAAAACAAAAATCAACTCATTATGAAGCATCGATTACTTTATGTTTTTTGCCTGCTAAACATAGGATTTGTTAATGCTCAAATTTTTGATGTTGACACGATTAAACAATCGGGCGACAAGGATAAAAGAATAAATCTAGTCCTTTTAAGTGAAGGTTATCAAGCGAGTGAGTTTTCAAAATTCATTACCGATGCCACGAGCTTTTCAAACGCCATGTTCGCACAATCACCGTTTAAAGAATATGCCGATTATTTTAATGTGTATGCCATAAAAGTCCCGTCAAACGAAAGTGGGACAGATCACCCCGCAACCGCAACCGATGTAACGGAACCTGTTTTTCCGGCGGCTACAGCCGACACTTATTTTAATACTTCCTTTGACACTTCCGGCTATCACAGATTACTTTACACCTATAATTCAGGCATAGTTTATAATGTTTTGGCCAATAATTTCCCTGAATACGACCAGCCCATAATTCTGGTAAACTCTCCCGAATACGGAGGTGCCGGTGGCCCCTATGCGGTTTCGTCAACCGGAACAAGTGCCAATGAAATTGTAATACACGAATTAGGGCATTCGCTTTTTAATTTAAAAGACGAATACTATCCGGGAGATGGCAACCTTTTTGAAGCTATAAATGCCACACAGGAAAGCAATCCTGCTTTAATAAAATGGAAAAACTGGATAGGTATCGATGCCGTAAACATTTATCCTTATGGCAATTCCGGTCAGTCCGCCACTTGGTATAGGCCACACCAAAGTTGTAAAATGCGCTATTTGGGCGTGCCTTTTTGTTCGGTTTGTAAAGAAGGCATTATTGAAAAAATACACAGTTTAGTTGGGCCAATTGACTCGTATTTACCAGCTTCAAATACCGTAAACCCCACGGCATATCCTATAGATTTTCAATTGAATTTAATAAAACCCATTCCGAATACTTTAAAAAATACGTGGACTTTAAACGCTTCGAATTTCGCCAATGATGTGGACGATATTTCTATTGCTGAAACCGATTTGAATACCGGCACCAACGATTTAACCGTTGTGGTACACGATGATTCTCCCATGCTAAAAATCGACAACCACGAAACCACCCATGTTTATATGGTAACTTGGACGATTACAAAATCGGCTTTAGGAATTGACGACATTAGTTCCAAACAAAATGATTTTAATATTTCATTATTTCCAAATCCATCACATAGCATTTTAAATTTAAAAGTGGAAAGTAAAAATACCACAAGTTTAAAAGTGGACATTATTAGTTTGGATGGAAAAAGGCTGACATCAACCAAAATATCCAATTACGAAAACAATCAAATAGATATTAGCCGCTTGAGCCAAGGCGTGTATTTAGCCCAAATTTATTCGAATAACACACTATTAACAAGCAAGCGTTTTGTAAAAAATTGAGTTATTGTTTTGGCGGATAATTTGCCAATACTTTATCCAAAATAGCATTTAAACGCGCTGTTCTGTTTTCAGGTGAGGCATTGGGGTTATAACTAGATTCGCTAACGGCTTGCCAAAAAAGACCTTTACCGTTTTCGTCTACAAAATCAATCGTTATTTTTTGGTTAACATTCGATTGCCCAACGGGAATACCAATTGATACGCCACCGCCAACGTTTCGTCCACCGCCACCTAAACCAACACCAACGGTATTGCGTCGAGCGGCCTGAAATGCGCTACTTTTAATATCGATAAAAAAATCTGGTTTTTCGGCCAAACTAATCCCTTTAACTTGCATTTTTTCATCTAATGCGTCCAAAAAACGTTTGGTATCCAAATCGCTTAAACCGGTTTTCATATCGGCGTAATAATTGTAGGTTTTATATTTTGTGAAATCCGTTGTTCTGTCAAAATCGTAATTAACACGGATAGGTGCGCAAGATACCATGACTAACGCCAAAACAAATACTTTAAGATATTTCATAACATTGATTTTTTATTAAAGTTAATCAAAAAATATTCTACACGATTTAACCGGAAAACTTTTAACAAATCGAATGCTTTTTATTGTTCTTCTTTATGATCAACCGATTTTGTTAAAGCAGAAGATATGATTCCCGTTGGAATTGCCACAATGCCCAAACCAATCATTAATATAAAAAAAGTAAACACTTTACCGCCAACCGTAATGGGATACACATCGCCATAACCAACTGTGGTAAGCGTGATAATGGCCCACCACAAGCTATCGAAAATTGATGAAAAATGCTGCGGTTGTGCTTCGTTTTCGAAATAATAAATCCCAACGGCAGAAAAATATATTAAAATAAGTGTGACAAATATAAAAAGTAGAATTTCTTCTTTAGCCGATTTTATGGCATCTGTAAAATGATTCATGGCTCGATTGTAGCGCACCAGTTTTAAAATTCTGAATAACCGTAAAAAACGCAATGCCCTTAGTGAGCGTAAATCGACTCCGAAGGATAAATAGAACGGAAGAATAGCCAACAAATCTATAATACCAAAAAAACTAAATATAAACCTAGGTTTGCTATCGGTTACATAAATTCTTAAAATATATTCTACCGTAAATACAATAACGCTAAACCATTCGATGGATTGAAGAATAATTCTTGTTTCAGGTTTTAAATTGGGGATGGTTTCAACTGAAAATGTAACAACGGATAAAAGGATTATGGCTTGAATAAAAAAAGCAAAATACCGGCTTAGTTTATTGTCGTTTATTTCAACAATACTTTTAATTTGTTTTTTCATGTGCATGTATTTATGGTTTTATTATGGTCACATGTAGCTTCCGCATAACTTTTTTTTACCGGGAATTGAACTTTTTGGTTACGGAAGTTTCATCTTGATTTTTTAATCGTCTTTTGAAAAAGAAATAAATTTAAAAAAATTTGAAGCTTTTTTGAAATTAATCATTTAACATTTTCCAAAGCACATCTTTAAGCTGGGTAATGCCTTGTTGCGCCACAGATGATATAAATAAATAAGGAATGGGAAGTTCGTTATCTAACTCGGTTTTAAGTTCTGCCTTTAATTCATCATCGAGCAAATCACTTTTCGATATGGCAATTATGCGCTCTTTATCCAACATTTCGGGGTTGTACCTGCGCAATTCGTCCAACAGAATATCGTATTGTTTTTTAATATCATCGGCATCGGCCGGAATTAAAAACAACAAAATAGAGTTGCGTTCAATGTGGCGTAAAAAGTAATGTCCAAGCCCTTTGCCTTCGGCGGCACCCTCAATAATTCCGGGAATATCTGCCATGACAAAAGTTTGAAAATCGCGATATTCAACTATACCTAAATTGGGTTTTAAAGTAGTAAACTCGTAATCGGCAATTTTAGGTTTTGCCGAAGTTACAACCGATAATAAAGTAGATTTTCCAGCATTCGGGAAACCCACCAAACCAACATCGGCCAGTATTTTTAACTCTAAGGTAATGTGTTTTTCTTCTAAAGGAAGTCCGGGTTGTGCATATCGTGGTGTTTGATTTGTAGACGATTTAAAGTGCCAGTTTCCCAGTCCGCCTTTTCCGCCTTTTACGATAATCTTTTCTTCACCATGTTCGGTAATTTCAAAAATGATATCGTTCGTTTCGGTATCTCGAACAACAGTTCCTAAGGGCACATCAACATACATGTCTTCGCCATCGGCACCCGTGCTTCGGCTTTTGCTACCATGTGCGCCATGGCCTGCCCTAATGTGTCTTTTAAACTTTAATGGCAATAGGGTCCATAGGTTGGAATTGCCTCTAAGAATAACATGACCACCACGACCGCCATCGCCACCATCTGGACCACCTTTGGTGATGTATTTTTCGCGATGTAAGTGCGCAGAACCTTTGCCTCCGTTTCCAGAAGATACATACATTTTTACGTAGTCAACAAAATTTCCTTCAGTCATATTAGAAGTTAGAAGTTAGAAGTTAGAAGTTAGAAAATCGTACTAACTTTATCTTCAAAACTTCATTTATAAATTTAATTCTTTATTCGTTTAGGTCTGCCAATTATAAAATATAGCATAGAACCGAAAAATGGAAGAAGAAGAGCAACTAAAATCCAAATTAATTTATCATTACCCTTAAAATCATTTTTAAGAATACTTATTATTGCTAAAACTGGAAAGAGCAACATCGAAAGAGCTACTAATATCAATAACAATGGCCAAAAACCTAAAAACGTGCTAGTTTCTACTATTTCAGTTTCCATAAATTAAATTACAAATTATCTATTACAGAAGATAACCTCACTGTAATCTCCCCAATACTTCCTACACCATCAACACCAAAATATTTATTTTGCGTTGAATAGTAATCTTTTAAAATAGCCGTTTTTTTGTAGTACTCCGTAATTCTATTTCTAATAATGGATTCATCGGCGTCGTCTGCTCTTCCGCTAGTTTTACCTCTTTTAAGTAAACGCTCTACCAAAACTTCATCATCTACTTCTAAAGCTACCATGGCATTAATTTGCGAATCTTTACTATCCATTAATTTATCCAATGCTTCGGCTTGTGCATCTGTTCTTGGAAATCCATCAAAAATAAAACCATGTGCATCGGCATTTTTTTCAACCTCGGCCTCCAACATATCTATGGTAATTTGATCTGGAACCAATTCGCCTTTATCCATATAAGATTTGGCAAGCATACCTAAAGCGGTTTCGTTTTTGATATTAAATCTAAAAACATCGCCTGTTGAAATATGTACCAATTGATATTTCTCTTTTAAAAATTCTGCTTGCGTCCCTTTTCCTGCTCCCGGTGGGCCAAATAGCACTAAATTTGTCATGTGTTGGGTTTCTTTTATTTGATATACTTCTGGTATGTCTCTCCCTAATCCATCGTAATCGAGCCCATAGCCCACTATAAATTTATTGGGTATTTCTATACCAACATAATGTAATTTAAAATCCTTTTTATACGCTTCGGGTTTATAAAATAACGTCGCTATTTTAAGTGTCTTTACGTTTTCGTTTTTAAAAATGCGGTGCACTTCTGCCAAGGTGTTTCCCGAGTCAATTATATCTTCTAAAATAACCACGGTTCGTCCCGACAAATCTTGGGTTAACCCAATTAAACGCTGAATATCTTCGGTAGATTTAACACCTTCGTAAGACGCCAATTTTATAAACGTAACCTCGCAGGGTTTCGGGTATTTTTTTACAAAATCGCTCACTACCATAAACGAGCCATTTAAAATACCCACAAATACAGGGATTTCGTCTCCTAAATCATTAGAAATCTCGTCGACTAAACGCGCAATAGCAGCATCAATTTCTTTCGCAGAAATAAACGGTTTAAAATATTTATCGTGTAACTTTATCACGGTTATTTTATTTTGAAAGGTGCAAAGATAATCAATAGATTACCGATTACCGATTTTTTGATTTACGATTTGCAAAGTAATTTGATATTAAAATGTATTTTTGCCTAAATTGAATGCATTATAAGAAATAAAACAACATGAATTATTTTTCTTCAAATTTCAAACTCGGCATTCTTGGTGGCGGACAATTAGGTAAAATGCTGCTCAACGATACCCGAAAGTTTGATATTTACACTTGTGTTTTAGATGCGAGCGACGAAGCGCCTTGTAAAATTGCCAGTAACGAGTTCCATTTGGGCGATTTAATGGATTATAATGCTGTTTATAATTTTGGAAAGCAAGTTGATGTTTTAACCATTGAAATTGAAAACGTAAATATTGATGCGCTTGAAACGCTTGAAAAAGAAGGCGTAACGGTATATCCATCTTCAAAAACATTGCGCACTATTCAAAATAAAGCCGTACAAAAATTGTTTTATGTAGATAACGATTTACCAACGGCGACGTTTTCCCGTTTTGCCTATCTCTCAGAAATTGAAGATGCCATTAGTAATGGCGGTTTAGATTTTCCGTTTGTTTGGAAAGCGGCTCAATTTGGTTATGATGGCAATGGCGTAAAAGTAGTGAGAACACTATCCGATTTAGAAGGCCTGCCCAAAGGGGAATGCATTGTAGAAACCTTAGTGCCTTTTAAAAACGAATTGGCGGTTATTGTGGCCAGAAACGCATCGGGCGAAACCAAAACATTTCCGGTGGTTGAAATGGAATTCCACCCCGAAGCCAATCAGGTTGAATACGTAATTTGCCCCGCAAGAATCGATGGGCACGTTGCAAAAAAAGCAGAAGATGTTGCTTTAAAAGTATCAAAAGCTTTTAACCACGTAGGGCTTTTAGCCGTTGAAATGTTTCAAACCAAAAACGACGAAATTTTAATCAACGAAGTAGCTCCGAGGCCGCACAATTCAGGGCATCAAACCATTGAGGCAAGCTACACATCGCAATTTGAACAGCATCTCAGGGCGATTTTAAATTTACCTTTGGGAAGAACCGATAGTAAAGTAGGTGGCGTTATGGTGAATTTGGTTGGTGCCGAAGGACATACGGGTAACGTGATTTACCAAAACATTGAAACCATTATGCAAATGGATGGTGTTACACCCCATATATACGGTAAAAAACAAACCAGACCATTCCGAAAAATGGGACATGTAACCATTGTTAACGCAGATTTAAGTGAAGCACGTAGAGTTGCCGAAAACGTTAAGAAAACGATTAAAGTAATTTCAGAATAAGTTTTGTATTTTTGATTTAAACATCATTATTATGTCTGTTATAGAAAAAAAGAAGCGAATAAAACAATTGATTGATAAGATTTCTGATGACAATTTAGATGAAGTATTTGCTGCAATTCAAGAGTTGGCTTCTAAAGATGATAAGCGGAAAAATATCCTTTCGGACTTATTAAAAAATGAAAAAGCTTTATTTGAAAAGTTAGCTCAATGATTTCAAAAAATTTAGCAATTGAACTTAATAAAATTATTTCTGAAGCTTCTGGAGGCACAAGCGGATTAAGAGACGAATCTCTATTACTTTCTGCATTAAACAGACCGTTTCAAACCTTTGACGATAAAGAATTATATCCATCTATTATAGTTAAAGCGTCGGCACTTTTCCAAAGCATAATAATAAACCATCCTTTTATTGATGGAAATAAAAGAATGGCATACGCATTTATGCGAATTTTATTAAGTGAAGAAGGTTTTACAATAACAGCAAACGAAGACGAAAAATACAACTTTGTTATAGAAGCCTCCAGAGGAAACATGGACTTTGAGGCCATAAAAAATTGGATTTTAAAATATTTGAAAACAATAGAACAATGAATAAAGTAGGAATAATTATGGGAAGCAAAAGCGACCTTCCTGTTATGCAGCAAGCCATTGATATTTTAAAAGGATTCGATATAGAAATTGAAGTCGATATTGTTTCGGCACACCGCACGCCCGAAAAACTATTCGATTATGGCAAAAATGCACACACCAAAGGATTTGCCGTAATAATTGCCGGTGCTGGTGGAGCCGCACATTTACCCGGAATGATAGCATCTTTATCGCCACTTCCCGTTATTGGCGTTCCTATTAAAAGCAGTAACTCTATTGATGGTTGGGACTCTGTGTTGTCCATTCTTCAAATGCCCGGTGGCGTACCCGTGGCAACGGTAGCTTTAAATGGTGCCAAAAATGCTGGCATACTGGCCGCTCAAATAATAGGCTCTAACGATACCTGTGTTTTAGATAAAATTATAGCCTACAAAGAAGGATTAAAACAAATGGTTCACGAATCTGCCAAAGGTTTAAAGTAAAAAAACCTCGAATAAATCCGAGGTTTTTACAGCTATTAACAATAATTCTTACGAGTTAAAGATAACTCACTTGAAAAATCTGGTGCAAACATATAAAAATTTTATTATGTATGCATAATAATTCTTACTTTTTAACATAAAATTAAAGAATGCGTAAAAATATACTAAACAACGTTTTTGACACCCCGTATAATACAGCTCCTTTTTCTAAAATAAACGACCACGATTTTCTTCCAGCTTTTAAAACAGCCATTAAAAATGCTAAAGCAGAAATTGATGCGATTACTAAAAACTCAGAAGCTCCCAATTTTAAAAACACCATTGAAGCTCTCGATTTTTCCGGTGAACAATTAGATAGAATTTCGAGCCTTTTTTTTAATTTGAATTCTGCCGAAACCAACGACGATATTCAAAAAATAGCCCAAGAAGTATCGCCATTATTGTCTGAGTTTAGCAACGACATTACTTTAAACGAAGCGTTATTCAAACGTGTAAAAACGGTTTATAATAAAAAAGACGAACTCGATTTAAACGTTGAACAGCAAACACTTTTAGAAAAAAAATACAAAAGTTTTTCGCGCAATGGCGCTAATTTGTCAGAAGACAAAAAAGAAAAACTTCGAGATATTGACAAGCAATTAAGTCAGTTAAAATTAAAATTCGGAGAAAATGTTTTAGCCGAAACCAATACCTTCGAAATGCTAATTGCCAACGAAGATGATTTGTCCGGATTGCCGGAAGGCGCAAAAGAAGCTGCTGCTCAATTGGCGGAATCCAAAAACAAAAAAGGTTGGTTGTTTACTTTAGATTACCCCAGTTATATCCCCTTTATGACGTATGCCGACAACCGAAAACTCAGAAAAAAACTGGCCATTGCTTCGGGTGCCAGAGCCTTTAAAAATGATGCTTTAGACAATCAAAATAACGTTTTAAAAATCACAAGATTAAGGCACGAACGCGCTAATCTTTTAGGATACAAAACCCATGCCCATTTTGTTTTAGAAGAACGCATGGCAGAAACACCGGAAAAGGTAGAACAATTTTTAAACGAACTTTTAGAAAAAGCTAAACCTGCTGCCAAAAGTGAGTTTGAAAATCTTGAAGATTTTGCTAAAAAACTAGACGCTATTGATAAATTGCAAAAATGGGATTCCTCATATTATTCAGAAAAACTAAAACAAAAATTGTTTGATTTAGATGATGAAAAACTAAAACCGTATTTCAAATTAGAAAATGTTATAAACGGCGCTTTTACAGTGGCCAATAAATTATTCGATTTACATTTTGAAGAAATCCATAACATCGACACTTATCACGACGATGTTTTAACCTACAAAGTAACCGATAACAAAGGCGATTTAGTCTCCATATTTTATGCCGATTTCTTCCCAAGAAAAGGAAAACGCAACGGTGCGTGGATGACATCCTTTAAACCCCAGTCTATAAAAGATGGTGTTAATGAAAGACCGCACATATCCATAGTTTGTAACTTTACAAAACCTACCAAAAGCAAACCATCGCTGTTAACTTTTAACGAAGTCACCACGCTGTTCCATGAGTTTGGGCACGCGCTACACGGCATGCTTGCCAACACAACCTACCCTAGTTTATCGGGTACCAGTGTGTATTGGGATTTTGTTGAATTACCAAGCCAGATTTTAGAAAATTGGTGCTACCAAAAAGAAGCTTTAGAGTTATTTGCAAAACATTATGAAACGGGCGAAGTGATTCCGATGGATTTAATTGAAAAAATAAAAGCATCGGCAACCTTTCACGAAGGTATGCAAACGCTGCGCCAAATTAGTTTTGGTTTATTGGATATGAGTTGGCATGCTAGCGATTCGCCAGAGACCATAAAGGATGTAAAAGCCCACGAAACTAAAGCTTTTAAAAACACCCATTTGTTTCCTGACGTTGCAGAAAACTGTATGAGCACATCGTTTTCGCATATTTTTCAAGGTGGTTATTCTTCAGGTTATTACAGTTACAAATGGGCAGAAGTTTTAGATGCCGATGCTTTTGAGTATTTTGAAGAAGCCGGTATTTTCAATAAAACGGTGGCTACCAAATTTAAAGACCATGTGTTGAGCAAAGGTGGAACCGAAAGCCCCATGACACTTTACAAACGCTTTCGCGGAAAAGCACCGGAACCCGAAGCGTTATTAAGACGCGCTGGATTGTTAAAATAAGTTGATTTTATTCCCGTTTAGATGTTTATGAAGTTTATTAAGCTTTTTGGGCATCTAATAACCATTTTAGTATTAACCGTTTTAACCCAAGTTGGTGGTTTAATTTGGGTGTTGACTTTGTTAATTTCATTTAAATTCAGAAAGAAGAAGCGGTTTGTTTTCCCCTTTCTGTATTTGGCTTTTAATATTTTAATCATTCCTCCTATCGCCAAAAACTTTGGAAGAGAACAATTACCCATTTTCAATGATTATTTAAAACCAAAAAACTGGGTTTATCCTTTATTTTTTAGAAATTATGTAACGTCCGATTTAAAAAAAGTTTTAAAAGATTCTGCAAAAAACTTAAAATCTTCTAATATTTCCATCACTTATTTAGACGCCAACTTTCCATTTTACAATGGCTTTCCGTTGTTGCCACATTTAAGTCATAATGATGGAAAAAAGATTGATATTTCGTTTATGTATACAGATAAATACGGAAAATCAACAAACAAAAAACCTTCTGTTTCTGGTTATGGCGCATTTGTTAGTTCAAAAAACAAAACAGCGGAATACTGTTTAAACAAAGGTTATTGGCAATACGACTATACCAAATATGTAACCTTCGGAATAATCAATGATTTAAAATTTGACAAATCGAAGACAAGTCTTTTAATTGAAGAGTTATCAAATTCCAGACTCACCCAAAAAATATTCATTGAACCTTATTTAAAAGCATCATTAAACCTAAAAAACGAAACCAAAATTCGTTTTCATGGTTGTGGTGCTGTTCGTCACGATGATCACATTCATTTGCAAATAAAATAAACTTTCAATAATTATTGAAAGTTTGAAAATATTTATATATTTGCACTATGGATTACGAAGAAGCCAAAATAAAATTTATAAGCACTTGGGGAAGTTTGGGCACACTTTGGGGCATAAATAAAGCGATGGCTCAAATACAGGCGCTGCTTTTTATTTCTACCAAACCACTTTCAATGGAAGACATCATGGAAGATTTAAAAATTTCTCGCGGTAATACAAGTATGAATCTTCGTCAGTTAATAGATTGGGGAATAGTTACCAAAGAATTAATTCCTGGAGAGCGGAAAGAGTATTTTTCAACCGAAAAAGATGTACAAGAATTAGCGCGACATATTGCAAAAGAACGCAGTCGAAGAGAAATAAAACCCGTTATAAAAATTTTAAAAGATGTGAGTACTATTAAAGACGATGGCACCGAAAAAACCAAAGAACTCATTAAACAAACCCAAGCCTTACATGATTTGGCAGAAACAGCCGATGCGATGCTAAATAAAATTGTCAACCAAGAACAAAACTGGATTACCAAATCTTTACTTAAACTCATCAAATAAAAAAATTTAAAATATACTTTCAATATTTTCTGAAAGTTTAAAATAATTAAAAAATGAAAACACTACACTATATTAACTGCTTTTTTTATTTGATTACAATAGTCCCTTATATAACTATACATTACTTTCTATATGGCATGTATGCTCAATTTATTCTTGGTATAGCACAAATAGTTATTGCCTTAATCATTTCACTTTACTTTAAAAAACATAGTAGAATTAATAAAAAACATGTTTCAAATTATTGGATAGCGACTTTCACCAATCTGTTGGCAATCCCTATTCTTTTTAAAACAAACTTTACTAACAACTACACGATAACCATACTGTTTCTATTTATAATTCCTATGCTAATTGCAAGCTACTTTGATTATATAACTTATTCAATTCAAAAACAATGAAAAAAATTATTATCGCCGGAGGAAGCGGATTTCTAGGTCAGGTTTTAGAAAATTATTTTAACGCAAAAGAATACAAAATCAAAATACTTACAAGACATCCTAAAAGGGAAAACGATGTGTTTTGGAATGCTAAAGATTTGGGTAATTGGACAAATGAACTCGAAAATGCAGAAGTTTTAATAAACCTAACGGGGAAATCTGTTGATTGCAGATATAATGAAAAGAACAAAAAACTCATTTATCACTCACGAATAGATGCTACAAATATTCTGGGTTTGGCGATTAATCGCTCTGAAAATCCACCTCATATTTGGATTAACGCTTCAACGGCAACTATTTATAAACATTCCTTAAATAAAGAAATGACAGAAGATGATGGAGAAACTGGGAACGATTTTTCTATGAATATTGCTAAATCTTGGGAAGAAGCATTCTATGGCATTTCAAATATCAAAACCCGAAAAATAGCATTGAGAACCTCGATTGTTTTGGGCAGACATGGTGGCGCTTTAATTCCGCTTAAAAATTTAACCAAATTTGGATTAGGCGGTAAACAAGGTCATGGCAATCAGAAAGTAAGTTGGATACACGAATTGGATTTTGCAAGAGCTGTTGAGTTTTTAATTATAAACGAAAATTTAAAAGGAGACTTTAATTTATCTGTCCCAAAACCAACAGACAACAAGACGCTAATGAAAACATTGAGGGAAATAATGAAAATACCCATTGGAATGCCCCACCCAAAATGGTTACTCTGCTTTGGCGCAAAATTAATAGGAACAGAAACCGAATTGGTTTTAAAAAGCAGAAACGTTATCCCAAAAAGACTGTTAGATTCCGGCTTTGGTTTTAAGTATAAAAATATTAGCAATGCTTTACAGGATTTAATTAAAAATTAATTATTCGTTTTTTTACCTTATTTTTGGTATTCAAAAAAAACAATTGCATCAATAATGCCCAACCACCAAATAGATCCGAATAAGTGGATTGACTTATACGCAGACTACTTATTTAACTACACCATTACTAGAGTTAGCGACCGGGAAATTGCTCAAGACTTGGTGCAGGATACTTTTTTGGCAGCTTTAAAATCGATGAAAAACTTTAAAGGTGAAGCGAGCGAGCGCACATGGCTAATTTCAATTTTAAAACGAAAAATTATTGATCACTATCGTAAAATAAATTCTAAAAAAGGAAAGGCCGAAGTGCGTATTACCTATAACGACGACTCCGAAACCGAAGGCGATTGGTTAGAAGAACGCGTAGCCGACCCTTATGATAAAACGGCCGAAGACACCCTGCAAAATGCCGAATTGGGCAATGCGATACACAACTGTTTGGGCAAGTTGCCACCAAAACAAGCCGAAGTTTTTAAAATGAAAACCATTCAGGGTTTTGAAACTGAAGTTATTTGTAATGAACTTAACATTACAGCGTCTAACCTTTGGGTAATCATTCATAGAGCACGTACGGCTATGGCAGATTGCTTAAAAGAAAATTGGTTTTAAATATGAGTACTAAGAAGATGAAGATTATGATGCCTTGCGAGGAGGCAAACCACGTGTGTGACAAAACACAATATAAAGAGGCTACCTTATGGGAAAAGATAATACTTAATATCCATTTAATATATTGCAGAGCCTGTAGAAAATACACAAAAAATAATAGCAAACTTACCAAAAAAATCAAAGAATCGAAGGTAGAGTGCTTGGACAGAAAATGTAAAGAATCCATGAAAAAAGAGTTAAACAACGCTATAAACCAAGATTTAAACTAGGTATTTAAGAGCATGAGTATGAGCCATAAAATAGGCACAGCTTCAACCCAAAAAGCACTGTAATACGGTTTTTGTTCTACTTTCGAGCATACTAAAAAAACGCCGGTAATTATGGTTATTACCAGTAGTATAATCGTATTTACTGAAGCGATTTCATCTTTAAAAAACTCTATAAAAAAGAATGCAAGCAACAGCAAAACACCGATGGCTTTAGTTTGTTTTACTCCTATTTTTTGCGGGATGGTGGAGAGTTTCAAACTATCGTATTGCAAATCCCTAATTTCAAAAGGCAACATTAAAACAATAATGAACATATAGCGCTGAATGCCTGTTAACACCACATTGATATCAATCGTGAAATGCTGATTTACTAACGGCAAAAAAACAGTTACGCCAGCCCAAACCAATGCTATTAAATAAATTTTTAAACCCCCAATACTTCTTAGGTTTTGGTGTTTATCCAAAAACAAGTGTCTGGGTAAAAAAGGAATAGCGTACAAAAACGTTATCCCGCCAAAAACAGCGATGCAAATCAATGTGTTTTCTTCTAACTGAAACGCGTAATAGCACATTAAAATAAAGCAGAAAAACGAGAGTATTTCGATGGCTTTTAGCTTCCTGATAGCTTTCGGGAATACCAAACTCCAATGATGAAATTTCGCAAGCCCAAAATACTTAACAAAATTGTAGCCTACAATGCTAGCAAAAAACACAAAGCACAATACCTGTTTATCAAACAAAACCTGATGTTCAATTAAGGTAATCCATGTTAACGAAAACACCGATAATGCCACATGAATACTGCTATTAAGATAAAAATTAAAAAGTTGCTTTGCCAGCTTCATGGCACAAAAATAAGCAAACTGTTAATAACGTTTTTAAATGGTTAAAAACTTTCGGTTTTAACCATTTATCCATCCTTTTTATTACGTATTTTTGCATTTTATATTTTCAAAATTCTTTCAATGAATACAAAAGCTTTTGCACTGCGCCATATTGGTCCGAGAGAAGACGACCAAAACTTGATGTTAAAAACTATAGGTGTCGACTCTTTAGACCAATTAATTTACGAAACGGTTCCAGACGATATCCGATTAAAAATCGGACTAAATCTAGACGAACCTATGACCGAACATGAGTATTTACTTCATATTCACGATTTATCTAAATTAAACAAAGCGCGCAAAACCTATATTGGTTTGGGCTATCACCCTACGGTTATGCCAGCGGTTATTCAACGAAATATTCTTGAAAATCCAGGTTGGTACACAGCATACACGCCGTATCAAGCCGAAATTGCCCAAGGCAGATTGGAAGCCCTTTTAAACTTCCAAACCATGGTTATCGACTTAACGGGCATGGAAATTGCAAACGCTTCTTTATTGGACGAAAGCACTGCAGCTGCGGAAGCGATGAGTTTATTATTTGCCGTTCGCGAACGCAGTCAGAAAAAAGATGGTATTAACAAGTTTTTTGTTTCTGAAAATATACTGCCCCAAACCTTATCATTATTACAAACAAGATCTGCCCCAATTGGTATTGAATTAGTAGTTGGGAATGAAGACACCTTCGATTTTTCAAAGGAATTTTTCGGGGCTTTATTGCAGTATCCCGGTAAAGATGGTCAAATTACAGACATCAAAACTTTTATCCACAAAGCCAATAATGCCGATATTAAAGTGGCAGTAGCTGCCGATATTTTAAGTTTGGTAAAATTAGAAGCTCCAGGTAAGTTTGGTGCCGATGTCGTGGTTGGAACGACACAACGATTTGGAATACCAATGGGTTATGGCGGTCCTCATGCAGCATTTTTCGCTACCAAAGAAGCTTACAAACGTGATCTTCCTGGGCGTATTATTGGCGTAACAAAAGATGCCAACGGCAACAGAGCCTTACGTATGGCATTGCAAACACGCGAGCAGCATATTAAACGAGACAAAGCCACATCAAATATTTGCACAGCGCAAGTTCTTTTAGCCGTAATGGCTAGTATGTACGCGGTGTATCACGGGCCAAAAGGCTTAAAGTTTATTGCTAATAATGTACATAACAAAGCGGCAACTTTAGCCAATGCCTTAACAAAATTAGGCTACGAACAAGTAAATACTTCCTATTTTGACACGCTTCAAATTAAAACGAAAGCCAAAAAAATAAAGAAAATTGCTTCGGAGAAAAAAGTAAATCTATATTACCCGGATAAAAACACCGTTACCATTTCCATCAACGAAACTACAGCCACTAGGGATATTAACTATTTAATTTCCATTTTTGCTGAAGCGGCTCAAAAAGAAACTATTGAAATTTCTTCGGTTGAAAAAGCCAATAATATCGAGCAATCAGTTCAAAGAGATTCAGAGTTTTTAACCGATGTCGTGTTTAACACCTATCATTCTGAAACCGAATTGATGCGTTACATAAAATCCTTAGAACGCAAAGATTTATCATTAAACCACTCCATGATTTCTTTAGGGTCTTGTACCATGAAGCTAAACGCTGCTGCGGAATTGTTGCCATTAAGTTGGTTTAAATGGGGGAATATCCATCCGTTTGCACCATTAAAACAGGCCAAAGGATACTTAACGGTTTTAAAGGAATTAGAAGACCAATTAACCGAAATTACCGGTTTTGCAGCAACGTCATTACAACCAAATTCTGGTGCACAAGGCGAGTTTGCAGGACTCATGGTTATAAAAGCGTACCATGAATCGCGCGGCGACCATCATAGGAATATTTGTTTAATTCCGTCGTCCGCTCACGGTACAAACCCTGCAAGTGCTGTTATGGCGGGCATGAAAGTGGTAGTAACCAAATCGACCGAAGAAGGCAATATTGATGTAGACGATTTACGCGAAAAAGCCGAATTGCACAAAGATAATTTATCTTGTATCATGGTAACCTATCCATCAACGCACGGGGTTTACGAATCGGCTATTAAAGAAATCACTCAGATTATTCACGATAATGGCGGACAGGTTTATATGGACGGCGCCAATATGAATGCGCAAGTGGGCCTAACAAACCCGGGCAATATTGGAGCAGATGTTTGTCATTTAAACTTACATAAAACCTTTGCTATTCCACATGGTGGCGGTGGTCCCGGTGTTGGCCCTATCTGTGTTGCCAAACAGCTCGTTCCGTTTTTACCCGGAAATCCAATCGTAAAAACCGGTGGGGATAAAGCCATTACGGCCATTTCAGCAGCGCCATTTGGCTCTGCCTTGGTGTGCTTAATTTCCTATGGTTACATTAAAATGCTCGGTGCAGAAGGTTTAACACAAGCCACTAAAATCGCCATATTAAATGCCAATTATATAAAGCAACGTTTACAAGGTAGTTTTGATACGTTATACTCTGGCGAGCGCGGTCGTGCAGCACATGAGATGATTGTAGATTGCAGAGCTTTTAAAGAACACGGAATAGAAGTGAGCGACATTGCAAAACGATTGATGGATTATGGATTTCATGCGCCAACCGTATCATTCCCAGTGGCAGGAACCTTGATGATAGAGCCTACCGAAAGTGAGAGTAAAGCTGAAATGGATCGGTTTTGTGATGCTATGATTTCAATTAAAAAAGAAATCGACCAAGCCTCGAAAGATGATACTAACAATGTACTTAAAAATGCACCGCATACTTTAGAGATGATTACCAATGATGAATGGCATTTTCCGTACACAAGACAAGAAGCTGCCTTTCCGTTGGAATATGTAAAAGACAATAAGTTTTGGCCAAGTGTAAGGCGTGTTGACGATGCTTACGGCGACAGAAATTTAATTTGTTCTTGTACGCCTATCGAGGCTTATGCCGAAGCCTAATTAAGCTTTTGAACATCGTAAATTAAAACAAAACCAAATATCATTTTAATGATAAACCAGTATCTTGGTTTTTAGTTTTTTATTAAAGGTAATTTTTTATTTTATGACTATAAAAATCACAGGAACTGGAAGTTACATTCCAAATAACGTTGAAAAGAATGAAGATTTTTATCAACATGAATTTTTAAACAGTGATGGTTCAACCATAAATGCTCCCAATGAGGTTATTGTTGAAAAATTTAAGGCAATTACTGGGATTGATGAACGTAGGTATGCCGAGAAAAAATTAAACACTTCCGATATCGCTTTTTTTGCAGCCGAAAAAGCCATTGAAAACGCAAAAATAAATCGGGAAGACATTGATTACATTATTGTGGCCCATAATTATGGCGATGTAAAACACAGCACCGAACAAAGCGACACGGTACCAAGTATAGCCTCAAGAGTTAAGCATCTTTTAAAAATTGAAAACCCAAAATGTGTGGGTTACGATGTGCTTTTTGGATGCCCGGGCTGGATAGAAGGTGTAATTCAAGCCAATGCGTTTATAAAATCTGGAATTGCAAAAACATGTTTGGTTATTGGTGCCGAAACCTTGTCGCGTGTTATCGATCCGCACGATAGGGATTCCATGATTTACAGTGATGGCGCAGGTGCGGTTATTGTAGAATCTTCAAATGAAGACGGCGGTATAATAGCCCACGAAACAGCAACCTTTGCTTTCGATGAAGCTCATTTTATCTTTTTTGGGGAAACCAATCACCCTGAGATAAACGATAAACGCCGTTACATAAAAATGTATGGCAGGAAAATTTACGAATTCGCCATTAGCAACGTTCCAAAAGCCATGAAATCTTGTTTGGACAAAAGCGGTGTGGACATTAAAGACCTAAAGAAAGTCCTTATCCATCAAGCCAACGAAAAAATGGACGAAGCCATTGTAAAGCGCTTTTACAAGCTTTACAATATGCAAATGCCAGAAAACATTATGCCCATGACCATTGGCAAATTAGGCAATTCCAGTGTGGCAACTGTTCCTACGTTATACGATATGATATTGAGGGGCGATTTGGACAATCAGCAGATAAATAAAGGGGATATTATTATGTTTGCCAGTGTTGGTGCGGGCATGAACATTAATGCTATTGTTTATAAAGTTTAGTCTATTTATTTAACGCTTTAAATTGCCGGATATTTCCGTGTTTGCGGAAATGAAAAAAATTATTGCATGTACGAAAAAAGCTATCCTAACAAACGCTTTAAGCACACCATTGAATTTTTAAAAAAACACGTTTCAACTTCTGAGGCTATTTTAGATTTAGGCGTTGTAAATCCGTTTACAAAAATCATGCAAGACCATGGTTACAGCGTTGAAAACACGAAAGGCGAAGATTTGGATATCGACACATCAACCATTATAAATTCAAAAGCCCAAGTTGTTACCGCTTTCGAAATATGCGAGCATTTGCTCTCTCCTTTCACGGTTTTAAAATCTATAAAAGCCGATAAACTGGTGGCCAGTGTACCGCTTAAATTATGGTTTTCTTCGGCTTATCGAAGCAAAACGGATATGTTGGACAGACATTACCACGAGTTTGAAGATTGGCAATTCGATTGGCTATTGGAAAAAGCCGGTTGGAAAATTATGGATAGACAAAAATGGACCAACCCCACAAAAAAGATTGGCATCCGCCCTATTTTACGTTGGTTTATCCCAAGGTATTATATAGTTTATGCGGAAAGAATCAGAAATCCAAAAACATAAATTCCAAAAGGTTTAACTTTGAATATTAAATTTTAAACTTTGAATTTCTACATCATTATTCCAGCGCACAACGAAGCGCCTTCAATAAAACTGACTTTAGATTCGTTGGTAAATCAAACCCATTTACCCAAAAAAGTGGTTGTGGTTAATGATAATTCTACCGATAACACTCAAAATATTGTTGCAGCTTTCGTTGAAAAGCACCCTTGGATTTCATTGGTAAACGCTTCGTCCTCAAATCAACATTTACCGGGTTCAAAAATCATCAATGCGTTTTACAAGGGTTATGAAACTTTAGATGACAATTATGATGTGATCTGTAAATTTGATGCAGATTTAATTTTTCCCGACAACTATTTAAAACAACTCACCTATCATTTTAACAACAATGAAAAACTAGGTATGGTTTCGGGGTTTTGCTATATTGAAAAAAACGGCGATTGGGTTTTAGAAAATCTAACCAATAAAGACCACATTCGGGGCGCATTAAAAACCTATAGAAAACAATGTTTTTTAGATATTGGCAAACTCAAACCATCTATGGGTTGGGATACGGTTGATGAACTGCTCGCCCAATTTTACGGGTGGACTATTTCAACCGACGAAACCCTTAAAGTAAAACACTTAAAACCCACAGGTATTAGTTATAATAAAGCCTCAAAATATTTGCAGGGCGAAGCCATGTATAAAATGCGTTATGGTTTTGTAATCACATTTATTTCGGCTTTAAAATTGGCTTTTAAAAAGAATAGTTTCGGATTATTTATAGATTATTTAGCGGGTTATTTTAAAGCTAAAAAGCAAAAATTAGAGCATTTGGTTTCTGAAAAAGAAGGTGAATTTATTAGGGATTTACGGTGGAAAGGCATGCTTAATAAACTAAAATAAGCACCATCTCGACACTTGATTTGTCAGAAAAAAAACGATACCTTCGTTTACTTGTGCTGAACTTGTTTCAGTAACGACCGATAAAGTTCATTGAAACGGAACTTTATCTTAGCATTAAACGAACCATTCTGCTAATTAAAACTCCAACCTTTATAAGTGCTCGACGCTTCTAATTGGTTTTCAATGGCATCATCCAATTCTGGAAAAAAATCAATACCCGTTAGGTTTTCAATAGTATCCACAGAAACCACAAACTCATATAGTGGTTTATCGGAATCTTCGTGTGGCATCAAAAAAGCTATCATTTTTGGTTTGCCGCTATTGTTATCAATCAACACTTTGTAAAATTGATTGGGTACTGAAACAGCCTCGTCACCAATGGTTTTCATTTTGCCGTTTAAAACGCCGCCCGTAATTACAAAAACGCCATCGTACTTGCTTGCCCAATAGCGTACTTTCTGTTCTAAAGCATTCCAAATACCCGCATTGAAATCGTGTTTTTGCGGACTAATATTACTGGTTAAAAACGTTTCGTCGTGCGCCGATTTACTGTATCGTCTATCGCCGGCAGGACACAAATGTCCGCGGTCGTAACCTGAATTTTTATAGTTGCGCCAATGGGCTGCTCCGGTTTTTACAGCTTCGTCAATCTCAAAATAAGGGCGGGTAAAATTCGAATTTGAAAGATGTGATTTCTTCAACTCGTAAGCCACCCATTCCGCTTGTTCGTGTGGCTCGCTATACGATAACGAATAGCCTTCGTGATGGATGATTTGCCCCGTGGTACTTGTTGGTAAAAAATAGGCGTTGGTATCGTTTTTAGCTGATTTACCTTCAGAAACAACCTCGGCTTTTTCTTCTTCATTTAAAAAATATTCATAGCCATAAACACCCAATAAAATTAAGATGGCTATGATGGAATATAATGTGCGCTTGTTCAAATTATTCTAAAACAATTTCCAATGGTTTACCAATGGCGCCGTTTGGTAAACTAATACCCAACAATGCCGACATGGTTGGTGCAATATCGGTGATTTCTGTTTTTTGCAAGGTTTGCCCGTGCTTAATCCCGTTTCCAAAAAACAATAGAGGCACATGGGTATCGTAATTCAAGCCGCTGCCGTGTGTTGAACCTGTTTTATGATAGGAAATAAAAGCGGGTTCTGGAACTATAATAACATCGCCCGAGCGTTTTTGGTTAAACCCTTTTTGCAATAAGGCTTCAATACCTATGGTAAATTGTGTTGAGCGCATTGTGGTTGCAGCGTAAACCTTATCGATATGGTCGTAAGTAATAAGCTCGTTTACAATAGCGTTTTGCACATCAGTTAAATTCAATCCCAATGCTTTAATCTTTTCGCGGTTTAAGAAAATTTGATTGTTGCTTACGTTTTCAATTAAATCCGAATCTTTATAAGTGATTTCCATAAAAGCTTCAAACTGCTTTTTTGTTTTCCTATTATCTAAATATCCTGACGGAATCTTTACCGATTTTAAATACGCCGGCACATCAATGGCTGCATGATCGGCGGTTAAAAACACCGTGTAATTACCTTTACCAACCTGAGCATCTAAAGCATTAAACAAACGCTCTAAATCTTTATCCAATCGAATGTAAGTGTCTTGAACTTCTTTAGAGTTTACCCCAAAATTATGCCCCACATAATCGGTACTTGAATAGCTTACGGCTAACACATCGGTATCGTTGTCTTGTCCTAATTGTTCGCCTTTTAAAGCTGCCAGGGCAAAATCGGTCGTTAAGCTGTTTCCATAAGCCGTAGCTTTTAATAAATCGTAACCTCCGTTTTCATCTTTTAAAACATCCAATTGATACGGAAACGTTGCGGTTTCCTTTCCTTTAAAGCCACCTTCGAAGGTATTTAAATCGCTACCGCTTTCGGTGTACGTGTTAATATCGTAAAGGGTATTCCATTCGGTTAAATATTTTGAAACCGATTTTTCAGCATTAAAATCCTTTACCCATTTTGGCAAATCATTCATATAAAACGTACTGGAAATCCAGTTGCCTTCATCTTTTCCTTGAAACCAATAAGCTGCATTTGCCGTATGTCCCGCAGGTAAAACCGCCCCTCTGTCTTTAATGGAAACTCCAATGGTTTTTCCGCGCATTTGCGTAAAAAGCCTATTCTCGTCTCCAAAAGTTGTGGTTTTCATGCGGTGCGGAGACATTTGCCCCGAGCTGGCCGAAGTTCCAACAGATTGCACCTCATCATCGCCAGCACAATACACACTTGTTTTAATTTCTTTATCGTACCAGTTATTGCCAATAATACCGTGATATTTGGGCGTTGTGCCCGTATAAACCGAAGCATGACCAGGTCCCGTGTAGGTTGGCACGTAATTGAAGTGATTGTTTTTACAGTTAAAACCCTCGTTAATCATGCGCATAAATCCGCCAGTTCCAAACTTGTTTTCAAAACGGGTTAAATAATCATAACGCATTTGGTCGACTACAATACCAACCACCAATTTAGGTTTTGCGCTAAGCGTTTCTGTTTTAGCTTGTTGCCTTTTTACTTGCGGTCTTTGGGCTTGGGAAATATTGAACAAAAAAATAATTAAAAGAAAAGGGACTGTGTTATTTAGCATGATAAATTATTTATAAGCTCAAAAATACATATTTTAAAATATGATATTTTAAAATTAAGGTTAAATTCTATAACTTTTTTTACTTTAGCAGTTACAAAATTTTATATGACTTACCTTCATAATATTGGATTATATTTTTTGATGATTGTTGAGATGTTTCGCAAGCCAACTAAATGGTCTGTAATGAAAACATTGATCCTTAAGGATATTGACGATTTAATTATTGGATCACTCGGTATTATTGCTTTTATCTCGTTTTTTGTTGGTGGGGTAATTACCATTCAAACGGCATTGAATATAGACAATCCCTTAATTCCAAAATACTTGGTAGGTTTTGCTACTAGGCAATCTGTTATCTTAGAATTTGCACCAACTTTCACCTCTATTATTATGGCGGGTAAAGTAGGTTCGTTTATTACATCAAGCATAGGCACAATGCGTGTTACAGAGCAAATTGATGCCTTGGAGGTTATGGGAATAAATTCACTTAACTATTTGGTTTTCCCTAAAACAGTAGCTTTATTGCTGTACCCTTTTGCCATTGCCATTGGTATGTTTTTGGGCATTTTAGGCGGTATGGCCGCTTGTGTTTTTGGTGGCTACACCTCGTTGGCAGATTACATACTTGGGCTGCAAACAGATTTCGACACCTTTCATGTGGCCTATTCGTTTGTTAAAACTTTTATTTTTGCTTTTGTTTTGGCAACCATTCCGTCGTTTCATGGTTATTATATGAAAGGCGGCGCACTGGAAGTTGGTAAAGCGAGTACAACCTCGTTTGTATGGACTGCCGTAGTTATTATTTTATTGAATTATATATTAACGGATATGATGTTAGGACAATGATAGAAGTTAAAAATTTACATAAATCGTTTGGTGATGTTAAAGTTTTAAAAGGCATTAGCACCACTTTTGAAAAAGGCATAACCAATCTTATAATTGGGCAAAGTGGCTCGGGTAAAACGGTGTTTTTAAAGTGTTTATTAGGACTGTTTGATTACGAAGAAGGCACAATAGCTTATGGGGGCAAAATATTTTCTCAATTAACCGAAGACCAAAAACGTAATTTACGTGCCGAAATTGGCATGGTTTTTCAAGGCAGTGCTTTGTTTGATTCGATGACCATTGCACAGAACGTCATGTTTCCGTTACGCATGTTTACCAATCAGAGTAAAAGCGAAATGGAAGATCGTGTAGACTTTGTATTAAAACGCGTAAACCTTGATGGTGCACATAACAAAATGCCGAGTGAAGCTTCTGGTGGTATGCAAAAACGTGTTGCCATTGCTCGTGCTATTGTAAATAAGCCAAAATATTTGTTTTGCGACGAACCCAATTCTGGATTAGACCCTAAAACAGCCATTGTTATTGATAATTTGATCCAGGAGATTACAGACGAATACCAAATCATTACGGTAATTAACTCCCACGATATGAACTCGGTTATGGAAATTGGTGAAAAAATCGTGTTTTTAAAAGACGGTGTAAAAGCTTGGGAAGGCTCAAATAAAACCATTTTTAAAACCGATAACGAAGCCGTTACAAATTTTGTTTACTCTTCAGAATTGTTTAAAAAAGTTCGTAAAATGTATATTGAGGAGAACGAGTGATTCCAGTATTCCGTGTTCCGTGTTCCGTGTTCAAAATTAATTCACCCGTTTAACTTCCAATTTATTGGTGTTCAATTTTAGTTTCAACCATTTTTCAAGTTTTTCCCGTTCTTTTGCCCTAACAGATTCATTGGTCAAGGAATCAATCCACTTTACTGAAAACACCGATAAGGTATCCGTTTTTTTAAAGTTGGTGTTTATAACCTTAGCATACGAAAACTCATCTATGTTTTCATAATTAATTTCCACTTCATTCGTTAAGCCTTCAAACGGAATATAATTTTGTTCATATTGAGAGAGCTGTTTTACTTTATTTTCTAAATACCTTATTTTTTCAGATTGCGATAATAAATCTAAAGAATCCCGTGTACGGAGCTCTTCCATGTATTTAAAGTTGTCCAAACCTTGGCTTCTGCTCTGGTTAAACTTAAGCTTGGTATTGTACTTGCTTAATGCCGGATACGATGCCATTCGGTTTTGTAAGACTGAAATGGTGCTTTCCGGAATTTCATCCAATCCAAAAGAATTCAACTCAATCACACTATTTTCAGCCCCTCCGTATTTATACAAGGAGTTTTTCTTGATATATTCTGAATGCGGAAGCGCATCCAATTCCTTGTTTATAAATGCCTGTGCATCAACCTCAAAAGTACTTTCTTGATAAACGCTAAAAAAGGTAAAGCCCGCAGGAACCATAACAACTATGGCCAACAGCATCGCCATTCTTGAAATAAACCGACGCTTTTTTGAATTGGCGTATTTAAGCATAGGAAACCGTAACACTTTCAGCACCAAAAAGGTTGCCAAAGCAATAAATATAGTGTTGATGGTAAACAAATACATAGCTCCGAAAAAGTACTCCCAATTGCCTTTTGCCAAACCGTAACCCGCAGTACACAGCGGTGGCATTAATGCCGTGGCAATGGCAACGCCAAATATTACCGAGGCTATGGTGCCACGTTTTGTACGTGCAATAATAAGTGCCAAACCACCAAAAAAGGCTATTAAAACATCGCGAATGTCGGGTTGCACCCTGCCTAAAAGCTCTGAAGTATCTTCGCTCAACGGAAAAAACCTAAAAAACAAAAATGCGGTTATTAAACTTAGCGCAATCATTATCGCCAAATTTATAAGCGACCTCTTTAGGGTATCAATATCGTTAATGGCAATAGAAAGCCCAACGCCCAAAATAGGTCCCATTAACGGCGAAATTAACATGGCACCAATTACCACAGCTGTCGAGTTGGCATTTAATCCAACCGATGCCACAAAAATGGAACAAATTAAAATCCAAGCCGTTGCGCCTTTAAACGAAATGTCGCCTTTTATGGCATTAACGGTAGCATCTCTATCGGTATCCTCACGAAAATCCAATAGCTCGCTAAAAAAGGTATTAATGCTTTGCCATAGCCCTTTAGCATCTTTTCTAACCGCATCTTTAGATTGCTCTACGGCTTTCTCTTTGTTGTTTTCTTCCTCCGAAAAGTTAAATTTATTTTCTTCCATACGCTTTAAATTCCAAAATTGAAATTCCAAATTCTCTTTTTCAGAAAATAGAAATCAATATTACACGAATATATAAAAAATTCTAGGCTATTTATTTCAAAAAAATAAGCACAAATTTAAATCCGTGGTTTTTAGCCCAAATGATTGCCAAATTTATGCTTTACTTTTTGAAGTACTTTTTTAATATCCTGCTCTTTCGATTTTGGATAAATGAGCAAAACCTCATCTTTATCAACTATAATGTAATCCTGTAAACCATCAACCACAACCACTTTATCATTTTTGGTGCGTATCATATTTCCAGAGGCTTCTTCGGTTAAAGTCCTGGAGTTTACAACGGCATTTCCTGCCTTGTCTTTATCTAATTTATCATACAAACTGCCCCAGGTTCCTAAATCGTTCCAATCAAATTCCGCAGCAATTACAAATACATTATTGGATTTTTCCATAATGGCATAATCCACCGAAATGTTTTCAGCTTTTTCGTAATTGATTCTAATAAAATCGTCTTCAGCATCGGTATTATAAGCGCTTATTCCATTTTCGAATAAGGCATACAATGCAGGTTGGTTGTTTTTAAATGCTTCAACAACGCTTTTAACGCTCCACATAAAAATACCGGCATTCCATAAAAAATTACCCTGTGCAATAAAGGTTTTTGCGGTTTCGTAATCTGGTTTTTCCCTAAACTGATTTACCGATTTTATCGCTTCCGCGGAAGCGTTATCAAACTCAATATACCCATAGCCGGTATTGGGGAATGTTGGCGTGATGCCCAACGTCATTAATGCGTTATTTTCGGCACAATAATCGAAGGCCTGTTGTACGTTTTTAGCAAAAATATTTTCGTCCTCAATCCAATGATCGCTTGGTGCCACAATCATTACCGCGTCTGGGTTTTCTTTTTGGATTTTTAACGAAGCGTACAAAATACAAGGTGCCGTGTTTCGCATTGCCGGTTCTAAAACCACTTGGCGTTTTGTTACCTCTGGAAGCTGTTCGAAAACCAAATCGTTATAGCGCTCGTTTGTTAAAATGAAAATATTTTCCTTTGGAATTAAATGCGCTAAGCGATTAAATGTTTTTTGAATGAGCGTATCACCGGTGCCCAACATATCGTGAAATTGTTTGGGGAACGCTTCTGTACTTACGGGCCAAAATCTTGAGCCTACACCTCCAGCCATCAATATGGCATAATAATTTTTGTTCATTAAAATTTAGTTTTTATTTATGTGATTCCTGCCTTCGCAGAAATGATAATCAATTTAATAATTCTACCTCTGCATTCGGGTTGAAAAGATACAACTTTCCTGTTTTAAGCTCAACGCATTCATAGCGTTTTACACGTTTATTCCCTTTTTTAAATATTTTTCCGTTATACAATT
Source organism: Hwangdonia sp. (assembly GCF_048381975.1). Classification (NCBI taxonomy): domain Bacteria; kingdom Pseudomonadati; phylum Bacteroidota; class Flavobacteriia; order Flavobacteriales; family Flavobacteriaceae; genus Hwangdonia; species Hwangdonia sp. The sequence goes on along the minus strand of NZ_JBLWYT010000001.1, from coordinate 611,689 downwards.
TAAAGGCTTGTCCCAAAGGCACTTCAAATACATAGGTTTTATTATTTGGCGCGTCAAATTGCTTTAATGCCAAAGCTAATTTTACATCGGTATCGCTCGATGCTTTTGGGTTTTTAAAATGATTTGCCAAAAGGGGCAACAAGTCATTCGGGAAAATATCAGGATTTAAAAAGGGTAACATTAAATGCTGAAAACTACGTTTCCACTCCAAACCGTGTGGTTTAATAAATCTGCCATGTGTGTTGTAGGCTTCAAAATGGGCAATTTCGTGTAATAAGGTAATTAAAAATCGGTAGGCATTTAAATTGGAGTTTATTGTAATTTGATGCTTCCCGTTTGGCAATTGCTTATAATCGCCATGGCGGGTTTTACGCTCGTTTTTAATTTTTACCGTTAGATTATCGTGCTCCAAAAGTTTTATAACTTGCGGTATCGCCCCTTGTGGAATGTAATCTTTTAACTGATTTTGCATTATACGAAAATAGTTAAATCTTATGCAATTAATTTTATTGGTTTTCCTTTTTTCAAATGAATTTATCACATCCTTTCCGGAACCTCAATCCCTAAAACACGAAAGGCATTTTTAATGGTTAAAGCGACTTTGTTTGAAAGCTGCACCCTAAATAGTTTATCCAACGCATTATCTGCGCCTAAAATGGACACGTTTTGGTAGAACGAATTGAACGACTTTACCAACTCGTAGGTGTAATTGGCAACCAATGCCGGACTATGCTGTGTTGCGGCATTTTGGATTACTTCCGGAAATAACTGAAGTTGCTTTAAAAGCTCTTTTTCTTTGCTGTGCAAAGGTCTTTCAATAATATCGTTTTTTGGTTTTGAATAATCAAAATTTGCTTTTCTTATTATCGATTGAATTCTGGCATAGGTATATTGAATAAACGGCCCCGTATTGCCTTGAAAATCTATAGATTCCTTTGGGTCGAATAAAATACGCTTTTTAGGGTCTACCTTTAAAATGTAATATTTTAATGCGCCCAAACCAATGATTTTGTAAAGCTCTTGTTTCTCGGTTTCGGAATAGCCATCGAGTTTCCCCAATTCTTCTGAAATCTCGCCAGCAGTTTTTGCCATGTCATCGATTAAATCGTCGGCATCAACAACAGTGCCTTCTCTACTTTTCATTTTCCCCGAAGGTAAATCTACCATGCCGTAGCTTAAATGGTAGAGGTTTTTTGCCCAATCGAACCCTAGTTTTTTCAGAATTAAAAACAAGACTTGAAAATGGTAATCTTGCTCGTTACCAACGGTGTAAACCATACCGCCAACATCTGGAAAATCCTTAATACGTTGTATGGCCGTACCAATATCCTGCGTCATGTAAACCGCAGTACCATCAGCACGTTGTACTATTTTTTTATCTAAACCATCTTCGGTTAAATCACACCAAACCGAGCCATCCTCTTCTTCTTCAAAAACACCAGTTCTTAAACCTTCTTCAACAAATTCCTTACCCAATAAATAGGTGTTGCTTTCGTAGTACAAAGTATCAAAATCGACGCCTAAATTTTTATAGGTTACATCAAACCCATCATAAACCCAGCCGTTCATTTTTTTCCAAAGTGCAACGGTTTCTGCATCACCGGCTTCCCATTTTAACAGCATGTTTTGGGCTTCCAATAAAATTGGCGCATTCTTTTTTGCTTCCTCGGTACTTATGCCATTGGCTATTAGTTTTTCGACCTCTTTCTTATATTCTTGATCGAATTTTACATAGTAATTACCTACCAGTTTATCACCTTTTAAACCTGTGCTTTCTGGCGTTTCACCAATACCCAAACGTTTCCAAGCCAACATACTTTTACAAATATGGATGCCTCTATCGTTTATAATTTGTGTTTTATACACTTTTTTGCCCGATGCTTTTAAGATTTCGGCAACGCTGTAACCCAATAAATTGTTTCGTACGTGCCCTAAGTGCAACGGCTTGTTGGTGTTTGGCGAAGAATACTCAACCATTACCGCTTTTTCATCTTTATTTATAGCTGAAAATCCGTAAGTTTCATCTTCAAGAATAGCGTTAAAAAAACGCGTAAAATACACATCGCTAATTTCTATATTCAAAAAGCCTTTCACAACATTAAATGCTTTAACATCATCAACATGTTCAACCAAATAGTTACCAACGGTCTCACCAATTTGCACGGGGTTTCCTTTAATAAAACGCAGCATGGGAAAAATGACAACGGTAATATCGCCGGCAAATTCTTTTCTGGTGGCTTGAAATTCTACGGCATCAATTTCTAAACTATATGCTGTTTGTATGGCTTGTTTTACGTGCTTGGATAATATCTCCTGAGGGCTCATTTACTATAACTTTTTAAGTGAGCAAAGATAGGATATTTATTAATTTTTAAAGTTCAAAATAATTCCAATAAATAAAAAGTTTAATTACGTTTAGAGCAATTAAACCTATATCCAATTATTTATAACCTAAATTACTTTTTTCCTCCTAAAAAACTTAATGCTATTGCAACCAAACCTAGGGCTATTGTAATATAAGAATTTGTATTGTCTTGTGCTTCTACACTAAACCCGCCAATGCTTACAGATGCTTCAGGAGCAATTAACGTATAAATACCGTAACCAATTAGCACAATACCCACTATTAAAAGAATCATTTTTACACTTTTGTTCATACACCCATTAGTTTAATTATCTAGTAATATAACAAAATTTTTAATCTTAAATTATAATTGGCGATTTAAACACCTTTGATAACACAAAAAACAAAGGACGCATTTCGTCGATAAACACACCGTTTTTCTATTTTTTTTGCCGTTAATCTATTCGTCGATTTTAACAATAATTTTCAGTGTTCTTTTTATCTGATTTTTTGGTATTAAAACGCAGAAATTAGCATTATGCATCTCTTTTTACAACTTTTGTTTTGTAAAGCTATTAAATTCAACATTAAAAGACAATTTAAAACAAATATTACAACTTAATAGAGTAATCTTTATTTCCCTCAAATAAGGCACCTTTATATCATTATCACTGCTTTGTTATTGGTGTAATTTAGATATTGTATGAGGAAAATAATTACGTTATTTTTATTTATGTCTGTCTGCTCTGGGTTTTCTCAATCCGAAGAGTTGGATAGTCTTTCCATACAATTGGCTTTCCAAAATCAAGACAGTTTAAAAGTTGACACTTCCCTTAAGCTTATAAAACTACTTTACGAAACAAACGATTTTGATCGCGCTATTAAATATATTATTGAAAGCGAAAAACTATCAAACCAACTTAACTACCATAAAGGTATTGCCGAAGTGGCATATTACAAAGCCTTAATTTATGCGAACAAAAACGATTATATAAATGCGGTTAACGGCTACAACAAATCGAAAGCGCTGTATCGGCAGTTAAACGATGTAGTTGGTGTTGCAAAAGTTAACAACAGTATTGGTTTACTGGAAATTAAACGCGGTAATTATGCCTTGGGCTTGCAATATGCACTATCGGCTATAGAAGAGCTGGAAAAACGAAACCTTACCAACGAGCTTAAACTGTCGTACAGCAATTTAGCCAAAGCGTATTACAACATTAATGCCGTAGACAAGGCCATTGAATACTACCTTAAAGCGGCAGAAATACAGGAACAGTTAAATGACACGAAAGGTATTAACGAATCCAACAGTTATTTGGCTGAATTGTTTTCATCTAGAAAAGAACACAGAAAAGCTATTGAATATTACGAAAAAATACTAAATAGCAAGAATGCAAACAGCGATTCCATCCGAAGAATGGTCTACCCCAAATTAGGCGGCGAATACCTAAAATTCAATGATTTTGACAAAGCTGAAAAATATCTGGTAAAAGGTTATAATTTAAACTTCCGAAATAAAGATAAGTCCAGTTTTTTAACCGTACTAAACAATTTGGGAGAATTAAATTTACAACAGGGGCGGTTGGTTTTAGCCGAAAAACAACTAACGGAAGCGGGCGACATTGCCAAAGAGCTCAACAACAAAAAAGAACTGTTAAGGCATTATAAACTAATGAAGGTTCTGGACTCCATCAAAAAAAGATTTGATAGGGCTTTTGAGTGGCAACGCGAATACTATACATTAAAAAACGAGTTAAGCAAAAACAGTGCAAATGTTAACTTAAAAACCAATAACGTCGCCAAACTTGAATTGGATCCGGATTTTGATAGAGAAGAAACAAAACCCAAAAACGACATAAAACCCGAACCCACAAACAACGCTGTCGTTTCAGAGAGCAAACAAAAGTTCGATAGGTTTAAACTCATTTTTTATGCCTTATTGGCCGCATTAGCTATAGTATCCACTTTTTTAATATTAATTTATTTAAAACGAAATAGCAGAATAAAATACACCCAAGAACTTGAGGAAAAAAACATAAAAATCCAATTGCAAAACGAAGCTTTTCAAGAACAAACAAAGCATCTTGAAAACGTAAACAATGTAAAAGACAAACTATTCTCCATTGTATCGCACGATTTAAAAGATTCGCTATCCTCAATCAACGGCTTTATAGATTTACTAAAAGACGGCTCGCTATCCCGCGAAGAGTTCGATAATTTAATTCCAGAGTTAAGCGAAAACGCCAATAGCGCGTCCTTATTACTGTTCAATTTGCTAAATTGGTCTAAATCCCAAATGCATTCATTGGAGCCCAAACCAAGCTTGTTTGATGTGCAGGAGGTTTTTGAGGACAAAATTAAGCTCATCGAACAACGCATGGAAAACAAAGGCATCACACTCGTAGACCGTTCCATGCGCGACTTTGCTTATGCCGATAGAAGCATGTTCGAAATTGTTGTCCAAAATTTGCTGGCAAATGCCCTAAAATTCAGTAATACCGGCGATACCATTACCATTTCAAACCGCATTAGCAATGGCAGTTGCATTATTAGCATTGCCGATACCGGCGTTGGTATTTCTAAACAAAACCTAGACAAGCTTTTTAAAAGCAACACCTTTACAACCTTGGGCACAAATAACGAAAAAGGAACAGGTTTAGGGCTTTCAATTTGTAAAGAGCTAATAGAACTCAACAATGGAAAAATTTGGGTAGAAAGCACCCCAGATGTTGGCAGCACATTTTATGTAAAATTACCAAAATCGAAACCAACAGCTTAAATTTAGCAAAGCAAACATTTTTAAGTATTTGGGCGTTACCCCACTTGTTCGCTGAGGCTCTCGAAGCGGCGTCGGGCTTTACATTACAATCTTTTTGTTCGTGCCTTACAAAAAGGATTTCCACTGCAATCCCTAACGCATCTCTTTGCCCAATTACTTTTTAGGCAAAAACACCTCGGCCATCATGCAACGGGCACTACCGCCACCACAAGCCTCAATAGTGTTTAAAGAACTCGACAATATTTTAGTATGCTTTTCCAACTTTTCAATTTGGGATTTTGTTAGCGAATCATAAGCCGATTGGCTCATTATTAAATATAACACATCGTCAGTTCCTTTTACCTGCAGCATATTACCCGCAAAATTGGCAACTTGCTCTTCGCTAATATCTACAATCTCTTTGCCGTTTTCCTTTAAGTGCTTAATGACGTTTTTACGTTCTTTTTTATCATCAATACTAGCTAAGCAAATTACGGCAAAAGTTTCACCCAAACACATCATAACATTGGTATGATAAATGGCCTTACGCTTATTATCAACGGTTTGGTATGCTGTAAAAATTACCGGTGTATATTCAAAATCCTCACAAAATTCTATTAACAAATCTTCATCGGCACGAGGCGATAGCGCACAATAGGCTTTACGGTTTGCACGGTCCAAAATCACGCTACCAGTGCCTTCAAGAAACACATTTTCTTCTTCGGCACTCGTATAATCCACTATGTGATTGATTACAAAACCTTCCTTTTCAAGCTCTGTTAAAACATCTTCGCGTCGTTCCAAACGCCTGTTTTCTGCAAACATGGGATATAGCCCTACGTTTCCATTTTCATGAAACGAGATCCAGTTGTTCGGAAAAATGGAGTCTGGTGTATCAAACTCTGCAGTATCGTTTACCACCACCACATGCACACCAATGCCTCTTAGTTTATCAACATAGGCATCAAACTCTTTTTGCGCTTTGGTATTAATAGTTTCGGGCAAAACACCATCAATGGGTTCTTGATAATAATTGTTTACAGCCGTTTGCTCGTTCATCCTAAAATTTATAGGACGAATCATTAATATGGTATTTGTGGTTTGTTGCATTTGCTTAGTCATTTTCGTTGTAAAAGTATAACTATTTTACATTATAGTATACCATTTGAATAATATTTAAGCCACCAAAAAAACTGGATTTTGTCAGAAAAAAAACGACACCTTCGTTTAACAACCGATAAAGTTCATTAAAACGGAACTTTATCTTTGCATTACAGGTCATTAAAAAAAACACTAAATTACATCAGAGCAATTAGTATTTCTTATTCGTATCTCTTTTTTCTTAAGGTAAGAACAAAGAAAAAATAGAACTTAATAAAGCGGTGAAAACCCTGCTATAGAGCATGTATCAATAAAATGGTTAACGATTTATCTGTTTGCCTATTGCACGGACAATTCGCAGCAAATGCTCTTTGCTTTCTAAGTGACTGGTATGCTTCCAATTTGCCATGAAAACTATGGCGATTTCGTTCTTGTAATCCGCAAAAATAAACTGGCCAAATGAACCTATCGTATGCATCAACCCATCGTCTCGCAGCATCCAGACTTGATTTCTGTAATCCTCTTGTTGTCCAAGTACAAAATAAGGCGATAGGGGCTCTGTAGGTGGTTGGTCAAAAGTTGATTCAAAATAACCCTCAGGGATTACCCTCTTACCTTTAAAACTGCCTCTATTTAACATCATTTGGCCAAATCTAGCAGCATCCCTTAATGTTATTGCCATACCCCAGCTAGCGCCTGCATTGCCGTCTTCATCAATTGAAACAGCTGCATCATAACGGGCTTGTAAGGGGCGCCAGAAATTTTCTTCTATCAACTGGGCATATTGCTTACCTGTGACCTGTTCAGCAACCATAGCCAAGACCTGAGTATTCATATCATTATATGAAAATTTGTTGCCCGCAACGAAAGATGGTTTTTGAAACTGCTGAATAAATGACAAAGTTGAACGATGTTCAACACCTAGCGCCTTTGGCTTTAGGCCCATATGAACTTCACTCATAAAGCCAAAATCATATGCGTTGTGGTAACTACCAAAGTTAGGAAAACCCACTTCCATATCAAGCATATTTTGCAGGGTAGAACCTTTGAAAACATCGGCATTCAAGTCAGGTAAATATTCGTCCACATTAGCGCCTAAATCTAATAGACCCTCGCTTGCTAACTTATGGATTAACATACCGGTGAACGTTTTTGAACTAGATTGTAAAATTTGAATATCATGTTTTTGCATGCCTTGGTCGTAGGTTTCAAAAACTAGTTTTCCTTCATACATCACAGCAAAGCCTTTCATTTGTATTGACTTCAGAAGGTCTAGTAATGGAACATCTTTTTCTGTATCAACAGAAACTTTTAGCTCCATGAGATTAAATGGGTCATTTATTATTTCTTCAAGTGCTGCTGCTTCAGGGTCAGCGTGGATGGTAGCCATTGGTATAAACTCTCGTGGGTGATGACTTGCATAACGGCTATAAGGCCAATACTGCCAATTAAGGAGATTGATATCACTTCGCTCGAACGGCATATCAAATGGATTGTTGCGTATCTCATCAAGCTTTTCATTAATGCTTATTGCTTCATTATCTTGGGCGCTGGCTTGTGAGCTGAGAAATGAAAAGCAGAACATAATTAACAGTTGAATTGCTTGATAGCCGGCTTTCGAGTTTATTGTCATTTTTATTTTTATTTTTATTAAAGATAGCGAAACTATATGGCATTAATTGTCTACCTTATGATAAAAAAGAATAACGTCCTGTAACACAACCTATAAACAATACGAGCTTCGTGCTAAATCGAAAGGTTTGTGTATTTTTATGAAGACCGCAAAATCTTTTGTCACGAACCGTCGGGATTGCTTTAGAACAAAAAAAAGAATAAATAAAACACAAAGATTTTGCTATGTGCGTGGCGGAAAACAAACGCTAGTTTGCCCCCGTACTGTTCAAAGCTCAAGCGTTAAACGAACATTTCAAAAATTCAATCCCGAATTAAAGGCAATGTAGAGCATCGCAGTAGACCTTCCTGTTTTGCTATTTCGGCATAGGGGACTTCTTCAACCGTAAACCCTTGTTGGCGCAACCAGGTATTTAATCGGGTAAAGTTTTGTTCGGAAATAATAACCTTTTCAGAAATTGAAAACACGTTACTGTTCATGTGGTACATTTCGTCTTTGGTAATTTCAAACACATTTTCTTTTCCGAAAAAATTCAATAACCATTCGTATTCGCTTTCTACTAAAAACCCGTTTTTATGTAAAATGGCTTTATTGGTTCCAATGGGCTGAAAACAGCAATCTAAATGCAATGCGTTTTCTTTGGGATTGGTATTTGATTTTCTGAGTTCGAAAGACTTCACCATCTTGTTTGGAAACAATTCTTGTATCGTCGTTACAGCATCCGTATTGGTGCGGGCCGTGATATAATCCGGGTAATCGGCACCCGAATACGTGCCTATAAAAATATAGTCGTTCCAAGGCATAACATCGCCACCTTCCACATGGCATGCTACGGGTAAAATGATTCTGTTTTTTTCCGGAACTTGATCCCAGATATAATCAATGGCGTGTACTTCTTCTTCCCGATTTGGAAGAATATTGGCGCGTATCATTTTATCTTCAATAACAAAGGCGATATCGCGCGAGAATATTTGATTGCAGTTTTTTATGACTTTTGGTCGGTATACCTGTACGTCGTATTTTATAAAAACGGCAGCCACAGCCTCCATTTCCTTAAGCATATCGGCTTCCTTGGGATAGGTGCCCGCCAAAACATGCTCGATGCTTTTAGGGTCGTAACAATCCTCAACTTTAGGTGTTGGCCCGTTGCTTTCTGCCGTTCCTAAAACAACGGCTCGCAATCGAGAGGTTTCATTTTTAATATTCAGTTTCAACATGATGCAAACGTAAAAAATATATTCTTTTTTTTCGATATTCCCATTAAAAATATTATTCTATTATTTATTCTTCAAAAAAATAAAAAAGCTCCATAAAAAATTATGAAGCTTTAATATAATAAAATATGTGTATCTATCTATTATCAATAGTTTTAAAAGGCCTTTGCGTTTCGCCAATATACAATTGTCTTGGCCTGCCAATAGGTTCTTTTCTCAATCGCATTTCGCGCCATTGTGCAATCCATCCCGGTAAACGTCCCATGGCAAACATAACCGTAAACATTTCTACCGGAATGCCCATAGCCCTATAAATAATCCCTGAGTAAAAATCGACGTTTGGATACAGCTTTCTCTCCACAAAATACGGATCTTCCAAGGCTTCTTTGGCCAAACCTTTGGCGATGTCTAAAATTGGATCGTCTATACCCAAATCGGCTAAGACTTCATCCGCCGCTTGTTTAATTATAAGTGCTCTCGGGTCAAAGTTTTTGTAAACCCTATGCCCAAAGCCCATTAAACGGAAAGGGTCGTTTTTATCTTTGGCTTTCGCCATGTATCTTTTAGTGTCTCCGCCATCTGCCCTTATGGCTTCAAGCATTTCTAAAACGGCTTGGTTTGCACCGCCATGAAGTGGTCCCCATAGTGCAGAAATACCAGAGGCGAGCGACACAAATAAACCTACATGGGATGACCCTGCAATCCTTACGGTTGACGTTGAACAGTTTTGCTCATGATCGGCATGTAAAATTAAAAGTTTGTCTAATGCGTTAACCAAAATTGGGTTTTGTTCGTAATCATCACTTGGGCTTTTAAACATCATCTTCAATAAATTCTCTACATAGCCCAATTTATTGCTTCCATAATCTAAAGGTAAGCCATTCTTTTTACGTAAAGTCCAAGCCACCAACACCGGGAATTTCGCCATTATCCTCACGATAGCATTGTACATTTGTTCTTCTGAGTTTACATCTACAGAAGATGGGTAAAATGCTGTAAGTGCACTGGTTAACGAAGACAAAACACCCATGGGGTGTGCCGATTTTGGAAATGCATCTAAAATCTTTTTAATATCATCGTCTACAACAGAATGCGATCTAATATCGTTTCTAAACTTATCCAATTGCTCTTTTGTTGGTAATTCTCCAAAAATCAACAGATACGATACTTCTAAGAAGCTTGCTTTTTCGGCCAGTTCTTCAATGGCATATCCTCTATATCTTAAAATGCCTTTTTCGCCATCTAAAAAGGTAATTGCGCTTTCACAACTTCCTGTATTTTTATAACCCGGATCTAATGTGATTACTCCACCCGTTGCATTTCGTAATGTTTCAATATCTATTGCAACTTCATTTTCTGCTCCAATAACAATTGGGAATTCGTGTTTATTACCGTTAATTTCTAACGTAGCTTTATCTGACATATAGTAAATTTTTCTTATTGAATTGTAATCGAAACCGACTCCACGAATTTACAAAATATCTCCTTATTTTTAAAGCTTATTGCAAACGATTTCGCTGATATGCGAATTATTAAAATTGATGGCAACAAAAAAAGGGTGGTTATTATTTTTAATAACCGCCCTTTTAAAATATTTAAATTGTATTTATTTTATTTTGAAAGCCTTTTCTTGAGGAAAATAAGCAACTTCACCCAGCTCTTCTTCTATACGAAGTAATTGATTGTACTTTGCCATACGATCGCTTCGAGATGCCGAACCTGTTTTAATTTGCCCCGTATTTAAAGCTACGGCCAAATCTGCAATGGTATTATCTTCAGTCTCTCCAGAACGGTGGGACATAACCGATGTGTAACCTGCATTATGCGCCATATTAACGGCTGCAATGGTTTCGGTTAAGGTACCAATTTGGTTTACCTTAATAAGGATTGAATTGGCTATGCCTTCATTTATACCTCTTGATAAACGCTCTACGTTGGTTACAAATAAATCGTCGCCTACCAATTGCACTGTATCTCCAACCAATTCGGTTAAATGTTTCCAGCCATCCCAATCGTTTTCATCCATACCATCTTCAATTGAGATGATTGGGTATTTAGAAGCTAATTCAGCTAAGTATTCAGCTTGTTCTTTTGATGTTCTTACAACACCCGAATCGCCTTCAAACTTTTTATAATCGTATTGTCCGTTTTCGTAAAACTCCGCCGCCGCACAATCTAAAGCGATTTTTACTTCGTCTCCAAATTTATAACCAGCATTTTCTACTGCTTTTGCGATTGTATCCAAAGCATCTTCAGTCCCTCCCGGTAAGTTTGGTGCAAATCCACCTTCATCGCCTACAGCCGTACTTAAATTCCTGTCGTGCAATACTTTTTTAAGGTTATGGAAAATCTCGGTTCCCATTTGCATCGCATGTGAAAAGCTTTTAGCTTTTACCGGCATAATCATAAACTCTTGAAATGCAATGGGTGCATCACTATGCGATCCTCCGTTAATAATATTCATCATTGGTAAAGGTAAGGTGTTTGCAGAAACCCCGCCCACATAACGATACAATGGCATATTCAATTCGTTGGCAGCTGCTTTTGCAACCGCTAAAGAAACGCCTAAAATAGCATTAGCGCCTAATTTTGATTTGTTTGGTGTACCATCTAAATCAATCATTATTTTATCAATAAGGTTTTGTTCGAAAACCGAAACTCCTATAAGCTCTTCAGCAATACTGGTATTCACGTTTTCAACCGCTTTTAAAACACCTTTACCCATATAAGTATTTCCGCCATCACGTAACTCAACTGCTTCGTGCTCTCCGGTTGATGCGCCTGAAGGTACGGCAGCTCTACCTAATATGTTATTTTCTGTTACTACATCAACTTCTACTGTTGGATTTCCTCTAGAATCTAGAATTTGTCTTGCGTGGATATTAATTATTATACTCATAATTGGTTTACTTTTAATCGTTTAACTATTTCAAATTTACGTTTAAATATCGTCTTATTTTAGATGTTTTTGAAGAATTTCACAAAATTACATCTATAACGTTTTAGTGGATTCCCGTATTTACGGGAAAGGCTCCCAATGCTTCGAGACAAACGAAACCGCGATGTTACACATCGGGGAATTCACTTGTAATAAACCCCAAAAACAGCGTTCTATTTTTGGGGTTTATTTAGGTTTTATTTCTTTATGTTTTCGATAAACTGATCGAAAAGATAGGATGAGTCATGTGGCCCAGGGCTGGCTTCGGGATGGTACTGTACCGAAAAACAGTTTTTGTTTTTCATGGCTAAACCAGCAACCGTATGGTCGTTTAAGTGCACATGGGTTATTTCCAAATCTGGGTTTGCTTCGGCCTCTTCCCGGTTTACTGCAAATCCGTGGTTTTGAGATGTTATTTCGCCCTTCCCTGTTTTAAGGTTTTTTACCGGGTGATTAATACCTCGATGCCCATTGTGCATTTTATAAGTAGATACGCCATTTGCCAAGGCAATAACTTGATGCCCCAAACAGATGCCGAAAAGCGGCAAATCCCTTTTAATGATTTCTTTAGCGACTTCTTGGGCTTCAACCAATGGCTCGGGATCTCCAGGGCCGTTTGACAAGAAATATCCGTCGGGTTTAAAGGCTTCTAAATCTTCAAACTTTGCATTGTACGGAAATACTTTTATGTATGCATCGCGTTTGGCAATGTTTCGAAGAATATTCTTTTTAATTCCAATATCCAAAGCCGCTACTTTATAGGTGGCGTTTTCATCACCAAAATAATACGGTTCTTTAGTGGATACTTTTGATGCCAGTTCCAATCCGTTCATTTCGGGCACTTCACTCAACTGCTTTTTTAAGCCTTCAATATTATCAACCTCTGTTGAAATAACAGCGTTCATAGCGCCGTGGTCTCTAATATAACTCACCAAAGCTCTGGTGTCTACATCTGAAATAGCCAGTAAATTATTATCGTCTAAAAACTCTTCCAACGATTTATCTGCAATGTCCCTTGAGTATTCGTAACTAAAGTTTTTTACGATTAAACCTGCAATTTTTATGGAGTCGGATTCTACTTCATCTTTATTCGTGCCATAGTTGCCAATATGTGCATTGGTGGCCACCATAAGCTGACCGTAGTACGACGGGTCTGTAAAAATTTCTTGATAGCCCGTCATGCCCGTATTAAAACATACTTCGCCAAATGCAGTGCCTTGTTTGTTGCCTACAGCTTTACCGTAAAAAATAGTACCATCGGCCAGAAGTACGATGCCTTTTTGTCTTTTTTGATATTTCATCTAATACTTAAATTCATAAGATTTCCGCATGCGCGGAAACAGGGTTTTACAAAATTGCATAAAAAAAAGGATAAACTAAAATAGTTTATCCTTTATATTTAAAATGCTTATTAACATTTATTCTTCTTCCTCGTTTGTTGTTTTGTTTTCTGCAACTGGAGCAACAACAGGTTTTGAACCTCCTCTTCTGCTTCTACGAGTTGTTTTCTTCTCTTTCTTGCCAGCGTTATAAATTTCGTTATAATCTACAAGTTCAATCATAGCCATATCAGCATTATCACCTAAACGATTACCAAGCTTTATAATTCTTGTGTAACCTCCCGGTCTGTCACCAACCTTAGTCGCTACATCTCTAAACAATTCCGCAACAGCGTCTTTTTGTCTTAAGCGTGCCATAACGATACGTCTGTTATGTGTTGTATCTTCTTTAGATTTAGTAATCATGGGCTCAACAAATTGCTTTAATGCTTTTGCTTTAGCTACTGTTGTGTTAATACGCTTGTGCTCGATTAAAGAGCAAGCCATATTTGCCAACATTGATTTTCTGTGTGCAGTTTTTCTGCCTAAGTGATTGAATTTTTTTCCGTGTCTCATGACATTTGTTTTATCATCTTGCTACCATACTCGACTAGCGAGGAGCAAAATATGATTAATTAATCTTTATCTAATTTGTATTTTGATAAGTCCATTCCGAAGTTTAAACCTTTAACGTTTACAAGCTCTTCAAGCTCTGTTAATGATTTTTTACCAAAGTTACGGAACTTCATTAAATCGTTTTTGTTAAATGACACCAAGTCGCCTAAAGTATCAACCTCTGCGGCTTTTAAACAGTTAAGTGCACGTACCGATAAATCCATATCGATCAATTTCGTTTTTAATAACTGACGCATATGTAATGATTCTTCATCATACGTTTCGGTTTGTGCAATTTCATCAGCTTCAAGCGTGATACGCTCATCAGAGAATAACATGAAGTGGTGAATTAACGTTTTAGCACCTTCGGTTAAAGCATCTTGTGGTGTAATTGAACCATCGGTTATGATTTCAAAAACCAATTTTTCATAATCGGTTTTTTGCTCTACACGGTAGTTCTCAATACTGTACTTTACGTTTTTTATTGGTGTGTAAATTGAATCTGTAAAGATGGTACCTATTGGTGCAGAAGACTTTTTGTTTTCTTCGGCAGGCACGTAACCTCTACCTTTTTCAATTGTAATTTCCATGTTAAAGTTAACCTTAGGATCTAAGTTACAGATAACCAACTCTGTATTTAACACTTGGAATCCTGAGATGAATTTTTGGAAATCGCCAGCTGTAATTTGTTCTTGTCCTGAAATTGAAATTGAAATTGATTCGTTATCAATATCTTCAATCTGTCTTTTAAAACGAACTTGTTTTAGGTTTAAGATGATTTCCGTTACATCTTCAACCACTCCAGCGATTGCTGAAAACTCATGATCTACACCTTCTATCCTAACCGATGTAATAGCAAATCCTTCTAAAGAAGATAATAAAACTCTTCTTAATGCATTACCAACTGTTAATCCGTAACCAGGTTCTAGTGGTCTGAATTCGAATTTTCCTTCGAAATCAGTAGAATCAATCATGATTACCTTATCAGGCTTTTGAAAATTAAATACTGCCATATTGTTCTTCGTTTTAATTGTTATTTGGTTGCGCGGTTTATAAGTTTGAAGAAGACTAATAAACCCTTTGGCCAAATACCAATGTGATTAATTTATTATTTAGAATATAATTCGACGATGAATTGTTCGTTTATGTTTTCCGGGATTTGGATTCTAGCAGGAACAGAAACGTATGTTCCAGATTTAGTTTCGTTGTTCCAGGTAATCCATTCGTAAACAGCACTTGAGTTTGAAAGCGATCTTTCAATAGCATCGAGTGATTTTGATTTTTCCCTTACAGCAACTACATCACCGGCTTTTAATTGGTAAGAAGGTATGTTTACCAACTCGCCGTTTACCGTAATGTGTCTGTGAGACACCAATTGTCTTGCACCACTTCTTGAAGGAGAAATTCCCATTCTGTAAACTACATTGTCTAATCTAGACTCGCAAAGTTGTAATAAAACCTCACCAGTAATTCCTTGTGCTGCTCTTGCTTTTTTAAACAAACCTCTAAATTGACGCTCTAAAATACCATAGGTATATTTAGCTTTTTGTTTTTCCATTAATTGGATTGCGTATTCAGATTTTTTTCCACGACGTCTTGCGTTTCCGTGTTGACCTGGAGGATAATTTCTTTTCTCGAAAGATTTATCTTCTCCAAAAATAGCTTCACCGAACTTTCGGGCTATTTTAGTTTTAGGACCAGTATATCTTGCCATTTTAAATTGTTTTTAAGAGTGATTATGAATTAAGGTCTTAATCTTATCCTTCGATAATCATTTTATCTCTTGATTGATACTTGATTATTATTTTTTTTCAGTTTGCAAATGTATGCAAAAAATTAACACCATTAGAGTTTCTAATGGCATTAATTTTTAAATTCAAAATTCTGAATTTAGAACTATTAAACCCTTCTACGTTTTGGAGGACGACAACCATTGTGCGGTAATGGTGTAACATCAATAATTTCTGTTACCTCGATACCTGCGTTGTGGATAGAACGGATAGCAGATTCTCTACCGTTTCCTGGTCCTTTTACGTATACTTTTACTTTCTTTAATCCAGCCTCTAACGCTACTGCAGCAGCATCTTCAGCGGCTAATTGTGCAGCGTAAGGTGTGTTCTTTTTTGAACCTCTAAATCCCATTTTACCCGCAGACGACCATGAAATTACGTCGCCTTTTTTGTTGGTAAGTGAAATAATGATGTTGTTAAAAGAAGCGGTTACGTGAGCTTCTCCAACAGCATCTACAATAACTTTACGTTTTTTTGTGCTTGTTTTTGCCATATTGTTTTAGTTCTCAGTTATTAGTTGATAGTCGCTAGAATCCTAAACCTTTTAAATTTCAAACAGATTCCTTCCAACGTCTAAATACTAAAGACTAATTAATTATTTAGTTGCTTTCTTTTTATTGGCAACTGTTTTTCTTCTACCTTTTCTTGTTCTGGAGTTGTTTTTAGTACGTTGCCCTCTTAACGGAAGACTAGATCTGTGACGAATACCTCTGTAACATCCAATATCCATTAATCGCTTAATGTTTAATTGTGTTTCAGAACGTAATTCACCTTCAATGGTAAATGCTCCAACAGCTTCACGAATGCCCGCTATTTGATCATCTGTCCAATCTTGAACTTTAATACTTTCATCAACTTTAGCTTCAGCTAAAATTTCTTTTGCTCTACTTCTACCTACTCCGTAGATATAAGTTAAAGAGATAACTCCTCTTTTGTTTTTTGGTATGTCTACACCTGCAATTCTTGCCATAGCTTATCCTTGTCTTTGTTTGAATCTAGGATTCTTTTTGTTAATTACGTAAAGTCTACCTTTTCTGCGCACGATTTTACAATCTGCACTTCTTTTTTTAACTGATGCTCTTACTTTCATCTTTATTCAGTTTTAAATTCAAGGTTCAATATTCAAAATTCAAAATTCAAGTTCAGTTTAACTTTAAACTTTGAATTTCTAACTTTGAACTTTGAACTTTTAATATCTATAAGTTATTCGAGCCTTCGTTAAATCGTAAGGACTCATTTCTAATTTAACCTTATCTCCTGGCAATAATTTAATGTAATGCATACGCATTTTACCAGAAATATGTGCTGTCACTATGTGACCGTTTTCTAATTCTACACGAAACATCGCATTTGATAATGCTTCAATAATGGTTCCGTCTTGTTCTATTGCTGCTTGTTTTGCCATAGTTTATAATATTAAGCTACCGCTTTTCTATTTTTACCTGTTTTCATCAAGCCATCATAATGCCTATTTAACAGATAAGAATTTATCTGTTGCATGGTATCAATTGCTACACCAACCATAATTAATAGTGATGTTCCTCCAAAAAACAATGCCCAACCTTGACTTACGCCCATAAGCTTAACTATAAATGCTGGAAAAACAGCAATAAGCGCTAAAAATATAGAACCTGGCAAGGTAATTTGAGACATGATTTTATCGAGGTATTCTGAGGTTTCAGATCCCGGACGAATGCCTGGTATAAAACCACCACTACGTTTTAGATCGTCTGCCATTTTATTGGTTGGTACCGTGATTGCCGTATAAAAATAAGTAAATACAATAATCAACAATGCAAAAGTTACATTGTACCAAAATCCAAATAAATCGGAATAATTTGCTTGCATCCAAGCGCCAACCGTTGAGTCTTTTAACAAGGCTGAGCCTCCAATCCAACTTGGTACAAACATAATAGCTTGTGCAAATATAATTGGCATTACCCCAGAAGCGTTAAGCTTTAATGGAATGTATTGTCTTGAACCTGCCATGGCACTTTTCTCGTAACCGCCAGATGCTGTACGTCTTGCGTACTGTACAGCAATTCTTCTAACGCCCATTACCAACATAATTGAGGCTAAAATAATTACAAACCAAATTACCAATTCAAAAAGAATTAACATCACGTTATTACCTTCTAATCTTGTTGCTGCGTTTTGTATAAACGACTGTGGTAATGTAGCGATAATACCTACCATGATTAATAATGAAATACCATTACCAATACCTTTATCGGTAATTTTTTCACCTAACCACATCGCAAAAATACAACCTGTTACCAAAATAGTAACCGATGAGAAATAGAACAAAAAGCCAGTGCCTAATAAAAATGCACTTGGTGGAATGCCCAACTGCGGTAAAGCAGCTAAGTATCCTGGTGCTTGTAATAAACAGATGGCGATGGTTAACCAACGCGTAATTTGCGTTATTTTCTTTTGCCCACTAGCGCCTTCTTTCTGTAATTTTTGAAGGTAAGGAATGGCAATACCCATTAATTGTACCACAATAGAAGCAGAAATATATGGCATGATACCCAACGCAAATACCGAGGCATTAGCAAAAGCTCCACCGGTAAAGGCATTAAGTAAACCTAATAAACCACCATCGGCTGAATCGGCTAAACCTCCTAATTGGCTAGCGTCAATACCTGGTAAAACCACTTGTGCACCAAAACGATAAACTAACAACAGACCCAGCGTAACTATGATCCGGTTTCTTAGTTCCTCTATTTTCCAAACATTTTTTAATGATTCTATAAATTTCATACTTATAATAAAATATTATAATGTTACAGCTTCTCCGCCTGCAGCTTCGATAGCAGCTTTTGCTGAAGCAGTAAACTTATGAGCAGATACTTTTAATTTTGCTTTTAATTCGCCACGGCCCATAATTTTAACTAGATCGTTCTTTCCAGCTAAACGGTTAGCAAATAGCGTTTCAAAATCAACGGTATCTTTTATTTTCTTATCATCAACCAATTGTTGCAACGTATCTAAATTGATACCTTGGTACTCCACGCGGTTAATGTTAGTAAAACCAAATTTAGGAACACGTCTTTGAAGTGGCATTTGCCCACCTTCAAATCCTAGTTTCTTAGAATAACCAGAACGCGACTTAGCACCTTTGTGACCACGGGTTGCCGTACCACCTTTACCAGAACCTTGTCCTCTACCTACTCGTTTTCCTTGGTTTTTTACTGAACCCTCTGCAGGTTTTAAATTACTTAAATCCATTTTTCAGTTTATATTTTTAAGCTTCTTCAACAGAAACTAAATGTGAAACTTTAGCAACCATACCTAATATGTTAGGTGTAGCTTCGTGCTCTTTTACTTGACCAATCTTTTTAAGACCCAGAGCTTCTAAAGTTCTTTTTTGTCTTTGCGTACGATTGATTGCGCTTTTAACTTTTGTTACTTTAATTTTTGCCATTTCTGTCTGTATTAAGCGTTAAAAACTTGTTCAAGTGTAATTCCTCTGTCTCTTGCTATGGCGTTGGCATCTCTTAATTGCAATAAAGCATCAAAGGTTGCTTTAACCACGTTATGAGGGTTTGACGAGCCTTGGGATTTTGATAATACATCGTGTACACCAACAGCCTCTAAAACCGTTCTAACTGCTCCGCCAGCAATAACTCCGGTACCGGGAGCAGCAGGAATAATGTTTACTCTTGCTCCACCGTATTTACCTTTTTGTTCGTGTGGCAATGTTCCTTTTATAATAGGAATGCGCACTAGGTTTTTCTTGGCATCTTCAACAGCTTTTGCAATTGCACTAGCAACGTCTTTAGATTTTCCTAAACCTTGTCCTACAACACCAGCTTCATCACCAACCACAACGATTGCCGAAAAACCAAATGCTCTACCACCTTTAGTTACTTTTGTAACTCTTTGTACACCAACCAAACGATCTTTAAGATCTAATCCACCTGGTTTTACTAATTCTGCACTTTTATATTTTTTAAACATAATTTCTTAGAATTTAAGTCCTGCTTCTCTAGCGCCTTCGGCTAATGATTTTACTCTACCGTGGTATAAATATCCACCTCTATCGAAAGCAATAGTTTCAACGCCTGCTTTTAAAGCTTTTTCAGCAACAGCTTTACCTACTAGGTTTGCTACTTCTGATTTGTTTCCTTTTGCAGAACTAATATCTTTATCTCTTGAAGATGCTGCGCTAATGGTTTTACCATTTACATCATCGACTACTTGAGCATAAATTTCTTTATTACTTCTAAAAACAGTTAATCGTGGTCTTGCTTCTGTACCAGAAACAACCTTACGGATTCTGTTTTTTATTCTTGTTCTTCTTTGGTTCTTTGTTAATGCCATAACTTAATTATTAAGCTGATTTACCTGCTTTTCTTCTTAATTCTTCACCAACAAACTTAATTCCTTTTCCTTTATAAGGTTCTGGTCTTCTAAAACCACGGATTTTTGCGGCTACTTGACCAACAAGTTGTTTATCGAATGATGTTAATTTTACGATTGGATTTTTTCCTTTTTCAGAAATAGTTTCCACTTTTACTTCTGGAGCAACATCTAAAACTATATTATGGGAAAAGCCTAAAGCCAAATCCAATTTTTGTCCTTGGTTTGATGCTCTATAACCTACACCAACCAATTCCAGTTCTTTTGTCCATCCCTTTGATACACCTTCAATCATATTGTGCATTAATGATCTGTATAAACCATGTTTTGCTTTTTGATCTTTAGAATCTGAAGAACGTGTTACCATTACATTACCATCCTCGACTTTAATATCTACAGAATCGAAATTTTGGGTTAATTCTCCCAATTTTCCTTTTACTGTAACTACGCCGTCTTTTATATCAACTGTAACGCCTTCTGGAATTACTACTGGGTTATTACCTATTCTTGACATGTTTTTCTTCTTTTTAGATTAGTAAACGTAACACAATACTTCGCCACCTACATTATCTCTTTTGGCTTGTTTACCAGTCATTACTCCGTGAGAAGTAGAAACTATGGCAATACCAAGGCCGTTAAGGATTCTAGGTAACTCGTTAGAACCAGCATACTTACGTAAACCTGGTTTACTAATTCTTTGCAATTTCTTAATTACAGGTTCTTTGGTTTCTTTGTTGTACTTAAGCGCTATTTTTATGGTGCCCTGTACCGTTGAATCGTCGAACTTGTAGCTTAAAATATATCCTTGTTCGAATAATATTTTAGTGATGTCTTTCTTTAAATTAGATGCCGGTATCTCAACAACCCTATGGTTGGCACGCACTGCGTTTCTAATTCTTGTAAGATAATCCGCTATTGGATCTGTATACATATTTATTAATTTGCGGTAATGGTTTTCAAACGAACTCTTCCTTTGAACCTAATACCAATTTATAATTCTTTTTTTTTTACCAACTTGCTTTTCTAACACCTGGTATTAAACCTTGGTTAGCCAATTCTCTGAATGTTACACGAGACACTCCGAAAGTTCTCATATAACCTTTAGGTCTTCCAGTAAGTTTACATCTGTTATGCATACGTACGGGAGAAGCGTTTTTAGGTAACTTTTGTAATGCTTCGTAATCGCCGGCTTCTTTTAAAGCTTTGCGTTTTTCGGCATATTTAGCTACTGTTTTTGCTCTTTTCACCTCGCGGGCTTTCATTGATTCTTTAGCCATATCTTAGTTCTTTTGAAAAGGTAACCCTAGTTCAGTTAATAATGATTTTGCTTCTTTATCGGTATCTGCGGTTGTTACAAATGTAATATCCATACCAGAAATCTTGTTCACTTTATCAATGTTGATTTCTGGGAATATAATTTGTTCGGTAATTCCTAAATTGTAATTACCTCTACCGTCAAATCCTGTAGCTTTAATTCCGTTAAAATCCCTAACACGTGGAAGTGCCGAAGTAACCAATCGATCTAAAAACTCGTACATGCGCTCGCCACGTAAAGTTACTTTTGCCCCAATTGGCATGCCTTTACGCAATTTAAACGATGCAACATCTTTTTTAGACAATGTTGAAATAGCTTTTTGTCCAGATATAGTTGTTAATTCTTCCACAGCGTGATCGATTAACTTTTTGTCTGCAACGGCCGCCCCTACACCTTTAGATATTACTATCTTGGTAAGTTTAGGAACTTGCATTACATTCTTATATCCAAATTCGTCTGTAAGAGCTGCAATTACTCTGCTTTTATACTCTTCTTTAAGTCTTGGTGAATATGCCATAACTATATTACTTCATTAGATTTTGTTGAAAATCTTACTTTTTTATCGCCTTCCATTCTATAGCCAATTCTTGTTGTTTCGCCTTTTGAGGTTAACAACGATAAATTGGATATGTGAATAGCAGCTTCTTTCTCTACGATTCCTCCTTGAGGATTTTGTGCACTTGGTTTAGTATGTTTCTTAACCATGTTTACTCCCTCAACAATCGCTTTGTTCTTTGCTATAAATACCTTTTGTACCTTGCCTTCAGACCCTTTGTGGTCTCCAGCAATTACTTTTACGGTATCTCCAGTTTTTATTTTAAGCTTTCCCATCTTAATATTTATGTATTAAAGCACCTCTGGTGCTAATGATACAATCTTCATGAATTGTTTGTCACGAAGTTCTCTAGCAACAGGACCAAATACACGTGTACCTCTCATCTCACCGGTTGGGTTTAACAAAACACAGGCGTTATCGTCAAATCTTATATAAGATCCGTCTGGTCGTCTTACTTCTTTTTTAGTACGCACAACAACTGCAGTTGAAACCGCACCTTTTTTAATGCTTCCATTAGGTGTTGCGTCTTTAACAGAAACAACTATTTTGTCTCCTACAGAAGCATACCTTCTTTTAGTACCACCTAAAACACGGATAGTTAAAACTTCCTTTGCCCCAGTGTTGTCTGCTACTTTTAATCTTGATTCTTGTTGTACCATAATTACTTAGCTCTTTCTAGGATTTCTACTAATCTCCAACATTTAGATTTGCTTAAAGGTCGTGTTTCCATGATCTTTACCTTATCGCCAATGTTGCAATCGTTTGTTTCGTCGTGTGCTACGTACTTTTTCGTTTTTAATACGAATTTTCCATACATAGGATGTTTTACTTTTTTAACTTCTGCAACAACTATTGATTTTTGCATTTTGTTACTAGTAACAACTCCTATACGTTCTTTTCTTAAATTTCTTGTTTCCATCTTTCAGCAGAATTATTGTAATTCTCTTTTAGTTAATTCGGTCGCAATTCTGGCTACGGTTCTTCTTATTGAACGTAATTGAATTGGATTTTCTAAAGGAGATATTGCATGAGCCAATTTTAGGTCTGAATAACTCTTTTTTGTTTCACCAAGTTTTTCTTGTAACTCAGCTACAGATAATTCTTTAATTTCTGATTGTTTCATAATATCAAATAAATTATGCTTCGTAATCTCTAGCGATTAAAAACTTAGTTTTTACCGGTAGCTTTTGTGCTGCTAAACGCAATGCTTCTTTTGCAACGTCTAATGGCACACCACCAATTTCAAATAAAACCCGTCCTGGTTTAACAACGGCCACCCAATATTCTACGGCACCTTTACCTTTACCCATACGTACTTCAAGAGGCTTTTTTGTAATAGGCTTGTCTGGAAAAATTTTAATCCAAAGTTGTCCTTCTCTTTTCATGTAACGTGTAGCGGCAATACGTGCTGCTTCTATTTGACGCGATGTTAAAAAATTCGAGTCTAATGCTTTTATTCCAAAAGTTCCGTTTGATAATTGGTGACCTCTACCTGAGTTCCCCTTCATACGTCCTTTTTGTTGCTTACGAAATTTTGTTCTTTTAGGCTGTAACATTTTTCTTTACTTTATAAAAAATTACTTTCTACGACGAGGTCCTTTGTTGCCACCTCTTCCGGGGCCACCTTTTCCTTGCTTTTTGGACAATCCAACAAGCGGAGAAAGCTCTCTTTTACCATATACTTCACCTTTCATGATCCATACTTTAACACCCAATCTACCGTAAGTAGTGTGTGCCTCAACTAAAGCATAATCAATATCGGCTCTAAAGGTTGATAAAGGAATACGTCCTTCTTTGTAATGTTCGCTACGTGCCATTTCTGCCCCGTTTAAACGACCACTAATTTGAATTTTAATGCCTTCAGCATTCATTCGCATTGTTGCAGCAATAGCCATCTTGATTGCACGACGGTATGAAATTCTGTTTTCAATTTGACGAGCGATGCTTGATGCTACTAAAAATGCATCCAGTTCAGGTCTCTTAATTTCAAAGATGTTAATCTGAACTTCTTTTCCGGTAATCTTTTTAAGCTCTTCTTTTAACTTGTCTACCTCTTGTCCGCCTTTCCCAATAATAATACCTGGTCTTGCAGTAGTGATAGTAACGGTTACAAGTTTTAAAGTTCTCTCGATGATTACCCTACTTACACTAGCTTTAGATAAACGCGCGTGAACGTATTTTCTAATCTTATCGTCTTCGGCAAGTTTATCACCATAATCGTTTCCTCCGTACCAGTTAGACTCCCATCCTCTGATAATTCCTAAGCGATTTCCGATTGGATTTGTTTTTTGTCCCATACTCTTATTAAGCTTGTGTGTTATTGTTGGCTCCTACCACTAATGTTACGTGGTTTGAACGTTTTCTAATTCTGTGTGCACGACCTTGAGGTGCTGGACGCAATCTTTTTAACATAGATCCGCCATCAACTCTTATCTCTTTTACAAATAATTCTGCAGTTTCAACATCGGCATCCTCGTTTTTTGCTTGCCAGTTAGCGATAGCTGATAATAACAACTTCTCTAAACGGCCAGATGCTTCCTTATTGTTAAACTTTAAGATATTAAGTGCATGTTCTACCTTTTCGCCTCTTACTAAATCGGCTACTAAACGCATTTTTCTTGGTGATGTAGGACAGTTATTAAGTTTTGCAAAAGCAACGTGCTTTTTTGCTTCCTTAATAGCGTCTGCCATTTGTTTTTTACGACTTCCCATAGCTTACTACTTTTTACCTTTGTTTTTAGCACCTGCATGTCCACGGAATGAACGTGTTGGTGAAAATTCTCCTAATTTATGGCCTACCATGTTTTCAGTAACATATACTGGAACAAATTGTCGGCCATTGTGTACCGCTATGGTTTGTCCAACAAAATCTGGTGTAATCATACTGGCACGAGACCAAGTTTTGATTACCGTTTTTTTGTTAGCTTCAACATTTGCAGCTACTTTTCTTTCTAATTTATAATGAACGTAAGGTCCTTTTTTTAATGATCTTGCCATGTCTTATTTCTTTCTACGTTCTACAATATATTTATTACTCGCTTTGTTTCTAGAACGGGTTCTGTAGCCTTTAGCTGGAATACCGTTTCTAGAACGAGGATGTCCACCTGAAGATTTACCTTCACCACCACCCATTGGGTGATCAACTGGATTCATTACTACCGGTCTGGTACGTGGTCTTCTTCCTAACCAGCGTGTTCTACCTGCTTTACCGCCAACTAATAACTGGTGGTCTGAGTTAGATACTACACCTATTGTAGCCATACAGTTAACAAGAATTAATCTTGTTTCTCCTGAAGGCAATTTGATAGATGCAAACTTTCCGTCTCTTGCCATTAACTGCGCAAAAGCGCCTGCACTACGCGCCATAATGGCACCTTGTCCCGGACGTAACTCTACACAAGAAATAATGGTTCCTAATGGAATTTCACTTAACGGCATCGCGTTCCCAATTTCTGGAGCCACATCTGTTGCACCAGATACTACATTTTGCCCAACCTGAAGTCCATTTTGAGCGATAATGTATCTTTTCTCACCATCTTGATAATTCAATAATGCGATAAAAGCGGTTCTGTTTGGATCGTATTCTATTGAAGCTACTTCAGCAGGAATACCCGCTTTGTCTCTTTTAAAATCGATAATACGATACTTTTTCTTATGACCGCCACCTATGTAGCGCATGGTCATTTTTCCCTGACTGTTTCTACCACCAGACCTTTTGTTCGGAACGAGTAAACTCTTTTCCGGCTTATCAGTAGTTATGGCGTCATACCCATTTACTACTCTAAATCGCTGTCCTGGTGTGATTGGTTTTAATTTTCTTACTGACATTTGTCTTTAATTACATGTTACTGTATAAATCAATCATTTCACCTTCCGCCAGCTGTACAATTGCTTTTTTAACAGCATTTGTTTTACCATTTTGAATACCTGTTTTTGTGTGCTTGGTATTACGATCTGGACGGACATTTATAGTACGAACTTTTTCAACAGAAACGCCATAAGCAGCTTCAACCGCTTTTTTGATTTCTATCTTGTTCGCCTTCGTATTCACTGAGAATGTATAGCAGTTTCTCAACTCGCTTTGAGCTGTCGCTTTTTCTGTGATTATAGGTTTAATTAAGATACTCATGGTTTCTATTTACTTAAATTTGTTTCAATTCCTTCTAAAGCACCTTCTAAAAGCACCACTTGATTGGCGTTTAAGATTTTATAAGTGCTTAATTCTGAGGCTGTTATAACTTCTGAAGTTTTTAAATTGCGCGATGACAAATATACGTTATTATTTGAGCCACCCAACACAAACAGCGTTTTTTTCTTTTCAAGCTCTAAAGCTTTTAAAACGGCTGTAAAATTCTTGGTCTTTGGAGCATCAAAATTAAAGTCTTCTAAAACCGTAATTGATTTCTCTCCTGCTTTGATACTTAAGGCAGATTTACGTGCTAAACGCTTTAGGTTTTTATTAAGTTTTATGCTGTAATTTCTTGGTCTTGGACCGAACATACGACCACCGCCCTTAAAAATACCAGACTTAATACTACCTGCTCTTGCCGTACCAGTTCCTTTTTGCTTTTTAATCTTACGTGTACTTCCAGAAATCTCAGCACGTTCTTTCGATTTGTGAGTTCCCTGACGTTGGTTTGCCAGATATTGTTTAACATCCAAATACACTGCGTGATTATTAGGCTCAATAGCGAACACTTCGTTAGAAAGGTCTGCCTTTCTACCTGTGTCTTTTCCGTTTATATCTAAAACTGCTACTTTCATTATTTTCTAATAATTACATAAGCGTTTTTGTGACCAGGAACACATCCTTTAACCACAAGTAGATTCTTTTCAGCAACTACTTTTAAAACTCTTAAATTTTGAACTTTCACTTTTTCACCGCCCATGCGTCCTGCCATTTTCATGCCTTTAAAAACACGAGCAGGGTACGATGCAGCTCCAATAGATCCCGGTGCTCTTAAACGGTTATGTTGACCGTGGGTAGCTTGACCTACACCACCGAAACCATGACGTTTTACAACCCCTTGAAATCCTTTTCCTTTAGATGTTCCTGCGATATCAACGAATTCTCCTTCGTTGAAATGCTCAACAGTGATTGCATCTCCTAATTTGTACTCCTCATCAAAACCTTTGAATTCGACGATTTTGCGTTTTACAGAAGTACCCGCTTTTTTAGCATGACCTAAGTCTGCTTTAGTAGCGCTTTTTTCTGTCGCGTCATCGAAACCTAATTGAACAGCTTTATAGCCGTCAACCTCTTCAGTTCTGACTTGGGTAACGATACATGGTCCAGCTTCGATTACTGTACAAGGAATGTTTTTCCCGTTTTCATCGAAGATGCTGGTCATACCGATTTTTTTTCCAATTAACCCAGACATATTTATTATTTATTAATTATTATTATTTCGCTGAAACCTCCCTTCAACTTTGCTCAGGGCAAAAATTCAACATACTTATTTAAAAAAACTCAGGGTCGAAATACGCTCAACCCTGAATGTATTTTTACCGTTTTTCCCGCGACCGCATCGGTGGGACATGTTTGCAATTCTGAATTCAGAATTCTGAACTTGCAATTACACCTTTATCTCTACTTCAACACCACTTGGTAATTCAAGCTTCATTAACGCATCAATGGTTTTTGATGACGACGAGTAAATATCCAATAACCTCTTATAAGACGATAATTGAAATTGTTCTCTTGATTTCTTGTTTACGTGTGGCGAACGCAATACAGTGAAAATTTTCTTGTGTGTTGGTAATGGTATTGGTCCCGTTACAACAGCGCCAGTACTTTTTACTGTTTTTACAATCTTTTCAGCAGACTTATCCACTAAGTTGTGATCGTAAGATTTTAATTTTATTCTGATTTTTTGACTCATTTTCTTAAGATTTACGATTCAACGCCTTTTGCTGCTTTAATTACTTCTTCAGATATGTTTGAAGGCGTTTCAGCATAGTGTGAAAATTCCATTGTTGATGTTGCACGACCAGAAGATAATGTTCTTAATGTAGTTACATAACCAAACATTTCTGATAATGGCACAGTTGCTTTCACTGTTTTTGCTCCGGCTCTATCGCCCATATCACTTACTTGTCCTCTTCGTCTGTTCAAATCTCCAACAATGTCACCCATGTTTTCTTCAGGTGTAATTACCTCAAGTTTCATAATTGGTTCCATGATTACAGCTTTGGCAGCTTTAGCGGCATTTTTAAATCCTATTTTTGCAGCTAATTCGAAAGATAATTGATCAGAATCCACATCGTGGTAAGATCCATCCGTTAATGTTACTTTCATAGCATCAACTTCATATCCTGCCAATGGTCCATTTACCATGGCCATTTTGAATCCTTTTTCAATTGAAGGGATAAATTCTTTTGGAACGTTACCACCTTTAATTTCAGACACAAAATCCAATCCAACTTTGCCTTCTTCTGCTGGCTCTAAAGTAAATACGATATCGGCAAATTTACCACGTCCACCAGATTGTTTCTTATAAACCTCTCTGTGTTCTGCACGCTGAGTAATTGCTTCTTTGTACTCTACTTGAGGTTGCCCTTGGTTTACTTCAACTTTAAACTCACGCTTCAAACGGTCAACAATAATATCTAAGTGAAGCTCTCCCATTCCAGAAATAATAGTCTGCCCTGAAGCTTCATCAGTTCTCGCTGTAAATGTTGGATCTTCTTCAGATAATTTGGCTAAGGCCATACCTAATTTATCAACATCTGCTTTGGTTTTAGGCTCCACCGCGATACCAATTACCGGATCTGGAAAGTCCATAGATTCCAAAACAATTGGGTGTTTTTCATCAGACATCGTGTCACCAGTCTTGATGTCTTTAAACCCGACTGCTGCTCCAATATCTCCTGCTTCGATAAAATCGATAGCGTTTTGCTTATTAGAGTGCATTTGGTAAATACGGGAAATACGTTCTTTTTTACCTGAACGGTTATTCAAGATGTAAGACCCTGCCTCTAAACGACCCGAGTATGCTCTAAAAAATGCCAAACGCCCTACGAAAGGATCGGTAGCAATTTTAAAAGCTAATGCTGCAAACGGGTCTTTAACACTAGGCTTACGTATTTCTTCTGATCCTGTATCTGGATTTGTACCTATTATACTTTCTCTATCCATTGGAGAAGGCAAATAACGACACACGGCATCTAATAAGAACTGTACACCTTTATTTTTAAATGAAGAACCACATACCATTGGTATAATAGCCATATCCATTACAGCAGCCCTAAGTGCAGCGTGCACTTCATCTTCTGTAATAGAATCTTCATCTTCCATGAATTTTTCCAATAAGTTTTCATCGTAGGTTGCCACCTCTTCAATCAATAAAGCACGATACTTACGTACTTCATCTTTCATGTCTTCAGGAATTGGCACAACATCGAAAGTAGATCCGAAATTGTCATCATGCCATACAATAGCTCTGTTTTTAACTAAATCTACGATACCTTTAAAATCCATCTCATCACCAATGTTCAATACAATTGGTACCGCGTTGGACTTCAACATATCTTTGACTTGCTGGCAAACACCTAAAAAGTTAGACCCTTGACGATCCATTTTATTAACGAAACCAATTCTTGGTACTTTATAGTTATCTGCAAGTCTCCAGTTAGTTTCAGATTGTGGCTCAACACCATCAACTGCACTAAATAAGAATACTAAACCATCTAATACACGTAACGAACGGTTTACTTCAACCGTAAAATCTACGTGACCAGGGGTGTCAATAATATTAAAATGGTAATCTTGAGCATCTGCGGTTGGCTCACCATTTTCTTTAGGGAAGGTCCAATCGCAAGTTGTAGCTGCCGAAGTAATAGTAATACCTCTTTCTGCTTCTTGCTCCATCCAGTCCATTGTAGAAGCACCATCGTGAACTTCTCCAATTTTGTGTGAGACTCCCGTATAAAATAGAATTCGCTCTGTTGTGGTTGTTTTACCAGCATCAATATGAGCTGCAATTCCTATGTTTCTTGTAAGTTTTAAATCTCTTGCCATATCGTAAATTAGAATCTAAAGTGAGAGAATGCTTTGTTAGCTTCAGCCATTTTATGAGTATCTACTCTTTTCTTAACTGCTGCCCCTTCTTCTTTAGCTGCTGCCAAAACCTCTGAAGCTAAGCGTAAAGCCATTGATTTTTCGTTTCTTTTTCTCGAATAGGTTATTAACCATTTCATGGCTGTAGATACTTTGCGATCTGGACGAATTTGCATTGGGATTTGGAATGTGGCACCACCAACACGACGGCTACGTACTTCTACGTGAGGCATCACATTTGATAACGCGTCTTTCCAGATTTCCAAAGCTGTTTTTTCTTCGTCAGTTTTTTTCGAATCTACAATATCAATTGCATCGTAGAATACTTTAAAAGCGACAGACTTTTTTCCGTCCCACATCATCATATTAACGAAACGTGTTACTAACTGGTCGTTAAATCGTGGATCCGGTAAAAGCGGTCTCTTTTTTGCTGCTCTTTTTCTCATGTCTTCTTCTTAAAGTTTTTTAATTACTTTTTAGGGCGTTTTGCACCATACTTAGATCTACGTTGCGTTCTGCCAGAAACACCTGCTGTGTCTAAAGCACCACGTACAATGTGATATCTAACTCCTGGTAAATCTTTTACCCTTCCACCTCTAACCAATACTATCGAGTGCTCTTGCAGATTGTGTCCTTCACCACCGATGTATGCGTTAACCTCGTTACCGTTTGTTAAACGAACCCTTGCTACCTTACGCATTGCTGAGTTAGGTTTTTTAGGAGTTGTTGTGTAAACACGAGTACACACACCACGTCTTTGCGGACAAGAATCTAAAGCAGCCGATTTACTCTTCTTGGTTATTTTGGCTCTTCCTTTTCTTACTAATTGCGAAATTGTTGGCATATATATTTAATATAAATTTTATTATCCTCTTTTAAGAGGGGTGCAAATGTAGAAATTAAAATTTATAATTCAAACCCTAATTCATTAATTTTTAAGAGATTTCAAAAATTATTGCCTTAGCTATATTATAAGCGTAGATTTTCCGTTAGATTTACACTGAAAAGTTGGAAGCTGGAAGTTAGCAATCCGAAGCCTAAAACTGCTCTATCGAATCATTTTAGCAATCTTTAATCTGTGCAAAAAAACACCTTTTTACTCCTTATTATATATGCGATTTTGTCTTTGGAAGGATTTTGTCAAAATTTAAGTTTAAAGGTATATGGCGAAACCAAAGTTGAAACCCGCGTTATCGATTCTTTAAATTACTTAAACCGGCATAACGATTATGCATCTGTACTGCTTGAAGTCGATTCGATTCAAAACGCCCTTTTTAAAATGGGCTATATTGCGAATAAACGAATAGGCATCAACAAAAAAAACGATTCTGTTTACACCGCCCAATTTCATCTTAAAAAAAAATACAATACCATATATATATACTACAATAATCTGGCTGTTGACCCATCTGTTTTAAAATTGATATCACAGGATGTTTTTGACGACTATTTTATCCTTCCGTTTACCGCTGTAGAACGTAGTTTGGTTTTTATCAACCAAAAAGCTTCAGAACAAGGCAACCCGTTTTCAACATTAAAATTAGCAAACATCCGAACGGATAAAACCAATTTAAAAGCTGACTTGATAATTGATTCAAAAGAACAAAAAAGAACTATTGACCATATTGTAATAAAAGGCTACGAGAAATTCCCGAAATCGTACCTAAAACATTATTTAAAAATTAAGCCCCAGCAAACATTCAACTTAAACCGTATTAAGCAAAAAACAGACTTGCTCAACGATTTAAAATTTGCGAATCAAATAAAAGCGCCGGAAGTTCTGTTTTCAAAAGTTTCGACCACACTATATATTTATGCCGAAAAAACAAAAAGCAATTCGTTTGATGGGTTTTTGGGCTTTGGAACAAACGAGGACACCAACAAATTGGTGTTTGACGGGTATTTGAATTTAAACCTTACCAACAACTTAAACTTTGGCGAGTCGTTTAGCTTGCTTTACAAAAGCGATGAAAACGACCAAAAAACCTTTAGAACAGATGTAACCTTACCTTATTTATTTAAGTCGCCCATTGGGGTAGATTTGCGTTTACAGATTTTTAAAAAGGACTCCACTTTTACTACCGTAAACCAATCTGCTAAAATGCATTATCAAATAAATTCGAAACATAAGGTTTTTGTTGGTGTTACAACTACCACTTCAAATAACTTATTGTCTTCAAATAATTTTCAGAACATTGCAGATTACGATTCAAATTTTTACACCCTTGCTTATCAATTTTTAAAACGGCAAAACACCAATTTATTATTTCCCATAAAATCAGACCTATATCTTGAAACCGGATTTGGCCATAGAGAAGCAACAAACAACAAAGAAAAGCAATCGCAATACACCATTGATGCATTTACAATTTTTAACCTTAACGATAAAAACAGCTTTTATTTTAGGGTTAATGGCTCTAATTTAATGTCCGATACGTATTTTGAAAACGAACTCTTTCGATTTGGCGGCATAAACTCCATTCGCGGTTTTGAGGAAAACAGTTTGTTGGCCTCATTATTTGGCGTTTTAAACACAGAATACAGATACCAACTTAACCATGCCATATTTATTCACAGCATAACAGATTTGGCCTATTTTGAAAACCAAATGACAAATGACAAAGAAAAACTTTTTGGCTACGGCTTTGGGTTTGGTATTTTAACAAAAGCCGGTCTTTTTAAGTTTAATTATGCCAATGGAAAAACCGAGAATTTACCTTTTAAGTTCTCAAATTCCAAGATACATTTAAGTTTAATAGCCGACTTTTAGTAGACCTAAATTAATTGATTTTGTTTTTTTAACTATCATTACGCTATCCAAAAAGATTTGTGCAAACGCCATCTAATATACCAAATCCCTGTACATTCAAAAATTGTCAATTTTATTTCATGGGTAGTTTTTAATAACATGATGTTATACCAGCTTTATTTTAAGCGGTTTAAAAGAAGTCTTCTGTAACCGCATTACCCAAACAGCTAATTTTCCTGCTTATACTTTGAGCAAAATAAATAATTTTCGGGGCAAGCATTGGGAAATTCTAACGATTAAACACTCTTAAAATTCAACCCGAGCAAATGATGTGGTAACTCAACTCATATATTATGCCTTTTTATAAGACAAAAAATTAAGCTTTAATTGGAAACAGCGTTAATTAATTAACGCTGTTTCCAATTATTATCTTATGCACAATAATTATATAGGATTCTGCTCAATTAAAGGATTTGCATCAATCTCATCCTGAGGTATTGGCCATGTCCATCTGTTATCTCCTACAGGAACTTGCATAATACCGTTAGTATATGTAGAACTTTGGTTTGAACCTGTCCTATCCAACGGTAAGTTTAATCGTTTTAAATCGTACCATCTAAAACCCTCGCCCCATAATTCAACACGTCGCTGCACCATAATTTCATCAATTAACGCCTGCCCCGTATTGGTAGATAACGTATATGCACTATCTCTTGTAATAACCATATCGTACAATGCTTGAGCTGCTAATCCGTCCTGATTATTTCTAGCTAAAGCCTCTGCTTCTATCAAGTACATTTCCGCTGCGCGCATTAAAGGCACATCAACACGACTGTCGCCATTGCTTACCGCTATAAATTTTTGATTGGTATAAGGAAATCTTTTATGGCTAGACAACAAAGAAACCCCAGGAGGTAAATTTAGATGCTCTCCAGTTGGGTCCCAAAGTGTTTTACGCACATCGGTAGCAGAAATCATATCATATAACAAATTACTGATTGACCTAGGATTACCACGAATTGCCGATGAACTAAAATTTCTTGAAATATAAGCGCCATAATTTCCAAATGTGTCTGTTTGGTCTTCTACTATTTGGCTTGCCCACATAAACTCACTATTGTTTTCTGAAAACACCTGAAAACCATTGGCATAAGTTGCTTCGTCCATTAAAGCAAATCCTACTCTAGCTTCAGCGGCAAATTGTGCTGCCATAGCCCATTTACCTTGTGTTAAAGCCACTCTTGCTTTTAATCCTTTTGCAACATTTGCATTAAAATGTGATTTGTTATTTCTAACATATCCATCTAATAAAACAATAGCATCATCTAAGTCTTTATTAATTTGAGTATACACTTCTTCAACTGTGTTTCGTGCAATAGGATCGATAGAGTTATCTGTTTTAATTGGAACTCCTAATTGCGAGTTTCCGCCTCCAGGTTCATATCTATCGCCCCATAATCGTACTAAATGAAAATGAGAAAACGCTCTATAAAGTAAGGCTTGTCCTTTTATAGCATCTCTATCTGCTTGTTCTCCCGATGCGTTATCAACACCATTAATTAATACATTGGCATTTGCAATCCATTGATAAAACATGCCCCAATTGGCTGTATTGTATGCATTGTCTGGCTCAGAATTTGGTCTCCATCTGTAAGAATGTGTCCAATTACTTCTGTTAAAAACGTGGTCTTCGCCAGCTTCGTCTATATGCATATTAAATGCTCCTATACCACCTCTACCTTGGCTTCCGTATCTTACATACAAGGCTCTATGTATACCGTTTAATGCCGTTAAGGCATTATCTGTAGTTAAAACTGCTGCTGAAGACGACACTTGGTCTGTAGGGAAAGTATCTAAGTAGTCTTTTTCGCAAGCCGTAAAACAAAAGGATACAGCCAAAATTCCGATAAAAGAAATTATTGTTTTTTTCATTGTTTTTTTTTTAAAATTTAACATTTAATCCTAAAGAAACTATTCTTGATGGTGTATAAACATTGGATGTTGTTCCGCTAAAATTCTGTTGTATGTTTAAACCTTTTCTCGCATTAATTGAAAACACATTCTCCGCACTTAAATAAAGTTCTGCTGTATTTATGCCTATTGCACTTATAAAGTCCGATGGCAAGTTATATGAAAAATTAATACGTTTCATGTTTAGAAAAGAGGCATCAACCAACCACCTGTCTGATGTGGCATTAAAGTTAGTAGTTTGCGAAGCATCTAACCTAGGTACATTTGTTATGTCCCCCGGTTGTTGCCAACGATCTAGAATATCAACACTTTTTGCAGTTCCGTATCCTCCAGAGCTCATGATACCTTGATAGTTGTAATCAATACTTTCACCGCCTATTTGATAAGTAAACAAGAAACTTAAATTAAAATTTTTGTATCTAAACGAATTGTTAATAGCTCCTGTTAAATCTGGAATCGCTGTACCTGCATAATGAAATTCTGCATTAGATTGGTTTGTTGTTAATGTATTGCCATCAACAACTCTGATGTCTGATCCATTAGCATCAATAGCATCTTGAGTTGGGGTATATAATGCTGAACCATCTGCAGGATCTACGCCATACCAATCTTTTAACCAATAATCATAAATTGAGCGGCCTACCATTAATTTTTTAGACCCATTTATAATTTCATCTTGAGGTAGTTTTGTAAACTCGTTTTTAATGGTTGTAGCATTTACGCCAATATTCCAATTAAAATTGTCGCTTTTTACAACATCATAATCTAAACTTACCTCAAAACCTCTGTTAAATAAAGTACCTATGTTTCTTGGGATATCTTCACTCCCACTAGACAATGGTAATGGCACATCAAAAAGTAAATTTGCAGACTCACGGTTATAATATTCAACCGTTCCGTTTAATCTATTCCATAATCCAAATTCTATGGCTACATCATAGCTTTCACTAGCTTCCCATTCCAATAAAGGAGCCTCCAGTGACGCTTGTAAAAAACCTGATTCTGACTGGTTGTTAAAGTCTAAATCATATAACCCTTGGTAAGCATACCACCCAATTCCAGAGTTGTTTCCTAACTCACCATACGATGCTCTAAATTTTAATAGGTTTATAGCTTCTATGTTTTCAATAAAAGACTCTCTTTCTAACCTCCAAGCAAGACCTAAAGACCAGAATTCACCCCAACGAACATCTGATGCAAATTTAGAAGTCCCATCTGTTCTATAAGATGCACTCAAGAAATATTTACCATCGTAATCGTAATTAAAACGGCCAAAGTAACTTTCATCTCTTAATAAATCTGTAGCAGATTCTAAGTTTGTGGTGGTAACAAAATTTATTAATTCGGTATTACCATCAGCAATTAACTGTCTTCTTGTCCCGCTAAAGTCATTTACTTTTAGTTGTAAAGATTCGTGCGCAGCTAATAATTTAAAGTTATGATCGCCAAACGATTTAGTATAATTTAAAAGTTGGTTAAACCCTAAAGTGGTTCTTCTGTTGTATCGTCTTGAAGCTCTACCTCCCGGAGCACCGTCACCAACCAATTTGTTTTCAAAATCCGTGGTGTACCAATGCCTTTGATTCCAACTCGCATTTACGGTTAACATTAAATCTTGAGTGAAATTAATATCAAAATACGTTTTTCCGCTTACAGAAGTGATTTCATCTATATCGTCATTATAATCTATTTCTGCAAGAATATGTCTTCCTCCACTTGCACCACTAGGTCTGTTATCATCCAAATCATAAAGACGGTTTCCGTTATCATCTAAAATAAAGTTTCCAGCGGCATCATGCTGATAAATAGGATAAATAGGTGCTACGCCTCTTGCAAAACGCACTGGATTAACAAACGAGTTACTTTGTGTACTTCCTGTTTGAGCCTGATTACCTTTAGAAGTTGTAACCGCAATATTCAATCCTGTTTTAAGCCAATTATTTGCTTGATAATTTGCATTAATACGTCCTGAAAATCTTTCAAAATCAGATTTTTTGATATATCCTTCTTCATCTAAATACCCTAATGACACATAAAAATCGCTTTCTTCTGTACCGCCCTGGTAGTTAATATCATAATTATGGCGAATCCCTACTCTGGTAATGGCATCAACCCAGTCTACGTCGTTATATAAAAGCCTAGCGTTTGGATTAATTTTTCCGTCTGGCCCCACAATTTGGTCATCAGCAACATTATATGGATTGTTTAGTAGCTCATTAATAATATTGGACGAAGCAAATGCATTGGCTGCGGTAACATCTGCTGCTGAATCTACACCTGGGATAGCCTGACTGTTTCGCATAGACTCCCACATGATTTCATAATACTCATCAGAATCTAATCGATCATACTCTGGTATAGCTCGGTCTACAATACTCGTTGATGCATTTAAAGAAAATTGTCCTTTTTTATTTTTTCCTTTTTTTGTTGTGATTAAAACCACTCCATTTGCAGCCTTATTTCCGTAAAGTGCTGTTGATGATGCATCTTTTAAAATGGTTAAACTTTCAATATCCGCAGGGTTAATTGAGTTTATTGAGGCATAAAACGGAATACCATCTACAACGTACAAAGGATCGCTGTCTGCACTAAAAGAACCAAATCCTCTAATACGTATATCTTGCCCTTGCCCCGGTTGTCCACCAGCAGCTGTTACCGAAACTCCTGCTGAGGCGCCTTCAATAGCTGCTGAAACATTAGCTACAGTTATTTTAGAAAGTGCTTCACTGTTAAGTTGTGTGGCAGATCCTGTAAAATCTGCTTTTTTGGCAGTTCCATAGGCAACAACTATAACTTCGTCAAGAATGGCGGTATCTACATCCATTTTAACATTAATTGTATTTGATGTTCCTACCTGTATTTCCTTGGTAGTCATTCCTACATAACTAAATATAAGGATGTCACCTTGGTTAGCTTCAATAGAATAATTTCCATCAAAGTCTGTTTGTGTACCAATTTGTGTTCCTTTTATTATTACACTTGCTCCTGGCAATGGCAATTGCCCATCGGTAACCACACCTTTTACAACCTTTGTTTGCACACTTGTAATTACGGGCTCTTCTTTGGTTTTAATAATAATAGTATTATTTGCCGCAATTGAAAAAATAAAATCACCTTCTTTTAGGCTTTTATCAAGTAATTGGTTTGCCTGAATAACCCCCTTTTTAATAAAAACTTTAGGAAAGTTTTTAAACATATCTTCCTGATAAATGAACCTGTAATCGGTTTGTCTTTTAATAATTTTAAAGACTTCGTCTACAGTTAATGTAGTATCATCTGAGATTTCAATTTTGGTATTTTGCGAAAAAATATCAACGGATGAAAACCCAAATGATAATGAACACAATAAGAATATAAAAGTTCTCATAATGATAGTTAGAATCCTTTTTCTAAATAAGAAAAAGAAAGTAGTTGGTTTAATTTTCATAAATTTACATGTTTTAGTTGATTAACTATTAATTGATTACTACAGACTTAAGAGGTGCAAAGTTTGATACCGCCAAATGTCTACTTTAGCCCTCTTTTTTTATTTTAAAATTATTTGTTTGTTTTTAATTGCATATGCATTTATAAACCCAGATTCTTTAATGCTTATCAAAACATCTTCAATATTTTGATTTTTGCTAAGAACACCAATAAACTTAATGTTTTGAATTTTATCATTAGCAAATACGACATCCATATCGTACCATCTCGAAAGCACTTTCATAATATCTTTTAATGGCTTGCCTTCAAAACTAAAAACACCTTTCACCCAAGAGGTTGCATTATAAACATCAATATCTTTTAAAATTATATTTTTATTTAACAAACTAACTTGAGATTGCTGATTAGGTTTTAAATAAACATTTTCTGATTGATTAGAAACTTTTACCTTACCTTCAACCAAAGTGGTGTAAACCATATTTTCATCTTTATATGATTTAATGTTGAATTTAGTTCCCAACACTTCAACCGTCTGCATCCGGCTTGCTACCCTAAACAAAGCACCGTTATGTCGTGAGCTGGGAGATACATCAAAAAAAGCTTCACCGTAAACTAATTCTACTTCACGGTTTTCTCCTTCAATAAAATTAACAGGATATTTAAGTTTAGACTCTGAGTTTAACCACACCTTAGTTCCGTCTGATAATTGTAAAAAAAACTGCCCACCTCTTGGCACCGTTAAATAATTGTATACTAATTTAGGCTTTAAGTTAATTCTATTGTTGTAAAATAATTTGTCCCCTGTGCTTTTTACGTTTTTAGTAGCATAAACCTGTCCTTTTTCAAGATCAACATATTGCCCGTCCTCTAGCGTTAATGTCGCTTTATCGGTACCTACTTTAATTTTATTTGTTGATATCTTAACATCGGCTCCTTCATATTCACTACTATTATATTTCCAGACAAATGCTATAGAAATTAACACTAAAGCAGTTGCCGCATATTTTAAAGCGTTGTTTTTATAAAACGATGTAAGTTTTATATTTTTTTGAGACTCTTCATTTACTTTTGATGTAACACTATTAAAAATTTTGTTTTTTAACTCGTTTTTAAGTGCATCGTCAAATGGCCATTCCTTGTTTTTGTTTTGATTTGAAAAGAAATTGGATAAAAACTTAATCTCATCATCTGAAATATCTCCAGACTGAAGTTTTTTAATTAATTGTTGTAAATAATTTTTATCTTTAACACTCACTAGTTAGCCTCTTTATATTAATGACGCAAAAAAGATGTGCATCCCTAACAAAAAACAGTATTATTTTTATTTTTTATTTTTCTGGAGTTAATCTGGGGCTAACAAACCTTTACAAAAAAAACAAAAAAATGATGGTGTAGGGTATGTTAACCAAGGAAGGTCTAATTATTTTTAAAGCTTTAGTAATGTATGCCTCTACTGATTTTGTAGAAATGTTTAGTTGTGAAGAAATTTCCTTATGGCTTAATTGGTTCTCTCTACTTAGGTTGAATACTTTTTTACATTTTTCGGGCAATGTGTTTACAACTGTATTTATTTGTGCTTCAAGCTCTTTATAAATCAGCTTTGACTCTGGAGTTGTTGTTTGAATTTTTACATCAAAATTTTCCAGCAACTCTTCAGAAAAGGCATTTTTATCTTTTCTAAAAATATCATAAACTTTATGAAGAACACAAGTGTATAAATAGCCTTTTAATGTGGTTTTAATTAAAAGTGCATCTCGTTTTTCCCAAATTTTAATAAATATTTCTTGGATAACATCCTCAGAAATTTCACGTTTTTTCAAGAGGCTGAATGCATAAATAAACAGTTGCTCCCAATATAAATTATAAATTAGTTTTAAGGCGTCTTCATCATTGCGCTTTAGACGCTCAATTAATTTTTGATCTTTAATTTTATTAAAACTCATTTGTTAGTTTTCATTCGAACCATAACAAATGTAATAAAATATTTTATTCAATATCTCCCGAATACAAAAAAAGAAAGCCTCTCATTTGAGAACCTGACTTTTTAAATTTTCAAACCCAAATACAACACTGGCAAGCCAAAATTAAACATCAACTATTTTGTTATTATAAGAGGTTATCTTTTTTAGATGGTCTCTTTTTTTAATATATTCAAATAGCAGAATCAAACTAAAAATTTGTCAGCAATTTTCAATCACCTGTTAAATTCGATAACTTTAATTCTAGTTCACGCTTATACTACAATTCCCAAGACATGCTTTATGGCAACATGAAAACACATACGCCAATTTGGGTTCAATCATATGTTTTGAAAATAAAATTAGTGGTTTCATTTAAAAATTTTTTGGCCAAAATTTTGGGTTTGGTATGTTAGCAAAAACTAGTCTTTTAAAGCTTACTCATGCCAATTGAAAAACCGAGGGTTTGCCTTTTAAATTTTCAAACTTCAAAATACATTCCAATTTAATAGCTGTTTTTCAGGCGACTGAAATTATTGTTTTCTTAATTTTTTGTACAAAAAATTAAATTTTAACCATTATTTATTGTTTTATTAACTTTTTATTAT
The DNA here is from genome assembly GCF_048381975.1 of Hwangdonia sp. NCBI lineage: Bacteria > Pseudomonadati > Bacteroidota > Flavobacteriia > Flavobacteriales > Flavobacteriaceae > Hwangdonia > Hwangdonia sp. Next base: position 570,967 of record NZ_JBLWYT010000001.1, on the reverse strand, counting down.
GACTTTTGGCTCTGACTAATTCAAATAAATCATAAAATGAAAACAAAGTTTAGTGGAATTCTAACGCTATTACTAGCGTTAGTTGTGCAACTTTCTTTTGCACAAGAAAAAACAATTTCAGGTACGGTTGCAGACAATTCTGGCATGCCGCTTCCTGGGGTTAACATTATCGTAAAAAACACTACTAACGGTACACAATCCGATTTTGACGGAAGGTATACCATTAATGCTAAAGTAGGAGACGTTCTCGTATTTAGTTATGTAGGTTTAAAAACGAAAGAGGCAACAGTTGGAGCTTCTAATACGCTTAACGTCACTATGGAAGAAGACGCAGCTGTATTGGACGAAGTTGTTGTAACGGCACTTGGTATTAAAAGAGATAAAAAGAGTTTGGGTTATGCCACTCAAGAAGTTAAAGGTGAAGCTGTATCTGCAGTAAAAAGCCAAAACTTTGTAAACTCTTTATCTGGAAAAGTAGCAGGTTTACAAATTAAACCTTCTGGTACAATGGGTGGTTCTACCCAAGTAATTATTAGAGGTAATGCTTCTGTAATTGGAAACAACCAAGCTTTATTTGTTATTGATGGTGTACCGTTAGACAACGGTATTAACAACCAAATAACTGCTGCTATTGCTTCGGAGAGTAGATCTCAAACAAGTGGTAGAGGTGGTTACGATTACGGTAATGCTGCTTCAGACATTAACCCTGACGACATCGAATCTATTAACGTATTAAAAGGTGCAGCTGCATCTGCTTTATACGGTTCTCGTGCTGCAAATGGTGTAATTATGATTACAACTAAAAAAGGTACTAAAAGAAAAGGACTTGGAGTTACTATAAATTCAAGCATTACAGTTGGTGAGGCAGATAAGTCTACACTACCTGTTTACCAAAAGAAGTACGGTGCTGGTTATGGTCCATTCTACGGATCAACAGGTTATTTTGATGATGTTGATGTTGATGGTGATGGAACGGTTGATTTAGCAACGCCATTTACCGAAGATGCGTCTTATGGAGGTGAGTTTGATCCTAACCTATTAGTGTATCAATGGAATAGTATTTTCCCTCAACTTGACACATACTTACAACCAACTCCTTGGTTAGCGGGTAAACATGACCCAAATTATGTATGGGGAACTTCAAGTACACTAGTTAACTCTGTTGCATTAGACGGCGGAAGCGAAACCGGCTCTTTTAGGGTAGGTTTTACAAACATGTTACAAGAAGGTAACTTACCTAACAGTGAGATTAAAAGAAACAGTATTAATTTTAACGGTAGTCAAGACTTAAGTGATAAATTAACGGTATCGACTGCTTTCACTTTTACTAAAACTGATGGTAGAGGTCGTTACGGTACGGGTTACGATTCTAACAACGTTATGCAACAATTTAGACAATGGTGGCAAGTAAATGTTGATGTTAAAGAACAACAAGAAGCTTATTTGTCTACGCGTGAAAACATAACTTGGAACACTAACTCTTATACAAATTTAACTCCTATTTATTCAGACAACCCGTATTGGACTTTCTATGAAAATTTTGAAACTGATACGCGTTCTAGATTTTTTGGTAACGTAGTTTTAAACTACGACATCAATGATTGGTTAGATGTTATTGGTAGATTTACATATGACACCTATACTGAGTTACAAGAAGAAAGAACAAACGTAGGCAGCTCAAACGTGCCATTATACACAAGATTCAATAACGCGGTTGCAGAATACAACTACGATGCTTTCCTTAACTTTAATAAAGATTTAACTGAGAAGATAAATTTAGAAGGAAGTATAGGTATGAATTTAAGTAGAAAAGATTGGAATAGTATTTATGCGCTTACCAATGGTGGTTTAAATTTAGCAGGTGTTTATACTTTAGCAAATAGCGTTAGTCCAATTAATGCGCCTACCGAATTTGATGCAACTCAAATGGTTGATGGTGTTTTTGGTCGTGCTAGTTTTGGTTTTGACAATACAGCTTTTGTTGAAGGTACTTTTAGAAGAGACCGTAACTCAAGTTTACCAAGATCAAAAAACACATACAACTATTGGTCTGTTACCGGTAGTTTTATCTTTTCTAACCTTTTGGAAGCCGATTGGTTGAATTTTGGTAAATTAAGAGCTAACTATGGTACCGTAGGTAATGGAACAACACCATACCAAGTATTTAACACATTTGGTATTAACCCACCATTTGGTGGTTCCGGTAGTGCGTCTAACCCAACTAATAAGCAAAACCCAAATCTAAAGCCAGAAGAACAAGTTAACTGGGAAGTTGGTTTAGAAATGAAAACATTAAATAACCGATTTGGTTTTGATGTTACTTACTACAACACTGAAAACCGCGACCAAATTACGCAAGTACCTGTAACAAGATCTACCGGTTACGCGAGAGTGCTTTTAAATGCAGGTACTATTGAGAACAAAGGTATTGAGTTACAACTTAATGCAACACCATTAAAAAGTGAGAACTTCAGTTGGGATGTTAACATCAACTGGGATAAAAACAAAAGTAAAGTATTGTCTTTACTTGATGGCATTGAAGCTTTGGAGTTAGCTAACTTTCAAACTGGTTTAACAATTAACGCAGTTGTTGGCGAGCCTTACGGAATTATTAGAGGTCGTGATTTTGTTTATACAAATGGTCAAAAAACCATTGGTACAAATGGTCGTTATTTAAGAACAGCCACTAGTAACAACAACATTGGTGATATTAACCCAGATTGGAAAGCTGGTATTCGTAATAGCTTTACCTACAAAAACTTTAACTTAAGTTTCTTAATTGATATTCAAAAAGGTGGTGATGTATTCTCACTTGATACTTACTATGGTTTTGGTACTGGTATATATGATTTTACTGCTGGTAACAATGAGTTAGGAAATCCTTATAGAGACCCTGTAACTGGTACACCAGGAAACTATGGTGCTGATAGTGGCGGTGTTCTTTTTGAAGGTGTTCAGGCCGATGGTTCTCCTAACAACGTAAGAGCTCATTTACTTGATGCTGGTACTTGGGGATATCGTCAACCACAAGCAAACCACGTTTATGATGCAGGTTATGTAAAATTACGTGAAGCTACTTTATCTTATAGTTTTGATTCTAAAATCTTAGATAAATTACCATTTACTTCTGCTTCAGTATCTCTTATTGGACGTAACTTATGGATTATAGATAAAAGTGTTCCTTACGCTGATCCAGAAGCTGGTTTAAGTGCTGGTAATGCTCAAGGAAATCAATCAGGTGCTTATCCTGCTATTAAAGAAATAGGGGCTAGTATTAAATTACAATTTTAAAAAAAATAGAAAATGAAAAAAATATTTTTAACAGCAGTGCTCTCTGTAGTTGTTGTATTAACATCTTGTAAAACTGATGAACAATACGAAAACTTAAATAGAGATCCTAAAAATCCAACTCAAGTTGCAGCAGACTTTTTATTTAATTCTGCAACCAAGAGTTTAATTGATCAAATGACGCAAATAAACGTTAATCGTAATAGTTTTAGGTTTTTTGCGCAATACAGTACAACTACGACTTATACGGAAGAACCAAACTTTGATTTAGTTACTAGAACAATTCCAGGTTACCATTGGTCTGAAATGTACAGAGATGTATTATTAGATTTACAAACATCTAAAGAAAATGCTTTAGCAGACACCGAATTAAGCGGTGCAGAACAAACTGCAAGAGCATCTCAAGCCGAAGTTTTAATGGTGTACACCTTTCAACAAATGGTTGATACTTGGGGAGATATTCCTTACAGCGAAGCGCTTAGTGATGTAACATTACCTAAGTATGATGACGCAGCAACAATCTATTCTGATTTAATCAGCCGTTTAACTGCAGCTATCCCAGGTCTAAGCGGGTCTGGTTATAGTTCAGCCGATCAGCTTTACGGAGGAAACTCTGCAGCTTGGGTTAAATTTGCAAACTCGTTATTGATTCGTATAGGAAATCGCCTTGTAGATGTTAATCCGTCATTAGCTCAATCTACTATTGAAGCTGGTTATAGCGGAGGTGCATTTACATCAAATGCTGATAATGCAACCGTTCAATATGAAGGTACCACACCTAACACAAATCCTGTTTGGGTTGATATTGTTCAATCTGGCCGTGCCGATCACCTTCCTGCAAATACTATTGTTGACTTTATGAATAATCTTGATGACCCTAGAAGGGCTCAATATTTCGATGACAATTTAGGAGCTGGAGTTTACATGGGTGGAAACTTCGGAACTATAGCAAGTTTTCCGTTACACTCACATTTTGGAGATGCTATTTACGAGCCAACAAATCCTGCAAGTTTATTAGACTTTGCCGAGGTTTCATTTTATTTGGCAGAAGCAGCCGTTGAAGGTTGGTCTGTAGGTGGTACAGCAGAAGAGCATTACAATAATGGTATTGCCGCATCTTTTGATTATTGGGGAGCAAGCGATTTAGCTGCTTTTATGGCTAATCCAGATGTTGCTTGGGCTACGGCTCCTGGCACAGATAAAGAGAAAATTGGAAACCAATTATGGGTAGCCATGTACAACAGAGGATTTGAAGGGTTTACAGCGTGGAGAAGATACGATACGCCAACCTTACAACTTCCAGTTGACTCAGGTAACCCACTACCATACAGATATACTTATCCTATTGATGAGCAAAACTTAAATGGTACTAATTGGGAAGCTGCATCAGCTGCAATTGGTGGAGATTCACAACAAACCAAAGTATTCTGGGATGTAAACTAAGTTTTAAATTCCATTATAATATTAAAGCCTTATAAGTTTAAACTTATAAGGCTTTTTTTGTAAGATGCCCATTCAATTACCGACCTAAAATTAAATACACTCAAAAATGAAACGGCTAATTATAATAACTTTAATTTTGCTAGTAAGTTGTTCAACAGAAAACACTGCCGTAAAAGATAACAGTGATGAAGTTTCAGATAATTTATGGTGTGTGCCTAAAACCGACATTGCAGGTGGAGGGTCATATGCCGTAAAGGAAAACCCAGATTACAAAACAGTTTCAGAAATTGACGCTACTGGTTTTTTAAATGACAATTCAAGACTTGCGCTTTTAAAAATAAACGGACAAGTTTATGCCTATCCGTACGACTACACGAATAACTTTGAAGTTATAAACGACACCTTTGGAGATGTTCCCTTAGCCATAACATATTGCCCTATCACCGAAAGTGCACTTTCCTTTGATAGAAGGCTAACCAACGGTGAAATTATTACCATGAAAGCTTCAGGGTTCTTATATAAAGATAATCTTATTACTACTGATGTAGATTTAAAATATTATTGGTCTCAAATGGCAATACGTGGTCTTAGGGACGCAAGCAAGGAAATAAGACTCAACACCTATAACATAATCGAATCTTACTGGCTTGGTGTTAAAACACATTTCCCTAATGCTTTAGTATTTAATCATCCTGATGTAACAGACTGCAATTGCGATGAAACTCCTGTTCCTATTGATTTCAGCAATCTATTGGGCGTGATACACGAACATGTATTTGACGATATTGTGCACCTATTCAACTATAATAATTTTAAAAACGGAATAGAATTAGATTATACTTCTGTAAATAGTAAAGATGTAATAATAGTTGGAAGTAAAGAAAACGTATATTTTAATGCCTTTTATTTACCTGGTAATTTAACATTTACGGCATTAAGTGTGAATGAATTCCCCAATGTGTTAACAGATAATGAAGGTAATATTTGGGATGCTTTTGGTTATGCGGTTTCAGGTAGCAGACAAGGCACAAAACTTGATAGCCCAAAATCTTATGTTGCTGCAGAGTGGGCTTTTAGGGATATCTTTGAAACCATAGTTTTTCACGATTAACTTATCAAATCAATAGATCTATTTATCTTATTAATGAAAAATGCCCCCTGTACTCCTCTCCACTGGGAAGCTTTAAGCAATACCAATAATCATCATCGCTCAAAAGGTTTCCGTTAAAGGTGCCATTCCAACCATTGGATAGATTGGGATTAAAGGTTTTCAACAATTTTCCATACCGATTAAAAATCTCCACCGTTAATAGCTGAGAATCAAATATGGCTGGATCTAAGCCTGCAACATTCCATGTATCATTAGCACTATCATTGTTTGGGGTGAAATATTTAGGAAATCCTAAAATGTAAAAATCTTTTGATATACGCTCACAATTTAGAGCATCCATAATATAGAGCGTATGCTTTCCGTAAGTTAAATTTAAAAACGAATTACTGCCTTGATATGCACCAAACTCATCATCAATAGCATACACAAAATCCTTGGTCGAATTATTAAGTACAACGGTTAAATCCCGATCATCAATAAGCAAATCCTGTATTACGGGGATTTCATTCTGATTCACTGTGATGGTTACCGTGTCTTCACAATTAAGTAAGGGGTCAATAACACTAACGGTATAAACTCCTGCTTCTGAAATTAAAATCTCATTTAAAACCTCATTGGTACTCCAATCGTAATTATAATTGCTTATCTGGCTTGTATGAAGCCCTGAATTAATAGTTATCGGAAAATCCGAAAGGCAAACATTTATAACTTGATCTTCCAATTGAGGAAAAGATTTTACTTCCAAATTTAAAATGCCAGTACCATAGCACGCATTATCACTTTCGGCTCTAATATATACTGTATTATTGGTTGATGTGTATATATTTGGCAACGGATTGATACCAATGGCAGCATCATTTTCATCTTCGTAAAATGATATATCAACATTTGTTGGAAGGTTTAAAACTGTAGCTATTCTAATCCCTTCAGACTCTAAATCGAAATCTGCAAGATTATCTTCATCGGGGTCACAAGCTCCCAAATCATGTGTGCTAATATCTACGCCTTGTGTGGTATTTAATCTTACTGTAGCCATACTAAAACAATCGGTATTGGCCTTAAACACTTTGGCATATACTATTTCGCCATTGGATTGATTGGTGTAAATTTCATCAATAGAATTAGAATTATCAGTGTCATTAATAGCATCCGCCATGGTATGGTAATAATACACTTGAATAGCATCCTGAGTAAATAAACTTAAAGGCGCATTGGCCAATTGTAAGTTAAAAGGTGCAATACCATCATTGGGATTATTATCTGCAGAGTCGCATTGCACTAAATCAAAAGTGGTTTGCAAAACATCTGGCGGTTGGGAAATAATGACTTGTTTTAAAAAAGGCCCTTGCTCTACCCCATTTAAATACATGGTTAAACTTACGGTATAGGCACCTGCTTGCGCATAGGTATGTAACGGCTCGTCGAGCGTTGAAGTTTGACCGTCACCAAAATCCCAAAGGACACTGTCGTAGGGCTCTTCAGAGGTAATAAAAAAACGGGTTTGGTCTCCCAAACAAATATCTTCATAGTCGAAAGTGTACAAAAACAGTGATTGCACAAACGGAGGAAGCCCCAATTGAACCGCTTTACCACCCAAACTAACAGAGTTCTCCGAATAATCAGCAGCATTACCAATTTCATTTGGATTGTTTATAACCGAAAGGTTTAAGCCAACCGAAGAAGACCTAAATCCTGCCCTGTAAATTTTTCCGTTTATAGCTAATTGTAAAGCGCCGGCAACATTTTGAGAGTTACTAATTGTTTCTCTAGTTCCAACAATATCAGAACTTTCTAAATTATATTGATAAATATGACTGTGATTAAAAATATTATCGTCATCAAACACATTGTTTGTGATATACAATACTTTTGAATTTGGTGAAAACTCCACACCGTAAGGATAAGTATTATCCATGATAATTTTATCGTTGGCCACAACACCGGTTGCGTTATCAAAATCGTATAACAAAACCCTCCCCGATTCCCGTCTCGGAGACCTTGGCCCACCGCCGCCAATATTAGTAGAGCTATGGGCAATAGCAATTTTCTTTCCGTCTGGCGATGCTTTTAAATAGCCAATTGCCGTAATATTGGCCCCATCGCTGTTAAACACGGGGCGAACCATTTGCGATACCGTAGATATTATTGGCGTTTCGTTAACCCCATTTCCATCAATTAGAAAAACATAAAACTTATCCATAAACTGAGTGATAACCCACACCGAACTTCCATCGCTATGTGAAACAGCCGTTATTTTTTCTGAAGATTTATACTCGTTTTGAACAGCATCATTGGTGTCATAAGTAACCAAATGACTGTTTTTAGCCCCAGGCACCACATCGCCAAAACTACCGTTTAAAGACAAATCGATTTCTGAATAGTTAACGCCATCAATGGGTTCTGCCTCGGTTAAATAATAACTTGGCTTATCTATGGTAAATAAATAATATTTGGATGTGCTTCCTGGTTTTGGTACAATTAACGCAGATTCGGTACTCGAACTGTGGCCTAAAAGCCCTTGTCCGTTAGGCATAATTTGATGTCGCCTATCCCAAATGGTTACACCATCGGTATAAAATAAAAGATTTCCATTTGGGTCTGATATTGTCGCGCAGCCTTCTTTTGTAATTAATTGACCATCTGTAAGTGGCGTTGGGTTTGGTGTATTAAAATTAAGACCTGCATATTCGCCAAAATACCAATTGGCCGATTGTTTTTGTGAAAAAGCAAAACAAACAGAAAGGGCAAATATTAAAAGTAATATCTTGGTTTTCAATGGTGATGGATTTTGATTGATTGATTTACCGTAAATATAATCATATTTACGCTGATTATAAACCATTTATAGGTTTTAACACAACTTATAAGTTCTAAATTTATGATTAAAAAGTGCCAAATAAAATTAGTTTAATGAGGCAAAAACACAAAATAAACTCTTTGTAGGTTAAACTTCTTAGACCAATAACTTTTTTATACATTTACCCCATGCAAGATGAAACTCAAATTTTTGGTATTAGGGCCGTTATAGAAGCTGTAAATGCGGGCGAGAATGTAGATAAGGTATTTCTTCAAAAAGGATTAAAAGGTGAACTTTTTAGTGAACTTGAATCTTTATTAAACAGAAATTCGATTAACAAATCCTATGTGCCTGTTGAGAAACTAAACCGGCTTACAAAGAAAAACCACCAAGGTGTTGTGGCGCAAATATCGCCTATTGAATTTCACGATTTAGAGACGCTTGTAATGTCTGTTATAGAAACTGGTAAAACACCCTTGTTTTTGTTGTTGGACCAAATTAGCGATGTTCGTAATTTTGGTGCTATCATACGTACTGCGGAATGCACCGGTGTTGATGGCATTATTATTCAGAAAAAAGGTGGCGCGCCCGTAACCGGAGACACCATTAAAACAAGTGCCGGAGCGGTTTTTAAAATCCCGATTTGTAAAGTAGACCATATAAAAGATGCCGTGTTTTACATGCAAGCCTCTGGTATAAAAGTGATTGCCGCTACCGAAAAAACCAACGACACGCTATACGACGTATCTTTCACAGAACCGTGTGCTATTATTATGGGATCGGAAGGCAGAGGCATAAATCCATCCACATTAAAGGTGGTTGATGCCAAAGCGAAACTACCTATTTTGGGCGATATTGAGTCGTTAAACGTATCGGTGGCTTGCGGTGCTTTTCTATACGAAGTTGTGCGGCAACGTTTGCAGTAAGCGGTACCTGTTTTCAGTTACAGTTGTCCTCATCTAAATTTGAACCTAACACCTTTATTCTTTTTCAGGGTTTTCTTTTTTGAAATGGTAATTTATATGGAATTGCCCCTGCTCTTCTTCGGGTTCTTCCGGAGTTTCTATAAAGTTTCCATCGGCATCAAAATGTTTTAAAAAGGGGTCGTCGGCTTCGTTAAAATCGTCGCGTTCCCAAGCATATTTTTTCGGCTTTGCAATTTCTTTTCTAAAGAACAAAGCAAATACCAAACCCGTAATCAACCCGGATAAATGCCCTTCCCAAGAGATACCTTCTTCACTGGGAATAGCGTACCAAATCATACTTCCGTAAAGAAACACAACCCCGAGCGATAGTGCAATGAGTCTGTAATGTTTGGCAAATACACCTTTGAAAAAGGTAAAACTGACCAACACATAAATAAGTCCGCTGGCACCAATATGGTACGACGGCCTGCCAATGCACCAAGTGAGGAACCCCGAAATTAGAATACCGAAGAACAACACTTTCCAAGCTATTGGCCGGTAGAAATAAAACAAGGCTGTTGACAATACAAACAACGGAACGGTATTGTGGTAAATATGCTGAATATCGCCGTGAATAAACGGACTAAAAACAACACCGCGCAACCCTTTTAAAGTCTGTGGGTAAACGCCGTATTTACTAAAGTTTACGCCAAAACGCACCTCGAACCAAAATACCAACCATATAATTAGTACAAATACTACCGGATAGGCAATAACACCCGTTGAGAATTTAAAATGTTCTTTAGTGTCCATGGCTCTAAATATAGCAAATACTTAACCACGATTTATTGGGGTGCTAAAATGGCAGATATGCCCGCGTGAGGGATTGCAGTGGTTAGCTTTTGGCGAGGCGCGCATCGAGCCAAAACTAGTAACGTAAAGCCCGACCCCGATTTTTATCGGGGGCACGCCCTAAAAATAAAATTTATTAGTGTAGAGATTCCTTTTTGCAAAGGAATTGTTTTAATTTTACAGTTATGAATGAGCCTTTAGCCGAACGTTTACGACCGAAAACCTTGGATGATTATGTGAGCCAAACGCATTTGGTGGGCAAAAACGGTGCGTTAACGCAGCATATTAAGCAGGGTTTGATACCGTCGATGATTTTTTGGGGCCCGCCGGGAACCGGAAAAACCACTTTGGCCAACATTATTGCGACCGAATCTGGCCGACCGTTTTATACGCTTAGCGCGATAAACTCAGGGGTTAAGGATATTCGTGACGTGATCGATAATGCAAAACAAAGTGGTGGTTTGTTTACCACGAAAAACCCTATTTTGTTTATTGACGAAATTCATAGGTTTAGTAAATCGCAGCAAGATTCGTTGCTACAAGCGGTTGAAAAAGGTTGGATTACCTTAATTGGGGCGACCACCGAAAACCCGAGTTTTGAGGTAATTTCGGCACTTTTATCGCGGTGCCAAGTGTATATTTTAAATGCTTTTGATAAAAACGATTTGGAAACGCTTTTAAAGCGCGCGATTGAAAAGGACGTATTGATTTCTAAAAAAACCATTGATTTAAAGGAAACCAACTCGCTTTTAAAACTCTCTGGTGGTGATGCCCGGAAACTGCTTAATATTTTTGAGCTTATTGTAAATTCGTACGACTCGGACACGGTTACCATTACCGATGAGGACGTTTTAAAGAAGATACAAAACAATACGGTACGCTACGATAAAACGGGCGAGCAGCATTACGATATTACTTCGGCGTTTATAAAATCCATTCGTGGCAGCGACCCCAATGCGGCGGTATATTGGCTGGCGCGTATGGTCGAGGGTGGCGAAGATGTTAAGTTTATTGCGCGCCGCTTGCTTATTTTGGCCAGTGAGGATATTGGCAACGCTAACCCAACGGCCTTGGTGATTGCCAACAACACATTTCAGGCGGTAACGACTATTGGTTATCCAGAGTCTAGAATTATTTTAAGCCAGTGCGCTACGTATTTGGCTTGTTCTCCAAAAAGCAATGCTGCTTACAAAGCCATTGGCAACGCCCAACAATTGGTAAAGGAAACCGGCGATTTAAGTGTGCCTTTGGAGGTGAGAAATGCGCCTACAAAACTGATGAAAGAACTCGGTTATGGCGATAATTACAAGTATGCGCACAACTACGAGGCTAACTTTGCCAATCAGGAATTTATGCCGGACGAGATAAAAAACACCAAGCTTTACGACCCCGGAAATAACGCCCGGGAAAACGCACATCGGGAATTTTTAAAACAACGATGGAAAGACAAATATGGATATTGAATCCTTTGTGATTTTCAGGGTTTGTTGTGCTAAATGTTTTTAATTGATTTTGAGTATTTGAGCGTTGCGCTAACTTTTTTAATTTTTTTTACAAAATTGAAACCTATTTATTCAGGAAACTTAGCCCTAATGTCATCTAAACACAAATTATGAATACTGCCAATGTGCGAGTGTTCTTTGCTCATATCTGGCTTATAAGTTCCCGCTTGTACTTGTCCGCCAATTTTCTGGTAAGCCTCCCTAAAACTCATGCCATCAACTACCAAATTATTGATATTATCAACCGTAAACAAATACTTGTATTTATCGTCGTTCAAATCAATATCCTTTACAACAATTTGCTGAATGGCGTAATTAAAAATGTCTAAAATGGTTTTTAACTCTTCAAAAGCAGCAATAGTATTTTCTTTTAATAACTGAAAATCCCTGTGGTAACCACTCGGTAAATTATTGGTAATTAAAATCATTTCGGTTTGTAAAGCTTGTATTTTATTGCACTTGCCACGAATGAGTTCGAACACGTCCGGATTCTTTTTGTGTGGCATAATGCTACTGCCCGTTGTTAGTTCGTCTGGGAAAGTGATAAAACCAAAATTCTGACTCATATACAAACACACATCCATGGCAAAACGGCTCATGGTATTGGCTAAACTGCCTAAAGTAGCGGCAATGGTGCGCTCACTTTTACCCCGGCTCATTTGCGCGGCAACCACGTTGTATTTTAAGGTTTCAAAACCCATCTCTTGGGTTGTAATATTTCTATCTATCGGAAAAGAACTGCCGTAACCCGCAGCCGAACCTAAAGGATTTTGGTCTACCGTTTTAATGGCGGCGTTTAATAAATAGACATCGTCAATCAGCAATTCGGCATAAGCTGAAAACCACAACCCAAACGATGATGGCATAGCCACTTGCAAATGCGTATAACCTGGTAATAATTTTTCTTTATGCGTATCGGCCAATTGCAAAAGGGTTTCAAAAAATGTTTTTGTTTTTGCCTTTACATCCAATAAATTGTCTTTAAAATACAAATGAAGCGCCACTAAAACCTGATCGTTTCTCGAGCGCGCGGTATGGATTTTTTTGCCCACCTCTCCCAATTGTTTGGTGAGCTCGAATTCTATTTTTGAATGTACATCTTCAAATTGGGCGTCAATAACAAAAGTGCCGTTTTCAATCTGATCTTCCAAAACTTTTAATCCGCCTAATAATTCAACCAATTCATCCACGGTAATAATGCCAATTTTTTGAAGCATTTTGGCATGCGCTTTCGATGCAATAACATCGTATTTTGCAATATGAATATCTATTTCCCTATCGTTGCCAACCGTAAATTGCTCAATTTGTTTGTCTATTGTAAATCCTTTATCCCAGAGTTTCATTTTGTCTATTTTTGTCATTCCCGCAAAGGCGGGAATCTTTTTAAATTTTACTTTTACTTTAATGGATTCCTGCCTTCGCAGGAATGACAGCATCGTTAAACAATCACTTTATTCAACAATTCAATATAAATTTTGATGCCTTCTTCGATTTCATTCAAATATATGAATTCATCGGCCGAATGCGAGCGTGTGCTATCGCCCGGACCTAATTTTAAACTTGGGCAACTAAGTACCGCTTGATCTGATAATGTTGGCGATCCATAGGTTGTTCGCCCAATAGAAAGTCCTGCTTTTACTAAATCGTGATCTAGCGGAATGGATGAGGAATTCAGCCTCAAACTTCGTGGTATTATACTATCGCAGGGTGCATTGGCCACTAATAAATCGGCAATTTCTTGATTTGAATATTTATCGTTTACACGAACATCGATAACCAATTTTACATCGGCAGGAACTGCGTTGTGCTGTTGTCCTGCGTTAATTTGAGTTACCGTCATTTTTACGTCTCCCAAGGCTTTTGAGGTTTCTTTAAAACTAAAATCCCTAAACCATTTTAAAACGTCTATCGTATTGTAAATGGCATTATCGTTGTTAGGATGTGCGGCATGACTTGGTGTGCCTTTTACTACGGCATCAAAAACCACAAGGCCTTTTTCGGCAACGGCCAAATGCATTAAAGTGGGTTCGCCCACAATGGCGACATCCACTTTGGGAATAATGGACAACATGCTATTTAAACCATTTGGTCCGCTGCTTTCTTCTTCCGCGGAAGCGACAATAACCAAGTTGTATTTTAAGTTTTTTTGCGCATAAAAATGCGTGAACGTTGCAATTAAAGATACCAAACAACCACCGGCATCATTACTGCCCAAACCGTAGAGTTTACCATCTTCAACAATGGCTTTAAACGGGTCTTTGGTGTAGCCGTTATTGGGTTTTACGGTGTCGTGATGCGAGTTTAGCAATAGTGTAGGTTTGCTTTTATCGAAATACTTATTGATGGCCCAAACATTGTTTTTGGTGCGTGTGTAATCAATATTTTTAGTTTTGAACCAATCTTCAATTAGTGCAGCCGTTTGGTCTTCTTCTGATGAAAAAGATTCGGTTTCAATAAGATTTTTAAGAAGCTCTATCGCTTCGTTTGTTAGTTTTTCCATGGCACTTTTTAAGCTTGAATTGTAGTGTGTTTTGTGTTTAAACTGAAAAGCATTTCTGGTTTCCCGATGCAAACTTTATGCACGTTGTGTTTTATGGCGTGAAAGCAATTATTCAGTTTTGGCAGCATGCCATCTGCAATAATACCTTCGTTGATTAATGTTTTATAATTTTCGGAATTGATGTTTTCGATAACCGAATCATCGTCATTTACATTTTGCAACACGCCGTTTTTCTCAAAGCAATAATACAGTTCGGTTTTAAAAATTTTTGCGAAACCTATGGCCAATTCCGATGCAATAGTATCTGCATTGGTGTTGAAAAGCTGTCCGTTTTCATCGTGGGTAATGGCACAAAAAACGGGTGTTACTTGGTTGTTTAAAAGCACCTCTAAAGTGTTTGTATTTACCTTTAACACATCGCCAACAAATCCGTAATCAATATCCTTTACGGGGCGTTTTTCCGATACGATAGCGTTTCCATCGGCTCCAGAAAACCCAATGGCATTGCACTGATTTGCCTGTAATTTTGCGACTATATTTTTGTTGATTTTACCGGCGTAAACCATGGTAATAATGTCTAAAGTATCGGCATCCGTTATGCGACGGCCATTGGTCATTTTTACTTCAACACCCATTTGATTAGCCAATTTTGTTGCTAATTTTCCGCCACCATGCACCAATATTTTCGGCCCTTTAATTTTTGAGAAGCCTTCCAAAAAATGATGCAATGCCTGCTCGTCATCAATAATATTGCCACCTATTTTTATAACCTTTAGTGTTTGCATTTTTTTAATTTTCGTCAAGCTGAACTTGTTTCAGCTTCTCATTACTTTTTTATGTGATTCTGAAATAAATTCAGAATAACGGATTACTATAAATCTTCCAAAATACTCTTCAAAACCCATTGCGCCGCATAGGTTCGGTTATTTGCTTGCTGTATTACCAATGAGTTTTCACTATCTAAAACCGCATCTTCAACCACCACATTTCGCCTTACGGGTAAGCAATGCATAAATTTGGCATCGCCTAATTTTTCTTTGGTAATCATCCAATCCGAATCTATTTTTAACACCTTACCGTAATCGTTATACGAGCTCCAGTTTTTTGTATAAACAAAATCGGCATCTTTTAAAGCCTCTTCTTGATTGTAATTCACCAGCGTATTGTCTACGATTTCGGGATTCAAATCGTAACCTTTAGGATGGGTAATTACAAAATCGACATCCATATTTTGCATCGCATTAACAAAACTATTTGCAACGGCGTGCGGCAATGCTTTAATATGTGGCGCCCAACTTAACACCACTTTGGGTCTGTTGTTTTTTTTGTGTTCGGTTATGGTAATCGCATCGGTAAAACCTTGTAACGGGTGCGCTGTGGCACTTTCCATGTTTACTATAGGCACCATGGCGTATTTTGCAAACGATTTAAGCACCTGTTCGCTCTCATCTTTAACCTTATCTGTTAATGTTGGAAATGCCCTAACGGCAATAATATCGCAATATTGAGACACCACAGCTGCAGCTTCTTTTATATGCTCGGCAGTTGTGCCGTTCATAACACTGCCATCTTCAAACTCGATGCCCCAAGCGTCACCGGAAACATTCATCACTATAGGATTCATTCCCAAATTCAAAGCGGCTTTTTGAGTGCTTAACCGCGTGCGTAAACTGGAATTGAAGAATAACAATCCTAAAGTTTTGTGTTTTCCTAAGTCTGAAAACTCTAACGGATTTTTTTTAAGTTGAATGGCTTCCTCGATGGCTTTAGGGAAGTTTTTAATGTCTGAAATGTTGGTGTACTTTTTCATTTATAATACTTTTTTTAAAGCTTCAAAAAACACATCAACATGCTCTTTTTGAAGCGTTAAAGGCGGAAGAATTCTCAGTAAATTAAGATTTTTAGCGCTTCCTGTAAAAATATGGTGTTTAAAAATCAAATCTTTTCTTAGGGCGGCTATGGAAGAATCAAATTCCAGTCCCAACATCAACCCTCTTCCTTTTACGGCTTTTATTTGCGGAATGGTGTTGGCTTTTTCGATAAAATATTCCGAAACTGTTTTCGCATTCTCCATTAAACCTTCGCATCGCATCACTTTTAAAACGGCCAATGATGCGGCACAGGCTAAATGATTACCGCCAAAGGTTGTTCCCAACAAGCCGTAAGAGGCTTTTATGGACGGATGAATTAAAATACCGCCAATCGGGAACCCGTTACCCATACCTTTTGCCATCGAAATAATATCTGGCGTAATGCCGTGCTTTTGATAGGCAAAAAAATCGCCGGTTCGTCCAAATCCACATTGAATTTCATCGGCAATTAAAAGGGTATTATACTGTTTCGATAAGCGTTCCAATCCCTTTAAAAACTCGGTTGTAACTTCATCCAATCCGCCAATACCTTGAATGGTTTCAATAATAATGGCACAAACATCGTTTTTTGCCAAGGCCTTTTCAACGCCCTTTAAATTACCAAATTCGAAAAGCTCGACCTCTTGTTGCGCATTAATTGGGGCAATAATTTTAGCGTTATCGGTTGCTGCAACGGCTGCCGATGTACGTCCGTGAAAGCCATTTTTAAAAGCAATCACTTTAGATTTTCCTGTTTGAAACGAGGCTAATTTTAAAGCATTCTCGTTAGCTTCGGCACCAGAATTGCATAAAAACAATTGGTAATCCTTACAACCCGAAAGCGCTTCAATTGCTTCAGCTAATTCAACCTGTAACGGGTTTTGAATGGAGTTGCTGTAAAATCCAATGTTATTTAATTGATTGCTCAACGAACACACATATTCCGGATGCGAATGCCCTATGGATATCACGGCATGTCCGCCATAAAGGTCTAAATATTCAATCCCGTTTTCGTCGTAAACAAAAACGTCTTTTGCTTTAACGGGAGTAATATCAAACAACGGATAGACATCAAATAGACTCATAACTGTTCTGTTTTTATAGTGTTGATTTTATTAAACGAGGTTACCATACCTTGAATTAACGAGGAGCTCAATCCTTTGTGTTCCATTTCATTCAACCCTTCAATCGTACAGCCTTTTGGCGTGGTTACTTTATCAATTTCCTGTTCTGGGTGGTTGCCCGTTGCAATTAGTAAACTCGCCGCACCTTCGCAGGTATGCATAGCCAAATCTTGAGCCGTTTCGGCCTCAAAACCCAACTGAATGGCCGCTTGTGTAGTGGCTCTAATCAGTCGCATCCAAAAGGCAATACCGCTTGCACAAACCACGGTTGCCGCTTGCATTTGGTTTTCCGGAATCGCAATCGATGTGCCTAAACGGTTAAAAATGGCCTCGGCAATTTTAATGCGCTCCCCCCCTTTTTCGTTACTACATAAACAGGTTATCGATTTCCCAACGGCAATGGCCGTGTTTGGCATAGCGCGAATAATAAATTGGTCCGAACCAACAATAGCTTCCATTTTCGGAATTAAAAATCCGGTAATGGTCGAAATCAGCACATGTTTCTCAGTTAGCAAAGGTTTAATATCCCTTAAAATGGTTTCAAAATGCGCCGGTTGTACCGCAAAAATAATGATGTCCGATTGTTTAACCGCCTCAGCATTATCCGATGTTAAATACACATTTTGGTAGCCCTCAAATTCTTGAATAGCGTCCAAATTTCGTTTTGTTAAGTACAAAGTGGTAATCGCATTGCTCGTAATTAAACCCTTTGCAATCGATTTTCCTAAGTTCCCTGTTCCTATTATGGCTATTTTCATATTTATGTTTTTTTGCCACGAATTCACGAATATTTTTTAGACAACAAAGTCTTTAAATTAATGGCTTATTCTTATGATTTTTCATTTTCCAGACCTGTCAGGTTTTTAAAACCCGACAGGTCTAAGTTTATTTTAAAAGAAATTTGCTTTTAGTTGAATGCCTTCGGTTTCATCAAAACCAAACATTAAATTCATGTTTTGAACCGCTTGACCCGATGCGCCTTTTAATAAATTATCGGTACAGCTGGTAATCAGTAATTTATTGTCGTGTTTATGTAAATGGATTAAACATTTGTTGGTGTTTACCACTTGCTTTAAGTGCAACTCGTTATCCGACACAAAGGTGAATTTTGCATCTTTATAATAATCCTTGTAAAGCGCTTTTGCTTCCTCTAAACTGCCATTAAAATGGGTGTAAAGTGTAGCAAAAATACCTCTTGAAAAATTCCCACGATTGGGCATAAAAATAAGCTCTGACGAAAAATTATTTTGCAATTGCTTTACCGATTGGTTGATTTCCCCCAAATGCTGGTGCGTAAACGGTTTGTAATACGAAAAGTTATTATCACGCCATGTAAAATGTGTGGTTTTAGATAACGATGTTCCTGCGCCTGTGGCTCCCGTTACGGCGTTAATATGTACATCGTTTTGCAGCAATCCATTTTTGGCCAAAGGCAATAATGCCAATTGGATGGTGGTTGCAAAACAACCGGGATTGGCAATATATTCTGCCTTTTTAATGGCTTCTTTTTGCAATTCGGGCAAACCGTAAACAAATGTTTTTCCGTTAAAGACTTTATCTTTTTCCAATCTAAAATCATTACCTAAATCGATGATTTTTGTATGGTCTGAAAAAGTATTGTTTTCTAAAAACTTAACTGAATTTCCGTGGCCCAAACACAAAAACAAGACATCGACATTTGGATTGATGGTATCGGTAAATTTAAGCTCTAAATCGCCCACCAAATCTTGATGAACATCACTAATTTTATTCCCGGCATTCGATGTGCTATACACAAAATCAATCTCAGCTTTGCCGTGATGCATCAACAACCTAATCAATTCGCCTGCGGTGTATCCCGCGCCTCCAATAATTCCTACTTGTAACATAATTAATTATTTACTTGTTGATATATTTTATTCTGATTGCCTAAAATTTTAATAAACCCTTTGGCGTCATCGGCAGTCCACGCTTTGTTTTCCTCACCATAACTTCCAAATTTAGCAGACATTAAATCGTGTTTTGACACAATCCCGTATAAAGTAAAGTGATAGGGTTTTAAAGTGACCGTTACCTCGCCCGAAACCTTGTCCTGACTACTTTGCAAAAAGGCTTCAATGTTTCGCATTACAGGGTCTAAATATTGGCCTTCGTGCAAATGCATCCCGTAAAAACTAGACAAATATTCTTTGTGCTGCAATTGCCATTTGGTAAGCGTATGTTTTTCTAATAAATGGTGTGCTTTAATGGTAATTAACGCTGCTGCAGCCTCGAAACCAACGCGACCTTTAATACCAACAATCGTGTCTCCAACGTGGATATCTCTGCCAATGGCATAAGGCGATGCCAAATTATGCAACACTTCAATATTAATTTCAGGGTCGTTTTCTACACCGTTAACGGCTACCAATTCGCCTTGTAAAAAACTTAAGGTAACTTTTTCGTCCTTGGCATGTTTTAATTGCGACGGATACGCTTCTTCGGGTAATGGTTTTTCTGAGGTTAAAGTTTCTTCGCCACCAACGCTCGTGCCCCAAAGTCCTTTATTAACCGAGTATTTTGCTTTGTCCCAGGACATATCGATACCGTTACTTTTTAGGTACTCAATCTCTTCTTGTCGCGATAATTTTTGGTCTCTAATGGGTGTTATGATTTTAATATTTGGCGCCAATGTTTGAAAAATCATATCGAAACGCACTTGGTCGTTTCCTGCGCCCGTACTGCCGTGGGCAATATATTCGGCGCCGATACTTTTAGCGTACTCCACAATTTCAATGGCTTGAATAATACGTTCGGCACTTACCGATAATGGGTAAGTATTGTTTTTAAGTACATTGCCAAAAATTAAATACTTGACTACTTTTTGGTAAAACGTGGCAATGGCATCAATATTTTTATAGGTTGTAACGCCCATTTTATATGCGTTACTTTCAATGGTTTTTATTTCTTCTTGGGTAAATCCGCCCGTATTTACACTTACGGCATGTACGTCGTATTCTTTTGATAAACTTACCGCACAATACGAGGTGTCCAACCCGCCACTATATGCTATTACTAATTTTTTCATTTTAAATTATTTTATAATGTCCGCCTTTCGGCAACCGCCGTAGTTAAGCTTCGGCGTTAATTTATTTTTTATTCTTTTTTAAAAGCAAGGTTTCTTTAATCTTTTTTAATCGTTTAAAAGTCTTTTCCTTGACTCGTTTGGTTACCTTGTTTTTAGCTTTTTCCGGATCGTACAACATGCCCGTGCACAAACACAATTTCCTGTTGGTTCTTGTTAAAACATCGTAGTTTTTACAGGTTTGACAACCATCCCAAAACGATTGGTCGTCGGTTAATTCAGAAAACGGCACCGGTTTGTAACCTAAATCGCTATTCATTTTCATTACTGCCAATCCTGTGGTAATACTGAAAACTTTAGCCTCTGGGAATTTTTTTCTGGAATGCTCAAAGATTTTGTGTTTAATTTTCTTGGCTAAACCCGCGCCCCTATAATTTGGGTGCACAATCAAGCCCGAATTGGCAACATATTTGCCATGTCCCCATTTCTCAATATAGCAAAAACCCGCAAAGTTATTACCGTCTAAAGCAATAACGGCGTTACCGTTTTCCATTTTGGTCATAATATATTCAGGAGTTCGTCTGGCGATTCCCGTGCCTCTAACATTTGCGGACTCCGCAATGGTGTCGCATATTATTTGAGCGTAAATACTATGAGATTTATCAGCAATAATGACTTTCATTATTTTGATTTATTTGATTTGATTTTAAAATTATTTTGGTTTTTTGAAAAGCTGAACCGGACTCACCTAAGTTCAATAATTTATAGCATACCCTTACGGGCGACGTGGAAAGTTACGGCGTACAACGTTTCTATTATTTAAAGAAATAATTGTTTTTTGAAGTTGTAATGTGGAATTTGATATAAACATGATAAAAAATAAAATTAAACGTATACGGCTATTAAGGCTAAATAGAAGAATTAGCGGCGGCGGTTGCGCAAGCGCAAACTGGGGGAAAACGTACGTATTTTATTTTTCTTTGAATTCATTGGTGTAAAACTAAAAATTAAATTTTATTAATGGCTTAAAGTTTTATGTTTTTTAAAATAATTATGAAATTTTATTCAAATGATGCTTTTTGCTTTTAATTCTTCATTTGTAAGCGATTATATTTAAAATATCTTTTTTTATTGACTACAGTTTGAGTGTATAACAAAAATGGTTAGAATATGGGATGTCAGTCTGAGCGCAGTCGAAGACATTGAAAATATCTTATTTAATAGCATTTCGACTGCGCTCAATGTGACACTTTTAATTTTTATCATTTCCCATGGCTACAAGATATAATCAGTGCTTATAAAATTAGAGGCTTTTTTGTCTAACAATCCTTTTAAAATGGCATTGTTATAAGGGTTGTCTTTCGATGCCACAAAGGTTCTTATTGAAAACGAACGTAGCGCATCGTGCACACTTAATGTCCCGTAGGCCGAATCTTTTCTTCCGGTAAAAGGGTATACGTCGGGTCCGCGTTGGCAAGAACTATTCAAATTCACCCTACAAACTAAATTAACCAAAGTATCAATTAACGGCGAAAGTGTATCGATATCTTTACCGAACAAGCTCACTTGTTGGCCGTAATTAGACTCTGCCATATCATCTAAAGGAGTTTCAATATCGGTGAACGGTACAATAGGAATTACAGGGCCAAATTGCTCCTCTTTAAACACTCTCATAGTTTTTGATACTGGATATAATACCGCTGGAAAAATAAAATTATCAGATGTTTCGCCCCCTTTTTCATTAAGCTTTTTAGCTCCTTTTTCTAATGCATCATCAATTAATTCTTGGATATAACCTGGTTTTTCAACCTCTGGAAGCGGTGTTAATTTCGCGCCGGCTTCCCAAGGATTCCCAAATTTAAGGGCATCTACTTTTTCTGAAAAACGCTTGTTAAACGCATCCACTATAGATTCGTGAACGTACAGCACTTTTAAAGCCGTACAACGTTGCCCGTTAAACGATAGCGTTCCTGCAATGCATTCTTCAACAGTTAAATCCAAATCGGCATCGGGCAGCACAATGGCTGGGTTTTTCGCTTCCAAACCTAAAACCATACGCAATCTATTTCCTTTCGGGTGTTGCGCTTGCAATGCGTTGGCAGATTTACTGTTACCAATTAAAGCCAACACATCTATTTTTCCAGATTGCATTATGGGCGTTGCCAAAACACGACCGCGGCCATAAACTACATTTACCGCACCTTTTGGAAAGCTGTTTTGAAACGCTTCCAACAATGGGGAAATTAATAAAACACCAATTTTTGCCGGTTTAAAAATTACGGGGTTTCCCATAATTAAAGCCGGAATTAACAAAGTAAACGTTTCGTTAAGCGGATAATTATAAGGCCCCAAACACAACACGACACCTAAAGGGCCACGGCGAATGTGCGCATTAACACCTGAATTTTTTTCAAACTTTGCCGAGCTTCTATCTATTTGTTTATAAGCTTCAATGGTATCGTAAATATAATCGACGGTTCTATCAAATTCCTTTTCAGAATCCGGTAGATTTTTGCCTATTTCCCACATTAAAAGCTTAACCACTTCCTCGCGTTTGGTTTTCATTTGCTCCACAAACTTTTCCATGCACGCAATGCGATCTATCACCTTCATGGTTGGCCATAAACCTTGACCTTTATCGTAAGCTAAACAAGCAGAATTCAAAGCATCTAAAGCTTCCTTTTCGCCCAACTGCGGAATGGTGCCTAAAAGCGTTGGGCTATAGTTTTCTGTTGAAGAAATCGTGGAATAAACTTCTGCCGTATCGCCATGCCATTGTTTTAATTTGCCATCAACCAAATACGTTTTTTGATGTAAAAGGGATTCGATTTTATAGGCGTCCGGAATTTCTGAAAAAGTCGTTTTCATCTGTTTATGTTTTTTTGTTTTTCATCCGTCAGAGGTCATTTGCCAGTAAACATTTTTATTAGTTTTAAGAATGATTCATGGCTATTTTCAAGTCCAACTTTTAGTTTTAAACTACTGCTAAGATATTTATTTTTCAGCTTAAAGACTTTTAAAAACAAGGGTTTGTTTTAAGAAATACGATATTCTTAACAGTTTAATTACATGTTGGTAAAATATTTATGGCTCAAACGTTTTCGGCTGTTTATTTTATGGCAATCCGATTTATTAATAAAAGAACAATGAAAGATATTCAGTGATTTTAACAAAAAACTTCTTTTAATTCAAAAAAGCGTGGCAATTAATTATAAATACTTATATTTTTATAAAATTAAACACGCTATAAAAACCAACCATGAAAATAAAAAAAATATTAGTTGCCAATAGAAGTGAAATTGCCATTAGGGTTTTAAGAGCCTGTAGCGAAATAAACGTGGATACGGTTGCCATTTACACTTACGAAGACCGCTACTCGCAACATCGATACAAAGCCGATGAATCGTATCAAATTGGAGAGAACAACCAACCTTTAAAGCCGTATTTGGATATTGATGCCATCATCCGATTGGCAAAATCAAAAAACGTTGATGCCATTCATCCGGGTTATGGTTTTTTATCCGAAAACTCAACATTTGCGAGAAGATGTGCCGAAAACGGCATTGTTTTTATTGGTCCAAACCCTGAAGTTATGGATGCTTTGGGCGACAAAATTATGGCTAAAAAAATAGCGGTAAAATGCAATGTTCCTATTATTGAAAGCAATAAAAAGAAATTATCCTCTTTAAAAATCGCTTTGTCGGAAGCCGAAACCATTGGTTATCCGTTAATGCTAAAAGCTGCTTCGGGCGGTGGTGGTCGCGGTATGCGAATTGTTAGAACTGCAGAAGATTTAGAGCAGAATTTTGATTCAGCAAAAAACGAAGCCTTAAACGCTTTTGGTGATGATACCATGTTTTTGGAAAAATATGTTGAAGACCCAAAGCACATTGAAGTGCAAATAGTTGCCGATAACCATGGTAATATTCGCCATTTATTTGAGCGTGATTGCTCGGTGCAGCGTCGCCATCAAAAAGTAGTCGAGGTCGCGCCCTCGTTTGGGTTACCGGAGCGGGTAAAACAAGAGCTATACAATTACGCCGTTACTATTGCCCGAGAAGTGAGCTATAATAATATTGGCACCGTTGAGTTTTTATTGGATAAAAACCATAACATTTATTTTATTGAAGTTAACCCACGAATACAAGTGGAGCACACCGTTACCGAAATGGTAACCGGCATCGATTTGGTAAAAACCCAAATATTCGTGGCAGGTGGCTATAAATTATCCGACAAACAAATTAAGATATTTGACCAAGAAAGTCTATCTACAAATGGTTTTGCGTTGCAATGTCGACTTACAACCGAGGACCCTGAAAATAATTTCACCCCAGATTACGGCACGATTTCAACCTACCGCAGTGCCTCTGGCATGGGTATTCGTTTGGATGCGGGGAGCATTTACCAATCATACAGTGTAAGTCCGTTTTTCGATTCCATGCTCGTAAAAGTTTCAGCGCAGGGCAGAACTTTAGATGGTGCGGTTAGAAAAATGACACGCGCTTTAAGGGAGTTCCGTATTCGTGGTGTAAAAACCAATATTCATTTTCTTCAAAACGTAATTCAGCACAAAACCTTTAAAGCCGGTAAAGCTTCCGTTAATTTTATTCAAAATACACCGGCTTTATTTAAAATAAAATTACCGCAGGATCGTACCACAAAAATCACTCAATATTTGGGCGATGTTACCGTAAACGGAAACCCAGATGTGAAGTTTACCGATGCCTCAAAAGTGTTTAGAGACCCCAAAGTGCCAAAATTCAATCATATTGATGCATACCCAAAAGGCACCAAAAACCTGTTGACCGAATTGGGTCCTGAAAAATTTTGCGAATGGTTAAAAAACGACACTAAAATCCATTATACCGATACCACCATGCGCGATGCGCACCAATCGCTATTGGCAACCCGAATGCGGACTTACGACATGCTGAAGGTGACCGAAAGTTTTGCGAAAAACCACCCAAACACCTTTAGTATGGAAGTTTGGGGAGGCGCCACTTTTGATGTGTGTTTACGGTTTTTACACGAAAACCCATGGGGCCGACTAAGAGAACTTCGTGCCGCAGCCCCAAACATTTTATTGCAAATGCTGCTTCGGGGTTCAAATGGTGTAGGCTACAAAGCTTATCCTGACAATTTAATTGAAGCTTTTGTTGAAATGGCATGGGGAAATGGGGTTGATGTTTTCAGGATTTTCGATTCACTCAATTGGGTTACCGCCATGGAGCCCAGTATATCTTATGTGCGTAAAAAAACAGACGGTATAGCCCAAGCTGCAATAAGTTATACAGGTGATATTTTAAACCCCAAACAAACCAAATACGACTTAAAATATTACATGCAACTCGCCAAGGATTTAGAAAATGCCGGCGCCCACATGATTGCCATTAAAGATATGGCGGGCTTATTAAAACCTTATGCCGTAACAGAGTTGGTCGCCGCTTTAAAAGACACCGTTAATTTGCCCATTCAATTACATACGCACGACACCTCATCTTTACAAACAGCCACCTATTTAAAAGCCATTGAAGCGGGTGTTGATGTGGTTGATGTTGCCCTTGGCGGATTATCGGGGTTAACCTCGCAACCCAATTTTAACGCCATTGTTGAAATGATGAGATATGAAAAACGAGCCCATCATTTTGATATGGGAACGCTTAATCAATTTTCAAATTTCTGGGAAGATACCCGCGAACTATACTATCCGTTTGAATCTGGTTTAAAATCTGGAACTGCCGAGGTTTTTCAGCATGAAATCCCTGGTGGACAATATTCAAATTTACGTCCGCAAGCTACAGCTTTAGGATTGGCAGACCGGTTTGATGATGTTAAGAAAATGTACGGAGAGGTAAATACCATGTTTGGCGATTTAATAAAAGTCACCCCTAGCTCTAAAGTGGTTGGTGACATGGCTATTTTTATGGTGACAAATAATTTAACCCCCGAAGAAGTTATGGCGCGCGGGCATGAAATTTCGTTCCCGGAATCCGTTATAAATTTCTTTAAGGGCGATTTAGGGCAGCCTGTTGGTGGCTTTCCCAAAAAACTTCAAAAGATTATTCTAAAAGACAAAAAACCTTATAAAGACAGGCCTAACGCCCATTTAAAACCCATAGATTTTGATACGGAATTTAAGGCATTCGCAAAAAAATTCCAAAAAGGGTTTACACGACCCATCGAGTTCGAAGACTTTTTGTCGTACTGCTTATATCCCAAGGTTTTTGAAGAAGCACATAACAAATACAAGCGCTACGGCAGCTTAAGCCGACTCCCAACTAAAAGCTTCTTTTATGGCTTAACCAGCGGCGAAGAAATATTGGTTACGCTGCAACCGGGTAAAACCCTTATTGTAAAACTTCTCTCGGTAAGCGAACCCAATGAAGATGGCATCAGACTCGTGTTTTTTAGAGTGAATGGGGAAAACAGATATGTTGAGGTTCACGATAATAAATTAAACATCGTAAAACAGGAAAATAAAAAGATAGACCCTGAAAACGCAAATGAAATAGGTGCGCCCTTACAAGGTTCGTTATACAAAGTTTTGGTTAAAAAAGGTCAGGAAGTTAAAGAAAACGAACCGCTATTTATTATTGAAGCCATGAAAATGGAAACCACCATTGTTGCATCTCATGCAGGTAAAATAAAATCGATAACTTTAAATTCTGGCACCATGGTTAAACAAGATGATTTGGTTCTTACTATGGAGTAATTCAAATTAATACTATATTTACCTAAAATTTTTATTAAACATGAAAAAAGCAATTTTAGCATTATCTATCGGACTCATAATTCTAGCTTGTAAAGGAGAGAAAAAAAGTGAAAAATTAGAATCAAACACAGAAAACAATACAGTAAACAACGAATGGATTCATCTTTTTGATGGCTCCAGTTTAGATGGGTGGCGAGCTTACAATGGAGATTCTTTGCCCCCGGGCTGGGTTATAAAAGATGGTGAATTGACTTTTGATACCGAAATACGTACAGAAGCCAATCGTAAAGGTGGCAAAGACATTATTTATGCTGCGGAAGAATTCGATAATTTTGAACTGTATTGGGAATGGAAGATTCCTGAAGGCGGAAATAGCGGTGTAATGTATCATATACAAGAAGGCGATTGGCCACCGTACGAAGTGGCTCCAGAATATCAAATGTTAGATGATTTAAAATGGGAAGAAATCAATGATGCTACCTTAGAAGAATGGCAGAAAACAGGAGCTGACTATGCCATGTATGTACCGGATTTAAGTCAAAAAATAGTTAAACCAGCTATGGAATGGAACACTTCCCGCATCATTTTCACAACAGAAAAAGTAGAACATTGGCTAAATGGCAAAAAACTGCTTGAATTTGTGCCCTGGTCTGAAGATTGGGAAAGTCGAAAAAAAGAAGGTAAATGGAAAGATTTTCCAAAATATGGTACTTTTAAGTCTGGCTACATTGCTATTCAAGACCACGATAGCCCCTTATGGTTACGAAACATAAAAATTAAAAAATTATAACTGAACATACACGAAAATGAATAAAAGAGACTTTTTAAAAAAGAGCGGATTAGGCGTGGCAGGTTTGGCCATTGCACCTACGTTATTAATGAGTGCTGCCAAAACTAAAAATGGCCGTCTTAGAACCGCACATATTGGCGTTGGCAACATGGGACTGGCCGACCTTAAAGATACCGCTTCGCATCCTTTGGTTGATGTTACCGCATTATGTGATGTTGATTCAAATTTTCTTAACGAAGCCAAAAAACTTTACCCGAACGCAAAAACGTTTTCAGATTATAGGGTTATGCTAAAGGAGATGGAAGACGAAATTGATGCCGTAATTGTTTCAACTCCAGACCACACCCACGCTCCAGCTTCTATGCTTGCCATGAACATGAATAAACCCGTGTATTGCCAAAAACCATTGACGCACCACGTCTCTGAAGCTCGTGCGATGAGCCAGCTCGCCAAAGAGAAAAACTTGGTGACACAAATGGGTATTCAAGTACATTCTTTTTATGATTATAAATTGGCGACTTTATTAATCCAATCCGGGATAATAGGAAAAGTACATACTGTACATGCTTGGTCGCCAAAAAACTGGGGATACGATGGTCCGGCACCTGAAGGCAACGACCCCATTCCCGACACTTTAGATTGGAATTTATGGTTAGGCACATCGGCTAAACGCTCCTACAAAGAAGGGGTTTATCACCCAGGAAATTGGCGTAAATTAATGGATTACGGCTGTGGGACTTTAGGCGATATGGGTGTTCATATTTTTGATACGCCGTACAACGCTCTTGAACTCGACGTCCCTAAAACCATAAAAAACGAATGCCGTGAACCCAACGGTTTCGGTTTTCCGGAAAAAAACACGGTAACCTATGTATTTCCTAAAACAAAGTACACTACCGAGACCTTAAAATGGATTTGGTACGACGGCCCAGGAGCGCCAAAAGAACATGAAGATTTAATATTACCGGGCGCAAAAAAAGAGACTTCTTCAGCGACAAAAGACAAAAGTTTAGAAGACAAAATGTCCCTTGATACCAAAGTTGCTTCAGAAGGTGTTTTACCCGAACAAGGCGCCATGTTTGTTGGCGAAAAAGGACGCTTGCTTTTACCTCATTTTATGCAATTACCACAAAAAATTGTAAACGGGGAGTATGTTGATATATCCTCGGAAATTGAAGCGGTTGAAAAAGCAAACAATATGGGCAAACCTATACGCAATTATGCTTCCGAAGGGCCAAAACATTACCATCAGTTTGTTGATGCCTGCCTAGGAAAAGATGAATGTACGGCGCCGTTTTCGTATGCCTCAAAATTAACAGAAACCATTCTTTTAGGTGTTATTGCGGGTCGTTTTCCTAATCAAACACTGCATTGGGATAGTGAAAATGCAAAGTTTTCTGAGGAAAAAGCCAATCAGTATTTAGATGGGGATTATCGTGAATTTTAAAATGTCAACATTTAAACTATACTTTTTAATTTGTGCCTTAACAATAGGCTTTGGTAACTATGATGTATGTGCGCAAGCATTTAGCGATGAATGGATAGCCCTTTTTAACGGTAAAGATTTAACGGGTTGGAAACAGCTAAACGGTACGGCAAAATACCGTGTTGAAAACGGAGAAATAATAGGAACCACCAAAACCAAAATCCCAAATAGTTTTTTAGCTACTGAAAAAAATTATAGCGATTTTATTTTGGAATTTGAGGTTTTAGTCGATCCAACAATTAATTCCGGTGTACAATTTAGGTCCAACAGTATTGAAGCGTATAACAACGGAAGGGTTCATGGCTATCAATTCGAGTTGGACCCCAGCGATCGTGCTTTTAGTGGCGGCATTTACGACGAAGGCAGAAGAGGCTGGTTGTACCCATTATCCTTAAACCAAAAAGGCCGAAAGGCTTTTAAAAATGGGATATGGAACCACTGTAGAATTGAGGCCATTGGCAAGTCTGTTAAAACTTGGATAAATGGTGTACCATGTTCAAACTTGGTGGACGATTTAACACCTTCAGGTTTCATTGCATTGCAGGTTCACGGTATCGGCACCAATGAAAATCTTGCCGGAAAAGAAATTAAATGGAGGAATATTAGAATTAAAACAAATAACTTAAATGAGGCGCGTTTGCCCTCGAATCCAGAAGTTAAGGAAATGAGTTATTTGGTAAACACGCTAACCCAAAACGAAATAGATAAAGGTTGGCGTTTGCTTTGGGACGGTAAAACCAACAAAGGTTGGCGTGGCGCAAAACTGGATCATTTCCCAGAATCTGGGTGGGAAATTAAGAATGGTGAATTAGCTATTTTGGCTACGGACGGAGGCGA
Organism: Hwangdonia sp.; assembly: GCF_048381975.1. Lineage (NCBI taxonomy): Bacteria > Pseudomonadati > Bacteroidota > Flavobacteriia > Flavobacteriales > Flavobacteriaceae > Hwangdonia > Hwangdonia sp. The sequence goes on along the minus strand of NZ_JBLWYT010000001.1, from coordinate 540,727 downwards.
ATCGACAGGTCCCGGAGACCTGGTTACCGAAAAACAATTCAGCAGTTTTGAGTTAGAACTAGAATTCAAAATTACTGAAGGTGCGAATAGTGGCATTAAATATTTCGTCGATGCCCAACTTAATAAAGAAACGGGGTCTGCCATTGGCTGTGAATTTCAAATTTTAGATGATAAAAACCATCCCGATGCAAAAGCGGGTATAAATGGAAACAGAACCCTTGGGTCGCTATACGATTTAATTAAAGCAGAAAACCTCTCGATACCAGAAAGAAATAAGACATTTAAAGGTGTTGGCAGCTGGAACAAAGCACGAATAATCGTTAAAGGCTCGCATGTAGAGCATTGGTTAAACAATGAAAAAGTGATTGAATACGATAGGCATTCACAAATGTTTAAAACCCTTGTAGCTTATAGCAAATTCAATAAATGGGAGGGGTTTGGGCAATGGCAAGGTGGTCATATTTTATTGCAAGACCATGGCGATACCGTGTATTTTAGAAGCATCAAAATCAGGGAATTTTAGTCAATCGATAACACATTTACCCATAAAAATCTTTTAATTTTTTGAATAATAAAAAATCAGTTTTAGGCATCTTATCAACTATTGCGCTTGCGCTTATTATGGCAGGATGCAACACCGTTTCGTATGATGAGCCCATCATATCATTGGACAATTACCATATTGAACCAGGTTTTAAGCTTGATGTTATAGCCTCAGAACCTTTTATTGAAGCCCCCGTAGCCATGGACTTTGACAACAAAGGTAGAATGTGGGTGGTTGAAATGAAAGGCTATATGCAAAATTTAGAAGATAGTGGTGCCGACATGCCAAACGGCACTATTTCTATTTTGGAGGATTTAGACAATGACGGAATCACCGACCATTCAAAGGTGTTTATTGATGGGCTTATACTTCCAAGAGCTATTGCCCATGTTTATGGCGGTTTATTGTATGCCGAACCACCAAATCTGTGGTTTGTAAATATAAAAAATGACAAGCCTGTTAATAAGGTCTTAGTGGATTCTTTATATGCCGATGGCGGAAATGTTGAGCATCAACCCAATGGATTAATGATGCACATTGATAATTGGATTTACAATGCCAAATCGAATTTTCGTTATCAAATGAAAAATGGGAAGTGGATTAAAGAACCCACCTCGTTTAGAGGGCAATGGGGAATAACCAAAGATAATTTTGGAAGACTGTATTACAACAACAACTCCACACAATTAATAGGCGATTATGTGCTACCCAATACCGTGATAAAAAACCCTTATTACAAACCAAATGCAACGTTAAACAAAACCTTAACCCCAGACCAGCGCGTGTATCCCTTGCATGCAACCTCTGTGAATAGAGGCTATCAAAAAGGGGTATTAGATAAAGATAGTATTTTGGTTAATGTTACTTCGGCCTGTGGCCCCTTGGTTTATCGAGGTGGTCAGTTCCCAGAAAATTATTTTGAAAACGCCTTTGTTTGTGCTCCAGAAGCTAATCTTGTGAAGCGTAATATCTTAACCTTTTCAGATTATAAAATAACCGCTAATCAAGCCATTCCAGAGAAAGAATTTATAGCCTCTACTGATGAAGGATTTCGGCCCGTAAATCTATTTAACGGTCCCGATGGCCATATGTATATAGTAGACATGCACCGCGGAATCATACAGGACAAAGCCTTTTTAACCCCTTATTTACAAAAACATTATGCCGACAAAAAGCTTGACACGATTATAGGCATGGGACGCATACTAAAGGTAAGCCACCAAAACAGCACTTTTAAAGAAACCATTAAAATTGAAGAATTAAAAAGCAAAGCACTAGTTGATTTACTTAAAAATTCCAATGGATGGTTAAGAGACCGCGCACAACAATTGCTTGTATTTAAAAACGACAAAAAGACCATACCTCTTATAAAAGAAATAACTGCGGATATAGCGAATCCCATTTCTCAAATACATGCCATACATACTTTAAATGGGCTGCAGGCTCTCGATTACAATATATTGGAAAACATATTGTATTCAAACAGTGACAGTGCCGTTATAAATCATGCTTTAACATTGTTAGAACAATTTGCTTCGGCTGATAACTTGGTTTCAACTGAAAAAATAATAAGCCATTTGCTTCAAAAAAACGATAAAGAAATCGATTTGTATATAGCAAGCACTTTAGGGGAATGGATCCCGTTTTCAACCGAAACGTTTTTTCCTTTATTTATGGAATTATCACACAAATATAAAACCGAAAAAGCATATCAAGAAGGTATCATAAATAGTTTAAGAAGTGTTGAGGAAGATTTTCTTATGTTTTTAAATCAGCTTGAAAAAGATTCTTCCGAGACTATGTTATTCGATTTATTAACTCAAACCATAAACAATAAAAACAAAGATGTAAAAAATGCCATATTTACCGAAACAACGGTGGGCACCGATGCCCGAACAGCTGGATATAAGCTTTATAAAAACACATGTGCTGCGTGCCATGGAATAAACGGTAATGGCGTTGATGGACTTGCGCCGCCTTTAAAAGATTCGGAGTACGTAACAGAATCAGCCGAAAGATTGGCATTAATTATTTTACATGGTTTATCGGGTCCTATCCACGTTAACGGCAAGTTATATGATTTAAATGCAACGATGCCCGGTTTAGCTGGAAATCCAGAATTCACCGATAAAGATTTACAAGATATTATTAGTTATTTAAACAATGCCTTTGCCAAAAAGCCCAATAACATCAGTATTGAAAAAATAAAATCCTTACGAGAAATAAAGCCAAAAGATGGAGGCACTTTTAGTGAAAAGGAATTGCTCGAATTAAAGTACTGATTTGTTTACGATGCATGTTTACACCAAAAACTGAAACAAATCGGGTTTGTTATTCAAGTAATCGCCGTAAAAATTTTGCGCTTTCATTTTAGTGATTAACGGCTCTAAATCTGATGACGATTTTAACTCAATTCCAACCACGGCAGACCCGTTTTCACGATTGGTTTTTTTAGCATATTGAAAATAGGTAATATCGTCGTTTTCGCCCAAAATATCAACTACAAATTCTTTTAAAGCTCCGGCACGTTGCGGAAATTTAATGATGAAATAATGCTTTAAATTGGCATAAAGCAAAGCGCGCTCCTTAATTTCAGAGGTTCGTGTAATATCGTTATTGCTTCCACTTACAACGCAAACTACGTGCTTGCCTTTTATTTCTTCGGCATAAAAATCCAACGCCGATATACTTAAAGCACCCGCAGGTTCCACTACAATGGCATCTCTGTTGTACAAGTCTAAAATAGACTGACAAACCTTACCCTCTGGAATGCTAATCATATCATCGAGATTCTGTTTACATATCGGGAAAGTTAAATCGCCAACGCGTTTAACCGCAGCACCGTCAATGAATTTTTCAATGCTTTCTAAAGTGGTGTTTTTATTGTTTTTGATTGAAACCGACATAGATGGCGCGCCTTTAGGCTCAACACCAATAATTTTGGTTTTTGGAGACAGTTGCTTAAAAACCGTTGATAAACCTGCAGCTAATCCGCCACCGCCAACGGCTATAAACACATAATCGATAGGTTCTGTAGCCTGCTCTAAAATCTCCAATGCTATGGTGGCCTGTCCTTCAATAACCTTTTTATCGTTAAAAGGATGAATAAAGGTTTTGTGCAATTGTTCACATTCGGCAATGGCCAATTGATTGGCATCATCAAATGTGTCGCCTTCCAAAACAATAGAAACATATGCCCCACCAAACATTTTAACCTGTTCTACTTTCTGCTTTGGCGTTGGTGCAGGCATAAAAATTGTGCCCTTGATTTTTAATAGTTTACAAGATAGCGCAACACCCTGAGCATGATTTCCGGCGCTGGCACAAACCACGCCTTTTTCAGCTTCTTCTTTTGACAATGCACTTATTTTATTATAAGCCCCTCTAATTTTATACGAACGGACTTGTTGCAAATCTTCGCGTTTAAAATAAACTTGTGCATTATGCGTATCGGAATATCTAAAACTAAGGCTTAAAGGCGTAACTGCCGATACGTTTTTAATGGTATCGGCAGCTAGCTTTATATCATTAAGATTAGGAAAATATATGGTTTTCTCCTTATTCATTAATTGTATTTTAAAAATACCTACAAGGTTTTTGAAACCTTGCAGGATGAATTTTCATATTAAACTATAGGCTTCATAGCCGTCATTGAGGCTCTTAAAAATTCACCTACTTTTTCAACCGGGTGATTTCTTAAAGCTGCATTAACTTCAATTAATCGAGCGTTATCAACACCGTCACCATTATCGGCAGCATAAGTTTTACCGATAACATCAGTATCTACGTTTTTCATAAAATCGGCTAATAAAGGCTTACAAGCATGATCGAACAAATAACATCCGTACTCCGCAGTATCGGAGATTACACTGTTCATTTCGTATAATTTTCTTCTGGCAATGGTATTTGCAATAAGCGGTGTTTCGTGCAGCGACTCGTAGTAAGCGGAAGCATCGATAATTCCAGACTCTGTCATGGCCTCAAAAGCCAATTCTACTCCGGCTCTAACCATAGCGACCATTAACACGCCATTATCGTAATATTCTTGCTCGGAAATCTCAACATCACCCGCCGGTGTTTTTTCAAAAGCAGTTTCAGCAGTTTCAGCTCGCCATCCTAATAAATCTTTATCATCGTTAGCCCAATCTGCCATCATACCTGCAGAGAAACGACCTTCAATAATATCGTCCATGTGCTTTTGGAACAACGGACGCATAATCTCTTTTAATTCTTCTGACAATTCAAAAGCCTTAATTTTTGCTGGATTTGAAAGTCTGTCCATCATATTGGTAATACCGCCATATTTAAGACCTTCGGTAATGGTTTCCCACCCGTATTGAATGAGTTTTGAAGCATAACCAGCATCTACGCCTTTTTCAATCATTTTATCAAAACACAGGATAGAACCAGTTTGCAACAAACCACACAAAATGGTTTGCTCACCCATTAAATCACTCTTAACCTCAGCAATAAAAGACGATGCCAACACACCTGCTCTATCGCCACCGGTAGCTACGGCGTAAGCCTTTGCTTGTGCCCAACCTTTACCTTCTGGATCGTTTTCATCGTGCACCGCAATTAAGGTTGGTACGCCAAATCCTCTTTTGTATTCTTCTCTCACCTCGGTACCTGGGCATTTTGGCGCCACCATAATTACGGTAAGGTCTTTACGGATTTGCATGCCTTCTTCAACAATATTAAAACCGTGAGAATACGATAATGTAGCCCCTTGTTTCATTAAAGGCATTACGGTATTTACCACATTGGTGTGCTGCTTATCCGGTGTTAAATTTAGCACCAAATCTGCTGATGGAATCAACTCTTTGTATGTACCAACTGTAAATCCGTTTTCGGTGGCATTTACAAAAGATGCACGTTTTTCCGCAATGGCAGCATCACGTAAGGCATACGAAATATCCAATCCGGAATCCCGCATGTTCAAACCTTGGTTTAAACCTTGAGCGCCACAGCCTACAATCACTATTTTTTTACCTTTTAGCGCATTTACACCATCTTGGAATTCTGAAGAATCCATAAATCTACACTTTGCCAATTGGCTTAATTTGTCTCTTAATGAAAGGGTGTTAAAATAATTTCCCATTTTTAATTTTATTGTTAATTATTGGTTATTGAATGCTTTTAGCATTTCAGTTATTTTCATTTCTTCTTTAGTAACGGCTATTCGGCCAGAACGCACAAATTGCATGATGCCAAACGCGTTCAGTTCGCGTCGTAACAGTTCTATTTCTTGTCGTCTTCCAGATTTTTCCAGCACAAAAAACTCTTTATTTACCGTTACAATTCTAGCGTTACTTTCTTTAATTATATTTTGAATTTGAGGCTCTTCAAACAGTAAATCGGACTTTATTTTAAACATACCGGATTCTTGATAAATCGTTTCATCCTCGGTATGATAATAGGCACGAATCACCTCCACTTGCTTTTCAAATTGTCCGATTATTTTTTTTGCTTGATGCTCGGTAATATTTACAACTATTACAAATCTATTTACACCTTCAATTTCAGATTGCGATGTGGTTAAACTTTCAATATTCATGTGTCTGCGCTGAAAAATGGCAGAGATACGGTTTAACAACCCGATGGTATTTTCAGTATATATTGAAAATGTGAATGTTTTTATGTCTTCGTTCATGTTCTTTAAGATGATAGAAAATAGATGCTAGAAAATAGACTGATTCAACAATGCTACAAGTTTATTTTCATTCATTAAACATCTTTTTTCTTTGTTCTATTTCTTTATTCTTTATTCTTCATTTAACTTAAACGGATATCTGAAACCGATGCGCCCGAAGGAATCATAGGAAACACGTTATCTTCTTTTTCTACGCAAACTTCTAAGAAGTAAGGCTCTTTTGATGCCATCATTTCCTTTACGGCTTCGGCCAAATCTTCGCGCTTAACAACTTTTCTGGCTTTTAAGTAATAACCTTCTGCAATGGCCACAAAGTTTGGGTTTATCATTTCGGTAGAGGCGTATCGCTTATCGAAAAACAACTGTTGCCACTGGCGTACCATGCCTAAAAATTCGTTATTTAAAACCACGATTTTAACAGCGGCTTTTTGCTGGAAGATAGTCCCCAATTCTTGAATATTCATTTGATAACCACCATCGCCGATAATGGCTACTACTTCCCGCTCTGGTGCAGCCATTTTTGCACCTATGGCAGCAGGTAAAGCAAAGCCCATGGTACCTAAACCACCTGAGGTAATATTGCTTTTGGTTTTGTTGAATTCTGAATAGCGACATGCAATCATTTGATGCTGGCCCACATCTGAAACAATGGCCGCATTACCTTCGCTTTGTATATTTATTTCCTTTAAAACCTCACCCATAGTTAGGCCTTCTTTGGTTGGATGAAGATCGTCTTTTATAACTTTTTCGTATTCAATAGTATATAAATCCTTAAATTCTTGATGCCATGACTCGTGCGAATTTTTGTTTAATAGCGGCAATAACTGCGCTAAACTATCTTTGGAATTACCCAAAACAGCCACGTCTGCAAATACGTTTTTATTAATTTCGGCAGGGTCTATTTCAAAGTGAATAACTTTAGCTTGTTTGGCATAGGTATCTAAACTCCCCGTAACACGGTCATCAAAACGCATCCCAATGGCAATTAACACATCGCACTCATTGGTTAACCTATTTGGCGCATAATTACCGTGCATCCCAACCATACCAATATTTAATGGATGTGAGGTTGGTAAGGCCGAAGCACCCATAATAGTCCACGCTGCAGGAATTCCCGCTTTCTCAACAACCGCTTTCAGTTCTGCCTCGGCTTGTCCTAAAATAACACCTTGCCCCCAAACAATCATGGGTTTTTTAGCGGCATTGATTAATTCGGCAGCAGCTTTAACCGCCTCTAAATTCGTTTTAGGCACCGGAATATAACTACGTACCCCTGTACATTTTTTATATTTAAAATCGAGTTCTCCAAATTGGGCATCTTTTGTAATATCGACTAAAACGGGTCCCGGTCTTCCGCTTCTTGCAATAAAAAATGCTTTGGCTAAAACCTCGGGAATATCCGCGGCTTTTGTAACCTGACAATTCCATTTAGTAACCGGTGTAGAAATACCAACAATATCTGTTTCTTGAAAGGCATCGCTACCTAATAAGTGCGATGGCACTTGCCCTGTAATACAAACCAACGGTGTGGAGTCTATTTGCGCATCGGCGATTCCGGTAATTAAATTTGTTGCTCCCGGGCCGGAAGTTGCCATGGCCACTCCTACACGTCCGGAAATTCTAGCAAACCCTTGGGCCGCATGTGCTGCACCTTGTTCGTGACGTGTTAATACATGATGGATTTCATCTCTGTATTTAAACAATTCATCATAAACTGGCATAATAGCACCTCCGGGATATCCGTAAAGAATATCAACACCTTCGGCTATTAAACTTCTAACTATCGCTTCACTACCTGTAATGCGTTCGCTTGGTTGCTCTAAGTATTTTGCTTTTGTCATGGTTTTTGTTTCCATAAATTTCAATTAAAACGCATCAGTTACACAGCCTTGAGATGCCGATGCCACTGTTTTAGCGTATTTATACAATATTCCTTTTTTATGTTTTAATTCGGGTTCAACCCATTGCGATTTTCTTTCAGCTATTTCTTCTTCTGATAACAACACATTTATAGAGTTGTCTTCAGCGCTAATTCTAATTTTGTCGCCTGTTTTAATCAATCCGATTGTGCCACCAGATTGTGCCTCAGGTGTAATATGCCCAACCACAAAACCGTGTGTTCCTCCAGAAAAACGTCCGTCGGTTATTAAAGCCACCGACTTTCCTAAGCCTGCTCCCATAATCAGTGAGGTTGGTTTTAACATTTCCGGCATGCCCGGACCTCCTTTTGGGCCGACATAGCGAATAACAACCACATCGCCTTTTTCTACTTCGCCATTTGAAATACCCGTATTCGCAGCCTGTTCGCCATCGTAAACCACCGCTTTTCCTTCAAACAACAAACCTTCATTTCCTGATATTTTGGCAACAGCACCTTCAGTGGCTAAGTTTCCATAAAGAATTTGTAGGTTTCCTGAAGATTTCAAAGCTTTGTCCTTTGGATAGATAACATCTTGGTCGTCTTCAAATTTAAGTGGTTCAACATCTGCTAAATTTTCAGCTAAAGTTTTACCCGTAACGGTTAAACAATCGCCATGTAAATAACCGTTGTCCAACAGATACTTCATAACCGCGGGCGTACCACCAATGCCGTGAACATCTTCCATTAAATATTTTCCGGATGGTTTTAAATCTGCAATCAACGGTGTTTTATCGCTAACACGTTGAAAATCTTCTAAAGTAAATTCAATATCCGCAGCATGTGCAATAGCCAAAAAGTGCAGCACCGCATTGGTTGATCCACCTAAGGCGTTAACAAGTGCAACGGCATTTTCAATAGATTTTTTAGAAATGATATCCAAAGGTTTTAAATCTAATTCCAATAAGTTTTTAATGGCTCTTGCTGTTCTTTCGCTTTCCGATAATTTATTTGGATTTTCAGCCGGAATAGATGAGTTATAAGGCAACGAAAAGCCCATACATTCAATAGCCGAAGCCATGGTATTTGCGGTGTACATACCGCCGCAAGCTCCTGCGCCCGGGATGGCTCTTTTTATAATGTCTCTATATTCTTCCTCATCAATTTCGCCTGCCACTTTTTGTCCCAACGCTTCAAAAGCCGAAACGATATTTAGTTTTCTACCTTTGTAACTTCCCGAAGCTATGGTACCGCCATACATCATTATCGATGGGCGATTTAAACGCAGCATCGCAATAACGGCTCCGGGCATATTTTTATCGCAACCCACCACAGAAACCAGCGCATCGTAACTTTGGGCATTCATTACCGTTTCAATAGAATCTGCAATAATATCTCTTGACGCCAACGAATAGTTCATACCCGAAGTACCCATTGAAATACCATCGCTCACCCCAATGGTATTAAAGCCCAAACCAACCATGTTGGCTATTTTGCATTCTATTTTTACTTCTGCGGCCAAATTGTTTAAGTGCATGTTGCACGGGTTGCCATCGTACCCTGTACTTGCAATGCCCACTTGGGCTTTTTGCATATCTTCATCAGATAAACCCACGGCATACAACATGGCTTGTGATGCTGGCTGAGATTCATCTTGTGTTAATCTCCTACTATGTTTATTAAGTTTATTCATATTTATTGCAAAATTTTTTGCTTTACTTTGTTTTCAGTATAAATATTCTTGCGATTTAAGATTTTGATTAAAAAATCAACAAAATTCCTAAAACGGCTACGAAATTAAATTATTACATTTTTAAATCTGTTTTTCGCTGGATTTTATGGTTAAATCCAGTACCCATAAAACCAATTTATTAGATTGATTATCAATGTTTTAGAGCGTATTTTTTATGACGTTCAAAAACCTTTAAAATATGCAATAAAAAAAGCCTTCCGTTTAGGGAAGGCTTTTAAAATTATTTTAAGTTTTAATATAGCATTCCCTAGCGTTGTGAAATAATCACAATGATAATAATTGAAATGATATTTAAAATTTGCTTTTTCATTTGTTGCCACAAATATTGTAAATAATATTTACATGACAATTCTTTTTCTTAAAAAAAGAAAAATCGGCTCGCATATTCTTTTATTTTTTTACTTTTGCCAACACAAATAACAGAGGAAAGATTTGACTGATTGCAACCTCTTTGTGCAGACCTAGTTTTACAAATAATTATGCAAAAAACCTGAATAAATACAGGTGAAGCGGGTTAAGCACAAGTAAAAATGCTAAAGGCAGTGTAAACTTCCTTCGACGCTATCGTCAAATCTGTAATAAAATTTAAAATATGGCTTATTTATTTACTTCGGAAAGTGTTTCTGAGGGACACCCGGATAAGGTAGCAGACCAAATTAGTGATGCTTTAATCGATAACTTTATAGCGTTCGACAAAGACTCGAAAGTAGCTTGCGAAACCTTAGTAACTACGGGACAAGTTGTTTTGGCTGGCGAGGTAAAATCGTCCACCTATTTAGATGTTCAGAAAATAGCGAGAGAGACCATCAATAAAATCGGCTACACCAAAGGCGAGTATATGTTTGATGGCAATTCGTGTGGTGTTTTATCGGCCATTCACGAGCAATCTGATGATATAAACCGTGGCGTGGATAGAGCGAATAAAGAAGAGCAAGGTGCCGGCGACCAAGGTATGATGTTTGGTTATGCCACGCGAGAAACTGAAAACTTTATGCCTTTGGCTTTAGATTTGTCGCACCGGATTTTAAAAGAACTTGCCGAATTGCGCAGAGAAAACAAAGACATCACCTATTTAAGGCCAGATTCTAAAAGTCAGGTTACCATTGAATATAGCGATGATAATGTCCCGCAACGTATTGACGCCATTGTTGTGTCGACACAGCACGACGAGTTTGATGAAGACGAGGCTATGCTCGCCAAAATAAGAAAGGACATCGTAGAGATTTTAATACCGCGGGTAATTGCCAAAATACCAGAGCAAATACAAGTGTTGTTTAATGATGGTATTACCTATCATATTAACCCAACCGGGAAATTTGTTATTGGCGGGCCGCATGGCGATACAGGATTAACCGGACGTAAAATAGTTGTTGATACTTATGGCGGTAAAGGCGCTCACGGTGGTGGTGCGTTTTCTGGAAAAGACCCAAGTAAGGTAGACCGAAGTGCCGCTTATGCCACACGCCATATTGCTAAAAACTTGGTTGCCGCAGGTGTTGCCGATGAAATCTTGGTACAGGTAAGTTACGCTATTGGGGTGGTTGAGCCTATGGGTGTTTTTATTGACACGTATGGCACTTGCCCTTTTAATATGACCGATGGCGAAATTGCAGAAAAGGTTTCTAAATTATTTGATTTACGCCCATTTGCCATTGAAGAACGCTTAAAATTACGCGCGCCAATGTACAGCGAAACCGCTGCTTACGGACACATGGGACGCGAAAATGAAACCGTTACCAAAACCTTTACCCAACCCAATGGTGAAAGCGTAACCTTAGACGTTGAGTTATTTACTTGGGAAAAACTGGATTATGTTGACAAAGTAAAAAAAGCCTTTGGTTTGTAACACCAAAACGTTTTATAATATTTAAAAAGCCTTGTAATTTGTTTTACAAGGCTTTTTGTTTTTTGTAAAACTTGATTTCGTCAGAAACTTTTTCTAAATTCGTAAGGAGCAATTTCTAAGCGAAAGCTAAAAAGCGTCATGGAAAAAGGTCAAATCATATTCGAGATAATCAAATTTACTCTAATTGTATTAGCAGCTCTTTTTACATACTATAAATTTTTTCGAGAAGGAACACATAAGCAACGTATTGAATTTGATATTGATTTTTATAATCTGGGAGTACTGAACACTGATAGAATTATAGAAATTGGAGCGTTAGCAGAAAATAAAGGTAATGTAGAGCAAAAATTTGATAGTATGCTACTTCGAATTCGAGGAATTGATAAAAACAGTGAATTGAATGAGCTAAAAAAACATAAACCCCGACTTGTTTTTCCATTAAATTCCAAAAACAAGTGGGAAATGATACCTAAAAAGTATATACCCTATTTTGTAAGACCTGGAGTAAAACAAAGATTTCCAATTGTCCTAAAGATTCCTAAAAATTGGACTCACATACTAGTAAAAATCACTTTTAAATATAGAGGAACGAAAGATGTACATGTTTCGGAAAGAGCATTTCAAACGAACGTTGAAAATTGACACTTTTAAAATCCCTACGATTAAAATGTAATAGCAAGACCAACAATCAAACCTTTGTTTCCGTGTTAGCGATTGCAGTAGAAATCTTTTTGTGAGGCACGAACACAAAGATTGTAGCCCTTAGACTGCGCCCAAGATAAATTACAAGCGCGGTATGAGGATTGTGTTACGTCCAATCAATTAAAACCAAAATCCAGCTTCTTTTAACTTCATTGCGATAAAAAATGTAAATTGTACCATAAAACTCTAAACTTTAAGGTGCAAAATGGTTGCCAATACAATTGATGAAGTCATAGACATTTTAGGAGATATTATTGAATCTTCCCGAAATGACGAAAGTACTTTAGGGTATTTTGCTTGCTTGTACCAAAAAGTAACCATTAGCGTAAAAGACAAACTGCACACCAATTATTTTGATGATGACGCAAGAATGGAACAGCTGGATGTTCTGTTCGCTAACCGGTATTTGTTGGCATATGCCGATTATAAACAAGGCAAACCCATTACAAAATCCTGGGACATGGCTTTTCAGGCCTCAAGCAACAACAGTTTAATTGTGCTTCAACACTTATTACTTGGTATGAATGCCCATATTAATTTGGATTTAGGCATTGCTGCTGCTGAAATATCGGATGCTTCATCCATTAATACATTACACTCCGATTTTAACAAAATCAATGCGGTATTGGCTTCTTTAGTAGAGGAAGTGCAAGAAGATTTATCGAAGATTTGGCCCACTTTAGTCAAAATCTTGAAGTTTGCAAACAAGGTGGATGACTTTTTTATAAACTTTAGCATGAGCATAGCCCGAGATGGCGCATGGAAATTTGCCAATGAGTTGGTGGCGCAAAAAGAATTAAAAAGTAGAGAACACTATATGGCTTTACGGGACGATAAAATAGCAGCCTTATCAAAATCTATAACCGTTCATAAAATTGTGGTGCGCCTTATATTTTTTATAGTAAGGATTGGAGAGCGTGGAAAACCATCGGATAAAATAAAAGCGTTGGAAAGGGTAGTTAAAAACCGTACGAAATGACTATGAAAAAACTTGTAGCTTTAATATTGACAAGTCTCTTATATACTCATTGTTCAATAGACAGAAATATTCTGCCTTTGAACAACATTGAGCTTGAAAGGTTAGAAACATTCAAAGATTTTGAACCAAATAACCGGGTTCAAATAAGTGATGAAAACGAGGTTGGACAAAAATTATGGTTATGTCTTACGTTCGAGTCAAAAGAAAACAATGAGCCTCTAATAAACCAAAAGATTCAAATGTACCATACGTCTTCAAAAGGGGAATATGAACCTTCAAACCCCAATGATGAATCTACTGCTCGTTTAAATGGCGAGGTTTTTACAAATGAAAAGGGGCAGGTATTTGTTCAAACTATATTGCCAGGTGATTATGGAAGTTCAGCCGATAATAGACATATTCATACCACTGTTGAAAATGCCAAACCTGAAGCTTACGATATACACTTCAAACAATTTACGGGACACATGGGGAAAAACTTCGTTTCAGGAAGTGACCAACATTTCCTTGCAGATTTGAGAAAAACGGATGATAGTACACTTGTTACTTTTCTAACCATTGCGGTTAAACAGCCTCGAGTAGAGCGCACAACAACCCATCAAAAAACACCAAACTGTGAATGGTGCGGAGCCGGTGAAGCACCTGCAAACATAAGTTGGGAAACAAGCATTGCTGATGAAAGTACAGAGGAGGAACGCCTAATTTTGGAAGGGACAATTTTTGAAGCCGATGGTAAAAGCCCTGCTAAAAATGTAATCGTTTATGCTTATCACACCAATGCCAAAGGACGCTATGAAAAGAAAGGAAATGAAACAGGAAATGGCGTACGACACGGGTATTTACGAGCATGGACTAAAACGAACCATTTAGGCAAGTATAGATTTCACACCATTAAACCAGCGCCCTATCCAAACAATGCAGAACCCGCCCATGTGCACATGACCCTCATGCGGGAAGATTTTAAAGAATATTGGATAAATGCCACTTGGTTTAAGGGAGACAAGATAATTACGAGAGAAATGACCGAAAAACTAAATCGGACGGGAGGGTTTTCGAATATCATTGAACTTTCAAGAAATGAAGAAAACATTTGGGTAGGAAAAAGAGATATTATCTTGAATCCACCAAAGGAACAATAACGCGCTACAACTAAAACATAATAGGCCTTAGCGCCTAACGTGACGCTACCCATGGTACACAAAATGGCTAATTGAACCCCTACAAAAATAAAACAATCCTCGGTTTAAAAACTTAATCAAGCACATATGTGCGTTAGGGATTGAGGCATTTGTTGGAGCTCGCCGACGTAGGAGGAAGCGACTGCCGAAAGCCCGACCCTTGTGGTAACGCCCAAATAAAAAGTGTTAAACTTAAAGAAATTAATATAATTGTATTATAACTCGTAACGCACCCGCAATGTTATAAAGCGCGGTTGTATAAAGGTTTCGGAATTATAAACGGCGAGGTTGCTGGCACTGTTTTGCACGCGCGAGTCGATATCCAATAGGTTTGTGGCCTTAATTTCGTATTCCCATTTGGCATCTTTATCTTTTCGGTAAGCCAACGACGCATCCCAGGTTTTAAAGGATTGCGATGGCTGTGAACCGCTGTTTTGATTGGTATAGGTATATTCGGTTCTGAAAGTAACCGATTGCCAGATGTAAGCATCAAAATCTACCGATGGCGCCTTGGTAATAAACTTGGTTGTGCTTGTGCCCAAATTGTTGTTGGAAACGCTGTAACGATACCTAAACCTTAGGTTTGGTGCCTCCCTGAAATTAGTGCGCAACTCGGGGTTGTAACTCTGGGTAAACCGCTCGCTTAACGATTGCCTGCCTTGTACAAATTGATTGATTTTACTGTAGTTGAAATTGGCGGATAAACCAGCTCTTAATTTACCAAAGGTGCGCTGTATGCGTCCGTTTGCCGATACACTTTCGTCGGCAAAATTTGAGTTGAAAAAGGTGCTGGTTCTAATCACGTTTTCAAAATCTGTTAAGCCTCTAATCTGGTCGATATTTTTTGAATAGGAAAGACGCCCAAAAACATTGGTGTAATTAAACATATTGAAGCTGCTGTAAAACAAGCTTACATTGTGCGATAGGGCATTTTGCAAATCGGGTTCGCCAAACTGAATGCTGTTGTAATTGTTAAACACCAAGCCCTGTGCTAATCGCGTAACATCGGTAAATTGATTTTGCATAGTATAACGCAGGGTTAAGCTTTCGCTCTTTTTAAATTGAATACGGGTTTCGAAATCTGGTAAAAACTTCAAAAAGTTGTTTTTAAAGGTTTCTCCAAACTGACTGTTTTTATTACCGTAAGCATGCACGGAAAACCCTGGAGTTATGGTGAACTTACCGGTTTTTAATGTATAATGAACGCCTAAATACACATCGGTAAAATTGTAATCGGTATCGTTTGTGGCGCGACCGTTATTAAAGGTTGGCGTGGGTTTAAATTGTGTATTATCGTCTAAAAATTGAAAAATACTGGAGTTGAATTCCTGTCGGCTCAAAATTGTTCCCAAAGTAAAATTGATATTGCTTTTTGCATTGAGGATATTGTAATAATCCAATTTGGCATCAAGCTGATTGGATTTTATGTGTCTATCTTGGGCCAAATCGTAATTATTTAACATGGTATTAAAACCCATGGCTTGTGCCGTTGTATCAAAGGCATCTCTATCGTTTGGATCTATTTCATCGTTATTATTGGGGTCGTTAACCAGTAATGCATTGTAAAATGGGTCTTCGTTTTTTATTAAATGCTGTGCTTCAAAAGCAAAAATATTGGTATCGTTAAGTGTGTAATAATAATTCAGGTTTTGATTTATACTGAATGGCGTAACCTCATCCAACTGATTTGTATTGCCCACAACCGAAGAAAACAGGTTTTGATTTTGTTCATCTTTAGAAAAACGCGCCAAAATATCGTAATCCAATTGGTTGTTTAAATTGGGTTTGTAAGACGCACTTAATTTGGCTAATCCTTGATTGGAACGTTCTTTACTACTTTGCTCGGTGGCCTCATCAGGAATGCCCAAATCGGCATCGGTGTATTGTACAAAACTTGTTTCTTTCGATGATATTCGGCTACTGTTGTAAATTGCAAAACCGCTTAAATCGAGTGTTTTTTTAGGTGAATAGCTAAAGTTTGAAGCCGCTAATTTGTTTTCGATTTCGAGCGCATTGTTTTGGCTTGTTAAAAAATTAAGTCCGTTATCACCCAAATTAATGCTGGTTCCGCTGCCTCTGCTCGGAGCCCTAAAACCACCTCCAAATCCGCGAAGGTCGCGACGTGTTAATGCCAAATCTCCCGTGTTATTTAAATCGCCAATAAAATTAAGACTGAACTCGGGACTGTAATAAAACAGTTTGGGCTGCACTAAATAGAGTTCGTTGTCTGGCGATTCGCCACCGCCAGCTGTAATATTACCAAACCAAAAATTTTCTTTACCTTCTTTAAGTTTGATATTTATAGCGACATTATCTTGATTATTTGTAACGCTTCTTAACTGACCAACCTCGGAATAATTTCGTAATACCTGCACTTTATCCACAGCATTTGACGGGATATTTTTGGTGGCCAATTTAGTGTCGCCATCAAAGAAATCCTTTCCGTTAACCATAAGTTTATTAACCACTTTACCTTCTACTTCTACTTGCCCATCGTCATTAATTTCTACACCTGGTAATTTTTCCAAAACATCTTCTAGTTTTCGTTCCGTGCCCGTTTTAAACGAATCAGCATTGTAAATTAAAGTATCCCCTTTTACCGTTACCGGCATTTCGTAAGTGAGCTCAACAGCGTCCAAAGCATTGTCCGGCATCATGGAAACATTTTTAACAAGATCCGCTTCTTTGGTGGAAATGGTTTCCTTAAAAGCCTTCATGCCTATATAACTTACTTGTAAACTATAGGTCGTATTTTTTTCTAAATTTAATTTATAACGCCCGTCATCATTGGTAATACCGTAAGATTCCAAAGCTTGGGTTTCTTGATTTATGGCTATCACATTGGCCAATTCAAGCGGATTGCCTATACTGTCTTTTACAACGCCTTCTAATTTTATCTGGGCAAAAGCTGAGCTTGCTATTAAAATAAATAGCGTGGTTATTTTTAATTTCATTAAGTGTTTCTTGATTGGTTAATTTATGATGTTACCCTCTTCTTCCGCCTCGACCTCGTCCTCTAAAGTTTTCGCGTAATTCCTCCATTTTCTTTTCTAAGATTTCCTGATATTCCACCTTGGTGACTTCCTTTCCTTTTGAAGGTTTTTTAATGGCATCTTTTTCACTGGGATTCATCACTATTTTTGAACATAAAACGGTGGTTCTCCCTGCGCTTACTTCTAAAATTAAACCGGGAAGTCCCCAATATTCACCTGGGCCTTGGCTGATTGGAATTTGAAGTGTATACCATGCTTCAACCTGAATTAACTTCTCAGAATCGTTGGTTTCTGGCTCTTTGGTTTGGGTTGAATCTTGCGCATTGGTTCTGCTTTCCCGCGGTCTTCTAAATCTTGTAAAATCGAAACTTGAATCTGCAATTGTCGCCGTGGCCTTAAAACACATGTACTGTCCTATTTGTTTTGTTTCGCTACCCGTTACCCAATTTATTTGGGGTAAAGAATCTTTTATTAAAAACTGTTTCCCGAACAATTCTTGATCTTGAAAAAACGCTTTTTCCTTAACGTTTTTGTATTGGTCGCCACCTGTAAAACTTGACATCATCCCTCTAAATCGGCCTCCTTGACCTTGACCGGGAGCTTCCAACTTTTCTTCTTCTTTATAAATGGATTCTGTTTTATTAAAGGTTAATACGTATGTTCTTTCAAGCATGCTTTTCATGCGTTCTGCTATTTGCTTTTTTTGTTCTTCGCTCATTCCGGGTCGCCCAAAATTATCCATATCGATAGAGGTTTTCGACATGTAGTACGCCTTACCTTGAAAGTCGTTTTGGGCAAAAGCGAAAACGCCAACAAACAGGATTAAACTAGAAATAGCATATTTAAAAAAATCAGTGATTTTCATTTTATAAAGTCTTTTGGTTAGATATTAAATAACATCTATAAGACTACTAAAAATCACTATGGTTTAATACGGCCATCCGTTTATTTATCCGCCAACTCTAATCATAACTCTTTCGCCATCGTCCCTACCTCTTCTGGACCGAAATTGCTCCAACATTTCTTTGGATTTTTTCTCCATAATCTCTTCAAATTTTGCTTGGGTGACTTCTTTTCCCTTTGTGGGTTCTTCAATTTTTAGAGGCGTTTTTGGGTTTATTACAATCTTGCTGCAAACCAAGGTTAGATCGCCATCGTTAACTTCTAAAATCAACCCGGGAAGCCCATAAAAATCATCTGGCCCATTATTAATGGGAATTTGCGGTGTGTACCAAACCGTGGTGGTCCGGTCTTTGGTTACTTCTTCTGTTTCACCTTTCTCATTAAATGTTTGTGTGGTATAATCATCTTTAAAAACCGCCTTAAAACAAGTGTAATCGCCAATGTTTTTGGTTTCGTTTACCAATTCCCATTTTCGGTTGCTTAGCGTGTCTTTTATTAAAAACTGCTTTCCGTAAATTTCTGTTTTATTGGTGTATCTGTTTTCTTTTACGTTTTTGTACATAACATCGGATCCCTGGGAAATTTTAATTTTAAATTGAGCCCCAGAATTTGCCAACGATGGTGCCTCTAACTTTTCATTACGCTTATAAATCGATTCGTTTTTATTAAACGTTAATGTGTATTCTTGCTGAAACTGTTTTCGCAATTGCTCTTGAATTTGCTTTTGCATTTCTGCATTCGTGTTCTCGTCGTTCATTTTTAAGTCCACTTTTCTGTGCGATTTGTAGGTGGCCACACCCTGAAAATCTTGCGCATTTCCTTTTGCTACCACCAAAGTAAATACCATAAAAATGCATTTCATAATTGTTTTCATATAATATCTTTTTTTAATAAAATTGATTACTGTTCGTTTTTTGATTGATGAAGTACAAATATGAAAACTATATGGGCTTTTTATAGTTAACGAGTGTTAACGTGTGTTAACCCATTGGTTTTGTAACGGTTTAACTCTTACTTTTGAAATATGAATGAGAAGAAATATAAATGGATTTTATATTTAATTGTTACCACTATATTGCTAACCATAGTTGTGCAATGTTATTGGAATTACAAAAATTATTTACAGAACAAACAGAATTTTATAAATCAAGTACAGGTTGGTTTTGATAACGCTTTGGACACCTATTATTCCGATCTTGCCGAAGCGAACCAAATGACTTTTATAGACATTGAAACGGATAGCTTAAATTTTAAAAACCGGTTGAATGGGTTACACAACGATTCTATTTTCAGAAAAATACAAGAAGATTATAGAGGCGACAGTGATAAAGAAATTTCGGGCTTTACACAAATTAAAGGTTCCGATAGCGGTTTTGCTTTTTCGAAAGCCGAAAACCACATCAAACAAATTAAGGTTATAAAAGGCAAAAAAGCCGCCGATAGCCTAAAACTCGTAAAAGGCATTACTTCTATTTTTATATCCATTCAAAATGATACTTTAGATTTTAAAAAGCTCAATCCCATTATAAAAAATGAGTTTGAAAGAAAACAGTTAAACATCAATTTTGCATTAAAACATTATAAAAACGACCGTGTTTTTAACACCTTTAATACCGCAATTGAAAGCCCCGATTATTTAAAAACAAATTCTAAATCGACCTTTTTAAAGCAAAATGAAAGTTTAGAAATTGCTTATCCGAACGCCACAAAAATCATATTAAAAAGAAGCGCACTTAGTATCTTAATATCTACCTTTCTTGTTTTGGCCGTTATTGGTTGCTTGCTGTATCTTTTAAAAATCATTAAAAACCAAAAGCAATTGGCCGAAGTAAAAAACGATTTAATCAGCAATATTACCCACGAGTTTAAAACCCCAATTGCGACTATTGGTGTTGCCATTGAAAGCATTAAAAACTTTAATGTTATTGATGATAAAGAGAAGACAAAATCCTATTTGGACATGTCTAACAATCAATTGTCCAAACTCAATATTATGGTTGAAAAACTACTGGAAACCGCCACTTTAGATAGCGATAGTTTAACACTTGAAAAAGACCATTGCCATATTGCGGATATATTGCAAACCATAGTTGACAAGCATAAAATACAAACCGAGAAATCGATACATTTTAAAGCGACTTCGGATAAAGTTACCGCCAAAATTGATGCCTTTCATTTTGAAAATGCCATAAACAACGTTTTAGATAACGCCATTAAATACGGTGGAAACACGATTAATATTGATTTATCCCAAAATGCCATTGCTTTTACGGTATCTGTTTCAGATGATGGGAACACGTTAACGAAAGCAAATAAAGAAAAGATTTTTGAAAAATTTTATCGCGTACCAAAAGGCAATACCCACGATGTAAAAGGTTTTGGAATTGGCTTGTATTATGCCAAAAAAATTGCAGAAAAACACGGTGGTACCATTCACTTAAATTTAGAAAACAACCAAACCACTTTTAAAATTACGTTCCCAAATGACTAAGCCCACAACCATACTTTTAGCGGAGGACGAGCAAGCTTTAGGGCAAATTATAAAAGAAAGTTTAGAAACCCGAAACTTTAATGTGCTGTTATGCGAAAATGGCGAAAAGGCTTTCGAGGTGTATAAAAATGAAAGTCCCGAGTTGTTGGTTTTGGATGTAATGATGCCAAAAAAAGACGGGTTTACTTTAGCCAAAGACATTAGAACGATTGACGATAGCATTCCTATTATATTTTTAACCGCAAAATCGCAAACCCAAGATGTGGTTGAAGGCTTTAACATTGGCGGAAACGACTATTTAAAAAAGCCTTTTAGCATAGAAGAGTTAATTGTTAGAATCAATAATTTATTGCGTAGAACCGAGCTTCAAAAAACCGTGGAACTCTTAAAAATTGGGCACTATACCTTTAATTTCCCCAAGCAAATACTGCAATTTAAAAGTGAAGAACCCGTGCAATTAACTCACCGCGAAGCGCACTTATTGTTTCATTTAATAAAAAACCAAAACGCGGTTTTAAATCGGTCTGTAATTCTGAAAAAACTTTGGGGTAATGATGATTTTTTCTCGGCGAGAAGTATGGATGTTTTTATAACCAAACTTCGCAAAAAACTAAATCAAGACGAAAGCATTCAAATTTTAAATGTTCGTGGGTTTGGATATAAACTAATTTGCTGAATGTGGTTTGATTTTTGTATTTTTCCGAATACAATGAAAACCCATAATGGGTATTTAGGATAAAATGCAGAAACGAACTTTACTTCTTTTATGATTGCTTAAGGTTTGTTCAGTTTAAATTAATGAGATTAATACCCTTCTTTTTCTTTTTTGTTTCCACAGTCGCGTTTCCACAAAAAACGATTAAAACAACATTCGTTAAAAAAATTGAGCTTAAAGCAGAAAGCATAATTTCCGTTGATAAAGTCAGCAATTTCGAAGTCATTAAATACATCGATAACAACACGTTATTTAGAAAGCATAAAGACGCTATTATTTATAATTACAGCAACGTACAATTGGGCGACATCACATCGGTTGATGCTTTTAGTCCTTTAAAAATCAAAGTCTTTTACAAAAACTTTAATACGATTGTGGTTTTAGACAATCGGTTTTCCGAAATGGATAAAATCGATTTCAACACCATAAAACCGTATAAAAATATATCGCATGTTTCTACAGGTTTTGGCAGCAAACTTTGGGTTTTCAATCAGGATTTGCAACAATTAGAGCTTTTCAACTATAAAACCGGAGAGGTTTGGGCAAAAGCACTCCCCGTGCAGTCGCTTGTAATTCAGCTTGTAAGCAGCTATACCTATTGCTGGTTGCTTACAGAAAAGTACTTGTATAAATACGATGCCTATGGTAGTCTTATTTATAAAATCGAAAATAAAAACTATATAGCCATGGCTTTAAATTATGGCAACATAGTGCTTCAATCCAACGATAAAAGCTTGTACTATTTACCAAAAAACAGTCAGGTTATTTCCCCGATTGAAACACCAAAATTGTTAATAAATCAGTTTTTACTAAACAGAGGAAGCTTGTATCTTTACGACAATGAATTTCTTCATGAATACCAACTAATAAAAGATTAAATTATGCACGTTGCAATTGCAGGAAACATTGGCGCGGGAAAAACAACGCTTACAAAATTATTGGCAAAACATTATAAATGGGAAGCGCAGCTTGAAGACGTTGTGGACAATCCGTATTTAGACGATTTTTACAATCAAATGGAACGCTGGAGCTTTAACCTGCAGGTGTATTTTTTAAACAGCAGATTTCGTCAAGTGGCTCAAATCCGTGAAAGCGGAAAAGACATTATTCAAGACCGCACCATTTACGAAGATGCGCATATTTTTGCCCCCAATTTACATGCCATGGGCTTAATGACCAATCGTGATTTTGAGAATTACTCATCGCTATTTGAACTTATGGAATCGTTTGTACAAGGGCCGGATTTGCTTATTTATTTGCGCAGTTCCATCTCTAATTTAGTGGATCAAATCCATAAACGCGGTCGCGATTACGAAAACTCCATAAGTATTGATTACCTAAGCAGATTAAACGAGCGTTACGAAGCTTGGACATCAAAATACGATAAAGGCAATTTGCTTATTATTGATGTCGATCAATTGGATTTTGTTTCGAATCCCGAAGATTTAGGTTACATTATCAATAAAGTGGAAGCTGAAATTAATGGGCTTTTTTAAAAGAATTATTTAGATATTTTATAACGAAAAAACCACATCGATTGATGTGGTTTTTTTTGTTATTATAAGGAATATTATAATTAACTATTATCTGCTTTCTTCAAATTTGAAACCGCTTGTTTTACTTCGGCTTCAGTACCTTCAAACGTTTCATAATTGGTCGTTTTCTCACCATTTTTGTTGATAACGGTAGTTACAACTGCTTTAAAAACGCCAGTTTCAACTTCATTCATTTCTACTTTAATTTCTTTTGAAATATTTTGAGCCACTAATTCCGTAGCCTCTTTTTCTTCGGAATAGGCTGCAACACCATCGGTAGTTATGGCGATACTAGGCGCGATAACCAATGCGACAACAGACATTAATTTTAAAAGGATGTTTAATGATGGTCCAGACGTATCTTTAAAAGGATCACCAACGGTATCACCAACAACAGCCGCTTTGTGAGCCTCTGTTCCTTTACGACCTTCTTCTTCAATGGTTTTCTTAGCGTTATCCCAAGCACCTCCAGCATTCGATTGGAAAATAGCCATAAGCACACCACAAGTCGTTACACCGGCAAGAAGGCCTCCTAACATTTCTGCGCCTCCAATAAATCCAACGGCCACAGGAACAGCGATTGCCAATAAACCTGGTAACACCATTTCTTTAATCGATGCCTTGGTTGAAATATCGATACATTTTCCGTAGTCTGCAACACCATCTGCAGCATCAAAAATAGCTCTATCCGCATCACTAGCCTTTGACATGTCTGAATCATACTTTCTCATAATACCTAATGCCGCTTTAAGCTCTGGAATATCCCTAAACTGGCGACGAACCTCTTCAATCATTGCCATAGCAGCTCTACCAACGGCATTCATAGATAAGGCTGAAAACACAAACGGCAACATACCACCAACTAATAATCCAGCCATAATTTTAGGTTGCGATACATCAATTGCAGTAACACCTGCTGTTTGCATAAATGCAGCAAATAGCGCCAAAGCTGTTAAGGCTGCCGAAGCAATAGCAAAACCTTTACCTACAGCTGCAGTTGTATTACCAACAGCATCTAATTTATCTGTACGTTCTCGAACTTCACTAGGTAATTCTGCCATTTCAGCAATACCGCCAGCATTATCACAAATTGGTCCATAAGCATCAACCGCTAATTGAATTCCTGTGTTTGCCAACATCCCTACAGCCGCAATTGCGATGCCGTATAACCCAGCAAAATGGTGAGACACGATAATAGCTGCAGCAATTAACAAGATAGGAATTGCTGTACTCATCATACCAACACCCAATCCAGCAATAATGTTTGTAGCCGATCCGGTTTCAGATTGCTTAACAATAGACATTACAGGTTTTTTACCTGTAGCTGTGTAGTATTCAGTTATTTTACCTACAGCTAAACCAGCGATTAAACCAGCGATTACAGCAATAAAAACACCAATAGAGGTATACTCTACGCCATTTAAGTTAAATGTTTCGGGAATAAATTCTTGAATTAAAAAGTAAGTCGCAACAGCCATTAATCCCGCTGAACCAAATTCACCAATATTTAATGCTGTTTGCGGATTCCCACCATCTTTTACTTTCACGAAGAAGGTTCCTATAATTGACATTATAATTCCTACAGCTCCGAGTACCAATGGTAAATACACAGCACCTAAACCATCAAAATTAGGTGTTATGATTATAGCTCCCAATACCATGGTACCTATAATAGAACCTACATACGATTCAAATAAATCGGCACCCATTCCGGCAACATCACCAACGTTATCACCAACGTTATCTGCAATTGTAGCAGGATTCAATGGATGATCTTCTGGAATACCTGCTTCTACTTTACCAACCAAGTCTGCACCAACATCGGCTGCTTTGGTATAAATACCGCCACCAACACGAGCAAATAAAGCTATTGAAGATGCACCTAATGAAAACCCGGAAAGTACGTTTAGTACCATTGGAATATTATCTGCTCCTGGCCACATCATTTGATATACCATAAATAAGCCACTTAATCCTAATATACCTAAACCAACAACGCCCAATCCCATTACAGCACCACCTGCAAAAGCCACTTCTAAGGCTCTTCCCAATGATGTTCTTGCCGCTTGTGTGGTTCTAACATTGGCCTTGGTTGCAACCTTCATTCCAATAAATCCAGCCAACGCCGAACAAATAGCGCCAACTATAAACGATATGGCTACCATCCAGTTTGAACCCACTTCATTATTCCCTTTAAAAAACAATAAGATAGCTACTGCAACCACGAAAATTGCTAAAACTTTGTATTCTGCTTTTAGGAATGCCATGGCACCGTCTGCAATGTTTTTTGCAATTCTGGCCATTTTAGCATCTCCCACTTCTTGTTTTGAAACCCAGCCACTTTTTATTAATACAAACACCAGTGCCAAAACACCAAAAGCGGGTAAAAAATTTACTATTAATTCCATATTTATTCAGTTAGTTTATTTAGTTAATATTTTTTTAACGGGGCTAAAAATAGGAAAATATAAGTGATAAAAAAAACCACCTTAAATATTAAAATGGTTTGTTTTTTTGTCCCGTCATAAAATAACGATACTATATTGTAAAAGTTCTTTTTTTCTTGTGCTCACTTTGCTCATAACGCTCTACACATTTATGATAAATATCTATGGCTTTTTCGGCATCTCCCCAACCGCCAACATCTACTTTCTTTTCTTCTAAATCTTTATAAACCTGAAAAAAGTGCTCGATTTCCTTTATGCGGTGCGGGTTCAAATCACTCAAATCTTTATTTTTGCTCCAAATCGGGTCTGAAACCGGTACACAAATAATTTTTTCATCCGGTCCTTTTTCATCCGCCATATGGAAAACACCTATAGGCTTTACTTCCATAACAACCATGGGGTACGTTGGCTCTATGCCCAAAACCAAAACATCAAGCGGATCTTGGTCCAAAGCCAATGTCTCTGGAATAAAACCGTAATCGCCCGGATACATCATGGACGAAAACAAGGTACGGTCAAAACGTATTTTATTCAGTGTAAAATCGTATTCGTATTTATTTCTACTCCCTTTTGGTATTTCAATTAATACATCAAAAGTCACGTCTTTTTTCTTAGTCATCTTTATTATTTTGGCCTGCAAAGGTACTGAACATGTTAAGATTTAACAACAAAATCCATTTGTTTTTTGCTTAAAACCAAGTATAAAACCAGCTGTAAGACTTAAAAATTATTATATTGCTTCACTGTTATAATTAATTATAAATCAATATTATGCGTCGTTTTCTATTTTTCCTAATTACAACTATTTTATGTTTATCAATTCAAGCCCAAACCCAAAAATGGCAAGGTAAATTTGAACCGATTGACCGCATGATAGCACCTCCAAACACCTATCGTGCTGCAAGTGGTGCTCCGGGAAAAGCGTATTGGCAACAACGTGCCGATTATAAAATAAAGGCTGTTTTAAACGAAGCTAACAACACACTTTCCGGCGAAGAAACCATTACGTATTACAACAACTCTCCAGACGATTTAAGTTATTTATGGATTCAATTGGAACAAAATGTGAATAAAAAAGGGAATGAAGACTTTGGCAGTATAAACAACGGTATTAAAGATGGCATGAATGCCAGACAAATGCAGTTTCTTACCAGAGCCATCAATTTTCCTGCGGGCTATTCCATTAAATATATAAAAGACCAAAATGGGCATGCCATAAAATCACTCGTTAATAACACTATGATGAAAGTATTGCTTGAAGAGCCTTTAAAATCGGGCACTTCCATGACTTTTTCCATAGCTTGGTCGTATCCCATAACCGATCGAAGCATGTATTTATTATCCCGGGAAGGCTACGAGTATTTTCCTGAAGACGATAACACCGTTTACTTAATTGCACATTGGTTTCCGCGAATGGCTGTTTATAACGATACCGAAGGCTGGCAAAATCAGCAGTTTCAAAAATTAGGTGAATTTGCTCTGGAATTTGGTGATTATGAGGTTGAAATTTCGGTTCCCGAAGACCATATTGTCGCTTCAACCGGAAGCCATCAAAACAGCGACCATGTTTTATCAAAAACGCAACAAAACAGAATGGAAACGGCACGTAATTCGTTTGATAAACCCGTTATGATTATTACCAAAGAAGAAGCCGAAGCAAACGAAAAAACAAAATCAAAAAAACTAAAAACCTGGAAATTCAAGGCTACCAATGTTCGTGATTTCGCCTTTGCATCTTCGAGAAAATTTTTGTGGGATGCTCAAGCTGTAAAGTTGCCAAGCAATACGGTTATGGCCATGTCGTTTTACCCCAAAGAAGGTTTGCCGGTGTGGCAAGAGGAATCTACAAAAGCTATTAAGCATGCTTTAGAAGTGTATTCTGAAGCAACCTTTGATTACCCATATCCGGTATGTATTTCGGTTAACACCTCCAATATTGGAATTGAATTCCCGATGATTAGTTTTAATGGCGGTCGTGCAATTAATGGCAAAATGAGCGATGCCGCCAAACAAAGTATGATAGGAACAATAATACATGAAGTGGGACATAACTGGTTCCCCATGATTGTGAGTTCAGACGAGCGTAAATGGATGTGGATGGACGAAGGTTTAAACACCTTTTTGCACCAGCGTACCGTTGCCGAACGCTACCCGGATTTTAACAGCACAACACCAAAAAGCATCGTGCCGTTTATGAGTGGCGATAAAAACATTTTGCGCCCTATAATGACGACCTCCGATAATGAATTAATGAGTCAGTTTGGAGCCAATTTCTATTTAAAGCCCACCGTTGGATTACAAATGTTGCGCAACTCCATTATTGGTAAAGAGCTATTCGACCAAGCATTTAAGGAATATGCCAACCGTTGGAAATTCAAACACCCCAATCCAGCCGATTTATTCCGAACGCTTGAAGATGCCACCGCAACCGATTTAGATTGGTTTTTTAGAGGTTGGTTTTTTACAACCGATAATGTGGATATGGAATTAACAAATGTAAAATGGTTCAAGGTTTTTGAGGAAAAGACGAATATTGAAGACCAAAAGCAAAAATCGCAATTTAAAATTGAAGGCGAAAACACTACTGTAAAAGCCAAAGATTTTTCTAGCGGTCCCGAGGTTATAAATATGACCACCACACCCGATGCAGCTTATGGTCAGTTTTTATCGCGACTTGATGAAACCGAAATTAGAAAACAAGTGTTGGGAAAAAATATTTACGAAGTAAGTATTAAAAATAAAGGCGGCTTAATTATGCCCGTAACCATTGAGTGGATTTATACCGATGGCTCTAAAGAAATCGATAAACTACCGGCTCAAATTTGGCGCAGAAACGAATACGAAGTAAAGCAGACCTTTATAAAAGAAAAGGAAGTTGCCGAGGTTAATCTTGACCCAAATTTTGAGTTTGCCGATGTTGATACCACCAACAATAGCTTTCCTAAAGTTGAAACAGAAAGTGAATTTGACGCCTTTAAAAATAAGGAAACTGGGAATTAGTTAAGATGAATCTTTTTAAATACATAGTAACCTTTTTTACATGCATCTGTCTTTTTTTGCAATTAGAAAGTCAGTCGAAACAAACCGAGTTTCATATTCTGTTTATTGGCAATAGCTTAACCTATTCCAACAATTTACCGCAATTGGTTAAAAAGCAAGCCAAAAAACACGGCATTACTGTAAAAACAAAAATGGTTGCCAAACCCAATTATGCGATTTCAGATCATTGGGAAGAAGGCGAGGTACAAAAATTAATAACAAGTAAAACCTACGATTTTGTGATTATTCAACAAGGCCCATCGTCGCAGCAAGACGGTAAACAATTACTGGTAGATTATGGCAAAAAGTATAGTATACTATGCAAAAACAGCAATGCAAAACTCGCCTATTTTATGGTATGGCCGCCCATTAATCATCCCGAACGGTTTAAAGGTGTAATAAACAACCATAGTTATGCCGCCAAAATAAATAACGCTATTCTTTGTCCCGTTGGCGCGATTTGGAAAAAATATTTTAACGCGACAAACAACTATGATTATTATGGCACCGACGGATTTCACCCTTCTAAAAAAGGCAGTGAAGCAGCGGCAAAAGTTATTGTAGAGTATTTGTTTCCTAAATAATTTATAAAAACTCAACTTAATTGCATTTGGCCTTGTAAAAAAATCTACTACCTTCGTTTAACTACCAATACAAAACATTAAACCTATATCATAAATGTCGCCAATTAAAACGATTCGAATAAAAATAATCCTAACATTTATTAGTATAATATTATGCAATTTTATTTTTGGCCAAAACGAAAACGAACAGAATAAGATAACTCCACTCTCGATTGGAGAGAAAATAAATTTCCAATCGAAAATACTTAATGAAAACAGAATTTTAAACGTTTATCTGCCAAACGGATACGCCACGGATTCAATAAAAGAATTTCCCGTAATTTATGTATTAGATGGTTCCATTGATGAGGATTTTATTCATATTTCTGGAATTGTACAATTTGGTTCCTTCTCTTGGATTAATATGATACCGGAATCAATTGTTGTTGGAATTTCTAATGTTGATAGAAAAAGAGATTTTACATTTCCAACGAATAACAAAAAAGACAAAGAAGACTTTCCAACAACGGGAAAATCCGAAAGATTCATCAATTTTATTGAAAAGGAATTGCAGCCATATATTGACACAAATTATAAAACAGATTCACTTAAAACTTTGATTGGGCAATCACTTGGAGGCCTTTTGGCAACTGAAATATTATTTAAAAACCCCAATTTATTTGATAATTATATTATCGCAAGTCCTAGTTTATGGTGGGACGACGAATCGTTGCTTAAATACACACCGAGGCCATACTCGTCCAAAAAATCCATTTATATTGCAGTTGGAAAAGAAGGCCAAATTATGGAACGGACAGCTAAAGCTTTATACCATAAATTAAACCTACTTAAGAAAGAAAATACGAATATATATTTTGAGTTTTTTGAAAAGCAAAATCACGGAGATGCCCTTCATTTAGCAGTATATAGTGCCTTTGAGAAAATATTTATGGAAGAAAAAAATTAAAAACATAAATTGAACTCTGTGTTAATCTGAAAAAGTATAAATTCAATTAACTGATAGTAATATGAAAAAAGAACACATCGAAAAAATGAGTATTCAAGAACTCGAAAAAAAGACCAAAACTTATAAAATGGCTACAATTGTGCTTAGCATACTCGTTTTAATAATGTTTGTAGCAAGCTTTCTTAATTACCAAGAAAGCGGACTAAGTTTTCCTGTTTTTATGCCTTTCTTCTTTGTGCCTATGGTAATAATTAACAGAATGACTTTTTTAAAACTACAAAAAGAATTAAAGTCAAGCCAAAAAGGGTTAAAAATAAAAGTTTTTTTTGATTACGCCTCTTTTGATTTTGTCAGAAAAAATATCTAAATTCGTTTGCAGCATTAAAACTATGACACACATAATTTGTATATAGTTAATATTAATTATATATAATTGTTGTGAGCAATTTGAGAAAAATACGTCTATGAAGTAAATGGGAGCTATAGTTTGGAGTTTTGAAAATTTTATAAATACAATGCTTGACATTGTAGTCATTAAAACTGGGTTAGTTATTAGCGAATCCTATTTATTGGAAATTTTAATAGAAGAGTTTCCAGAAGACAAAAGACTTCCTCAATATGAAGAAAAAAAGGATTACGCATTAAGAATTCGGTCAGAGGATTTTGATGAATATTGTTGGGCTGTTCGTCAAAGATTGGGAGAACTTGAAGAAGTAAGTCCTTTGTTTTTTAAAGACATAAACAGTATGATGACTTGGATGGATAAAGGTTATGACCCAGCAAAAATATTCTCGAAACTAATCGATTTCGCTAGTGACATTCACGACCCTGAAAACCCAAAACTTATTGACCCTAATGAAATTTTAGAAAGAGCAATAAAAGAAAATATCGCACCTGTTCCTCTCATTATAGAAGTAATGGATGGAATGATTAATAATCAACGTATTTCGAATGTTATAAAACCAGTTGAAGAAATACTCTGGGATGGTGGAATTGAATTAAGCTCATTATTTGAGAAAGAATCTATACCAAAATCAAAATCGGATTTTATAGAACAAAAATTTATTAATTTTCTTCAAGCAAATCCAGAAAAATTAGAATTTATGCATTGGAGAAATTTCGAAAGATTAACAGCGGAATTTTTTAAGAGAAAAGGATTTGAAGTTGAGTTAGGTCCAGGAACAAATGATGGTGGAATTGATGTTCGAGTTTATGACAAAAAGGATAATAAAAAACCATATATAATTATTCAATGCAAAAGACATAAAGAATCTAACCAAGTTAAGATAGAAACGGTAAAGTCGTTTTATACTGACGTTGAATTTGAAGGTGCTAAAAAGGGACTTATAGCAACAACATCAAAAGTTGCTGTTGGAGGAAAAAAAGTAGCCTCAATTAGAAAATATCCATTAGAATTTGCTGAAAATGAAGAAATAAAAGTTTGGGTTGATAAAATGAAAAAAAGATAAAAACTGCTCACAACAATGTGTATAATTCATTGCTAGTTATAGCGTACTTACGAAAGTCCTCGCGGACTTTCTATCTGTGATTTAATTGCTAACTTTAGTGCTTAAGCACGCAACGAAATCATACACTAGACCGTTAAACAAACCTCTCAAAAACAAAATCAACGTCACATTTAAACATACACTAGCAAATAGGTGCGTTAGCGATTGAACGGTTTGCTTGAAATCCTTTTTGTGAGGCACGAGCAAAAAGATTGAGTAGTGAAAGCGCGACCTGAGTTTTTACGAGGGGAACGCCCTAATAACCTGCCTAAAAATGAAACCCAAAGGTTCCGGTTACACCAAACTTACGTGCATCTGGGTATAGCTCGTTATCTTTATAATTGCCTCTAAAATTAAAGTCGATTCTGAATATTTTAAAAATATTCCCAACGCCTAAACCGTACTCGTAATAGGGCTTATTGTTTGGCGCCACAAGCGGAATGTTATTGGGATTGTTGGTGGTGTTTAAGTTGATATTCTCCTGCGAAATGTCGCCCCAAACGCCTCGAATACTCACAATTTCACGAAGGTTTAATTTGCGTAAAAACGGGATTCTTGAAAAGAAGCGACCATTAAAATTATGCTCGAAATGAAAAGATGCGTAAGTATCGGATACAAACTCGTAATAATCTAACTGCGAAAAGGTATTGTAAATTGAAAAATATGATTGGTTTCCGGGGATAACGCTTAACAATCCCAAGGGTACTTCGCCAAAGGTTTTACCGGCTTCGATAGTGGTGTACAGCCTACCAAAACCACCAAGCTGCCAGGGTTGTATGTACGATAGCTGCAGTTTGGTATAATTGAAATCGCTATTAAAAACCGTTTTATCGCCACGGCTAACTTGCGCAAAAATGCGTGCAAAATCATCGTTTGCCGTACGACGCTCTACGCCAAAGCCCGTCATTTTCCGTTTCGGGAAATAGGAAAGCGAAAGCGAGGTTTCAAATTGGTTTATTTCGGATGAAAAACCTGTTGAAGAATTGGCATCAACATAATCTAAACTAAAGGTTGGCGATGCCGATTCCAAAGTACGGTAGTTGGCACCGAGCCTAAAAATAACATTGCGCCAAGGCTCAAGCTGTACCGCTAAACTGGTTAAGTTTATAGCCGTTAATTTGTCGTTTGATCCGGTTCCTACAACCGATGACGATGCTAAACTACGCCCCAAAACATCGGTACTTGTAGTAAGGCTAGCCCCTATTTGCTCGACATCGCGCCGGTTTCCGCCAGAGATAATCAATCGGGTTTTTTTATCCAACAGCCATTTTCCTGAAATACCGTATTTAAATTTATCATCACTAAAACCGTAGGCCAAAAAACCTTCCAGTCGCCATAAATCGTTTCTGCCAAAATAGGTGCGTCCACCGGTTCGCAATCGCATCCCTTCAACTTCGTTAAACCCAAAGGTTGAAAAAATGGGGCCGTAATCTAACGGCAAGGTGTTAAACTCGATATAACCCGACGATAAAATGCTCCCTAAGTTATAAAGCCGTTTAAACTTTTTTACGGTTTTTAAGGTGTCCAACATTTTGTAAACCCCTTGTTCGTCTTTATTTAAATCTTCCAATCGGTTTTCTGCCCAAAACGTTTCATCTCTGTCGTAAACATCTTTATCGTAATTGTAAACTTCCCTGTCGTAAAACTTTCTATCTAAGGGTTTATCGAATTCGTAATTATTGAATAACGTGGTTCGTTTGCCGTACACACCACGCGAATCTTCTTTTTTGCTCAACGCAAAATCAGACATCATATAATCGCGTTTTACAAGGAAAAGCGAATCGTTCAACACTTCAAACTCCTGTTCGATATAAATCTCTTTTACCCAGTTTATATTGGCACTTTTTGAAGCTTGTAAATTAATTTCCTTTATGGCATAGGTAGAATCTGCGACCCAAAAATCGCCTTTAAAAGTAAGTTCGTTTTTTCGGCGCGGGTAATAAATAATATTGTAGCACCATTTATTGTCGATAAAGGCACTGTCGGACAACACATAATTATAAGTGTTGATGCCTGTTTTTGAAAGCGGACTCACGAAGCTTTTATCGAAAAATTTAAGGTAATTATCGTAAACGTTGTAATCGGAATACAAATCGTCAACAAAATCAATAACGACTTGATTATCGCTAAATCCCGAGTTTTTGTTTCCTTTTAAAACCTCTTTTTCTTTATTGATTACATTATCGCCATAAACCCTGGAAACGGCTTCGTTGATAAACATGGGCAAGTAGGTTTTTCCCGTTACGCGCGAGGTATCAACTTCGTTAAACACAAATTCCATACCTCTAAAAAGTTTGCTTTTAATAAGCGCACTATCGATGGTATTGATGTCGAATTCTACTTTTTCGTATTTATCGTATTCGTATTGTTTGTAAAGATTTAGGCCATTTTTGCGTTTGTGTTCCCAAATTTTACGCAGCAAATCGATAGCCGGATTATTCTTTTTCGATTGCTTTCCGGATACAATTACCACAGCATCCAATTGCGCTGTTTCTTCCTTTAAAGTGAATTTTAAATTGTAGTTTACTTTTTTGTCTAACTGAATTAACAATGTTTGGTAACCAATAAAAGAAACGGATAATGTGTCCCAAGTTTCGGCAGATTCCAAATAGAACCTCCCGTTTTCGTCGGTAATGGTACCTTCGGAAGAGCCTTTAAAAATAACATTGGCAAACGATACCGGCTCGTTAAACTCATCAAACACATGACCGCTAACTTTGGTTTGGGCAACTGCTGAAAAAAATCCTAGGAAAAGAAATATAAAAAGTAGTTTTATGTTCATAGTATAAAAAAACTTCATCAACAATCGTGCTAATGAAGTTTATATAACGTAAAAAAAATTAATTTATTTGTACAGTACTTTTTTAACGGCTTTAATCACCTCTGTGTAATCTGGTAGCCATTCTTCCAGTAAAACCGGTGAATACGGTGCCGGTGTATCGGCTGTATTAATTTTTACAATGGGGGCATCTAAATAGTCAAATGCTTCAGATTGCACTAAGTATGTAATTTCGGTGGCTACGTTTCCAAAAGGCCATGCTTCTTCTAAAATTACCAGTCTATTGGTTTTTTTAACCGACTCCACAATCGCTTTTCTGTCCATAGGACGCACGGTTCTCAAATCGATAATTTCACAAGAAATGCCTTCCTTTTCCAATTCATCGGCGGCTTTGTAAGCTTCTTTAATAATCTTTCCAAAGGACACAATAGTAACATCGGTACCTTCGCGTTTTATATCGGCAACGCCAATTGGCAAAACATATTCGCCTTCTGGTACTTCACCCTTATCGCCGTACATTTGCTCGCTTTCCATAAAAATAACAGGGTCGTCATCGCGAATGGCAGCTTTTAATAAGCCTTTGGCATCATAAGGATTTGATGGCACAATTACTTTTAAACCCGGAGTATTGGCAAACCAATTCTCGAATGCTTGCGAGTGCGTAGCACCCAATTGACCGGCAGAAGCCGTAGGGCCACGAAATACAATAGGGCATTTAAATTGTCCACCCGACATTTGCCTGATTTTTGCCGCATTATTTATAATTTGATCAATCCCAACTAACGAGAAATTAAACGTCATGTACTCCACAATAGGTCGGTTTCCGGTCATGGTAGAGCCAATGGCTATTCCAGCAAAACCAAGTTCTGCAATTGGTGTATCAATTACACGTTTTGCTCCAAATTCGTCTAACATACCTTTTGAAGCTTTGTAAGCACCGTTATATTCCGCAACTTCCTCACCCATTAAATAAACGCTTTCGTCTCTGCGCATTTCTTCGCTCATGGCTTCGCAAATAGCTTCTCTAAATTGAATTGTCTTCATTAAATGTGTTTTTAAATCTAATTGCAAAAATAACAATAAATAGATGACTTTGTTTAAAAGAATTATCTAAAATTTATTATGCACGCATAGTAAATATTCAAAATAAAATAATTAACTTCGTTGCCAAAATTTAGAAGTTATAAAACTATAGCGCAAACTATAACGTTGTAGTTCTGGACTTCGCAAGTAACTAGTCTTAATTTAATTACAAAAATATGAAAATTTTAGTGTGTATAAGTCACGTTCCGGACACTACATCAAAAATTAATTTTACGGATGACAACTCTAAATTCGACACCAATGGTGTGCAATTTGTTATCAATCCGAATGATGAGTTTGGTTTAACCCGTGCCATGTGGTTTAAAGAAAAACAAGGGGCCAGTGTCGATGTTGTAAATGTTGGTGGCGCAGAAACCGAACCAACTTTACGTAAAGCTTTAGCTATTGGTGCAGACAGCGCCATACGTGTTAATACTGCGGCTTTAGACGGATTTCAGGTCGCCAAACAATTAGCGAAAGTGGTGCAAGAAGGCGGTTACGATTTGGTAATTGCCGGTCGTGAATCTATTGATTATAATGGTGGTATGGTTCCTGGTATGTTAGCTGGTTTAACCAACGCCAATTTTGTAAACAACTGTATTAACCTTGAAGTTGATGGCACTAATGCTACGGCGATTCGTGAAATTGACGGTGGAAAAGAAACCGTTGCAACAACATTACCGCTGGTTATTGGTGGGCAAAAAGGATTGGTTGAAGAAAGCGATTTACGCATTCCGAATATGCGCGGTATTATGATGGCTCGTAAAAAACCATTAACCGTAGTAGAACCTGTTGATGCCAATGCCGAAACCTCTGCGGTTAAATTTGAAAAACCAACTCCAAAAGGTGCCGTAACACTGGTATCTCCTGATAATTTAGACGAATTAGTAAACTTACTTCACAACGAAGCCAAGGTCATTTAATAACCAAATTTCAATCACCAAATTCCAATCGTTTGATATTTGGAATTTGTTTTTTTGAAGTTTATATTTTGAAAAATATTATGTCAGTTTTAGTATATACAGAATCAGAACAAGGAAAATTTAAAAAAACAGCTTTTGAGGTAGCCTCTTACGCCAAAGCGTTAGCAAACCAATTGGGAACTACGGTAACAGCAGTGGCCATAAATGCAAACGATCCTTCGGAACTAGGAAATTATGGCGTTGACAAGGTTTTAAATGTGAACAATTCACAACTCGAGGCTTTTAATGCCAAAACCTATGCCGATGTTTTAAAACAAGCCGCGGAAAAGGAAAATGCCAAAGTTGTTATTGTAAGCTCCAGTGCCGATAGCAAATATTTAGCGCCACTTTTAGCCGTTGGATTAAACGCGGGATTTGCTTCCAATGTTGTTGAAGCACCATCGAGCACATCGCCTTTTACCGTTAAGCGTACAGCCTTTACAAACAAAGCTTTTAGCATGACAACCATTGACACCGATGTTAAATTGGTAGCGGTTTCCAATAATGCTTTCGGATTGGTAGAATCGGGTGGTAACGCTTCCGCGGAAGATTTTTCGCCATCCATTCCAGAGGCTGGTGTATCGGTACAGTCCGTAGATAAAGCCACCGATAAAGTAACCATTGCCGATGCCGAAATTGTGGTTTCTGGCGGTCGTGGTTTAAAAGGCCCTGAAAACTGGGGCATGATTGAAGAACTGGCCGAAGTTTTAGGTGCTGCTACAGCCTGCTCTAAACCGGTATCGGATTTAGGATGGAGGCCACATAGCGAACACGTTGGGCAAACCGGAAAACCTGTGGCAGCAAACCTTTATATTGCCATTGGTATCTCTGGAGCCATTCAGCATTTGGCGGGCATAAACGCCTCAAAAGTAAAAGTTGTTATCAATACCGATGCCGAAGCGCCTTTCTTTAAAGCCGCCGATTACGGTGTTGTTGGCGATGCTTTTGAAGTGGTTCCGCAGCTCATCGAAAAATTAAAAGCATTTAAGGCCCAACAATAAATTATTTTTTATAAATTGTATTGTTCCGCAGAACTGTTTAAATTAGCATAATATCGTAATTCTGCTTTTGCAGTTGGTTAAGTCCTAATTTAAACTGTTCTTTGCGCTTTTAATAAATTTATGAGTTTAGTAAGATTAAACATAAAAGGCATTTCCTATAGTCAAACCCAAAACGGCGCTTATGCCCTTATTTTAAATGAAGTTGATGGCGAACGCAAACTTCCTATTGTAATTGGTGCTTTTGAAGCACAATCCATTGCCATAGCTTTAGAAAAAGAAATTCGCCCACCTCGACCCCTAACTCATGATTTGTTTAAAAATTTCGCCGACAGGTTCGATGTGGTTGTTAAACAGGTGATTATCCATAAATTAGTCGATGGCGTTTTTTACTCCAGTTTAATCTGCGAGCGCGATAAAATCGAGGAAATAATTGATGCCAGAACCAGTGATGCCATTGCTTTAGCCCTGCGTTTTGACGCTCCTATTTTCACCTATAAAAATATCCTCGACAAAGCCGGTATTTACTTAAAAGTGAATCCGAAAAAAGAAGAGGAAGACGAACTACAAGACAGTATTTTGGTTGATGATTTATTGGCAAACGAATTAGAACCCAACGCACCCCGCGAAAACTATAAAGGAAAAACCCTTGAAGAACTTCACAAATTACTAGACGAAGCCGTTTCAAACGAAGATTACGAAGCTGCCGCACATATACGCGACGAAATTTCCAAACGTTAATTTATCACATATCTATGAAATCTTTTTTTTTGTCCCTAGTTGCTATTATAATCTTATCAACTTCTTCATTAATAGCACAAGAAACAGACAAAACTAAACGAACAGATACTATTGAAAATGTTTCGCAAACCGAAACCATATTAATAGATTCAACAAACATCAATTTTTCCGAAACTAAAATTGCAGATACTTCTGAAGGAGCCGCTTTAAATGAAACAAAAAGCACCATTATTGAAAGTCAGGGGTTTTCAATAAATAGCTTATGGCGTGGTGCTTTGGGGATGGTTACTTTAATTTTTATTGCCCTTCTTTTTAGCAGTAATAGAAAAGCCATCGATTGGAAAATTGTCGGCATAGGTTTAGCATTTCAACTCCTAATAGCCATAGGTGTTTTAAAAGTTAAATTCATCAAAAGTATATTCGAATTTGTTGGGGGGTTATTTGTTGAAGTATTGGAGTTTACAAGGGCAGGTAGCAAATTTTTATTTGAAGGTTTGGTTGTAGATATGGATACTTTCGGATTCATTTTCGCATTTCAAGTATTACCAACCATTATTTTCTTTTCGGCATTAACATCGGTTTTATTTTATTTAGGCATCATTCAAAAAGTAGTAAAAGCCTTTGGTTGGTTATTATCTAAACTTTTAAAGATTTCTGGAGCAGAAAGCTTAAGTGTGGCTGGTAACATTTTTTTAGGTCAAACCGAAGCGCCACTTTTAATTAAGGCATATTTAGAAAAAATGAATAAGTCCGAAATGCTGCTGGTCATGATTGGCGGTATGGCAACCGTTGCCGGTGCTGTATTGGCGGCTTATATTGGCTTTCTTGGTGGCGATGATCCCGCATTGCGTTTATTTTATGCCAAACACTTGTTAGCGGCATCGGTAATGGCAGCTCCGGGTGCTATTGTGATATCAAAAATATTATATCCGCAAACCGAAAACGTCAATACCGATGTTAAGGTTTCTCAAGAAAAAATAGGCTCCAACTTTTTAGATGCCATTGCAAACGGCACGACCGAAGGTCTAAAACTAGCTGTAAATGTTGGTGCTATGCTTTTGGTGTTTGTTGCTTTTATTGCCATGTTTAACGGTATTTTAGGTTGGATTGGCGATGTTACCGCTTTAAATGGTTGGATTGCTAGCAACACGTCGTACCAAAGCTTATCGCTCGAACTTATTTTAGGCTATATTTTCGCTCCTTTAATGTGGCTAATTGGCGTTGCAAAAGAAGACATGGCCTTAATGGGGCAACTCCTTGGCATAAAAATAGCGGCCAGCGAATTTATTGGTTACATACAACTTTCGGGTTTAAAAAACGTCGCCAATGCCACGCACTTGAGTTATCAAAAGTCAATAATCATGGCCACTTACATGCTTTGTGGGTTTGCTAATTTTGCATCTATTGGCATTCAAATTGGCGGCATAGGCTCCTTGGCTCCGGGACAACGAAAAACCTTATCTAAATTTGGGATGAAAGCGCTGATTGGTGGTACTATTGCTTCTTTAATTTCGGCGACTATTGCAGGAATGATTATCGGCTAGTAGCACATAGTTTCCAAAAAAAACACTTATCCTCAAAATATAAAATCTGGTTAATAACTTTTAATATCATTTAGGGTTTCATCAATCAGATTCAACTCATATTTTTTATTTTTATTCGCTGATAAATTTTGTCACGCTGAGCGCAATCGAACCATCTATTAATAGATTTTCGATTTTAAAACCAAGTTTAATTTAATGAGATTCCCACTTTCGTGGGAAATAATTATGAAGCAATACCACGATTTAGTAAAACACGTTTTAGAAAACGGCAACGAAAAAGGAGATAGAACAGGCACAGGCACAAAAAGTGTTTTCGGACATCAAATGCGGTTTGATTTAAGTGAAGGTTTCCCCATGGTTACCACAAAAAAGCTACACTTAAAATCGATTGTTTACGAGCTTTTATGGTTTTTAAAAGGCGATACAAATACTAACTATTTAACTGAAAATGGTGTTAGAATTTGGAACGAGTGGGCAGACGAAAATGGTGATTTAGGACCTGTTTACGGCCACCAATGGCGCAACTGGAATAGCGATGAAATTGATCAAATTAAAGAGGTAATCAACACATTAAAAACCAATCCGAACAGTCGTAGAATGTTGGTTTCAGCTTGGAATCCTTCGGTTTTACCGGATACTTCAAAAAGTTTTAGCGAAAATGTAGCCAACGGAAAAGCCGCATTACCGCCTTGTCATGCCTTTTTTCAGTTTTATGTTGCCGATGGGAAATTATCTTGCCAGCTCTACCAACGCAGTGCCGATATTTTTTTAGGCGTGCCTTTTAATATTGCAAGTTATGCCTTGTTTACCATGATGATGGCTCAAGTTTGTGGTTACCAAGTTGGCGAGTTTATTCACACATTTGGCGATGCACATATTTACAGTAACCATTATGAGCAATTGGAATTACAATTATCCCGTGATTTAAGACCGCTACCAAAAATGATTTTAAATCCTGAAATTAAAGATATTTTCGACTTTACTTTTGATGATTTTACTTTAATAGATTACAATCCACACCCTCACATCAAAGGTGTTGTAGCTGTATAACAATTTTACTTAATTTAAATAAAAAAAGCGCCTTCAAAAAATTTGAAAGCGTTTTTTAGTTTAACTTTTTTCGATTTTTTAACTATAGCGCTAACACACCATTTTCCGATGCGAATTCATTACTTTTATAAGCATCCGCTTGATCATCATTAACAAAAGTACCGTCAATAAGATATCTAAACTCATACGAATTATTTTTCTTTAAGTTTAAAGCCCCGCTTTTCAATTTTATGTTGCCAATGGGAAATTATCTTGTCAGCTCTACCAACGCAGTGCCAACATTTTTTTTGGGTCTGCTTTTTACATTTCAAGTAATGCACTGTTTACCAATATAATGGCTCGAGTTTGTGGTTACCAAGTTGGCGAATTTATTCATACCTTTGGTAATGAACACATTTACTGTAATCATTATGAGCAATTAGAATTACAATTTTCCCGTGATTTAAGACCGCTACCCAAAATGATTTTAAATCCTGAAATAAAGCTATTTTCGACTTTACTTTTAATGACTTTACTTTAGTAGATTATTATCCACACCCGTACACAAAGGGTGTTGTAGCTATTTAACT
Organism: Hwangdonia sp.; assembly: GCF_048381975.1. Classification (NCBI taxonomy): domain Bacteria; kingdom Pseudomonadati; phylum Bacteroidota; class Flavobacteriia; order Flavobacteriales; family Flavobacteriaceae; genus Hwangdonia; species Hwangdonia sp. The sequence continues at coordinate 499,327 of NZ_JBLWYT010000001.1, read as the reverse complement.
TAAAAATTCTTAGTCATGAAAAAAACTTTACTAATTGCATTATCTCTTTTACTGATTCTTGCAGTTGTGGTGATTGCAAAAAGTAATCAATCACAAAAAACAACCCTTGTAAAAATTGAAAGAAAATCAATTAACCCAACCCAAAAGGGTAAGAAAAAAACTCTTGAAGAGCGCGCTTTATATGATGAAGCCCGTAATTTATACGAATATTACAGGCAAGTTAACCCAAACACAGGCGTTATTTCGAAAGCGGATAAAAATCTTGAATTAAAGAATTCGAAGCGTTCCTTGTTAAAAAAAGATATGAAATCTGCAAAAATACCGGAAACGGCCTATTCCAACAGAGGACCTAGTAATTTAGGGGGAAGAACCAGAGCAATTGTTGTAGATAGAAGTGATGCTACGGGTAACACCCTTATTGCCGGTGGTGTTAGTGGCGGAGTTTTTAGAACAACCGACGGAGGTTCAAGTTGGACAAAAGTATCTGCCAATGATGAGATCCACAACGTAACCGCTTTGGTACAAGACCCACGATCTGGGTTTGAAAACACTTGGTATTATGGTACAGGCGAAGGTTTAGGCAATTCGGCTTCTAAAAGTGGGGCTTTCTACTTTGGTCAAGGTATTTGGCAATCTACAAATGGTGGGCTTACTTGGACACAAATGCCATCTACATCTTCAACACAAGAAGTTTTTAATTCTAGGTTCGATACGGTATACAACTTAGCTATTCATCCAATCACAGGCGATTTATTTGCTGCAATCAATGGAAGGGTTAGTCGTTTTAATGGCACTATTTGGTCAACAGAAGTAACCAATCCTGGAGGTTCAATAAACACTAGTTTTGCCACCGATGTAACTATTACCTCAACGGGTAGGGTTTATGCCGCTTTTTCTGGCACTCTCGACGCTTCAATTGAAGGCGTTTGGACGTCTTCAACAGGTAATAGTACAACGGGAGCATGGTCTAGGATTAATGCATCAGACTTTACACCAACAGGAAGGGTTGTTTTGGCTTTAGCGCCATCAAACCAAGATAAGTTGTATACTTTATTTGCAAATGGTATTAGCTCTGATTGCGATACAACACCAGCAGTAGAAGCAGATTTATGGATGTGGGATCAATTGACAACAACTTATACCGATTATTCCAGTAAACTGCCCGATGAAACAGGTTGTTCTAACGGGAATGACCCCTTTGGTATACAAGGCGGTTATGATTTGGTTGTAAGCGTAAAACCTGATGATGAAAATTTTGTTTTAATTGGAGGCACAAACGCATATAAAATCGTCGATATTGCTGTAGACGCAACGTTTACACGAATCGGTGGCTATGCAACGGCTGCAGGATATACACAATATGCCAATCACCACCCAGACATTCATGCGTTGGTATTTAGTCCGTTTAACAGCAATATACTTTTTTCAGGAACTGATGGCGGTGTGCACGCAACATCAGATATAACAGCAGCAACTGTTGCTTGGTCGTCACTCAATAACAACTATCAAACCTTTCAATTTTACCACGTATCTATAGACCCTGATTCTGGCTCTGATTTTGTTATTGGAGGCGCGCAAGACAATGGAACAACAGTTGGAGGCACGTCCATAGGCGCCTCATCTACAACAAGCCACATTCCTTTACTTAGTGGCGATGGTGTTTCTGTGGCTATTCCAAATTATACAGGTTGTGGCATTTCCTTTTTTGGTGGCTCTCAAAACGGCACCCTTTACAGATATTGCCAAAACACGAGTGGCTATACCGAAATTACACCGCGTATGTCAACAATGCCAGATGTGCTTTATCCCAGTCAGTTTGTCACCTATTATCATGTAGACCCAGATAACACCAATGCCATTTATTACGCTTCTGAAGGCACGTTGTTGCGTTCTACAGACGGAGCTAATGTAACACAAGATACCTGGACAAGTTTGAGCGATACAAATACTGCTTTTGGTCATGCCGATTATTTTCAAGCATTTTCTACAACAAGAGGTGTATATAATGCCCTAACAAGTTATTTGTTAATGGGTGGCGACGAAGGCCATATTTATAGATTGGATGATCCACAAAATGCTGCAAACATTTCAACGGCAATAGATATTACACCGCCAACCGCAACCATAGGATTTCCTTCTATTGTAACCGGTTTAGCCATTCATCCTACAAACAACGATATTGTTTTAGCAACATATTCAAATTACGGAACCGAAAGTATTTTTTTAACCACTAATGCAACCAACGCAACGCCAACTTGGACTTTAGTTGAGCGCAATTTATCTGCACATTCTATTAGGTCTGCTGCTATTACCGAGGTTGCTGGACAGACGCTGTATTTTGTTGGTACCGCCAGAGGTTTATACAGCACATCAGACCCAACAACTACAGATTGGGTAAGAGAAGCTCCAACAGAAATTGGTTTTGCCTTGGTAAGCTCGCTATCTTATAGGCCATCAGACAACCATTTGTTAGTTGGAACCCATGGAAATGGTATGTACGAAACTGTAATTACAGATAACCCTCTTAATGTAAAGGATGTTAATAATATAAGCGCTAATATGAGTTTATATCCTAATCCAGTAGAGAATGAAATAAATTTAAAGTTTACAGGCAGTTATGGAAAGGTTTCAAATTATATGATAACCAATATATCGGGGCAATCGGTTTTACACGGAGAAGATATTTCGAGCAACAAAATAGATGTTACAAGTTTACAAACGGGTATATACTTTGTTAAAGTAAAAATTAACGATAAAATTGGAACTAAAAAGTTTATTAAAATATAAATACAATACATAAAAAAAGCGCTTTCAAAAATTTGAAAGCGCTTTTTAGTTTAAATTTTTTCGGTTTTAACTATAGCGTTAATACACCATTTTCCGATGCGAATTCGTTGCTTTTATAAGCATCCGCTTGCTCATCATTAACATAAGTACCGTCAATAAGATATCTAAACTCATACGAATTATCTTTCTCTAAGTTTAATGTCCCTTTAAATGTACCGTTCTTTAATTTTTTTAACGAATTTGCTTTCTCGTCCCAATTGTTAAAACTTCCAACTACTGATACTTTTTTAGCTTCTTCTGCTGGTACCGTAAAAGTAACTTTACATATTGGTTTACTTTTTAAATACTGTTTTGTAATAGCCATGATTTTATTTTTTTTTAGTTTAGGTTCTGTTTTAAGCCGCAAATTTATAAAACAATTCCATATTTACGATTGTTTAAAACGCTTTAAGTCAAATAATTATGATTTTATCAATCCGCCTGAATAATAAATTAACGAAATAGCAGTTTTTAACTTAAAAATTACTAAAATGGCAAAGAAACCTTGCTATTTTTCCGACTAAATTTTATAGCATTTATAACTAAATCGTTTTAGTTTTCAAAGCACCATTGTCTTTTTGATACCAATTCACCAAATACGCTTAAAATTACATTTGGTATTACAAAAAGTTTTAACTTTACAAGCAATTATATTGTTGATATGTTCGGAAAAAAAAAGCCAAAACCACAAATTGATGCAGACCAATTAGAGCTTATTGAAAATGCTCAAAAACGCATTAAACAAAAAAAACGCTTATACGTCCACTTTGTTATCTTTTTAATTGGCGCGGTGTTTCTAATTGCTGCAAATACCGTTTTGGGCATTGGCAAAGATTTTACTTTGTTTGGCAAAGAATGGTTTTTATTTGCCATTTTATTGTGGCTTTTCTTTTTGCTCTATCATGTTTTTAACGTGTTTGTTACCCATAAATTTATGGGAAAAGATTGGGAGCGAAATCAATTGGAAAAATTGGTAACACTGCAACAAAATAGAATAGAAAAAATAAAAACCGAACTAAAAAAAGAAGCTCCTCATATTGCTGAAAGCGAGGTTTACAACGAATCTTTAAGCGTTAAAAATAAAAAATCTGAATTGACCATAATTGTCGCTGCCGCGGAAAATGACGCCATTGGAAAAGGCAATAAACTCATTTGGCATTTAAGCGACGATTTAAAACGCTTTAAAACCTTAACCAATGGGCATCATATAATTATGGGCCGCAAAACCTTTGAGAGTTTTCCAAAACCATTGCCTAACCGAACGCACGTGGTTATTTCTAGGCAACAAGACTACAAAGTTCCCAACGATGTTATTCTGGTAAATTCTTTGGAAGATGCCATAGATGCCGTAAAAAACGATTCCCAACCTTTTGTAATTGGCGGTGGCGAAATCTACAAACAGGCCATGGCTTTAGCCGATAAAATTGAGTTAACACGTGTACACGAAAGTTTTGAAGCCGATACGTATTTCCCGAAAATTGATACATCGGTTTGGAAAGAAACCGCCAATACCTTTCATACAAAAGATGCAAACCACGAGCATGAGTTTTCGTTTTTAACGTATGAGAGAAGATAATCAAACTTGACTTTGTCAGAAAAAATAGATAAATTCGTTTGCCGTCAGATATAAGGCGTTAAATGGCATTAAATAACGACGCTTATCTGCTAGCCATTATGCCCAATTAGAGCAATGAACCTAAAAGAATCATTAAAGGTAACAAAACTAGACTTAACAAATCTTGTATTTATGCCAGGTAGTGGTAGCGGAAGTGAACACTCTAAATTTGAAATATCGCCTAAAGATTTTCTCAGATTCTCTAAATTAGATTTTCATTCCAATAACAGTCAAGGTCTAATCAATTCACTTACAAACGCTAAAAGAGCAATTGACTGTCAAATTGACGAAACACTTAGTGTTTTAGGGATTGATTTTCAGGACATTCCGAAACAAAGTGAAGAAATTGTTTCCTTAATGGAATTTAACATAGATTTACCTTATAAATTAAAACTAATACAAGCTTTAAATTTAGCACCTGCATACATTGTTGCAAAAGCTAGAACTCTTAGAAATAAATTAGAACACTACTATAATTTACCTTCAAAAGAAGAAGTTCAAGAATCAATAGATATTGCAGAACTTTTTATTCGTTCAATAGAAGGAAAAACCAAAATATTAGAGGATGAGTTTTACATTACGGATTCAAAAAACAGAACAGACCTTTGGGAATTTAACTCTGGTCTTTCTTTTGGATTTGACAAAATAAATAAGAGTTTTAGAATTATACCTACAAAGAAAAAAGTTCATTTAGATTCTTTTAAGGTTGACTATAAAAATGTTGAATATTATGGACTATTAAGACTAATGCTTTCTATAGATGACGATTTTGAGTGTTTGAAATCTTTACAGCTAATTATGAATTTAATAGAACACGAAATTCCGATAAATAAAATAAAAGTTGAATGTGAATAAAAAAAGGGCATAACACCGTATAAATTTATTGCTTGTTCTCGCCTGCTTACGAAAATCCTCGCGGATTTTCTATTCAGTTTATTTTTAAGTGCTTAAAACAGGTTACTAACCATACACAAACACGGTAAACGAACCTTCAATAATTTATTCCCATTACCTTTTTCTATTTTCCGTAATTTCGCAACATGGTAAAAGAAACCCAACTTCGTATTACACTTAAAGAAGAAGAACAACCCGATATTTTAGTATTTAAGTCCGCACTAAAACTCGATATCGATAAAAGTGATATTACGGGTGTAAAAATTCTTAGAAAATCGATTGACGCCCGTAAACCTAAAATCTTTTTCAATTATAAAGTTGCGGTTTATATTAAAGAGCCTGTACCAAAAAACTCAGAATACACCTTTAATTATAAAGACGTTTCTAAAGCCAAACCCATTCATATTATTGGGTTTGGTCCCGCTGGCATGTACGCCGCCTTGCGCTGTATAGAACTCGGTTTTAAACCCATTGTTTTAGAGCGCGGAAAAAATGTGCAAGACCGCCGCAGGGATTTAAAAGCCATAAATCAAGATCATTTTGTAAACGAAGATTCCAATTATTGTTTTGGCGAAGGTGGTGCAGGCACGTATAGCGATGGTAAATTATACACCCGAAGCTTAAAACGTGGCGATGTGCGTCGCATTTTTGAAAACCTCGTTTTTCATGGCGCAACCAACCAAATTTTAGTCGATGCGCATCCGCATATTGGTACCAACAAATTACCCAAAGTGGTCCAGAATATTCGGGAAACCATTTTAAACTATGGTGGCGAGATTCATTTTGAAACACGTGTGGTCGATTTTACAATAAAAAACAACAAAATACAAGCCATTCAATTGCAAAACGGTAACGAAATGATGGCTAATCGCGTTATTTTGGCAACCGGCCATTCCGCTCGCGACATTTATTATTTACTTCATAAAAAGGAGATTGCTTTAAAGGCAAAATCTTTCGCTATGGGTGTTCGGGTGGAGCATCCACAGCATATTATTGACCGTATTCAATACCATTGCTCTGGCGAACGCCACGAGTTGCTTCCTGCGGCTTCATACGGATTGGTGCAGCAAGTAAACGAGCGCGGAGTCTATTCGTTTTGTATGTGCCCAGGCGGTTTTATAGTGCCTGCGGCCACCGCCAATGGCGAGGTTGTTGTTAATGGGATGTCGCCTTCAAAACGAAATAATCTGTATGCCAATTCGGGTATTGTCGTTGAAATAAATGCCGAACAAGATTTACGGAAATACGAGCAATTTGGGGTTTTAAAAGGGTTGGAATATCAAAAGAATTTAGAGAAATTAGCTTTTACAGCCGGCGGAAGAAGTCAGGTTGCTCCGGCACAACGTTTAACCGATTTTGTTGAAGGTCGCTTGTCGATTACGTTAAATGACACATCGTATCAGCCCGGGCTTAACTCGGCACCTCTGCATTCTTTATTGCCAAAATTAATTGGAAGCAGATTGCGAAAAGGCTTTGAAGCTTTCGGACCAAAAATGAAAGGCTATTACACCGAAGAAGCCAATATTGTGGGTGTGGAATCCCGAACCTCATCGCCTGTTAATATCCCAAGAAAAGACAATTTAGAGCACATAGAAATTGAAGGCTTATTTCCCTGTGGCGAAGGCGGCGGATATGCTGGTGGTATTGTTTCGGCTGCTATGGATGGTGAACGTTGTGCTGAAGCTGCAGTTGTTGGATTGTAACTTGGGTTCTGCGTTAGGGATTGAACGACATGTTTGAGCTCGCCGACGCAGGAGGAAGCGAGTAGTGAAAGCCCGACCCCTCTTGCCCTGAGCGGAGTCGAAGGGTTGGGGTAACGCCCAAATAATTATTTTTGTATGTTTTTCTAAAAGCAAAGTAACTCCTTTTGTTTAAAAGATTTATTCCTATTTTTGCAGCACTAAAAACTAACTAATATGAACGCATATATATTTCCAGGACAAGGTGCACAATTCTCAGGCATGGGTTTAGACCTTTATGAAAATTCGCCTTTAGCTCAAGAGTTATTTGAACAAGCCAATGATATTTTAGGCTTTAACATTACCGACACCATGTTTGAAGGTACTGCCGAAGCGCTTAAAGAAACCAAAGTAACCCAACCCGCCATATTTTTACACTCGGTAATTTTAGCCAAAACTTTAGGCGCTAGTTTTAAACCGGATATGGTTGCGGGGCATTCTTTAGGGGAATTTTCAGCATTGGTTGCCAACGGAACTTTAAATTTTGAAGACGGCCTAAGGTTAGTGTCGCAACGCGCTTTGGCCATGCAAAAAGCCTGTGAAATTCAACCAAGCACCATGGCTGCGGTTTTAGGTTTAGAAGACGAAATTGTTGAAAAAATCTGTGCTTCAACCGAAGGTATTGTGGTGGCGGCAAACTACAACTGCCCGGGGCAATTGGTAATTTCGGGTGAAGTTGAAGCTGTCAATAAAGCCTGTGAAGCTTTATTAGAAGCGGGTGCACGACGCGCTTTAGTATTGCCTGTTGGTGGTGCTTTCCATTCGCCTTTAATGGAACCAGCTCGCGAAGAACTGGCGGCGGCTATTGAAAACACGACTTTTAGCAAACCCAATTGCCCGATTTATCAAAACGTGACGGCACATGCGGTTATTAATGAAAACGACATAAAAGCAAATTTAATATCCCAATTAACAGCACCTGTACGTTGGACACAATCTGTACAGCAAATGATAGCCGACGGAGCCACTTTATTTACTGAAGTTGGTCCAGGTAAAGTTTTACAAGGTTTGGTAAAGAAAATTAATAGAGAAGCTGAAACCGCTTCTGCAACTTTTGAAAGTAATAGCTAAATGAAATTATCTCGACGCTCCATTTTTATATTTTCTGTAATTATTATCACTATTGCTCTTGATCAAATTTCAAAAATTTGGGTTAGAGCGCAAGTCGTTGCCGGTAGCCAATCTGAAATTATTGGCGATTATTTCACTTTGCACAATGTAGAGAACAAAGGTGCCTTTTTAGGCATGGGCAGCGAATTAAATGATACACTTAGAATCATTCTGTTACTAATTCTACCAATTGTTGTTTTGGCTTTGGTATTGCGTTATATTTTTAAAGAAAAAGCATTGGATAATTGGTCGCTTTTTGCTTTTGCAAGCATTATTGGTGGCGGTATTGCCAATGTTTACGACAGAATTGTTTACGGTTCTGTTACCGATTTTTGGCATATCGATTTAGGTGGTGTATTTAGAACCGGTATTTTTAATATGGCAGATTTATCGGTTACCACAGGTATGATTATTTTGGTGATAGTTACTTTTAGAAAAAAGAAAACCTCGTAATTTCACTTTTTAAATACTTCAAAATTTTATAAAAAAAGACTGTCTTTAAAAAGACAGTCTTTTAAATTAATCCCAATTCGTTTTAATATAAATTGATAAAAGTAATTACTTTATTGAGTTAGTTACCGGCTTAATTTGGTTTTAGTTCCAATGTAAATTGAATTCCTGCCAATCCACAACACGATGTTGCCGTATAGGTTAAATCAAGTGTAATTATTCCAGTGTCTGGGTCTAAGTTAGTTCCTGGACCTTGTGCAAAATCAACTTGCCCAGGAAAACTTAAAGACTTCTCTGTAACAGTTATTACGCCACAAACGTCGGTAAATTCTAAACCGATAGGGAAATCGGGTCCAAAGATATCTGCAGTTCCGTCACTCAAATTATAAGTTCCAGCTGCAGGCTGCGTAATTGTAACGGGCTGCGGACTTCTAAAATTACCAGGAATAGGAAGGTTTGACGATATAACGGTACTGATATAATTCCCTTCCAACATGGTAGGACAAGACACAGGATAACTTATTTTGATAGTGACTAATTTAGAATTGCTTAGTGTAGTTCCTGTATTATCAGTCCCATCGTTATTTAACAAACTTAAAACCCGACCATCTGGCATAGTAAACCGTGTAGAAATTGTTAAAACGTCTCCAAGTTGAAAATCATCAATGTTGTTTAATTCTGTAAAAGCAGCGTAAATATCATTGGTCGATAATGAGAAATCTCCCGGTAAAGTGACATTGCTAAATAAGGTGCTGTTATAAACAGGACCGGCTAACGTCGCGTAAGTTGCAATAATATCTGCCGATGCGGGCAGCCCTTGTGAAACAGAAGCATTAAAACTCATGTTTAAAGGCGTACCATTAAGCACCTTTGTTAAATCAAATATTTGATCGGCATTCGCATCTTTTGTAAAATTAGCTACTGCTCCTGCTTCTAAAACAAGTGCAGAATCTCCGCCATCTTTTTCACAAGAAAAACTAAAAAAAGTGGCTACAATTACAAGTAATAAAATTTTTATATGTTTCATTTTTATATGTTTTAATTGTCCCAAAACACTCTATAAGTCGCTATAGTTTTTTGTTCTGGAGCATTCTGATTAAGGTTTAACTCGTTTTCTGGCCAGAAAAATGTTCTATTATATGGGTTATTCAATGTGGTATCAGTATCTAGTAAAGGATATGCATCGCCATTGTCTAACTGATACTCGTTTGTGCCATTTGGATCTGCCAAAACAGGGTAGCCTGTTCTTCTGTAATCATTATATTGATCCATTTGGTCGCCATAAGTTGCCACCCATTTTTGGGTCATGATAATTTCCATTTGTTTTTCTGCGCTTGCTGCCGTAAATTCTGCTTCAATATTTGCAATAAAATCTGTAACGGCCGTTGAACCCGATAGCACTGGCACGGTTTGGGTTGTGCCTGTTCCTGCTACAACCTGATCTACCTTAGCAAAGCTTGCCGTTATGGCTTGAGTTAATTTTGCTGCAGCATCTCCAGTGATTAAACCTACATGCATAAGTTCAGCTTGGATATACAAAAACTCATCATAAGTTAATATTCTTCTTGGTGCCACTCCAGTTCCACTCGCAACGGTTCTTGCAAAACCTTGCCCGTCGTCATATCTTCCACCACATGGGAAAATACCCGGAAATGTAGCATCGTTGGCTACGGCACCATCTCGCCATGGGCCAACACTACCAAAACGTATGGTGAAAAATCCTGTAGAGGAATCCCAATAATCTGCTCGGGGATCGCCAGAAATAGGATCTGCTTGGTCTCTGGGAAATTGCCCAGGCTGCAATTGATTTGCCCAATAATAGGGTATTCTAGGGTCTTGGTTTCCTGTATGGATATTAGGATTCATTCCCATTAAAATCTCATAAAACCATGGGCTTACGTAATGATCTACCTGAGCACCGCCGTAAGCGGCTTGAAATAATTGGTTACGTTCGTCTTGTGGTGAAACCGTGGCTGTATGTATGAATTGAAAATCATCTGCATTTGATGCAAAGAAGTTATTTTCAGCCACCAATGCATCTAAAGCAGATTGACTAAACAATGGTGATGATGACAATCGGATTTGATTAAGTAATTTCAATTTAAACGTATTGGCAAACTTAATCCACTTACTTGTGGAACCGGCATAATAAAAGTCATCTGCCGCTGGAAGCAAACCACTGGGGTTATTCAAATTTACTTTGGCTTCATCAATTAAATTAAAAATATCTTGATATATAGTTTCTGAATCGTCAAAAACCGGACTCACAACGCCTTGTATTAACAATGTGGCCTCAGAATATGGGACATCGCCCCACAAATCGACCGCCACAGACATCATATACGCCTTAAGCAATTGCCCAATGCCTTTGTAAACCGTAGCGCCATCTGTCTCTGCTTGAGAGATCAATGTTTCCAAATCTGTTAATGCTAAATACACATTATTCCAATCGTTATTTAAAGGGATGTTATTGGCTTGGGTACCGTATTGATCTTGGCTGCTTCTTGAAACCCCCTGATGGGTTTGCGTCCCTAAGACTTCGCCACTAAAGTTGTTCCAATCGGCCAGTAATGCGGTTGTAATTTCTATATTGGGCAATAACTGATTCATTGGAGCAACAGTTGGGTTATCTGTATCTGTATCTACATCTAAATAGTTGTCACATCCAAAAAGCGATATAACGACGATAAATATTGGTAAAATATGATACCTTTTAAATTTTATATTTTTCATTTTTTGTTATTTAAAAAGTTAGGTTAATTTTAAATCCATAACGTTTAGACGTTGGCGCTGAAGAGTTTTCAATACCTTGAATTCTGCTCGAACCGAAAGATGTTATTTCTGGATCGTAATTGGTGTATCTTGGAACATTTGGTGCAAAATACCATAAGTTATTTCCAAAGGCACTTAAAGACATTTTACCGAAAGGTGTTTTTTCTAACCACTTTGATGGCACATCGTAGGTTAAATTTAATTCTCTTAAACGGTACACGGTACCGTCGTACACTGTTCCTTGATCGGTAGAATTTATGCCCCATGTATTGCTGGGTCCTCCACCCGTAAAATACAAGTCGTTTGTATCAAGCTGTGTTGTATTTGGGATTCGATTACCATTATTATCCAATGTATAATTTCCATTCACATCGCCGTAAAACCCTGGTATAATGTGAGTGCGTTCTCTATCTTCTGTATCTTTGGTAACCCCTCGTCCTAAAAGTGAGCCTATACTGACAGACTGAATATCGCCTCCTTCCCTCCAATCAAATTGAGCTCGGAAAGACCAGTTTTTATACTTAAACGTATTGATAAAGCCCATTTTAAAATCTGGTGTTGGATCGCCAATTATATCACTCACTGGGTCTTGGAATATCCATCCTGTAGATTGATCGATAATATAATTACCCTCATCATCCCTTTGGTGTTTGGTGCCAAAAAACACGCCGAACGGCTGCCCTTTAATAGCATAAGCTATCTGGTTTCCGTCTAGCCTAATTCTTTCAAGACCTTCAACCAACTCGGTAACCTCGTTGGTGTTTTTTGTGAATGTGGTAAATATGTCCCATTTAAAATTTTCGGTTTGAATAGGTACTAATGTTAAACCAATTTCTACACCGGTGTTAGTCATTTCTCCTATATTGGTATTAAATGATGTAAAACCACTGGACCTTGGAACAGAAACAGGTGAAATTAAATCGGTTGTGGTTTTTTTATACCAAGTAAAATCAATCGCAATGCGTCTTTTAAAAAACTCTAAATCCGCGCCAATTTCAATTTCATCTGTAAATTCCGGCGTAATGGATTGGTCTCCCAAACCTGTTCTATTTCCGATAACAGGAATGGATGCAAAAGGTATTCCTAAGGCAAATGTGGTGCTTAAAAATTCAGCACCTGCATCGTTACCAACCGATGCCCAACCGCCTCTAAGCTTTGCAAATGTTAGCACGTTGCTATTTAATTTGAAGGCCTCGGTAACAATTAAGGATAAACTTGCCGAAGAATAAAAGTAAGACCGATTATCTATTGGTAAGGAAGAAGACCAATCGTTTCTACCTGTTCCGTTTAAAAATAAAAAATCTTTGTAAGATAATGTTAGATCTGCAAATACGCCTACGTTACGTTTTCTTAAAAACCCAACACTGGTAGGCAGAAATAAACTGTTTTGATTCGAAACCGTTACTGTATTTGCCAATGTATATATTCCCGGTGAAATAAAAGTTGTTCCTAAATTCACATCTCGAGTAAATGAATTCTGATACGTATTAAATCCTGTAATAACCGATATGTCCAAATCATCTGTGAGCGTATAATCAAAATTCAATAGGAATGTAGATTCAATATCTTCGATAGTTGCAGAGTCTAAAGTAATTGTTCCTCCTGTTAAAGCTGAAGCTATGGATTGCGGATGTCTAATTTCCTTTCTATCCAAGTCATATTTATTGTAACCTACTTTAAACGATGCTGAAATATGATCGTCAATGGGTACGCCAATACTTAAATTCGTAACAACTCTATTTGTGTTTGTCGTTACCTGATCGTTCTCCCAAGACCATAACGGGTGATCCCAACCTGTGTTTGGAATTACAGACCCACCAGTGAGTGGATTGGTATAGGGAATGGACAAATCCCAAGTACGCCCTAACCACAATGTTCTTGCAAAAGAAGCCGAAGATCCAGCAAATTGATTATTCCCAAAAAAGCCTCCTACTTGCTGGGTATCAGAATAACTTAAAGAACCTCCAACCGTAATATTGTTTGGAAGCTTAAAGTTTCCTCCAGCTGAAAAAGAAGTTCTGTCGTAAGTATTAAAAGGGATGTAACCTTGTTGTTCCAAATCGGACAATGTAACACTAAAACTACCGTTTTCGTTTCTTGAAGATGCTGTAATTGAATTATCTAAAACAATACCTGTTTTAAACAAATCCTTAACATTGTTTGGCTGTGCCACATAAGGCAGTGTTTCAATTAAACCGGGACCATACACATCCGGGAAAGCGGTTACCCAACTATTCCACACGGGAATGGTTTCCAAAGTATCAAAAGCTGGACCCCATGAGCCATTGGAGCCTGCATTAAAATTAAACTGTGTACCCTGCCCGTATTTATTTTGGTACTCCGGTAGGTTGGCTATTTCTTCAAAATAAGTACCACTACTTACATTGATACTTAGCTTATTATTAGTACTTCCCGATTTAGAAGCTCCAGATTTGGTAGTAATAACAATAACGCCATTGGTTGCTCTTGAACCATATAAGGCTGCCGCCGCTGCACTTTTTAATACTGATACAGATTCAATACTATTGGGGTCTAAACTAGAAATACCAGACTCGTAAGCACCACCGCCCGTAGTTTGGCTAGATGTTGTTACCTGAGAATTGTCATAAGCAATACCATCTACAATAAATAAAGGCTGACTTGCACCCCCTATAGTCGTTTGCCCTCGAATACTTATTTGGTTTGAAGCTCCGGCAACACCATTAGAAAAATTAACATTTACACCTGCAACTTTCCCAGATAACGAGCGCAATAAATCGGGTTCTGAGTTTTCAAGAATTTCTTCTGATTCAACCTGACTTACCGAGTAACCTAAATCCTTGGCATTACGTTTAATACCAAAAGCAGTAACTACAACTTCTTCCAGGGATGTGGCATCATCAACAAGCTGCACATTAATGGTACTTGATTCTCCTACAACTACCTCTTTAGCCGTATAGCCAATAAAACTAATTACAAGTGTAGCACCTTGGTTAACTTTAGTTGAATAATTACCATCAAAATCAGAAGAGGTGCCTGATGTCGTTCCTTTAATTAAAACAGTTGCCCCTGGAAGCGGTAAACCAGAACTATCTGATATGGTACCAGACACTGTTTTTTCTTGTGCAAAAGATAATTGCACAACAAACGCCAGTAATAACGTTAGTAATCCACTAAACTTTTTTTTCATTTGTTTATATTTTATGAGTTAGTCTGTGCAGATTGTAGAAAAGGAAGACAGCAAAGAAATTTTTTAAAAGACTAATTCAAAAAAATCATACTCTACGAAATGAAATCAAAGTTTAGAGAAACCCCGAATTTTTTTATTAAAGCAAAGCTCTAAAACTGCCTTACCTTTTACAATTGCAATAGTAAAAGAAGTAGTTTAATTGGCTTTTTAAGGCAAGTTTGATTTGAAGTATGCACAAAATGATTTAAGCTACTTATTTAGTAGGCTAAGCGGATTAACACTTTGTTAACGCAGACTTACCAAATATATATTAACTTAGATACGCCAATAAAAACGCGTAATTACAGCTAAATTGAATCATTTTAATAACAAAAAGCTTGGTAAATGCCATTGAGGTAAAATTATAATAAATTGATTTAAAATGCCTGTTTTTTGCATTGTATGAATTTCAAGTTGATTTGAATGCCCGTTTTTATGCTGTAAAAAGATTTGCAGCAACTTAAAAAGTTGATTTTTTATACTAGTTTCGAATACTTAATTAATAATTTAATAATGATTGCTCCAATTAAGGCCATAATAATAGATGATGAATTCTTAGCTAGAAAAAGGGTTTCTAATTTATTGAATGATATTAAAGACATTGAATTAATTGAAGAATGCAGCTCTGGAAAAGAGGCCATAAAAGCAATACACGACAAAAAACCTGATCTTATTTTTTTGGATATTCAGATAACCGACATGACGGGTTTTGACATCCTTAAACAGATTGACGAATCCGCAATGCCTCTAATAATTTTTATAACCGCTTTTGATGAATTTGCCTTAAAGGCTTTCGATTTTTTTGCCTTTGATTATTTATTGAAACCTTTTAAGGACGAACGTTTTTTTCAATCCACCAATAAAGTGATTGATATGTTTTCTTCAAACAAATCAGACGGGTTAAACAAAAAAATAAACAACTTACTACAGTATATTGAAAACCCCAATACCGATTTTTTTGAAACTAAAAACTCTAAACTAGCTATTAAAGCTAATGGTAAAATATCGTTTATCGAAAA
Source organism: Hwangdonia sp. (assembly GCF_048381975.1). Classification (NCBI taxonomy): domain Bacteria; kingdom Pseudomonadati; phylum Bacteroidota; class Flavobacteriia; order Flavobacteriales; family Flavobacteriaceae; genus Hwangdonia; species Hwangdonia sp. The sequence continues at coordinate 483,694 of NZ_JBLWYT010000001.1, read as the reverse complement.
AAATGACATAAAATACATTCAAGCCTCTGGTTATTATGCAGAGATTTTTACCGAACAAAAAAAATATCTTTTACGAGAATCCTTAAGCTCGTTGCTACATCAATTAAAATCATTCAAATTTACTAGAATTCACAGGTCAACCATTATTAACACCTCGTTAATCAAAGAGGTTTTATACTCCAATTACGGTGAGATTGATGTGAAAATGCAGGACGAAAAACTCTTTAGAATAAGTAAATCTTACAAAAAGGAGTTTCAGAAAAAAATGGGGTTTTAATTAATTCGAGAACATTCTTTATGATAAAAAAATTAAAAAAGTATTTAGACTTTAAACTTATAGCCATTCTATCGTTTGTCTATTTGCTATTTATTATTATTTATTCTTCAAAAAACGCCTATTTACGAATCTTAATCAAAAGAAAAACAGATTGGGGAGAATTTGTTTTTAACAATGTTTTAGACTGGTGCCTAATTATAATCTTTATGGTTTTTATAGCCATTACCACAAAGTATTTAATGAGTAAAAAAACAAAGCTCATTTTAATTGCTTTTATACATTTATTTTTTTCGTTTTTTATAGGCGCATTTACCATTGGTATTTCGTGGTGCATTGATATGCTCAGAAACCCTTCGGATGAAGTTAACTTTTCTTTTGAAGAGCTTTGTATAACTTTTATAAGACTGGTGGATTTACATTTTTTAATCTACATATCCTTAGTGGCGCTAATCTATATGTATTACTATTTGAAAAAAGTTGAAGAAAGCAAAATACAAACCATAAAGCTTCAAGAGCAACTTTCAAAATCGCATTTAAAATTTCTTCAATCTCAAATGCATCCGCATTTTCTATTCAACACGTTAAACGGGATTCATTCCTTAATGGATATAAATATTGAAAAGTCTAAAACCATGGTTGTCGATTTAAGTGATCTTTTAAGAAATGTATTGGATAAAAAAGATGAGAATTTAATTGAACTGCAAGAAGAACTGAAAATACTTAAAAAATACATCCACATTAAAAAAACGCGCTTTTCGGACCAACTTAATATTCATCTCAATATCGAAGCGGGTTTGGAAAATGTTTTGGTGCCCAACATGCTCATTCAGCCCATTGTCGAGAATTCCACCAAACACGGTTACGGCACGGAATTTATTTCATTGGAAATTATAATCGATATTTATAAAAAAAACGAAAAGCTTATTATTAAAGTTCAAAATGATGGAAAAGCGTTAAAAGAGAAACTTCCCGCTTTGCTAAAAAAAGGTACGGGACTTAAAAACATTAAAGAACGATTGGCCTCCTTATATGGCAACAATTATAAGTTCAAAATTTATAACGAATCTGGTAAAGTGGTTACCAAGGTAAGCTTCCCTATAAAATTATCGATATCTAAAATTGAAAAAGAATTTTAACCCTTTCTAACTTTTTGCTCCCATTTCCAAGCAGAACGCATGGCATCATCAAGGGTTAATTCCGTTTTCCAACCTAACTCGTTATTGGCCTTGGTGGTATCGGCATAGGCCGAAATAATATCGCCTTCTCGTCTGCCAACAATTTTATAATTTAGCTTTTCTCCCGAAACTTTTTCGAAGGCTTTAACCACTTCCAAAACAGAGCTGCCTTTTCCTGTTCCTAAATTAAAGGTTTCGTAATTTGCTTTGTTTTTATTTTGCAATAAGCGATTAAGCGCCACAACATGTGCTTTGGCTAAATCGACTACATGAATGTAATCGCGGATACACGTCCCGTCTGGCGTTGGATAATCGTCACCAAAAACGGATAACTGCTCACGAATACCAATAGCTGTTTGGGTAATAAATGGCACCAAATTTTGTGGTACGCCTATAGGCAATTCCCCTATTTTTGCCGATTCGTGCGAACCAACCGGATTAAAATAGCGTAATGCAATCGCTTTTAAGCTTGGGGTTACTTTACAGGTATCGCTTATAATTTCCTCACCTATTTGTTTGGTGTTACCGTATGGCGATTCCGCTTGTTTTACTGGCGCATTTTCGGTTATTGGCAATTCATCGGCTTGACCGTAAACCGTACAAGAAGAACTGAAAATAAATGACGCCGAAGGTAATTTTTTCAACTCTTTTAAAATATACACCAGCGTAGAAATGTTGTTTTCGTAATACAACAATGGTTCTTGCACACTTTCGCCAACCGCTTTACTTGCCGCAAAATGAATCACCCCTTTTATGTCGTTATGCTTTGCAAAGAAGTGTTCTACTTTCGGTCTATCCTTTAAATCCAGTTTTTCAAAAATTGGAGTTTTTCCCGTAATAGCGGAAATACCATCTAAAACATTTTCAGAAGAATTCGACAAATCATCAATAATAACAACCTCGTAGCCTTCGTTTTGTAATTCTACAACCGTATGCGAGCCAATAAAACCTAAACCGCCTGTAACTAATATTTTATCCATTTATAAAATTTATAAGAGTTGATGTGATATATTCGATTTGTTCGTCATCCAATTCCGTGTGCATGGGTAACGAAATAACATCTTTAACCAATTGATTGGTAACAGTAAAATCTGCTTCGTTATAACGCGTATCAGCATAAGCCTTTTGCCTGTGAAGCGGAATTGGATAATACACTCCACACGGTATGTCGTGTGCGTTTAAGTGCTTTACCAAAGCATCTCTATCTACACCTTTTACCTTTAAGGTGTATTGATGGAACACGTGATTATCATCACTCCCCGTTCTAAAAGGAATTTCAACGTTATTTATATTTTTAAATGCCGCATCGTATTTGTTGGCGGCCTCTCTTCGTCTATCGCAATAATCATCTAAATACGGTAATTTTGCATCTAAAACAGCCGCTTGAATACTATCTAATCTGGAATTCACTCCAACAACATCGTGATGGTAACGCTCGTACATCCCGTGATTTACAATACCTCTAATCGTGTGCGCTAAATCATCATCGTTTGTAAAAATGGCACCACCATCGCCATAACAACCTAGGTTTTTTGATGGAAAAAACGAGGTAGAGCCCACGTGGGCAATAGTTCCGGCTTTGGCTTTTGTTCCGTCTTTATAGGTATATGTGGCACCAATGGCTTGCGCGTTATCTTCAATAACAAATAAATTATGGGATTTTGCAATCTCCATGATAGCTTCCATATCAGCACACTGCCCAAACAAATGCACAGGAACTATGGCCTTTGTTTTTGGTGTGATGGCTTTTTTAATGGCTTCAATATTTATATTGAAATCATCCGGATTAACATCTACTAAAACCGGGGTTAAATTTAGCAAGGCGATAACCTCTACAGTCGCTGCAAAAGTAAAGTCGGCCGTAATAACCTCATCACCTGGCTTTAAGCCTAATCCCATCATGGCAATTTGCAACGCATCGGTACCATTGGCACAGGGAATAACATGTTTTACATTGAGATACTGCTCTAAATTCTTTTGAAACTCATGAACTTTAGGCCCGTTTATAAATGAGGTGGTGTCAATAACCTCCTGAATTGCTGGGTTTACAACATCTTTTATTTGATTGTACTGACCTTTAAGGTCTACCATTTGAATTTTCTTCATCTAAAAAATTTTATAGTTCATTTATACTAAGAAAATAAATGAACATTATTTTAATGAATACACTTTTTAATAGCTTTAATGTAGCGAAATTACAAAATTCATAAGCGTTAACCAACGTATTTATTTTAAAGAAATGTATTTTAGCATTAAAGAAATAAAATTGGGTTTAATTTATAATTTATTAATTTATTTGGCACAATTGGGCTTAAAATGTGTTGCGCCATTTAACAAAAAAATTGCATTAGGCGTTAAAGGACGCTCTGAAACTTTCAACATTCTAAAAAATAACCTTAACAAAACCGACAAAACGCTTTGGTTCCATTGTGCCTCTTTGGGCGAATACGAACAAGGTCTTCCTGTTTTTAAAGCCTTACGCGAGCATTACAAAACACATAAAATCGTGCTCACTTTTTTTTCGCCTTCTGGGTACCAAATTCGTAAAAATTCACCCATTGCCGATGTTGTTGTTTATTTGCCAATAGATACAAAAAGGAATGCCAAAACCTTTTTAAATATGGTAAACCCCGAACTTACCATTTTTGTTAAATATGATATTTGGCCCAATTTTTTAAATGAATTAAAACAACGGCAATTACGCGCTGTTTTAATTTCGGCCGCATTTAGGGAAAATCAATCGTTTTTTAAATTTTACGGCAAAACACTGCGGGATGCTTTATTTACTTTCGAACATATTTTTACTCAAAACAAAGCTTCAAAAACATTGTTGGAGTCCATAAACTACAATCGTGTTACCGTTTCTGGCGACACCCGTTTCGATCGTGTTTACAGTCAATTAAACCAAAACAATCGGTTAGATTTTATCGAAGATTTTAAGGGCAACAACTTATGCGTTGTAGCTGGAAGCAGTTGGTTACCGGACGAAAATTTATTTGTAGATTACATTAATAATGAAACCGCAAAGGGTGTAAAATTTATATTGGCGCCTCATAATATTAATAATGCCCAAATAAAAAACTTAAAAGAAAAATTACATACCGAAACCGTTTTATTTAGCGAAAAAAATGAAAAGGACTTCTCGCAAGCACAGGTGTTTATTATTGACACCATAGGCTTGCTAACTAAAATATACCATTACGCCGATATAGCTTACGTTGGTGGCGCCATGGGAAACACGGGCTTGCACAACACCTTAGAGCCCGCCGTTTTTGGTGTTCCTATTATTATTGGGAATAATCACGTTAAATTTCCTGAGGCTAAATCTATGATTGATATTGGCGGGATGTTTTCTATTTCCAATCAAAAAGAATTCAATACCATATTAAATGAACTTGTTGAAAACGAGGACAAAAGACTGGATTCGGGTAGTAAGAATTTAGATTACATTAAAAAAAACAAAGGCGCTGTCATCCAAATCCTCGATTATCTGCGTATATAGAATGATTTTAATATCAAATGTTAAAAAATTAACACAATCTTAATAGGTTTTAACAATAAGTTATTAAATTCGTAATCTAGATTTTAAAAATTAACACTAAAACAAAAACCAATGAAAAAATTATTTTTGAGCACTGCTTTATTGCTAGTATTAGGCTTATCATTTACATCTTGTAGAGACACCAAAAAGGCAGAAGATTCAATAGAAGAGGCTGTAGAAGCTACAGAAGAAGCTGTAGAAGAAGCTGCTGATGCCATTGAAGACGCTGTTGATGATGCAGGTGACGCTATAGAAGAAGCCGGTGATGATGCTGGTGAAGCAATAGATGAGGCTGCTGACGCTGCTGGCGAAGCTGTAGACAAGGCTGCTGAAAGTGCAACACAAAAAGTAAAAGAAGCTACCGGCGGAAATTAAAAAACGTCTAAAGTTTAAAGAACCACCTTTTAGGTGGTTTTTTTATGCTTAAAAGTTAAATACATAAAACAAAAAAAGCCGAAACGAATGTTTCGGCTTTTCATCTGTACTGAAGACGGGACTTGAACCCGTACGTCCTAATGGACATTGGATTTTAAGTCCAACGTGTCTACCAATTCCACCACTTCAGCAACTTTGGTATGTTTTAAGAAAGTTTTCAGAGCGAAAGACGGGATTTGAACCCGCGACCCCCACCTTGGCAAGGTGATGCTCTACCCCTGAGCTACTTTCGCAGTAATTATAATGAACGAGCAATATCGCTATTGCGGATGCAAATTTAAAATATTTCTAGGAATTCCAAAGCCTTTTTAGAGAAATTATAAAATTATTTTTACGCTTGTTTTTTCTTCACCAACATCCGCTTAATTTCGTTCAATTTCATTAGCGCTTCAACAGGTGTAAGTGTATCAATATCAATGTGTAGAATTTCTTCTTTTATATTCTCCAACAATGGATCGTCTAAATTAAAGAAGCTTAACTGCATCTCGTCGTTTAACGATTTTACTTTATCGGTGAGTTCTTCACTTGAGTGCGATTGCTCTAGTTTTTTTAATATTTTGTTCGCACGATGCAAAACCTGCTGTGGCATGCCCGCCATTTTTGCAACGTGAATACCAAAACTGTGCGCGCTTCCACCTTCAACCAATTTTCGTAAAAAAAGCACATTGTCTTTTAATTCTTTTACAGACACATTAAAGTTTTTTATGCGCGAAAAAGTCTCGCTCATTTCATTTAACTCGTGATAATGTGTGGCAAACAGGGTCTTGGGTTTTGCAGGATGCTCGTGTAAATACTCACTAATTGCCCAAGCAATCGAAATACCGTCATAGGTACTTGTACCTCTTCCAATTTCATCTAAAAGCACCAAACTTCTGTCGGAAATATTATTCAATATTGAAGCCGTTTCGTTCATTTCTACCATAAACGTAGATTCTCCCATCGAGATATTATCGCTGGCACCAACCCTTGTGAAAATTTTATCCACCAATCCAATTCGAGCGGTTTTGGCCGGCACGAAACTTCCTATTTGCGCCAATAAAACAATGAGTGCGGTTTGACGTAAAATAGCCGATTTACCAGACATATTAGGTCCAGTAATCATAATGATTTGCTGTGTTGTTCTATCTAAAAACACATTGTTTGCAATATAGTTTTCGCCAATGGGCAATTGCTTTTCGATAACGGGATGCCTCCCATCCTTTATATCCAAATCAAACGAATCGTCAATAGTGGGATAACTGTATTTATTCTCTTTTGCCAATTGCGAAAACCCACATAAACAGTCTATTTGCCCAATTAAATAAGCATTTTGCTGTACGGGTTTTATATACTGATTTAACCAAATTACCAATTCTGAAAACAACTGCTGCTCAATGGCTAAAATGCGTTCTTCAGCACCTAAAATTTTGGCTTCGTACTCTTTAAGCTCTTCGGTTATATACCGTTCGGCATTAACCAAAGTCTGCTTTCGTATCCACTCTTCCGGCACTTTATCTTTGTGCGTGTTACGGACTTCAATATAATACCCGAACACGTTATTCGAGGCTATTTTAAGCGATGTAATGCCCGTGCGCTCACTCTCGCGCTCCAACATAGCATCCAAATAATTTTTTCTGGATTTTGACAACGCCCTTAACTCGTCCAATTCCGAAGAAAATCCAACAGCAATACTATTTCCTTTTAAAACATTAACGGGTGCTTCTTCATTTAAAGTTTCCTTTATTTTCTCACGAAGCACATCGCAACCTTGTAATTTATCGCCAATAATTTTAAGCGATTCGTTATCACAATTTGAAGCCAACGCCTTTATGGGCACAATAGCTTCTAAAGAATTTTTAAGCTGAATAACCTCGCGCGGATTTACTTTTTCTGTGGCCACCTTAGAAATTAAACGTTCTAAATCGCCAATATGCTTGATGTGATTCTGAATTTTTTGAAGCGTTGATTTGTCTTTGGTCAAAAAACTAACCACTTCGTGTCGCTGTTTTATTTTTTCAACATGTTTCAAAGGCAATGCCAACCAGCGTTTTAACAACCTGCCGCCCATGGGCGAAATGGTTTTATCAATCACATTTAATAGCGTTACGGCATTGTTATTTGTAGAGTGATAAAGCTCTAAATTCCGGATGGTGAATTTGTCCATCCACACATAATCATCTTCCGCTATTCTAGAAATTGAAGTAATGTGCTGCAATTTATTATGTTGCGTTTCGCCCAAATAATGCAAAATAGAACCTGATGCAATAATGCCTTCGTACAAATCTTCAATACCGAAGCCTTTAAGCGTTTTTGTGTTGAAATGTTTGGTTAGGGTTTCGTAGGCATAATCGGTTTGATAGACCCAATCCTCTAAATAAAAGGTATGAAAATCGTCGCCAAAGGTGTCGTTAAAAAGAGTGCGCTTTTGTTTGGACACCAACACTTCGCTCGGGCTGAAATTTTGAAGTAACTTATCGATATATTCCGCATTGCCTTGCGAGGTTAAAAATTCGCCTGTTGAAATATCCAAAAACGAAATGCCAATATATTTTTTTTCAAAATACACCGAACATAAAAAGTTGTTGGATTTCGATATTAAGACCTCATCGTTTAAAGCCACACCAGGCGTAACCAATTCGGTAACACCACGTTTTACAATGGTTTTGGTTTGCTTTGGGTCTTCAAGCTGATCGCAAATAGCAACCCGCTCGCCCGCTTTTACCAACTTAGGCAAATACGTGTTTAACGAGTGGTGCGGAAAACCGGCCAACTCAATTTCGCTTTCGCTACCTGCACCGCGTTTGGTTAAAATAATACCTAAAATACCCGCCGTTTTTACGGCATCACTTCCAAAGGTTTCATAAAAATCGCCAACACGAAACAACAACAAAGCATCAGGATACTTGGCCTTAATGGCGTTGTACTGTTTCATTAACGGTGTTTCTTTTTTTGATTTTTTTGCCAACGGAATTTTGTTTTTAAGTAAGTTTGCTAATGTAATTAATTATTGATGTTTTTTTAAGCCGAAACGCTAGAAGTTATCTACAATTATTAACAAAATACTAACTTTTAGGTCGCTGCGAATACACGAATGATTGACTTGAAAAGATTTGTATGGGTTTAAGAAAATATCCGTGCTTTCATGGCGAATAAATAAAATTAAGATTTCCGCCTTCGCGGAAATAAAAAAACGATATTCAATGCGCAAACTAAAAAATAGCGAATTAGACCGATTAAGCATTCATGCTTTTAAAGACGCCCAAAAAACACCGTTAATCATTATTCTCGACAACATTAGAAGCTTAAATAACATTGGTTCGGTTTTTCGAACCAGTGACGCCTTTTTAATCGAAAAAATTTATTTGTGTGGCATTACGGCAACGCCTCCGCATAAAGACATACATAAAACCGCATTGGGAAGTACCGAAACGGTAGATTGGGAATACGCCGAAAACACTTTAGATGTGGTTGAAAAACTTAAAGCCGAAAACGTAAAAATATGTGCGATTGAGCAGGCCGAAAATGCCACCATGCTTAACGATTTTACAGTTTTACCCAACACCAAATACGCCTTGGTTTTTGGCAACGAGGTAAAAGGTGTTGCCCAAAATGTGGTAAACATTAGCGATGTGGTTATTGAAATTCCTCAATTTGGCACCAAACATTCTTTAAATATTTCGGTGAGCTGTGGCGTTGTGGTTTGGGATTTGTTTAGCAAACTTAATTGCAGTGACTAAAAAACCAAAACAGCCTTGGCCCACAAAAGCAGTGATGCATCAAATTTACGAAAGGCATCTTTGGGGCGGAAACGAGACCGATTTTTATTCGGGAGAAGGCTCGCACAATCCAGAAATCACAAAGCCATATTTAGAGGCGGTCTCCACATTTTTAAAATCTTTTACAAACCCGCTAACGGTATGCGATTTAGGTTGTGGCGATTTTAATATCGGCAAGCAACTCACCAAATACACTAAAAAATATAGTGCCGTAGATATTGTTGAATCCCTTATTGAAAGAAATAAAACATTATTTAAAGAAGACAACTTAGAGTTTCGCTATTTGGATATTTCAAAAGAAGCACTCCCCCAAGCAGACTGCGTTATTTTACGGCAAGTTTTGCAGCATTTATCGAATGCTGAAATACAAAACATTTTAAAAAAATTAAAAACTTATAAATACATCATTCTAACGGAACATATACCTTTGGGTAACTTTACCCCGAACAAAGACATCATTTCCGGGCAAGGGATTCGGCTAAAACAAAACAGCGGTGTTAACATTTTGGAAGCGCCTTTTAATTTTAAGATTAAAAATGAAAAACAACTTAACAAGTATGTTTTGGATGATAAAAAAGGACGTATTGTAACGACGTTGTTTGAGGTGTTTTAGCGGTGGTTTTTTGAGTGAACTCGTTTTTGTCATTCCGTGCTTGACACGGAATCCAATAATAATCGAAACTGAAATGTAGATTCCTGCCTTCGCAGGAATGACAAAATTAACTTACAATTCAACTTGGTTCTAATTTTAAAAAAAATTAACTTCGCTTATCGGTGGATATTAATCATTGAAACAGATTGATATGCAAAAACCATGGTAAAACATTTAATGAAAAACTGATTGGAACCATTTAAACTAATAGAAAGAGTTAACTCCTTAGATACTTTTCTTGAATTTATCAAAGCTCTAATGCTTGACAAAAGAGAGGAAGACGAAAAAGAAAATTAGAACCATCATCACCTTATTCATCCGGACATAATGGTTGGGAACATAATGATATTGCTTCACTTCTTGATGCTATACACGCTGGCACAAAGGACAGTGGGTTTTCTGAAGAGGCAAGTTGGAAAAATTTTGCAGAAATAATTTATATTGGGAAAATCTACGAATAATGAAAATTACTTGGAACGACTTAAAGATTGATTTTAAACACATTGACCAAAATCGGTTGACAGAAAGTTGGAGTTGGTTAATCGGAACTGATAAAAAACCAATTTTAATGTCTAGTATTGGGGATTTATTTCTTGCTGATGAAAAAGGGTTCTGCTTTTGGCTTAATGTTGGAGAGGGAATTTTCGAAAAAGTGGCTGACAACATCGAAGAGTTTAAATCTAAACTAAAAGACAGTGAACAAGTTGACGAATGGTTTTTAATTGGACTTATAGAAAAATTAAAAGAAAGCGGACTTGAGTTAACCGAAAAGCATCTTTACGGATATAAAAAATTGCCCGTTTTAGGTGGAGAATATGAGCCAGAAAATTTTGAATTAACTGATATTGAAGTTCATTTCGAATTAAGCGGACAAATTCATAAACAAATTAAAGATTTGCCAGACGGAACAAAAGTCAATTTAACAACAACCGAATAAAAAACGTTTTACAACACGATGTATAAAACATAGCTAATAAGTACAAAACCGAAAGGTTTTTTATATTTAGAAAGTCCGCCAAATTTTTAATTTGGCTTTAAAAAGAGAAAAACTAAAACAAAATATAAAAATTTGGCTCTATATTAATCCGAAAAGTTAGTGTCTTTTTACACGCTACGTTTCATATACAAAACCGATAAGCGGAACTCCAAAATCACATCCCACAAATCTCATCCAAAACCCATAAATAATCCCCTCGATTTTCAACAAAATCCCTGTCGGAAATATCAATGATTTTTACATTAAAATCGCTTTGGGTTTTTAAAAATTCCAAATAACCCGCGTTTATTTTTTCCAGGTATTCGTTGTCTATATTCTGCTCGTAATCGCGTCCGCGTTTTTTAATGTTTTGTTGCAACCGTTCGGTGTTTTGATACAAATACACGTATAATTCAGGCTTTTTTAAATCTTTGTACATCAAATTAAAAAGCTTTCGGTATAACATAAACTCATCTTCAGCCAAAGTAATCTTTGAGAAAATAAGCGATTTAAACACGTCGTAATCGCTCACGATAAAATCTTTAAACAAATCGAGTTGCGCCAAATCGTCTGATATTTGCTGGTAGCGATCGGCCAAAAAACTCATCTCCAAAGTAAAGGCGTAACGCTGGGCATCTTCGTAAAATTTAGGCAAAAACGGATTATCGGCAAAACGTTCTAAAATAAGTTTCGCATTAAAATCGTGCGCCATTTTAGTAGCTAAACTGGTTTTTCCGGCGCCAATATTCCCCTCAATGGCAATGTAGTTGTATTTTGAAAAATCATAGACTTTGCTCGGATTTTTCAACCAAATATTAATGGGTTCCAAAACCGATTCGTCTTCACATTCCGCCAACAAAACCGAGACGACTTTATGGTTTTTGGGGTGCTTTATTTTAGATGCAATATCGTTAAGCGGTTGCAGTACAAACCTGCGTTTTTCCATTTCGGGATGCGGCACTTGAAGTGTTTGGGTATCGATAATTTGGGTTTCGGCAAAAACAATGTCCAAATCAATGGTTCGGGCTTCATAACCCGCTCTCTTTTTTCGGGTGCGCCCTAAAGCGGTTTCAATAGACAACAGTTCCTGTAACACCTGTTCCGCACTCAAATGCGATTCCAATACCGCACAGGCATTAAAAAAATCATCACTTTCAAAACCAAAAGCAGGCGATTTATAAACTTTCGAAATCAGTTTTATATGCCCTATCTTTTTATGAATGGCATCCATGGCGTTTTGTAAATTTTTAAATTTATCGCCTTTGTTGCTGCCTAATGCAATATAAAATGTAGTTGGTTTTTTCATTGAGAAAGCAAATTAACTAAAACAATTTTTAATCCTTTATATTTACGAGACGTATTTATTCACAATTATTGGTTCTCGATACAATGCTCTTGTGTAGCATCACTCAAACTTGTTTAGAACTGACAATAATGAATAACGAATGTCACTTTGAGTGATTCCGGTTTTTTCATCGGTATTGTATCGAGAAGCTATAGAAATCAAAATTTAAAACAATTAAAATAAGTATATAGAATCAGACAAGTTCTCGATACAATGCTCCTGCGTCGCATCACTCGAACTGACAATAAATTATTTATTCACAATTTATATGACATTAAAAGACAAACTTGCGGCACAGCGTATTTACATGCTTTTAGGGGCGCTATTTATAACATCGTTGGTGGTTTCAAACTTGATTTTTCAAAAGTTTTTTTATTGGCACCCGTTGGACATTGAGGTTTTTGGGAGCAAACTTTTTATTGTGTCGGTTGGTATTTTACCCTATCCCATTACCTTTTTAATCACCGATTTAATTAGCGAGATTTACGGTAAAAAGCGGGCAAATCAAGTAGTGGTTACCGGTATTTTTGCCTCTTTATTTTCGGTATTAATTGTTTATGTTGCCGATGTGGTTCCCGCTTTTGCAGATTCGCCCATTAACGATTCTATTTTTACAAAAGTATTTGGCCGAACCATTTTAGCCGTTGGCGCCAGCATGACGGCCTATTTATTTGCGCAATTTGTAGATATTCAAATTTATCATTTCTGGAAAAAACTCACCCGTGGCAAATACCTTTGGCTGCGCAATAATTTCTCGACGTGGTTATCGCAATTTGTCGATACCTTTTCGGTTGTTTTTCTGTTGTGCTTTTTCGAGGTTTTGCCCTGGAGTCTTTTTAAAGGCTTATTGGTTAGCGGGTTTTTATTTAAGGTTTTTGTAGCCGCTTGCGACACGCCTTTTTTATATTTGGGCGTATATTTATTCAGAAAACGTTTTAATTTAAAGGTAAATGAAGAGATAGATTTACTTTAATTTCTTTTAAGTTAATATTACTTTCGTTAAGGTTAAACTTTTATTAAACTTTTTAGTTATTTAAACTTAAACACAAACACACTCGTATATTTATATAAACTCGTTTTTATGAAAAAAGCTTTAAAAATTATTGGCATTACATTACTAATTATCATTGTACTTTTAATTGCAATTCCTTTTGCGTTTCAAGGCCAAATTAAAGACATGGTTAAGCGATTTATAAACGAGAACGTCAATGCCAAAGTGGAGTTTAGCGATGTTAGCCTAAGTTTTATCAGTAGCTTCCCGCAAGCCCATGTTAGCGTAAGCGATTTGGTGATTACCAATTTTGCGCCTTTTAAAGACGAAACGTTGGCCACCGCAAAAAACATCGCGTTTACCATGCCTATTAAAGAGCTGTTTAAAAAAGCCGACGACGACCCGATAACCGTAAATTCCATTGATGCCGACGAAGTTTTATTAACCTTAAAAACAAATAAATTTGGCGATGTTAATTATGATATTGCCAAAGCAGAAGAAAAGGCTTCAACCGAAACACCATCAAGTAGTTTTCCCTTTAATCTTGAAGAGTACAGCATCAACAACAGTGCGTTAACGTATTTGGATGAAGCTTCAAATATGATCATCCACGTATCTGAAATAAACCATACAGGCAACGGTATTTTTTCCGCGGAAGCGTCAGAATTAAACACCAAAAGTGAAGCCAATTTGAGCATTACCATGGATAGCACTACCTATTTAAGCAACAACCCCGTAAAATTGGATGCTTTAATTGGGTTGGATTTAAACAACAGCATTTACACCTTTAAAGAAAACAAAGGTTTTATTAACGATTTGCCTTTGGAGTTTCAAGGTTTTGTGAAGCTGTTGGAAAACGGACAGGAGATCGATATCACTTTTAAAAACCCGGAATCTGATTTTAAAAATTTCTTGGCGGTGATTCCAAAAGCCTATTCAAAAAATATTGACGATGTACAAACGACGGGCGATTTTAAAATAAGCGGTATTATAAAAGGGTTGAATTCGGATGAAACCATTCCTAATTTAGACATTACTATCACTTCAAACAACGCCTCGTTTAAATATCCCGATTTGCCAAAACGTGTGAGCAATATTTCCATAAATACATCAATAAAAAACACCACGGGCAATGTAGATGATACGTTTATAGCCATTGATATACTCGATTTTAAAATTGATGACGATGTGTTTAAATCGTCGGCAACCTTAAAAAACATCACCAAAAACATGTTGGTTAACGCCAATATTGACGGGGTTTTAAATTTAGCCAACATTACCAAAGTGTACCCCATTGAATTGGATAATGCGTTGAGCGGTATTTTAAAAGGAAAAATCAATACTTCTTTTGACATGAAAGCCATTGAAACCAATGCTTATGAGCGTATTAAAAATAACGGTTCGGCCAGCATTACCGATTTTGTGTTTTCATCGGAAGATATTGTAAACCCCATTCATATTTCAAAAGCAGATATGACCTTTAATCCGGGAACGGTTTCGTTAAATCATTTTAAAGCCAAAACGGGAGATAGCGATTTAAACGCTACCGGAACGATTAAAAATCTACTGGGTTTTTTATTGAGCGACAACACCTTGCAAGGGAATTTTAACGTGAATTCCAACGTATTTAAAGTGAGTGATTTTATGAAAGAAGATGAAGCTTCCGCTGAAAACAAAACGACAACAAATACCGAATCGCTAAAAATTCCCGCCTTTTTGGATTGTACCATTAATGCCGATGCCAAAACCGTGGTTTACGACAATTTAAATTTAAAGGATGTTAAAGGCACGCTGTTAATTAAAGACCAGCAAGCCACCTTAAAGAACATGACCTCCAGTATATTTGACGGCGCGTTATCGATTACCGGCGATGTGTCAACAAAAAGCGAAACACCCACTTTTAATTTAAATTTGGGCGCTAATGGGTTTGATATTGCGCAATCGTTTAACAACATGGAATTGCTTCAAAATTTAGCGCCCGTAGCCAAATTGCTCGCTGGTAAATTAAATACAACCATTAATCTTTCGGGTAAATTAGACGAAACATTTTCACCCGATTTGGTTAGCATGTCCGGTAACGCTTTCGCGGAATTATTAGCAACTCGAATTGGCGCAAACCAAAGTGAATTGATAACAAAACTTGAAGGCGCACTAAATTTTATAGACTTTAAAAAATTGGATTTAAAGGATTTAAAAACCAAACTGGAATTCGCCAACGGACAAGTAAGCGTAAAACCATTTCAAATAAAATACGACGATATTGTAATTAATGTTTCGGGCTCCCACGGTTTCGATAAAACCCTAAATTACAGCGCTATTTTTAACGTACCCGCAAAATATTTAGGCAGCGAGATCAACCAGTTAATTGGAAGAATCAACACCGAAGAAGCTAAAAATATCGCCATTCCCGTTACGGCCAATATTGGTGGCTCTTACACGAGTCCGACCGTAAAAACCGATTTAACCAGTGGCATTAGCAGCCTAACAAAACAACTTATTGAGATTGAAAAACAAAAACTATTAAATCAAGGCAAAGACAAAGTAAAGGATTTAATTGGTGATGTTATTGGCAACAATAAAACCAAAACCGACTCGCTTAAAAAAGAACAAAACAATACGGTTAAAGATGTTTTAGGTGGTATTATCAATAAAAACAAAACACCAACAGATTCTACAAAAACAAATACCAATGATGCGGTTAAAAATGTGCTTGGAGGTTTATTGGGCGAAAAGAAAAAAGCAACGGATACGGTTAATTAGTTGTTAGGAATTGCCCAAATTTATCATTCGAACAATATTTTTATTAAATATAATGGAATGAAGTGTTTATCTAAAATTATTTGAAGGCTTCAATTTTGGAATACAAATACCCAAAATCTTTAAAATTGCCCAAAATCTTTAAAAAAACACTAAATTTTGTTCGTTTTTGCCCGTTTTTACATAAAAAATGGTTAAAAATTAGGTTTTATAAAATATAAAGTTATGTTGTATGGCGATAATTTTTTAAATTTTATATAAATAGATATGAGGCAATTAAAAATCACCAAACAAGTTACTAATAGAGAGTCTAAATCGCTTGATAAATATCTACAGGATATTAGCAAAATACCGTTAATTACCGCAGATGAGGAAGTGGAGTTGGCTCAAAAAATTCGCCAAGGCGATCAAAAAGCATTAGATAAACTTACAACCGCTAACTTGCGCTTTGTTGTTTCAGTCTCAAAACAATACCAGAATCAAGGCCTATCGTTACCCGATTTAATTAACGAAGGCAATGCTGGCTTAGTAAAAGCGGCCAAACGATTTGATGAAACCAGAGGTTTTAAATTTATTTCTTATGCTGTTTGGTGGATTCGACAAGCAATTCTTCAAGCTTTAGCAGAACAATCTCGAATAGTTAGATTACCTTTGAACAAAATTGGTTCTATAAATAAAATAAACAAGGCTTATTCATTTTTAGAACAAGAGCATGAAAGAGCGCCGAGTGCTGAAGAAATTGCTAAAAACCTAGACCTTTCGGTTAAAAACGTAAAGCAGTCTTTGAAGATTTCTGGCAGACATGTTTCAATGGATGCGCCTTTAAAAGAAGGGGAAACATTTAGTTTGTACGATGTTGTAATGTCTGATGAATCGCCAAAACCAGATAATGGTTTAATGAGAGATTCCTTAAACATAGAGTTAAATAGAGCATTGGACACATTATCGGAAAAAGAGGCCGAGGTAATACGAAACTATTACGGCATAAGTAAAAAGCATCCCATGAGCCTTCAGGAAATAGGCATTTCGTTTGGGTTAACACGCGAACGCGTAAGACAAATAAAAGAAAAAGGTATCCGCAGATTGCGACATACCTCTAAAAGTAAAGTATTAAAAACGTATTTAGGATAGTCCTAAAACAAGAAACCATTAAAAAAAATATATGCTAAAAATTATTGTAAAAGATGGCGAAAACATCGAACGCGCCTTAAAACGTTACAAAAGAAAACACCGTAACATTAAAGTTATGCAGAATTTAAGAGACGGACAGTTTTTTACTAAACCTTCAGTGAAAAGACGTCGCGAAATTCAAAAAGCCGCTTACATTCAAAGGTTACGAGATCAAGAAGATATATAGTTTTCTAGTTTCTTTACAAAACATAAAGGCTGTCTAAAAAAAGGGCTTAACGCTTGTTAATTTGAGCTAAGCCAATTTTTCAATGCAATAAAATCTGTGCATTCAAACTATCGTTTAGGTTAAATATTCACTTTTTTTTTAGACAGCCGCTTTATTAGTAAATTTCCAAAGGTTCCAACATGCTTTTAAAAAACGGCTAGCTTCTATAGCCTATAGGGTTGTCTTCATAAAAATCATCAAAAGTTTTAGTGGTTGTATAATTGTCTTTTAAAACCTTATAAACCGTAATAACCACAAAAAGCTGCCCGAAACACATAAGATAAAACACCCAGTTAAAAGGCATGTTTAGTGACGCCATAATGGTTAACGTTACCAACAAGAGTGTTGCAATAACAACATAAAATATACCTGTAATTTTCATTTTTTACTTTCAATTTACTAAATAACAGGGTTTTATGAAAATTTACAGCGTTAAAAATAGTATAAAACTACGGCAAGCTTATTTGAACAACCAAGCCTTCATTGGCGCGAATATTAAAAACGGTATCGTCTTCAAATATTAAATATTGGCCTTTTAATCCAACCAACGTTCCAGTGTATTGTTGCTGCTTGATAATATTCAAGCTTTTAGGTTTTAAAGGATATTTATAAACAGGGAAATCTATGTTTGTTTCCGTATTATTTTCGATAAAATAGTCTTTAGCCTCATCCGGAATGTATTGCTTCAGTCGCTCACGCCACTCTACTAAATCTTCATCTTCCACATCGTTTTTAAGCATTTTCCGCCAGTTGGTTTTATCGGCCACATGGTCTTTTAAAGCTACTTCGGTTATACCTGCCAAATACCTGTTTGGTACTTCTACAATTTCAATGGCTTCGTGTGCGCCTTGATCTATCCAACGTGTCGGCACTTGCTGTTTTCGGGTAACTCCAACTTTTACGTTACTGGAATTTGCCAAATACACAATGTGTGGCTGCAACTGTACTTTCTTTTCATAGGCCAAATCGCGGTCTTCTTTACCCAAATGTGCCGTACTTAATTCGGGGCGCATAATCCAATCTGCCGCTTGAGGCACTTCAAAAAAACATTGCTTATCAAAGCCTTGTCGGTAAATGGGCTTATCCAATCCGCAATTTAAACACTGATATTTAACAAATTGCATAGTTATGGTTTTGTTCAACAGCTGATTCATGTTTAAAAAATCGTTTTCAAACACCAAATAATATTGAATGGGTTGCGAAAACTCTGTTTCCATTTTTGTTAAAACACCTTGGTAGGTCATCTGTTTAAAATTTTTAATTGTTTCAGAATGTAACAAAAATTTTATCACATTCAGGAATTCGCATCAAAATTTCAAACATTTATTTGAAAAACCTAAATGTTAATTTTTGATACGCATTTCATAAAAAAAAGTCTTATTTTTAAGAACTTAAAGATAAAATAAATATGCCAATTCCTTTAGTAAATTCTATTGCTTCTTGGTTTTTAAAAAAACGATTTCATCAAATCGATTTATTTTTAAAATACCCAAACGAAGTACAAAACGAATTGCTTTTAAGCCTTATAAACACTGCTAAAGATACCGAAATTGGCAAACAGTACGATTTTGCGTCCATTACCAATTACAGCACATTTGCAGAGCGTATACCTATAAAAAACTACGAAGGTTGGCAGGATGTTATTGAGCGATCGCGCAGGGGTGAAACCAATATCTTTTGGCCGAGTCCCATAAAATGGTTTGCAAAATCTAGCGGCACCACCAATGCCAAAAGTAAATTTATTCCGGTTAGCAGCGAATCTTTAGAAGACTGCCATTACGCCGCCGGAAAAGACTTGTTGTGCATGTATCTCAACAATAACGAGGATTCGCAGTTGTTTACGGGCAAAAGTTTACGCTTGGGCGGAAGTAAGGAATTGTACAAAGAAAACGGTACTCTTTTTGGTGATCTGTCGGCCATTTTAATCGACAACATGCCTTTTTGGGCAGAATTTAGCAGCACCCCAAGCAACAAAGTCTCGTTAATGAGCGATTGGGAATATAAGATGCAAGCTATTGTTGATGAAACCATAAACGAGAATGTTACCAGTTTGGCCGGCGTGCCCTCATGGATGCTCGTGCTATTAAACAATGTTTTGAAAACCACGGGCAAACAGAGTTTATTTGATGTTTGGCCCAATTTAGAGGTGTACTTTCATGGCGGTGTTAGTTTTACGCCTTATGTCGATCAATACAAAAAAATACTGCCTAAAAACAGTTTTAAGTATTACGAAATATACAATGCTTCAGAAGGATTTTTTGCCATTCAAGACCAAAACAATTCAAGTGAATTATTATTGATGTTGGATTACGGCATTTTTTATGAATTCATTCCCATGGATGTTTATGCAACTTCGGAAGAAAAAGCTATTCCGTTAAGCGACGTAAAGCTCAACCAGAATTACGCGGTGGTCATCACCACAAATGCCGGTTTATGGCGTTATAAAATTGGTGATACCGTTCGGTTTACTTCTTTGCATCCGTATAGAATAAAGGTTTCCGGCAGAACCAAACACCATATTAATGTTTTTGGCGAAGAACTTATTATTGAAAATGCCGAAGATGCCTTGAAAAAAGTGTGCAAGCGCACCAAAGCTGAAATTGTAGATTACACGGCTGCACCCATTTTTATGAACGGCAAAGAAAAGGGCGCACACGAGTGGCTGATTGAATTTAAAACACCACCAAAAGACCTGGGTTATTTTAATGAATTGTTCGACAATACTTTAAAGGCGTTAAACTCAGATTACGAAGCTAAACGCTACAACAACTTAACCCTTAACAAACCTAAAATACACATGGCTCGTGAACGCTTATTTTATGATTGGCTTAAGGAGAACAACAAATTAGGCGGCCAACATAAAATACCCAGACTCTCCAACACCAGGGATTATTTAGATGATTTGCTGCGTTTAAATACCTAAATTTTCAACGATCAAAAGCCGCTGACAAACAATGACTTAACGAATTAAATCGTACTTAGTCTAGTAAATTTCATTTTATATTGGATTAACAACTATTTTTAAATTCCTAATTAATCCAAAACCCTCTTTTAAAATGAAAACCAAGGTATTCGTTATCATTTGTCTTATCTCAAATTTAATATTTAGCCAAGGGTCAAATCTCATCGCAGGAAATATCAACACCTCAAAATCCGCTTTAACATATACTAATAATACTTCAGTTTCACCTATCGACATTGGTGCTAACGGTTTTGATTTTGAGCTTTTAGATGCTGGCGTTAATACCAAATACTCAGAAATTGGCACTGGTTTTTTTAGAAATAAACTCATTTTGGTGTCGACCAAAAAACTGGGTGGATTAGCAAAAATTGATGTGAACACAAACGAAGCTTACAAAGAATTGTTTTGTTTGGATATTAGTAAAAACGGAACACTAAGCCGGCCTTTATTATTTTCAAGGATATTGAACACCAACGATAATGAAGACCAACTTACGTTTTCACCAGATCAAAAAACCGTTTATTTTACAAGAAGTAACCGAAAAAATTCACTCGAATATAAATTATACAAAGCCAATCTGGAAGAAGGCTCGCACGGAAATTGGGTTAATGTGGAACTGCTAAGCATTAATAAAAACAATGTTTCCATTGAAACGCCTTTTTTAAACCGAAGGGGCGACAAGCTTTATTTCGCTTCTAATATGCCCGGATCTATTGGCGGCTACGATATTTATGTAGCCAACGTTAAGGCCGATGGCACTTTAGACACACCTAAAAATCTAGGGCATTCCATTAACACCACTTCCGATGAAAAATACCCATCGTTATCTATGGATGGGAAACATTTATATTTCTCCTCAAAAGGGCATCAAAGTTTTGGTGGTTATGATTTGTTTGTAAGTAGAATTCTGAGTGATTCGTATAAAGCACCAAGAAATCTTGGAAACACCATCAATACCAGTTACGACGAAATTGCCTATTTTTTAGCCACAAAAACCAAAGGTTATGTGTCTTCAAACAAACCCAACGGGAAAGGCAGTTTTGATATTTATACAGCGGTTAATGACGAAATTGTTCAATCTATACAAGGAAAAGCCATTGATTTGGTTACAAAAATCAAATTGCCAAATACGCTTATCATATTAAAAGATGAAGACAACAATGAAGTAGCAAGACAAATGACAAATGCCTCCGGGGCATTTAACTTTGACAATATTGTGCCTTTTGAATTGTACACGTTGCACACCGAAAAAGATGGTTTTAAAGATGCTGCATTTGAATTTTTAGCAAATAGAAATTTTGATACAACATACAATAAAGATTTAGAGCTGAATACTACCGAACCCGTGATTGCCGAAGTTGATGATGAATTAAGAATTGTGTTGGAAAATATTTATTTCGATTTTGCGAAGTACAGTATTAAAGAAGAGTCGACTATTTCGTTAAATAAAATCATAAAAGTACTAAATGATAATCCAGATATTACACTAGCTATTAATGCACATACCGATATTAGAGGCAACGATGCTTATAATTTGAAATTATCTAAACAAAGAGCAAAATCTGCAGTAAACTATTTAATTAAAAACGGAATTTCCAAAAGCAGATTATCATCAAAAGGTTACGGCGAAACAAAACCGTTAATTGATTGCAAAACCAATTCGTGTACCGATGAGGAGCATCAATCTAACCGTCGTATCGAGTTTGTTATTTTGGATTAAGGGACACCGTTGTTTATTAAACCCGACTAAATGCAAGGTTAAAAAGTGTTTAAACGAGTATTTCGTCTAATCATCTAAAAGCTTAAAAAACTTTTTGTGAACTATATAATTAAATATACTTTTAAAACGTATTAATTGCTATACGACAAAAATTCAACATAATATTTTTAACAATCCTCATTAAAAAACTGTTGTATTCTAATAAAAAATTAGTCATAGTGTCCATTATTAATTAACATCCATAAAACAAAAAACCACGCAAATTGCGTGGTTTTTTTATAGTCTTTAAGTCCTGAAAACTTAAGAAACCGCTTTGAGTTTCTTTATTGTGGTTTTGGTTAATTTGCCTTCAGCGTACATTTTAGTAACATTAAGTTTCTTTTCGTCGCTACTTGGCAATTCAAACATGGCATCGGTTAATATTTCTTCGCATAACGAACGTAATCCTCTTGCACCAAGTTTATACTCAATGGCTTTCCCCACTATAAAATCAAGAGCGCCATCGGTAATGGTAAACTCTATATCGTCCATGGCAAACAGCTTTTTATACTGCTTTATAATGGCGTTTTTAGGCTCTGTTAAAATAGCGCGCAAGGTTTTAGCATCCAACGGATCCATATAGGTTAGCACAGGAAGTCGCCCAATAATCTCAGGAATTAATCCAAAATCCTTCAAATCTTTCGGAATAATATATTGAAGCAAATGATCTTGGTCTACCACATCATCAGACATGGAAGCGCTATAACCAACCGCTTGCATATTTAATCGTTTAGAAATTACACGGTCAATGCCATCAAAAGCACCACCGGCGATAAACAGGATATTTTCGGTATTAACCTCAATAAATTTTTGGTCCGGATGTTTACGTCCGCCCTTAGGTGGCACATTTACAACGGTACCTTCCAAAAGCTTTAGTAAAGCTTGCTGCACCCCTTCGCCCGAAACGTCGCGCGTAATAGATGGGTTATCGCTTTTACGGGCAATCTTATCAATTTCATCAATAAAAACAATACCTTTTTCCGCTTTTTCCAAATTATAATCGGCCGCTTGAAGCAATCTTGTTAAAATACTTTCTACGTCTTCGCCAACATAACCTGCTTCGGTTAAAACGGTAGCATCAACAATGGCCAAAGGCACATTAAGCATTCTTGCCACTGTTTTGGCCATTAGTGTTTTTCCCGTTCCGGTTTGTCCAACCATAATAATATTCGATTTTTGAATGTCGATATCATCATTTGATAGCGGTTGCAATAACCTTTTATAGTGATTATAAACAGCAACAGACATCACTTTTTTGGTCATGTCCTGTCCTATAATATATTCGTCTAGAAAATCTTTAATTTGTTGCGGCTTTCTTAGCTTCAACTCAGCAGATAAGTCACTGCTATCGGTTTGCTTGGATTCTTCAATCACAATACCATGCGCCTGCTCAATACAGCGGTCGCAAATATGAGCATCCAATCCAGCTATTAATAAATTCGTTTCTGGTTTTTTTCGCCCACAAAACGAGCATTCTAATTCTTCCTTTGCCATTAATCTTTATATTTAAGAAGATGAGAATTCTTATAAATCCCTCTATAACAATCTTATAAAATTACAAAAAAATTATTTAACTACGGACTAAAATCTCATCAATCATACCGTATTCTTTAGCTTTATCGGCTTTCATCCAATAATCTCTATCGCTATCTTCAAACACTTTGTCGTAATCTTGACCCGAATGCTTACTAATTATTTTGTAAAGTTCTTCCTTTAAGGTTAAAATTTCTCTTGCCGTAATTTCAATATCACTGGCTTGCCCTTGCGCACCACCAAGTGGTTGGTGAATCATAACACGAGAGTGTGTTAAACCACTGCGTTTTCCTTTTTCGCCAGCGCACAATAACACGGCGCCCATGGATGCTGCCATTCCGGTGCAAATAGTGGCCACATCTGGTTTTATAAACTGCATGGTATCATAAATACCTAAACCTGCATATACACTTCCACCCGGAGAGTTGATATAAATTTGTATGTCTTTTGAGGCATCGGTACTTTCAAGAAACAGTAATTGTGCTTGAACAATATTAGCAACTTGGTCGTTAATTCCTGTTCCTAAAAAAATGATTCTGTCCATCATTAAACGCGAAAATACATCAAAAACGGCGATGTTCATTTGGCGTTCTTCAATAATATTTGGTGTGAGGTTTGTTGGGTACATACTACTGATGATTTTATTGTAATACGTACTGCTAATTCCTTGATCTTTTATCGCGAATTTTTCAAACTCTTTTGCGTAATCCATAGTTAATTTTAATAATTTACTCGATAATCGAGATTATAATACTTTGAAATATTAAGACTTTCTTTATACTTGCCCCGTGAGCTTGCTTCTTAACAGATTGTAATCCGTTGATTAGCATCAAAATAAGCCAAACTTTTTTTATTGGATTATTTTGTTGAATAAAAAGGCACTTAAATCTGCCGATTTAAGTGCCTAAATATAAGGAATTATTATTTGATTTATTTATCGCCGTATACTTCTTTAACAAACTTTTCGTAACTCAATTCCTTTACTTTTAGGTTTGCTTTTTCTTTATAAAGCGCTAATAATTTTTGACTTATTAATTGTTCTGAAATACGACGTGCCTCATCTTGGTTTCCTAAAACCCTAGCAGCGATATCGTCCAATTCTTTATCTGACGGATTCATTTGACCAAACTGAGCCATTTGCCCTTTTATCATTTCCCTAGCATGATTTTTAATATCATCCATGGTCACTTGAATATTGTTTTCCTCAATCAGCTTGCCTTCAATCAATTGGTATCGCAAGCTTTTTTCAGACTTCTCGTACTCTTCTTTGGCCTGCGCTTCGTCCATTTCTTGCTCACCCGCGGTTTGCATCCATTTGGTTAAAAATTCTGCCGGTAAATCGAATTTTGTGTTTTCAACTAAATATTCGGTAACGTCGTTTAAAAGCTTTTGATCGGCTTGTTGCACAAATTGCTTTTCGGCATCTTCCTTAATTTTTGCTTTTAATTCGGTAACAGAAGTTACGCCTTCTTTTCCAAAAAGCTTGTCGAATAACTCTTGATCCAAATCTGCCAACTCGCGTTTGTTGATTTCTGTAATTGTGAAAGACACCTCAATATCCAAACCATGAACCTCGTCGTGACCTAATTTTAATGCATGCATTAACTCGTGCTCATCATCATAAAGTCCTTTTGTTTTTAAAACAATAACGTCGCCAACTTTTGCGCCAACAAATTGCTTCGCCGTTGCTTTTCCTTTAAATTTATCTAAAGTTAAGGTTACGGTGTTATCAATCTCTTTTTCTTCGTTGGTGTAAGTTCCCGTAATTTCGCTGTCTTTTTCAACCGTATCCTGAGATACCAATTTCCCGTATTGTTTTTGAATACGTTCAATTTGCTCATCAATCATTTTATCATCAGCAATAATATTGTACTGCGTAATGGCTTTTTTGCTTTTTAAGTTAACCTCAAATTCTGGTGCCAGACCTAATTCGAATTCAAAAGAAAACCCTTCAGCATCCCAGTCAATTTCATCTTGTGTTTTTGGTAAGGGCTGCCCAAGAACATCTAACTTTTCTTCAGTTAGATATTTGTTCAAAGCATCTTGTAAAAGCTTGTTTACCTCATCAACCAAAACCGCTTTTCCGTACTGTTTTTTAACCATACCCATAGGCACGTGTCCTTTTCTAAAACCAGGAATATTAGCCGTTTTACGGTAATCCGATAATATTTTTTCTACTTTCTCGCTATAATCTTCTTTAGCAATATCTACTTTTACTACCGCGTTTAACGCATCAACGTTTTCTCTTGTAATGTTCATTTTAAATGATATATAGCCTTTAATCAGGCATTTAACAAAAAGGTTTCTTTTTTTAAAACCTATAATTTATGTAATCAAAATTGGGATGCAAAAATAATATATTTTTACATCCCAACAAAGTTTTTAATGCGTTGAATTACAGCCTATTTTTTATCTTCTTTTAAGATTGAATGCAGGATGGATTCTAAAATTGACAATAGGATACTAAAGAGCAATGCCCACCAAAAACCATCGACCGAAAAACCGTTTACTAAATTACTAGCCAAAAGAATAATTATAGCATTTATAACCAGCAGAAACAACCCTAAGGTTAAGATGGTGGCCGGCAAAGTAAAAATTACCAAAATGGGCTTTACAAGTAAATTTAAAACCGAAAGCACTACGGCCACAATTAAGGCGCCTGTGTAACCATCAACATGTACACCGGAAAGCAAGTGGGCTAAAATAAAAACGGCTACCGCGTTTAAAAGGAGTTTAAGAATAAGATTCATAATTTTATTATTTTAATAAATGTACAAAATCTAAGAAACAAACTGAATTACCGCTTCAAAAAAAGCCTTCGGGTTTTCGGCATGTAACCAATGCCCCGAATTTGCAATGGTAACTATTTTGGCGCTTGGGAAATAATTTGCAATAATGCGCTCATCATCAACACCAATATATTCCGATCGGTCGCCTCGTAAAAACAAGGTGTCTTTTTCAAATCTTGCATAACTTGGAAGCGCTTCGCCAATTTCGGCAACTTCATCTCTTAAAACCTCTAAATTAATACGCAATGACAGTTTGCCTTTTTCAACCCAATACAGATTTTTAAGTAAAAATTGACGAATGCCTAAATTGGAAACATGGTCGCTTAAAACGGTATCGGCTTCGCCCCTGCTTTTTATCACATCAAAATTCAAAGCACTTAAGCCCTCTAAAATGGCTTCGTGGTGAATGGGGTAAAATCGGGGTGAAATATCGGCAACCAATAACTTAGACACCAATTCTGGATATTGTGCCGCAAACAACATGGCTGTTTTTCCGCCCATGGAATGCCCGAGCAGAATAATATCCTTCAAATCGTGTACCTCGCAATAGTGTTTTAAATCGTTGGCCAGGGTTTCATAATTAAATGTGTTGCTCCAAAAACTTCGCCCGTGGTTTCTTTGGTCGACCAAATGCACCTCGAAACCATGTTCGCTAAGGTTATTGCCATGGGTTTTCCAGTTATCGCTCATGCCCAAAAAGCCATGTAGAATAACAAATGGCTGCCCTTCCCCCATAATGTTTGAATGTAAAATATCTTGTTTTGCCACGAATTCACTAGTATTTATCAATTATTTAGTACTTACTGCCTACTTATTTTAATTTGTGCAAATACATCTGTATCACGTTTTCGGCACCTAAATATAAGCTTTCAGAAATAAGCGCGTGCCCAATTGAAACCTCCAACAAATTAGGCATATTATCTTTAAAAAACTCAATGTTTTCCAACGATAAATCGTGACCCGCATTAATGCCCAAGCCCAACTTATTTGCCAATTCCGCACATGCAACATATGGTTTT
This sequence comes from Hwangdonia sp., assembly GCF_048381975.1. Taxonomy (NCBI): domain Bacteria; kingdom Pseudomonadati; phylum Bacteroidota; class Flavobacteriia; order Flavobacteriales; family Flavobacteriaceae; genus Hwangdonia; species Hwangdonia sp. Next base: position 456,332 of record NZ_JBLWYT010000001.1, on the reverse strand, counting down.
ATGGCGTCTTTATTCCCCAAATCGTATTGATGCGCAAAAGCTTCGGTGTACAGTTCAATCCTATCTGTTCCTGTATTTTTAGCACCTTCAATTTGTTTTAAATCGGGATCTACAAAAATAGATGTTCTTATGCCGTTTTGTTTAAATTCCTTTATAACCTCAACCAAAAAATCTTTGTGTTTAATGGTGTCCCAACCGGCATTGCTGGTTATGGCATCAACTGCATCGGGCACTAAAGTAACTTGCGTAGGCGCCACTTCTAAAACCAAATCTATAAACTTTTTTATGGGATTGCCTTCAATATTATATTCGGTATAAACCTCTGGTTTTAAATCGCGTGCATCTTGATAACGGATATGGCGCTCGTCTGGCCTTGGATGAATGGTTATACCTTCTGCCCCAAAACGCTGAGCATCTTTAGCGAACTGCACCACATTGGGCATATCGCCACCTCGCGAATTTCTTAAAGTTGCTATTTTATTGATATTTACGCTTAACTTTGTCATCTGTCCCTTTTTTACAAGACAAAAATACAAAGTAGAACACCTTTATATACTATTTTTTTGATTAATTTGCATACTTACATAGTCAGGCAATGAAACTTACAGAATACATAATAAACGACATAAAACCTTTAAATAACGATAGCACAATAAGCGATTTACAGCAGTTGTTTAATCAGTTAACCTATTCCCATATTCCGGTTAAAGATGAAAACAACAGGTATTTGGGTAGTTTTTCGGAAACCGATGCACATTGTTTTGAAGGCGGCAAATTACTTAGCGAATACGCTTACGCCCTTGAAGATTTTTACGTTAGGGACACCACCATTTGGTTGGATGTGCTTGAAGCCTTTGCAAAAAACGCCGCTAATATCATGCCGGTTTTAAGCGACAGGAATGTGTATTTGGGGTATTATGAGTTAAATGACGTTATTGGTCTTTTTAACGAAACCCCGTTCTTTTTTGAAGCTGGCGGTATTTTGGTTATTGAAAAAGGTTTAACGGATTATTCGTTTAGCGAAATAAGTCAAATTGTCGAGTCTAACAACGGCAAGCTTTTAGGCGCTTTTGTTTCAAAAATTAAAAATGATGTGGTGCAAATTACGCTGAAAATCAGCAATTCCAGTTTAAACGACATCACCCAAACCTTCCGCAGATACAGCTATAATATCGTTTTTGGACATGAAGGAGATAATTATAACGAAAGCCTCAAAGAGCGATCGGATTATTTAAGAAAATATTTAGACATATAGATTTATGAAAGTTGCTGTTTTTGGACGATTTTACAATGAGCGCACCACCGTTTCGGTTGAAACCCTTTTTAATTATTTATTGAAAAATAATTTAGATGCCTATATTGAAACCGAATTTTTCAACCTTATAAAAAACGAAGAGCCCAACAAAAAAGGCTACACCTCATTTAAAACATTTGATGCCTTAGACACCTCTTTCGATTTGTTGGTAAGTGTTGGTGGCGATGGTACCATTTTGCGAGCCATTACTTTTGTGCAAGATTTAGGCATTCCTATTATAGGCATTAATACCGGCAGATTGGGTTTTTTGGCAACCATACAGGTTGATGGTATTGAAAACGCGATACAAGATATTATTGATGGCAAGTACAAAATATCCGAACGCAGTTTACTTGCCGTTGAAACCACTCCAAAAAACGATACGATCACAACACTTAATTTTGCCTTAAACGAAGTAACCGTTAGCCGAAAAAACACAACCTCAATGATAACGGTTGAAACCCATTTAGATAACGAATATTTAACATCCTATTGGAGTGATGGCCTAATCGTTTCAACGCCAACCGGTTCAACTGGCTACTCTTTAAGTTGCGGCGGCCCCGTAATAACACCGGGCACCAATAGCTTTGTGTTAACGCCCATTGCACCTCATAATTTAAGTGCCCGCCCTTTGGTGGTTCCAGATACCACCGAAATACAACTAAAAGTTGATGGCAGGGAAGAACAGCATTTAGTATCGCTCGATTCCAGAATTGCGACTTTAGATAACGGCACGTTGATTAAAATAAAAAAGGCCTCGTTCAAAATTAAAATGATCGACCTTTTAAATGAAAGCTTTTTAGACACCCTTCGAAAAAAACTGCTTTGGGGCGAAGACAAACGCAATTAAGGCTTGCTAAAAAACAATAATTTATAAGAAAAACTGTTTTACAGAAATACTGTTTACTTCAAATAGTAACAGTCAAATCTTATTTATTATATTTGCAAACTTTTGAACACCAATGAGGTATTTAATCATATTAACATTTAGCATTTTAAGCTTTCAATTAAGCCATTCTCAAATTAACGAAATTGGCGTTTTTGCGGGTGGCAGTAATTTTATTGGAGATGTTGGAGCTACAAACTACATCTCGCCAAACAGCCCTACTTTGGGATTAATTTACAAATGGAATGCGAGTCCGAGACACTCGTGGAGAGCCTCGTTGATATATTCTGATTTAAAGGCCGATGATATAGATTCAGACGACCCAAGGCGCATACAGCGCGGTTATAAATTCGATTCCAATTTATTGGAAATTTCGGCAGGTATAGAGTTTACCTTTTTCGATTTCAATTTGCATACCGGCGAAAAAATTGCGACACCATATATATATTCGGGCATAAGTGTGGCAAAGCATGACAACTATTATTTTTTAAATGGCGTACAAACCCTGGAGAACAGTTCCAGTTGGGCTTTCGGTATACCTATGGCGTTGGGTGCAAAAGCCAATCTTTTTGGCAACATTATTGTAGCTATCGAGGTTGGGGCGCGTTACACGTTTTCTGATGGAATAGATGGTAGCCTCCCAGAAAATCAAGCAAATCAACAATACAGATTTGGCAATATAAACAATAACGATTGGTATGTGTTTTCGGGTGTAACGCTAACCTATACTTTTGGCTTAAACCCTTGCTATTGCCCTACAGATTAAAATGAATTTAAAAGAAAACATACACATTAACAAACTACCAAAACACGTTGCGATTATTATGGATGGCAACGGCCGTTGGGCAAAGCAAAAAGGTATGTTGCGTGCTTTTGGGCATGAAAACGGCACCAAGGCGGTTCGTGAAACGGTTGAAGCTTCAGCTGAATTGGGTATAGAAAACCTAACATTGTACGCGTTTTCAACCGAAAATTGGAACCGCCCAAAACTAGAAGTGCAAACCCTAATGAAGCTGTTGGTATCTTCATTAAAAAAAGAAATAAAAACACTTCAAGACAACAATATTAAACTTTCGGCCATTGGCAATCTTAATACCTTACCTAAAAAAGTCTATAAAGAATTGCATGAGGTTATAAACAGCACAAAAAGCAATAACAGAATGACTTTAACCCTAGCTTTAAGCTATGGCTCTAGGGAAGAAATCCTAAATACTGTTAAAGAGATTAGTATTAAAGTTAAAAATAATATAATTTCGCCCGAAAAAATTGATGAATCGATAATTAATAAGCATCTTTACACGCAAAATTTACCAGATGTAGATTTGCTTATTAGAACCAGTGGCGAACAACGCATAAGCAATTTTTTGCTCTGGCAAATAGCGTACGCAGAGTTGTATTTTACCGATGTACTCTGGCCGGATTTTAAAAAGAAACATTTGTACGAAGCTATTATTGAATATCAAAAAAGAGAACGACGATTTGGGAAAACAAGTGAACAACTTAGCTAATATTTTATCTTTGACAACTTTAAAACACTGTTTATTAGCAATAATAACATTGTGCAGTTTTAGCATTCAAGCACAAGAATTACCATATAGCGATGGTAAAAAATACACCTTAGGAAGCGTTACTGTTTCTGGCAACACCAGTTTTAGCGAGCAAACCATAGTTACTTATTCCGGTTTAAGCAAAGGCAAGGAAATGACTATCCCAGGAGAGGATATTAGCACTGCCATAAAAAAACTTTGGAACTCAAAATTATTTAACGATATAGAAATATACATCACCAAAATTGAAGGCGATGTAGCGCATTTGGAAATTAGGTTGTCGGATTTACCACAGCTTAACGAGTTGAAAATAAACGGCATAAAAAAAGGTAAAAAAGAAGCCATTATTAAAGATGCTGGTTTAAAAAAAGGCACCAAAGTAACCGAAAACCTGATTACAAATACCAAAAACTTCCTTAATAAGAAATATAGAAAAGAAGGTTTTTACAACACCAAAATACTTATAAATACCATTGATGTAAAAGACTCTATAGAAACAGCTAGGGTAAACATGGTGGTAAATATCGACAAAGGCGAAAAAGTTAAGGTTAAGGATATTGTATTTAACGGCAACGACATTTTAAGCGATAAAAAGCTTAGAAAGGCCATGAAAAACACAAAAAAAATTAACCGACTCCGCATCTTAAAACGCTCAAAGTTTGTTGATTCTGCTTATCAAGAAGATTTATCTAAAATCATTGATAAATATAAAGAAAACGGTTATAGAGATGCGCGTATTTTATCGGATAGCTTAATCGTAAACGACGATAACAAAACCGTTTCACTTCATATTAATGTTAATGAAGGCGAGCAATACACCTTTGGCGATATTACCTTTATTGGTAATACGGTATATTCAAACGAGCAATTAAGACGATATTTACGCATTAACAAAGGCGACACCTATAACGGTGTGTTATTACAAGAGCGTATTGCGGACAACTCGAAACCCGATGCCGCAGACATCACAAACCTATATCAAAATAGCGGATATTTATTTTCGTCTATCAATCCCGTTGAAGTCAATGCCGATGGAAATGTTATTGATATGGAAATTAGAATAACAGAAGGAAAACCAGCCTATTTTAATAAAGTATCGGTTGTTGGAAACGACAAAACCAACGACCATGTAATTTACCGTATGTTACGCACACGCCCTGGGCAGCTGTACAGTAAAGAAAACGTGGTGCGTTCGGTACGTGAATTGGGACAATTGGGCTTTTTCGATGCCCAGGAAATCTCGCCAAACTTTAACAACCCAAATCCAGACGAAGGGACCATTGATATGGAGTATTCTGTTAAAGAAACAGGTTCCAGCCAAATAGAACTGCAAGGCGGTTACGGCGGCGGCGGTTTTATTGGTACGCTTGGACTTTCGTTTAACAACTTTTCAATAAAGGACATCTTTAAAAAAGACGCTTATAAACCCATCCCTATGGGCGACGGGCAAAAATTAGCGTTGCGTTTACAGGCCAGTCGTTTTTACCAAACCTATAGTTTCTCGTTTTCAGAGCCTTGGTTGGGTGGTAAAAAACCCGTGCAGTTTTCAACATCGCTATCGCATACCAAACAGTTTTTATACAACCCCATTACACGAAATGCCGATAAAAGCAAGCGTTTCAATATCACGGGGATTTCAGTTGGTTTGGCAAAACGTTTAACCGTTCCAGACGATTATTTTACATTATCGCAAGCCGTAAGTTTTCAGCACTACGATTTACAAAACTACAACACAGGCTTATTTACTTTTGGAAATGGAGACTCAAACAACTTATCATACACCATTGGTTTAAGCAGAAACAACACGCGAATTGATCCTATTTACCCAACGGGTGGTTCAAATTTTTCGGCTACCGCAAAGTTTTCCGTTCCTTATTCGTTGTTTAATGATGTGAACTATAAAGCACTTAAAGAAGAACGCGATGCATTGGAGGTTATAGTGGGCGATTCAACCAGACCTATTGATGAAAGAACCGAAGCCTCAGACAGAGTTGGGGAAATTGACCAAGAGCGTTACAAATGGTTGGAGTTTTATAAAATAAACTTTAAAGCCGATTGGTACGCGGAAATTGTAAAAGACCTTGTATTAAAACCAAGTGCCGAATTTGGATTTTTAGGAGCTTACAACAATGATAGAGGGGTAATTCCTTTTGAGCGTTTCTTTGTTGGTGGCGATGGTTTAGGCAGTTATAGTTTAGATGGAAGAGAATCTATCGCGCTTCGTGGATACCCAAATCAATCGTTATCCGATCAAGATGGTGGCACGATTTACAACAAGTTTTCATTAGAGCTTCGTTACCCAATTACATTAAAAGCATCAGCAAAAATTTATGCATTGGGCTTTTTAGAAGGCGGTGCATCTTATAACAGTTTTAGAGATTACAACCCATTCAGCATTAAACGATCTGCTGGTTTAGGGATTCGTATTTTCATGCCGGCGTTTGGTTTATTAGGGATTGATTTTGGTCATGGATTCGATGCCTTACCAGGGGAAACTGTAAAGAATGGTTGGGAAACGCACTTTATAATAGGACAACAGTTTTAATCATTATTGATATAGTAAAATTTACTTTGGCACGATATTTTCTAATAACAACTAGATGATTTGAGTAAGAATTGAAATTTTTCAGATTAAAATTCGTTAATTTTGAAGATACAATTCAAAAAATGACAGAATTAAAACCAAACCATCATCTGTCTATTTTAGAATTTATAGCCAATAAATTATAAAAATATTAAACAGATGAAACAAACATTGTTGAAAAATTTAAAGTTTGAACAAAATAATATATCTGAGTTGCATGTGTCAAAAAATAGAGGTATTTATAGCCACATGAAATTAAAAGTTCTTTTTTTACTGATAGTAATGTTTACATTAAGCCTGTCGATACATGCACAACGCGGTGTTCGAATTGGTTATATAGACACCGAGTATATTTTAGAAAACGTTCCGGAATACCAAGAAGCCATGGCACAATTAGATGAAAAGGCTCAGAAATGGAATTCTGAAATTCAAGCTAAATTGAGTGCAGTTGAACAAAAACGAAAGGATTTAAGCAACGAAAAAGCACTTTTAACAAAGACACTTATTGATGAACGCGATGAAGATATAACTTTTGAGGAACAAGAAATATTAGATTACCAACAAAAGCGTTTTGGGCCAAATGGCGATTTAATGATTCAGAAAAAGCAATTGATGCAGCCCATACAAGATCAAATTTTTGCCGCAGTGCAAGATTTGGCCGGAAGCAGAAAGTACGATTTTATATTCGATAAATCTGCTGATGTTGTGATGCTGTATTCGGCAAAACAATTCGATTTAAGCGAACAGATTTTAAGAAGCATCAAAAGAGCATCAAAACGCAAACAAGTACAAACCAAAGCCGAACGAAAAGCAGTTGAGGGCGAAGAGGTTGTACCAGAGGTTAATTTAGAATTGGAAGAGCGCGAAAAGGCGTTAGAAGAAAAAAAGGCAGCCAGGGAAAGTGCCGTTGAAAAAGCAAGACAAGAAAAATTAGCGGCTCGCGAAGCTAAGGTAAAAGCTGCCGCCGAAAGACGCCAAAAAATATTGGACGATCGTGCTAAAGCGAAGCAAGCTAAACTAGATGCAAAAAACAAAACAACAGGCGCTGAAACGGGTAAATCCGCTGATGAAAACACAACCGGAGAAACCAAAACAAAAGCACAACTAATTGAAGAAAACAGACAAAAGAAACTAAAAGAAAGAGAAGCAAGGAAAAAAGCACTTGAGGATAGAAAGAAAAAAATATTGGAAGAACGCCAAAAAACAAAAGACAGTATAAACAATAATTAACAAAACAATTTATAACACATTAATACTTTAATACTTTTTAAAAATGAAACAATTTAAAACTATTTTATTAGCAACGGCATTATGTATAGGAACAGTTAGTTTTACACAAGCTCAAAGTAAAGTTGCCCATATAAACACACAGGATTTAATTACTGCTATGCCAGAAATGAAAGCAGCACAAACACAACTTGAAACACTTGGTAAAACATACCAAACAGATATTCAAAATATGGCTACCGAATTTCAAAACAAGGTAAAGCAATACGATGCTGAAGCTTCTTCAAAAACCCAAGAAGAGAATACTAAAAGAGCTCAAGAAGTACAAACTATGGAGCAAAATATCCGTCAGTTTCAAGGGCAAGCACAACAAGATTTACAAACCAAAGAAATGGAGCTTTTAAAGCCTATTACGGAAAAAGCCAAAACAGCTATTTTAAAAGTAGCGAGAGCTCAAGGTTTTGATTATGTTTTAGATTCTGCACAAGGGGTTATGATTATGGCAGATGGCAAAAACCTGCTTGACGATGTAAAAAAAGAATTAGGTATTTAAACTACCCTTAATTAAATAATTTAAAAGCTGCCTTAAACAAGGTGGCTTTTTTATTTTTATTACCTAAATTTATGGGCTTATGAGTAAACTCCCTATTGGTATTTTCGATTCTGGTGTTGGCGGCACATCTATATGGAAAGAAATTCATTCTCTTTTACCTAACGAAAACACGATTTATTTGGCCGATAGCATCAATGCGCCCTATGGTCCAAAAGGAAAAGAAGCCATTATTAAGCTGAGCATAAAAAACACCGAATACTTACTGAGCAAAAACTGTAAACTTATTGTTGTTGCTTGTAACACCGCAACCACCAATGCCATTGACTATTTACGCAAAACCTATAATGTGCCATTTATCGGCATTGAACCTGCCATAAAACCGGCGGCTTTACAAACCAAAACCAATGCGATTGGGATTTTAGCTACCAAAGGTACTTTAAGCAGTACGTTATTCTCGAAAACCTCGGGATTATTTGCCAGCAATATTAATGTAGTTGAACAAGTTGGAGAAGGTATTGTAGAACTTATTGAAAGCGGAAAATTACATTCTGAGGAAATGCGAACCTTACTGAAACTGTATTTACAACCCATGCTGGATGCCCACATTGATTACTTGGTTTTAGGCTGTACGCATTACCCCTATTTAATGCCTTTGCTTATTGATTTGTTACCAAGTCATGTGAAAATTATAGATTCGGGAGAAGCTGTGGCGCGACAAACCAAAGCTGTTTTAGAAAAACATAATTTGCTTAACACTCAAACTTTAAATATTAAAAACGGGTTTTTCACCAATGGAAATCCTGAAGTGATGCAATCGCTTTTAGATGGAAAATACCAGGTGGATTATCTGGATTTTTAATTGGAATGCCATTATGAGGAGTGCAACGACGTGATAATCTCATAATCGATTGACAGGTTACCACAGAAAATTAGAAATGTTCTTCACAATGACGTATTATTTTGCGTTAGGGATTGAGGCATACTTCGACTCCGCTCAGTACAGGTTTGTTGGAGCTCGCCGACACAGGAGGAAGCGACTGCAGAAATATTTATATTCACGAATTTCATTAATTTGAAATAAAGACCAATGGGTAAAGCCCGACCACTTGCCCTGAGCGCAGTCGAAGGGTTGTGGTAACGCCCAACTTCTCAATAGTTCTGCTGAGCTTGTCGAAGTACAACCCCAATAAAAAAACCAGAATCACTCGAAGGAAGATTACTTTTTAAACCAACCCGAATACTTAATATAATTATTGGCAATACGGTCTATTTCGCCCGAAATGAGTTCTTGGCTAATATCCTTTACTTTTTTTGCCGGAACCCCAGCGTAAATACTGCCCGCTTCTACCCTTGTGTTTTGCGTAACCACGGCTCCTGCCGCAATAATGCTGTTGCTTTCTACGATGCAATCGTCCATGATTATACTGCCCATGCCCACCAAAACATTGTCGTGAATGGTGCAACCGTGTACGATGGCATTGTGACCAATGGACACGTTGTTGCCAATGTTTGTGGGCGATTTTTGAAAAGTAGCGTGTATCACCGCGCCGTCTTGTACATTGACTTTATTGCCCATTTTTATGTAATGTACATCGCCGCGAATTACGGCACTAAACCATACGCTGCATTGGTTGCCCATTTCGACATCGCCGACAATGGTAGCGTTTTCGGCGATATAACAATCGTTTGGGATTTGTGGATGTTTTCCGTTTACTGGTTTTATTATTGGCATCACTTGAATTGATTATTTTCTATTGATTATTGACTATTTAAAATACGATAACAAAGCTGATTTTTTTGATGCTGAAACCATAATTTCCTTGCCGTTGCTAAGTATTACGCTTCCGCCTTTGCCTTTCATATATTTTACCACTTCGTTTACATTGACCAAATGCGATTTGTGCACACGGGCAAAACCACTATCCTTTAAAATATCTTCAAAATATTTAAGTGTTTTACTTACCACTTTCTTTTTATTCGTATTAAGGTAGATTTCGGTGTAGTTATCGTCGGCTTTACAATACAGAATATCGGAGGTGTTAATAACCTCGAAACCGTTTTGCTGTGGAATGGTTATTTTACCGTTAACCGTATTTGTTTTTGGAACCAATACTTGGTTTTGGAGTGCCTCTTCCTTGGTTTTTATTTCGGTAACGTAATCGACGGCTTTAATGAGCTCGTCGATAGAAATTGGTTTCATTAAATAATAGGAGGCGTGGGCATTTAAAGCGTCTATCGCATAATGATTGTACGCGGTTACAAATACGGTTTCAAAATTGATATCGCCTACTTTATCGAGCAAATCGAAGGCGTTGCCATAGGGCATTTCCACATCGAGAAACACCAAATCCAAATCGTTGTTTCTAATTAACACCAAGGCTTCTTCAACATTTTCTGCTTCGCCCAAAACCGTAACGTTTGGGCAGTATTTTTTTAGGTAATTCTTTAGAATTTGTCTGCTGGTCTCTTCGTCTTCGACTATGATTGAGGTTAGTTTCATGTTGGTATTCCTTATTGTCTATTTGTATTATTTCTTTAAGCAGTTGTTCGTTAAAATCAAAACTACTTTTGTTGATGGTTTACAAAACGATAATGTTTTAGCTTTAGGTAAATAATCCACTTTTAATAAATCGAAATCTTTTTTATTTATAGTATTAACAATTAAATAATCTTCTACTGGAACTCCATCAATTATCCATAATATTTCTTCCAAATCTTCGTTTTCAATTTTAATATAAGATGTAAGTTCTTGAAAACTATTAATATTAAGAGTCATTTTATCTTTCACATTTTCCAAACATAATTTCTTTTCTTTTGCGGCTTTGCATGATGTAATCAAAAAAGCTAATAAGACTAAAAATGCTCTTGAATTCATAATCAATCTTTTTTTAATGTTACAATTACTTTGGTCCCTTTGTCTTCTTTATTTTGAAAATCGTCAATAAAAACATCGACTTTATCTTTGTACATAGCATTCAAAATCGATACGCGTTTTTTAATGTTTCCCATGCCTTTTGAGTTTTGCTTTTGCTGGTTTTCGGTTTTTAAGGCTTTCGACTTTTCTCTTCCAATGCCATCATCGGTAATGGTAATTTTTATTTCATCAGCTTTATTTTGAGTAATTTCTATATTTAAATGCCCTTTTGTTTTCTTATACCGTAACCCGTGCCAAACGGCATTTTCAATATAGGGTTGCAAGAGCATGGGCGGAATTACAAAATCGCTGCCGTTAATATTTTTATCGACCGTTATGTTGTAATCAAATTTATCTTTAAATCTAAAATGCTCCAATTTGGTGTAAAGTTCCAAAAGCTCGATTTCTTTTTCCAAGGGAATAAAATCTTCTTCGCTATTCTCCAAAACGGCTCGCATTAACAATGAAAAATCCGATAGATATTTGTTTGCCGTCCGTTCATCATTTGACGCGATAAAACTATTTACCGAATTTAAAGCGTTGAAAATAAAGTGCGGATTCATTTGGCTGCGCAAGGTTTTTAATGCCAACAAATTGTTTGCCAATCGCTGTTGCTTAATGTATTTAAACATTAAAAATGCCGTAACCAACAGCAATAAAACACCGCCGATTAAAGAGTAAATAATGAGTTTTTGTGTGCGCGCCTGCTGGATATTAAGTTGGTATTTACTTTCTGAAAGTGCTCTATCGCTTTCTAAACTTAAAATCCGGTTTTGTTTGCTAACAATGTCTTTGCTAAATCGGGCGGCCTGCGAAATTTCCTGTTCTTTTTTTGAGTACACTTTGTCCACCAAATCCACATACTTTTGGTAGGCAACAAGGGCTTTATCAAACTCGCCGGCATCACGTAACACTTCAGACAATTTTCTGGTGGCATCTTTTTGAACGATTAAATCTTCTTTATCATCGGCTTCCTCAATACTTTTTTCAAGATAGGTTATGGCTTGACCAAAATCCTTTTGCAAAGCATAGGCATTACCAATTTTATAGTTTTGTTTTTGGGGCGTTAAGGCGCTTTCATTATCGAAAACCGAATCGCTTTCTATTTCGTTTATGGCTTCCAAGGCTTCCTTTCGCAATTCAATTTCGCTGGAATAATCGCTTAAATTATTCTGAAAATCGGCGACTTTAATTTTCTCTTCAACGCCCCTTTTTTTGTTTTGGGTTTTAGCCAGTTTTAACGATTCGTTAAAGTAGCCCTTTGCTTTTTGCGATTCTCCTTTGGCATCATAAACCTGTGCTATTTTAGAATTTAAGTCGGTCACCTTCGGGGTTATCAAATGCTTTTGTGCCACCTTTAAACCCTCGGTATAAGCATCAATTGCCGCGTCAAAGGTTTTGGTGTTTTGGTGCACATCGCCAACGCCTTCATAAAGCACAACCAATTGCCAATTAGAGAGCTCGGTTTTATCGATATCGTTGTAAGTAGCCAGACTTTCTTGATAATTTTTATTGAGCTGATAGGCTTTTGCCAGTTTAATTTTAACGGTATTGGTCGCCCTGTTTTGAATGCTTATTCGGTAATTTGAAACGGCTAAATCGTACTGTTTCCAATGCATATACACATCGCCCAAAACCTCGTAAGCTTCGCTATTTTCTTTAACCGATTTGCTGTCTTTTAAAGCATCAGATACAAACTGAATACTCTTTTTGGCATCCTTTTTTAAATACACTTCGGCAGAATCAATAAGCGATTTAAAAACCTGGGTAGCAGCTCTCGATTTAAAAAGTTCACTTTCATATTCGTCCATTTTATTGGGCTGAACCTCAACTTTAATGCGCTCGCTACTCTTAATAATATAGTAAACGGTTTCAAAATCTTTATGCCTTACAATCAGCTCGTCGCCTTTTTTGGCTTCAATTCTAAACTCGCCAAAGGCATCGGTTGTAGTGTATGCGCCACCACTAACCTCGATATTTACATTGGGTATTGGGTTGTTGGTATCGCTTTCAACTACAGAACCACGCACCGCAAATCGCTTTTCTGTACTTATAACATCGTTTCGTTCCTGCGCTAGCATAAAACCCGCGCTAAAAACAAGGCACAAAAAAGGAATGTATTTCACTAATAACTTCATGGGTTACTTTATAATAGATAAACTTACGCACTTTCTTTGTTATAATAAAATGAGGATTTTAAAATGCCCCTGGTTTTTAATATGGAAAGGAAGCGTTTACGCATTCAAAGGTTTCGTTCGCTCATTTTACATGCCGTTTTACTCATTCTGCTTTTTTTAAGAAGAAAGTTGCTTTTAGTTTTACGCTAATCAAAAAGCCCAAAATGGGCATTTCGAAAAACCTTCATTAAATCAAAAAACAATAGTATTATGAAAACTTATTTAAAAACATTCCTTTTTAGCATCGCGCTAATTGGTTTTACGGCCTGCAATGCAAACAGCAAAAAAACAAACACAGATTTCGCACAAGTAACAGGGCACAAACCCAGTAAACAGTACATTAAAGTAGCGCTTTTGCTAGATACGAGCAATAGTATGGACGGTTTAATAGACCAAGCCAAAGCACAACTTTGGGATATTGTAAACGAATTATCGTACGCCAAATGCGGCAACAATAAACCCGATTTACAGATTGCCTTATACGAATACGGCAACGACCGATTAAATAGCGACGAAGGTTATATCCGGCAGGTTTTAGGCTTTAGCGAAGACCTTGACGAGATTTCAAAAGAGCTGTTTTCGTTAACCACAAATGGTGGCGAAGAATATTGCGGACAAGTCATTCAAACGTCGTTAAACCAATTAAAATGGGGCGATAATCCAGACGATTTAAAACTTATTTTTATCGCAGGAAACGAGCCTTTTACTCAAGGAAAAACAAACTACAAAGACGCTTCGACTAACGCAAAAGAAAAAGATGTGACCATTAACACCATTTTTTGTGGCGATTACCGACAAGGTATTTCAACGTCTTGGAAAGATGGCGCAAGTTTAACAAATGGCGATTATATGGCCATAAACCAAAACAATGCTACGGTGCATATTGCATCGCCTTATGATGATGAAATTTTAATTTTAAATCAAAAACTGAACAAAACCTATGTGATTTACGGTCAGGCCGGAAGACAAAAAATAGCGCTCCAGGCGGAACAAGATACCAATGCAGGGTTATACAGTAAAGCCAATGCAGTAAGCAGAACGGTAAGTAAAAGTTCGCATTTATACAAAAACAAATCTTGGGATTTGGTGGATGCTGAAGAAGAAAAGGACTTTAATTATGATGATATAAAAGAAAGCCAATTACCAGAAGTTTTAAAGGGGAAATCGGAAACCCAAATTAAAGCTTACGTTGCTAAAAAGCGCATTGAGCGCGAGAATATTCAAAAGCAAATTCAAGAATTAAACAACAAGCGTAAACTCTATATTTTAGATCATAAAAAAGAAAACTCAAACGGATTGGAAAATGCCATGACCAAAGCGATTAAAGAACAAGCCAAAAGAAAAAAGTATACTTGGGATTAAAAACCAAAAACTTGTCATTACGCAGGAGGTATGACTGAAGTAATCTTATAAATTCAAACTTGTTGTGTTAAAATAAGTCGATTAGATTAAACAGATTGCCACGTCGTACCTCTTCGCAATGACAGCTATTACTTCAAAAAATTTAATTTACAGCAGGACATCTACATTCGTAGCGTTTTCTTTTACAAGCAAAATTAAACCCTAAGGTTAATTGATGAAAACCACCACTTGTAAATACTACCGAATTGTTTTGATAAGTATAGGTGTAAGCAAACATAAATTGCTTGTAATCGATGCCTAAAATGGGTGTAAACTGTTGTAATTTTTGGCTTTTAACCGTGTTATTGTTAATTAAATATTCCGCACCATCAAAGCTTTGTCGGTACGATAAGCCAGCCCAAACTTTACCAAAATCCATGTCTTTATAGACTTTTCCGTTTACATCGATTGAAGCTTCTTTTGTGCCATCTTTATACTGAAACATTATGGAAGGTTCGTAACTCCATGAGCTTCCTAATTTTCCAAATACACCTCCAACGGAAAGCAAGTAGCGTCTTAAGTTACTCGTAATTTCAACATCGTTATTTACACCGGCATTTTTCAATACATTTTTAACGGTGGCATGCGCGTAGTAATCCAAAAAATGATATGAGAACCCTAAATCGATATTAAAATTGGTTTCGTTTTGCACAATACCATCAATTATGGCATCTGGTCCGTCAAACAAAAAACTGGTTTCGTCTAGTTTATACTGTATAAAACCCGCGCTTATACCAAAAGAAAGCATATTTAAATCTACTTCGTTTCTTGAAAACAACAAGTGGTGCGCATAAGTGGCATAGGCTCCCGACTGGGAATGGTACCCGTTTTTATCGGTATATAAAATACCACCAATTGCAGATGGTGTATCGCCAATTCTTCCATTTAAGCTTAAAGTGGTAAGCCTTGGCGCATCTTCGTGCCCAAACCATTGCTGGCGCGAGGTTAACCTAACCTTTGAGCAATTGGCAATTCCTGCCATGGATGGATGGATGAGGTAATAATTATCGGTTAAATAATCTGTATATATTGGTAAACCTTCTTGCGACGTAGCCGTGTGAGCAAATAATACGCCGATAGCTATCATAAAGATATTCTTCAATTTCATAATTTTTTTTACCAAGTAGGTTTTTGGGTTTATTACAAACGTTTTAATTTTTAAAAAATTACATCTAAAAATAAAATACACTAAACTCAAATATATGCATATCTTGGTTTTCTTTTAGTATTTTTGTAAAAAATTAGCTAAAATGAATAATTTCAAGGTTTCTGTGCAGGAAACATCCAACAACGCGATAGTAAAATTTGAGTTAAATCAATTTATAACCAAGCACCAAAGTTTCGAGTTTAACAATATAGACGAAGCAAAAGCATCGCCTTTAGCACAACAATTGTTTTATTTGCCCTTTGTAAAAAAGGTTTACATCACTAGTAATTTTATAGCTGTTGAGCGTTACAATATTGTGGAATGGGACGATGTTAAAGATGAAATGGCAGAACAAATTGAAACCTATTTAAACGATGGCGGCGTTGTGGTTGAAGAAACCAATGCACCTAAAAAAGTGCCCGTTACCGTTTATGCCGAAAGCACGCCAAACCCGTCGGTAATGAAATTTGTTGCCAATAAAAAAATAGTGACCACATTGTTTGAATTTACTTCAATTGATGACGCGAAACTATCGCCATTGGCCACGGAGTTATTTCATTTTCCGTTTGTTAAAAGTGTTTTTATTGACGAGAATTACGTGTCTATCACCAAATACGATATGGCCGAATGGCAAGATATTAATATCGAACTCCGAGAGTTTATTAGAAGCTATATTGAAAACGGAAAAGATGTTGTTTTGCCCGAAGCTGTTGACGCTTTAAAAAAATCGACAGATCAATTAGACAGTCAGTTTGAGAATTTAGATGATACTTCAAAAGAAATCGTTAACATTCTTGAAGAATATGTTAAGCCAGCGGTAGCCAGCGATGGTGGTAACATTCAATTTATTTCTTACGATGCTGAAAGCAAAAATGTAAGCGTTATGCTGCAAGGTGCTTGTAGTGGCTGCCCATCGTCAACTTACACTTTAAAAAGCGGTATAGAAAACATGTTAAAACAAATGCTTCCCGGAAAAGTAAATATGGTTGAAGCCATAAACGGATAATATTTGCATAATTTTTATTGGTGACTTTTTAAATTTATCTGTGTCTAATTAAAAACAAGTATCTTTAAATCAAACAGATAAGTAATAACCTTTAAAAAAACGAATTATGGCTGTATTAAAAGTAATTGAAATATTATCAAACTCAGAAAAAAGTTGGGAAGACGCTACTAAAAAAGCAGTAAAACACGCTTCAAAGAGTGTGAAAAATATACGTTCGGTATACGTTAAAGAGCAAAGTGCCATTGTAAAAGATGGGGAGGTTACAGAATTTAGGGTAAACTTAAAAATCACTTTCGAAGTCGATTAAATTTACATTTATTTTAAAATATAAGCGTTCATCAATTGAACGCTTTTTTTATGCCCAATTTTCGTTAACTTTGAAAACATGAAACACATACTATTATCCCTTTTTTTTATCTCTTTAATTAGCTGTAAAGGTCAGAATTCAAACACCATGAAACATAAATATACAAACGACCTTATTAACGAAACCAGTCCGTATTTACTGCAACACGCCCATAATCCGGTAAACTGGAACCCGTGGAGTTCAAAAACTTTAGCTAAAGCTAAAAAAGAAAACAAACTTATACTCATTAGTGTAGGTTATGCCGCTTGCCATTGGTGTCACGTGATGGAACACGAAAGTTTTGAAGACAGTTTGGTGGCACAAGTCATGAATAAAAATTTCATCAATATTAAGGTTGATAGAGAAGAACGACCAGATGTAGACCAAGTTTACATGAGTGCCGTACAACTAATGACCGGGAGTGGCGGTTGGCCACTTAATGTTATTGCCCTGCCCGACGGCAGGCCGGTTTGGGGCGGTACCTATTTTAAAAAAGAACAGTGGATGGATGCTTTGGAGCAAATCTCTAAACTTTACGTTGAAACGCCCGATAAACTTTACGAATATGCCGATAAATTAGAGCAAGGTATTAAAGCTTTAGATGTGGTTACATTAAACACCGATGAGCCGGTTTTTGAAAAAAGTTACATCGATGAAGCCCTAACAAATTGGTCTAAACATTTTGATAATAATGAAGGCGGCATGAATAGAGCGCCAAAATTTATGATGCCCAATAATTATCATTTTTTACTCCGTTATGCGTATCAAACCAACGATAAAAAGCTGCAGGATTATGTAAACCTTACGTTAACAAAAATAGCTTATGGCGGTGTTTACGATCAAATTGGAGGTGGTTTTTCGCGCTATGCCGTCGATACCAAATGGCATGTGCCTCACTTTGAAAAAATGCTTTACGACAATGGGCAATTGGTTAGTTTATATGCCGATGCCTACCTCATCACAAAGAACAAATTATACAAAGATATTGTTACCGAAACGTTAGCATATATAAAGCGTGATATGACGACTGAAAATGGCGCATTTTACTCCTCGCTGGATGCCGATAGCAACACACCCGAGGGTAAACTTGAAGAAGGCGCGTTTTACGTTTGGAAAAAAGCCGAATTACAAACCCTTTTAAAAGATGATTTTGAACTGTTTTCAGATTATTATAATGTAAATAACTATGGTTTTTGGGAACACGACAATTATGTTTTAATTAGAAAAGACGATGATGCCTCCATCATTAAAAAACACAATTTATCTATTGAAACCTTAAATAAAAAGAAAGCTGAGTGGAAAAATACGCTATTCAAAGCGCGCAATAAAAAAGCCAAACCAAGGCTTGACGATAAAACACTTACCTCGTGGAATGCTTTAATGCTTAAAGGTTATGCTGATGCGTACCGTGTTTTTGGTAATGAAGATTATCTCGCTTCCGCGGAAAAAAACGCCAACTTTATCATAAATAATATGCTGCGTGAAGACGGCGGGTTGAACCATACGTACAAAGATGGAAAAAGCACCATTAACGGTTATCTTGAAGATTACTCGGCCACCATTGATGCCTTTTTAGCATTATACGAAAACACCTTAAACGAAACCTGGTTAAACGTTGCAAGAGATTTGGCAAACTACACGTTCGATCACTTTTTCGATGAAAAAAGCAAAATGTTTTATTTCACCTCAAACCAAGATGAATCGTTGGTATCAAGAAGTATAGAATATCGCGATAATGTGATTCCGGCGAGCAATTCCATTATGGCGAAAAACCTTTTTAAATTATCGCATTATTTTGATAACGAGCATTTCAGCAAAACAGCTATGAGCATGCTTAACAACGTAAAACCTGAAATGATGGAATATCCGTCCGGCTACTCCAATTGGTTCGATTTAATGCTTAATTATGCCCAACCTTATTACGAGGTTGCCATTGTGGGCGCCGATGCAAAACAAAAAATAACAGAGTTAAACAAAACCTATTTACCTAATAAACTGATAGCGGCAAGCTCATCAGAAAACAACATGCCTTTATTGGAAAATCGGTTTAATCCGGGAAATACATTTATTTACGTATGTGTTAACAAAGCCTGCAAGCTCCCGGTTACCGAGGTAAAAGATGCCATTAAATTTATAAAAGAATGACACTTTTAACCACCGTTTTAATATCCTTTGTAGCTTTTGAGCATGTTTATTTTTTAATCTTGGAAATGTTTTTTTGGTCCAAACCAAAAGGCATAAAAACATTTGGATTAAAATCGAAAGCATTTGCCGAAGACACCAAGGTTCTTGCTGCCAACCAAGGCTTGTACAATGGTTTTTTGGCTGCTGGTTTGGTGTATTCCATCATTCAGAATGATATAAATACAGCCATATTTTTTCTTGTTTGTGTGACTATTGCAGGTATTTATGGGTCTTATTCCACAAAGCAAATTAAATTGTTTTATGTTCAGAGCATACCAGCAATTGCTGCACTCATTGCAATATTTATCAACTAAAAAATAAAATGATAATATGAATTTAGAAAACATCGATACAGAAAAGTGGCTACAGTTAGCTTTAGATTACGGACTAAAAATTATCGGAGCCGTTCTTATTTGGGTTATTGGCTCATGGGTGATTAAAAAAATCCTGAAGACCACTAAAAAAATAATGTCTAAAAGAGATTATGATGAGAGTCTTCAAAAATTCCTGTTAAACCTTTTAGGCTGGATATTTAAAATTATTTTAATAGTTGTTGTACTCGGTACGGTTGGGGTAGAAACCACATCGTTTGCCGCCATTTTAGCTGCCGCAGGTTTAGCTATTGGTTTGGCCTTACAAGGTTCGTTGGGTAATTTTGCGGGTGGTGTTTTAATTATGATTTTTAAACCCTTTAAAATTGGTGATTTTATTAATGCGCAAGGTGAAGCTGGAACCGTTAAGGAAATTGAAATATTTACAACCAAATTAACGACACCCGACAATAAAGAAGTTATTATTCCTAACGGAAGTCTTTCTAACGGCAACATCACAAATTTTAGTACCGAAGCGACAAGACGTGTGGACTTTACCTTTGGAGTTGGTTATGATTCCGATATTAAAAAAACAAAAGAAGTGATATTAAGTGTCATTCAATCCAATCCTTCCGTTTTAAAAGAACCTGAAGCTACAATAAATGTTTCGGAATTGGCGGATAGCTCCATTAACTTTCTCACCAGAGTTTGGGTTAATAAAGAAGATTATTGGGCGGTGAATTTTGATATTATTGAACGTACCAAAGAAGCACTTGATGCTGCTGGCATTGATATTCCTTACCCACATCGGGTTGAAATACAGAAAAAAGGTTAAGTTTTTTTAGGCTTTAATGCCACAAAATCCTTTAAGTAATACGGTTCAAAATAAGCGACATCTTCGGTGTCGTTTTTTTTGTATTTGTTATAAGCCAATATGCCCATTTCTTTTGAGGAAGGCAGTTTGTTTTCGATAAAAACAGCATTTGGATGATTGATGCATGTTTTTGTTTTTTCAACCCCATTACCTATAAAATACACATTTCCGTTTTCTAAATATTCCGCGAAAGCGTTTTCCTCTAAAACTTGGGCTTGTGTACCCCGTATTTGGTTGTAATTTATATCGTAAATCGCTGAATACACCTCCATGCGTCTGGCATCGAGCATAGCTACTATTACGCCACTATCTGTTTTAACTTGATGTGCCAAAGCCTCTAAGGTCGACACCGAAATTAAAGGTTTATCCAATGCAAAACACAGTCCTTTTGCCGCCGAAACCCCAATGCGCAGTCCGGTATAAGAGCCAGGACCCTTGCTAATGGCAATGGCATCCAAATTGTTGGATTCGATTTCTGCTTCTTTTAAAACATCATCAATATAAAGATGCAACCGTTCGGCATGCGAATAGTTTTTGCCGTTATCTTCTTTTAAAACCAAAATCTCACCATCTTTTGAAAGTGAGACCGAACAATTGGTTGTTGCCGTTTCTATGTTTAGTATAAGCGTACTCATAAAGTTCTTTTTAAGATTCAAAAATAGGAATAAATAAAAAAGAAAGACCTGTCAAATCCCGAAGCTTTGGGATAAAAACCTGACAGGTCTAATATTTTGGTCATTCTGAGGAGCACCAAAGTGCGACGTGAGAATCTGTTTATAATTTATTTTAATTAAATTTCAGATTCAGAATAAACAGATTGCCACAGTTATGCCTCCTTCGCAATGACGTTACACTTATTTAGAAAGCCTAAAAACATCAATCAATTAAAGATTTACCCATGTAAAAATCCAATACTTTTGTTTTGAAAACAAAATCGTATTTCGCGTTTATTAACGATGATTGTGCGTTTATAAATTGTATTCTGGCCTGTTCTAAATCAAACGCCGTCATATTACCAATATCATAGCGTTCTTTTGAATTATTAAAAGCCAATTCTTGAGATGTTAATGATTTTTTTGCAGCTACATAGGCTTTTAGTGCCGCTTGGGCATCGGTATAGGCCCGTTGAATGTTAGCCTCTAAATCTAACTTAGCTTGATCTAATCGCAGTTTACTATTTGTTTCTTGAATTTTAGATTTTGCAACCGCGGTTTTATTCTGAAATCTTGAAAAAATAGGGATATTCACGTTTAAATTAAAACTATGCGATTTCTGATTATTCAATTGATCTAAAAAAGCCGCTTCGTTTTTAATAATATTAGAATAGAAAGCATTGGTGTTAAAACCATAACCCAATGTTACACTTGGCAAAAAGCCACCTTTAGATATTTCGGTGTTCAATTCGGCATTTTCAATATTCATTTCAGCTATTTTAATTTCGCTTCGGTTGTTCAAGGCATAATTTAAAACCGGTGTAACATCGCCGTACAATAAAGCTTCAGATGGTGTGTCAATTTCTATAATTTCCACATCAAATCCATTAAAAGGCACTTGCAATAATTGCGATAAGGTAAGCAGCGCCAAATTAAAATTGTTTTCCGCAATGGTAACTTGTTGTGCATCTCTACTTAAAGTGGCTTCGGCATCATAAATATTAGCTTTGGGCTGTACACCGGCGTCAACCAAATCCTGTACTTGCTTAAGTTGTTTCTGGCTGAAATCGAATTGTGCTTTTGCCGTTTCTAAATTCTCTCTATTGAATAGCGTATTTAAATAGGCATTGACAACGTTTAAGGAAATATCATCTTTAATTCTACTTAATTCAAGTTTGTTTATTTCAAGATTTAAGTTCGATTGTTTATACAGATTGGTGAGTCTAAACCCATCAAAAATGGTTTGATTGGCACCAACCCCAAACCTTGTACTGTTTGAAGTTCTATCAACAATTACTTGGGTTTCGCCAATATCAATTCGCTGTGTCCCAATACCCAAACTATGGCCGGTGCTTCCGCTAATTGATGGCAAAAATTGCCCTTTAGCCGCTACTATATCCTGCTTGTTTATAAGCAAACTGTTTTCGGTTTGTTTTACCGTTATGTTATGTTCTAAAGCATGTGCGACACATTCCTGCAAGGTCCATTTTTTTTGCTGAGAGAATGATAATACCGTAAACAGTATACTAAACAATAAAATGGTTTGCTTTATACCTACAAGGTTTCTTAAACTTTGCTGGACACGTTGACTTTCATTAATCATTTTCATCATCTTCATTGTCTTTTGATGCTTTATTCCAAACTTTAATTTTATCGCCTTCTTTTACACCTTCGGTTATTTCAACATTAATCCCATCGGATAACCCAAGAGTTACATTTTCTTTTCTATATTTATTTTCGCCGTCCAATATTTCAACAAATGGTTTTTCGGTAATTCTATTGTATTGCAGTAATGCCTCTCTTATTGCCAGAACACTGTCTTTAGCTTCAATATCAATTTCGGCATTGGCGCTATAGCCTGCTCTAATATTGGTGCTTTGTTCAACCTCCACATCGGCTTTTATGGTAAACTGTACCGCGCCGTTTTCTTCTTGTCCTTTTGGTGCCACAAAGGTTAGTTTTGCTGGAAATTCTTTGTCGGTAATAGCACCCAACAAGACTCTAATCTCCTTGCCTTCTTGTAATTTTCCAACTTCGGCTTCATCTACTTTACCTTCAAAAATCATTTTGCTCATATCGGCTATAGTAGCAATGGTCGTACCTGCATTAAAATTATTACTTTGAATAACTTGATCGCCTTCGCGTACGGGGATTTCTAAAATAGTACCCGGTATTTGGGCTACAATGTTGGTATTGGCAGAACTTCCGCCAGAAATTGAACCTCGTTTAATAATCTGATAATCATTTTGGGCCTGTGCGAGTGACTCCTTTGCCTGATTGAAAGAGAGCTCGCTGTTTTCGAAATCTTGTTGGGAAATCACGCCTTTTTCAAACAAGGTCTTATTTCTATCATATAGTGTTTTGGCATTATCATATGATAATTTTGAAGACGAAATACGGCTTTTTGCGCTTACCAAACTTTGCTCGTTTGGCACCACTCTAATTTTTGCAATCAAATCGCCTTTACTAACAATATCGCCTTCTTCAACAAGAATTTTATCAACAATCCCAGATATTTGAGGTTTCAGTTCAATCTCTTCCTCGGGATTTAATTTGCCTGTTGCCACAGCTTTGGTGTTGATGGATGTGTAAAATGGTTCCTCCACTTTAAAATCTTCAATAGATTTTGAGTTGGCATCTTTAAAATACTTTAAAACAAATGCCAATGCTATAATAGCAACTATTCCAAAAATAATCTTTACTGTTTTGTTCATTTTTTTATGATTGTTTATTCTTCTCTTAATGCTTCAATTGGTTTTATACTCGTGGCCTTAAATGCCGGAATTAAGCCTATTAAAGTCCCTAATACTACTAAAATTATTAATGCTATAAATACAACGGCGATAGAGACTGATGCGTTTACAATGGCGGCGTCTGCTCCTTGTCCGAAAAAATGGTCTAATAAAATTAAAATCCACCCGCCAGAAATAATACCTAACAATCCAGCCAATAAGGTTAAAAATACAGCCTCGACCACTATTTGCCTTTTAATCTCGAAAGGTGTGGCGCCCAAGGCACGACGTACGCCAATTTCCTTGGTGCGTTCTTTAACCGTAATAAGCAAAATATTACCAATGGCAAACACGCCGGCAATTAAGGTGGCAATGCCTACAAACCACGTTAAAAACTGCATGCCCGTTAAAAAACCCGTGACTTTTGCAAATTCTTTACCGAGATTAAAACTACCAAAGGCACGCTTATCGTTGGGATGAATGCTGTTTAGGTTTTTTAGTAACAGTTTAGCGTCGTTTTCAATTTGTTTGATATCGTATTCGGGTTTTCCGGTTATCATCATCCAACCAATTCTATCGCCTTGATTGTATATTTGCTGAAAGGTGGTAAACGGAATATGGATATCGGATGTGGGACCCATATTGACATTGCCGTTTTCAAACATGCCCACAACCTTAAAATTGATGCTGTTTATTTGAATGTACTCGCCGATAACATTTTCGTCCTTTTCAAATAACTGTTTATAAATTTCTTCTGAAATGACAGCTGTCTTTTTATTATCATCAATATCGTTCTGATTAATAAACCTGCCGTGAATTAATTTTTTCTTTTGAACTTGGTCCAACAATGGATAATCGCCATTGATGCCAAAATTACCCGATAAGAAATTCCGAATAACTTGTGCCTGATTTTGATTTCTAGGAACGACAAACTCAATGCCTTCCACGTTTTCTTCTACTTTTTTGGCATCAGACAATGTTAACCGCACTAGCTTGCCTTCTTGGAAGCCTTTAAATGGTTTGCTGGTACTTTGTCCCCAAACAAAAACACTGTTGGTTGCAAAGCTCCCGAACAATCTGTTAAATGAATTTTCCAAGCCTTTAGCAGAACCCAACAACCCAATTAACAATAAAATACCCCACCAAACACCAACCATAGTAAGTATAGACCTTAGTTTGTTTTTGCTAAAGCTATCGTAAACTTCTTGCCATGTATCTCTGTCGAATAAAAATCTAAACATAATTAATCGTCTCTTAATGCTACAATAGGTTTAATTTTCGATGCTTTTTTTGCCGGTAAATATCCCGCAATAGCGCCAGCCGTAATAAGCGTAATGGTAGCGCCAATTACAAGGCTATTGCTTACACCTGGGTCTTTTATAAAATAGTCTACCAAATAGGGTTTAACAAGTTCTAAAACACCAACACCAATTACCAAACCTACGTAACCCGCCATCGCCGTTATTAAAATAGATTCGATTAAAATGATGGAAACTATAGATCGCGGCGACGCCCCTAATGCCTTACGGATACCAATTTCTTTGGTACGTTCCTTTACAATAAAAATCATGATGTTGCTTATGCCCACAATTCCAGCTATTAAAGTACCAAAACCAATAACCAGAATAATTACGGTTAAACCGCCTGTTAGTGCGTCTACCTGTTTTGTGCCTTCTGCCATATTACGAACCCTAACGGCTCTTTGATCGCTACTGGCAACAGAAAAACGGTCTTTAAGTTTTCGAGTTAATAAGGTACTGAAAGCCAAGGCTTCATCGTAGCCCATTTTAGGGTTGTAGGTGAGGTTTATTTGATCGATATAGTCGTTGTTGCCATATAGATGTTGCGCTGTTGTTACTGGCATGTAAATCAATCGCTCTTCGTTATCGCCGCCATCATCTGTAAAAACGCCAACAACTTTATATTGTATGCCATTCAGGTTAATGTATTTCCCTAATGCCGTTGTTTTTAAAAATAAATCTTCTTCAACCAATCTACCAATTACAACAACTTTTGTTCTGTTATGTAAATCGCTTTGGTTGATATATCGACCTTCCTTTATTTTTGTTTTTTCTAAAAATTGGTGGTCTGGATGCACGGCTCTTAAGCTGTAATTGTTTTGTTCGTTCCTGAAAGAGGCCTGTACGTTTCTATAAATTCGTGCCGTAATAAATTCAACTTTATTGCCAAATTCACCTTTTACATAACTAAAATCTTCGTTTTTAAACTGAATACGACGACCGGCCTGTAAGCCTTTATGTGCTTTTGTAGTTCTTCCCGAATGAATAAAAATGGAGTTATTGGCATCATCGACAAAGGCTTCGGCAAAGGTGTTTTTTAAACCATTGGCAATACCAAAAAGAATGGTAAACAACAATATGGCAAACGCAACCGTAAAACCCGACAATAAACTTCGGGTTCTGTTTTTATTGATACTCTGAAATATTTCGCGCCAAAGGTCTAAATCAAACATGCTGTTGGGCTCTAACCTGTTGTACTTTTTTATCTTCTATTATAACACCATCGCGTAGCCTAACAATACGCTTGCACATGTTTGCAATATCTTCCTCGTGTGTTACCATTAGTATGGTTTTGCCTTCATCGTTTAACTGCTGAATAAAAGCCATAATCTCATAAGATGTTGTGGTATCCAAAGCACCTGTGGGCTCATCAGCCAATAATAATTTTGGATTTGCAGCCAAGGCTCTTGCGATGGCGACACGTTGGTTTTGACCTCCGGAAAGTTCTTTTGGTAAATGTTGCGCCCAATTTGCCAAACCTACTTTTTCTAAATGAAACATGGCCAATTCCTGGCGCTGTTTGCGTTTCATGCCTTGGTAATACAACGGAAGCGCCACATTTTCAAGGGCGTTTTTATAGTTGATTAGGTTGAAGGATTGAAAAATAAACCCTAAAAATTTATTTCTGTAAACGGCTGCTTTTTTTTCGGTAAGATCTTTTATTTGCAATCCATCAAGGATATATTCGCCTTCATCAGCTTCATCTAACATACCGATAATATTTAGTAAAGTAGATTTTCCTGAACCCGAAGAGCCCATTATGGCAACCATTTCTCCTTCTTCAACAGAAAGATCGATACCTTTTAAAACATGTAAACTGGAATCGCCTATGGGATAGGACTTGTGAAGCTGACTGATTTTTAACATGGGCAATGATTGGTTTTAAGTTTTAGCTAAAGCACTTTGCAATTAGACTAGTAACACAAAGAAATGTTACAATATAAGTTAAAAAAAGTTTTTATTATTTTTTTAACGTATTATATTTCTTATAAATAAAAAATCCTATACCAAACACCAAAATATAGGGAACAGCCATGAGGTATACAATACCATCGTTAATGCCTTGGGCTGCGGTTTGTCCTTCTTCGCTTTCTAAAACGGCGCGACACATAGCGCATTGGGCATTGGTTTCCAGAAAAAAGAGGAAAGAAAATAGAAGTAAAATGATTTTACGTTTCATAATTAAGTTTTAAAAACCTTATAGGTTAGTAATAAGGCGAAATCATAATATAAACAATAACACCCGTAACGGCAACATATAGCCATAACGGAAATGTGATTCTCGCTATTTTTTTATGTTTCTCAAAATTGTTTGTTATGGCTCTGGCATACGTAATTAATACGAATGGAACAACGGCGATAGACAATACAATATGTGTTAACAAAACAAAGTAATATACATATTTTATAACACCTTCGCCTCCAAATTTTGTAGAATCGCTGGTCATGTGATACGCCATGTACATGAGTAAAAAAAGTGCTGAACACCAAATAGCGGTGGTCATTAAATTTTCGTGCAACACCCTGTTTTTCTTTTTTATGGCAAAAAAGGCAATGACCAAAATAACTGCTGTAAGTCCGTTTATGGTAGCATAAATGGGCGGTAAAAAACTTAAAGGCTCTACATTTGGTATTCTCACGCTAAACAAGGCTGCTACAATAATGGGGATAACAATGGACAAAACAACAATTAGCTTATTGTATTTCTTATCGTCTAAAATAGGGTCTTGATTATTCATTTTAAAAAAATTATGTGATTCTGAAACAAGTTCAGAATGACGTTAATTTATTCGTTCAGCAATTTTTTAATATCTTCTTTTAAAGCGCTAATTTCTTCTTTAATCCCGTCTTCATCAACGCCTTCTGCTTCCGACACGATGCCTCGGTAGTAAATTATGGGGTTTCCAAACCGGTCTTTTCTGGAGCGGATAAATCCGTTTTTATCGATTAAGGCAAAATTTCCCGAATGCTCAAAACCGCCTTCAACCGCTTCATTTTCGCCCGTATATAAATTAAAGCCTTCGTTAGCCAATTTATAAATGGTGTTTTTATCGCCGGTCATTAAATGCCAATTGGGGTTTGTTACGCCATAATGTTCAGCATAATCTTTAAGGATTTCCGGCGTATCGTATCCGGGATTTATAGTGAAAGACGCCACGCCAAAATCCTCAAAACCTTTAAAGGTATTTTGAATTTGAATAAGGTTTGCATTCATCCGTGGGCAAATAGTTGGGCAAGTGGTAAAGAAAAATTCAATCACATAAACCTTACCCTCGTAATCTTTATTGGTGATGGTTTTTCCATCTTGATTTGTAAATGAAAATGCTGGCACTTTTTTAGGTTCGCCATTAATTTCGATAAATGATAAATCTGAAATCGATGTTTTTTTATCGTTGGCAAAATCACTTCTGCTTTCGTTGCGAATTACATCGTTATTGGAAATTCTATCCATTATTTTGGGAATAAAAATGATTCCGAAAACAAGTATTATAAATGCGATGCCTATATATGAATAATTCGTTTTTTTCATTTCAATTCTTTTTACATTCCCTCGTGTCACGCTGAGCTTGTCGAAGTGAAGGAGAGAATCTTCTTTTTTTTATGCAATACCTTCAAGATTTTTAAAACCTTGAAGGATAGTTTCGTTTAGTGTTTGTAACTCAAGTGTGGCAAACCAGTTTTAATTTGTTTCTGATTTTAAATCGTTTGCTCTTCGGGTATCCGAGTTAAATTCGCCTTTTCGTTTTTGTCTGTATTCAGTAAATAAAATACGTAAATCGTCGCTCATTTTATTTTTAATTTCGGCAACCTCAATGCAATCATAGGAGCTTAACCCATAAACCGGTTTGTTTTTTTCAATTTCCCTGTCTGTTCTGTCATCCAATCTTCCGCGTTGGCTTAAATCTTTATCAACAACAAACACGTGGTTTGATGATAAATCGTCATTGAGATTCTCTTTCGATTTTAAACTAAAAAACAAGCGCTGAATATCGTTGGGTTCACCAAACACAAAATGCCAAAACCGCAAGTCTTCATAAGATGCTATTTCCCTTTTAAGATCTTCAACTACAGCTTCAGTGCCTTTAGGCGCCACTATTACGATTTGAAATCGTTTAAAGCCCTTAAACTTATCGTATACCAATTCCTTTAAATTCGAGTTTGCGATAAGCTTGTCCATAGGATTATTTCCTAAAAAACCCAGGACGGTTATGTGATTCTTTAAAACAATGGAATCATTTGAATTTGATGCGAAAGCCTGTAAATCCGATACGTTTTTATTTACAACCTCCAACGGCTCGTAATTGTGCGTTGCTGGGTATAAAAACAATAAAAAGGTTACGGGAAGAAAGAACAAAACTCCTAAAACGACATAGCGGCTAATTTTTTTATAATACATTATATACTGACCTTTAAATCACCCAAATTATTGGTTTACAAAAATAAATAAAGGCAGTTTAATAACCGCCTTTATAACTCTATTTAACACTTCGAATATACACAGGTATATTCAAATTAAATTCTTTTAAAAATCGTCTTTTACAAATCCCTTTTTAAAAACATCAAAAATGTATCCGCCTTCTTGTAATAGGATAAATATTAGGTACAATATTAAGATTGCTGCAGTCCAAACCACCATGCGCCTAAGCGCTTTAGTTTCATCTCGCATGTGCATAAAATCCCATGTAATGTAATACGCTTTTACAACGGTTAAGATGATGAATATCCAGTTTAAGAGTTTCATGCCCAAAACCTTTACCATTAAGCTTTCTGGTTTGTAAATACCCAAAACAACCTCTACTGCAGTTACAAGCGATAAAAAGATTAATACACCCCAAATTTTTTGGGTGTTGGATTTAAACTTTAATAAACCTCTAAAAATTTCTAATTTATGTTCGTGTGCCATGTTATAATCTGTTTTTTTCGAATTAAACCAAGTAGAAGAATGTAAATACAAACACCCAAACTAAATCTACAAAGTGCCAATACAACCCTACTTTTTCAACCATTTCGTAACTTCCTCTGCGCTCGTAGGTTCCCAAAATCACGTTAAAGAAAATTATAACGTTTAACAAAACCCCAATAGATACGTGAAAACCGTGAAAACCTGTAATAAAAAAGAAGTAGTTTGCAAATAGTGGTGGGCCATATTCGTTTTGAATAAGATTGGCGCCCTCAACTACATTTTTACCTTTGGTTTTTAATTCGTTTAACGATTCACTTCTGGACAAAATAATTTTATGTCCGTGTTCATCTGCGTAAGTTGTTTTAATCAATAAGTCTGAGTTAGCTTCAAAACCTGCAATCACTTCATTTAAATTAAAGCTAGTCAAGGCTTTTTCTCCATTAAACCACAAGCCGTTATTTCTTAAATGTTGCTCGCGATCAGAATGTTCGGCTATGGCAAAATCTTTTAAAGCCACACGTTTTCCATCGGTATCAACAAACTGGATAATATTCCCGCCATGCGTTCCAACAGCGCCATAAGTACCATTTATAAACGTGGTCCATTCATAAGCTTGTGAGCTTAAAAATATAAGTCCGCCTATAACGGTTAAAAACATATAAATGGTGGTTTTTGCCTTATCTAATTTATGCCCTGCATCAACGGCCAAAACCATGGTTACGGACGACATAATTAAAATAAAGGTCATGAATGCCACGAATATCATTGGATAATCGCCATGAATAAAAGGGACGTGTGTGTAAACATCGTCTGCAATAGGCCAAATTTCGGCATATTTAAATCTTGAAAATCCGTAGGCTGCTAAAAACCCTGTGAAGGTTAAGGCATCAGAAGTGATAAAAAACCACATCATCAATTTACCGTAACTGGCTTTTAGCGGCTTGTTTCCTCCACCCCAAGTTTTTCCTTCCGTTCCAGTATTTACAACTGTAGTACTCATATGTATTGGTTGTTTTTTAGTTGGACAAAAATAATCAATTTATTTATCTAAAGAAACATCCGCATCTAAAATTCAAAAAAACACAAATAAAAACTTTACTAAATAGTTTGCAATGGCCTAATTTAACAACAGATATTACTTGGCAAAGTATAAAAACAAAAATAAATACACCCACAGTATATCTATAAAATGCCAAAAGGTAGCCGCCAACTCGAACCCTAACATTTTGCTCGGATTGTACTTTTGTTTAAAATGATTATAAATTACCACCAACAAACAAACCAACCCAACAACCACGTGCAAAATATGCACAATAGCTATCAAGTAAATGTAAGACATGGTAACATTGCTAGTTGGCCCCGTAAAATTATATCCCAAATCTATAATTTGCTGAAAGCCCATAAATTGACAGGAAATAAATGCGATACCCAACACCAATGTGGTTAACAACCATAATGTGGTGGCTTGCCTATTTTCTTTTTTTAAAGCTTTTTTAGCTAAAATAAATGTAATACTGCTTATTACAATAATAACGGTACTTATTATAAATGCGTTTGGCAACTGAAAATCCGATAACCAATCGGGTCTGGAGCTACTTACTATAAATGCGCTTGTCCATCCCGCAAACGACATAATAAGTGAAACGATTCCAAACCAAAGCATCATTTTTTTGGCTCTGTTATTTTTTTCTTCTAAAGTTCCTTGAGTTAAATCCATAGTTATCTAATAAATTTATCTATAACATATACTATTTGCACTAATGAGATATAAGACACACTAACCAGCATCAATTGTTTAGCTGATTTTTCAGTCATTAATTTGAATAAGCGAATGGCGTAATACAGCATCCACAATCCTAAAAGCAATACTATGACCGTCGATACGATAGACAATTGTAATTCTCCTGTAAAACCAAACACCGGAATAATTGATACTATCAAAGTCCAAATGGTGTACATTATGGTTTGTACCGCGGTGCCTTTGTCTTGTTTTCCCGTAGGTAGCATAAAGAATCCGCCCTTTTTATAATCTTCAAACAAAAACCAACCTATGGCCCAAAAATGAGGGAATTGCCAAAAAAATTGTAGCGCGAATAAAGTTCCGGGTTCTATGCCAAAATTGTCTGTAGCGGCAACCCAACCCAACATAAATGGAATGGCTCCCGGAATGGCGCCAACAAATACCGCTAACGGGGTTTTGGTTTTTAAAGGTGTATAAACACAGGTGTATAAAAATATGGAAATGGCACCAAACATGGCAGTTTGCTTATTGATGCTGTACAAAATAATAATGCCCAAAACCGTAAAAATAGAAGCGATTATAAAAGCAGTGTTTACCGACATGCGTCCGGCGGGAATAGGCCTATCCTTGGTACGATTCATCAACGCATCCAAATCTTTTTCAATAATTTGATTAAAGGCATTTGATGCGCCAACCATAAAATAACCACCAAAAGCCAATAAAACCAAGGTTGTAAAATCTACCGTTTCGGCACCCAATAAATAACCGGCAAGGGACGAAAACACCACGCTTAACGCCAATCGCATTTTAGTGATTTCCTTAAAATCTGAAATTACTGAATGGGTTGCTATTGAAGATTTTGACTTGCTCAATGTTTCCTTTTCTTGGTCGTTTTATAACGCGATTGCAAAGATACTTTATTAAACCAATTTAACCCACCAAAGTATTCAAAAAATAAAAAACACAGCTTCGCCCATAATTTTGTATTTTTATAGCACTACTAATGCTTCACATATCTTTAAAATGAAAACACTAAAAACCATTTGCACTTTTTTGGCTCTTTCGGTAGCATTTTTGACCTGTGCCCAAAACAACGAGGTTGTCATAAAAACCCATAAACTTTCCGAAAACATTTATATGCTCGAAGGTCAAGGTGGCAATATTGGAATTTCGGTTGGCGATGATGGAATTATTATGATTGATAGCCAATTTGCACCCTTAACACCAAAAATTCTGGCAGCCATTAGGGCGATAAGCGATAAACCCATAAAATTTTTAATTAACACCCATTGGCACCACGACCATGTTGGCGGTAACGAAAACATTAAAAACGAAGGCGCTATAATCGTAGCGCACGACAATGTTAGAAAGCGCATGAGCGTTGACCAATTTGACCAATATCGCGACAGAACCACCAAAGCGTCACCAACAAAACTACCCTTGGTTTCATTTTCAGACAACATCACCTTTCACATGAACGGCGAAGATATTATGGTGTTTCATGTCGATAATGCGCATACCGATGGCGATGCCATGATTTATTTCCCCAACAGCAATGTACTGCACATGGGCGACACCTATTTTCAGGGCAAATACCCGTTTATCGATTTATCAACGGGTGGCAGTGTAAACGGCTATATAAACGCTGCAAAACACGCTTTAATGCTGGTTGACGACGACACCAAAATTATTCCGGGACACCGAAACCTGTCCAATAAACAAGAACTTACCGCGTATTTAACCATGCTCGAAACATTAAAAACCCGTGTTTTGGCCGAAATTAAAAAAGGCAAGACCGAAGCCGAAGTAACCAATAACGCAGCCATTACCAAAGAATATACCGCTTTAAATTATGGCGATTGGTTTATAAACGATGAGCAGATCAGGCGTGCTTTTTATATTAGTTTGAAGGAAGAGTGAAAATTTATCCATAATCAGTATTATCCGATAAAAGACATAAGACCGCTTCGCTTTTAGATATTAGAACCAAGACTCGGATTTAACTACCTGACAAACAGGTATAACTTCAAAAGAAAATTGACTTGCTCTATTTCCATAAAACCATTCCGAAAAGTAAGGTGCTATTTTAAAAACCCATGAAAACCATTGTTCTAATAATGGTTTGTGAAACCAAAAATATTCTTAACCGGACATTAATGATTCATAAATATAAAAAGAGACCTTTCTTCCGAATGGTCTCTTTCTTATTTAATTTTAGATAGCCTTTATTTATCTACTACAATTTTATGCACTTCTGTTTTATCACCAGAAGTAATTTCCAAATAATAAATACCTTCTTTTAGTCTGGATATGTTTAATGTCTTTAAACTACCGTTACGTTTTTCAATTAAAACAGTGCTGGAAAAATCGTAAAGCTTTAATTGTGTTATATCGTCCAATTGTTTTATAAATTCTGATGATGTGTTTTTATGTGAAATATTTATAGTACTGGTAGCTGGGTTTGGAGACACTCTAAACTGTTGCCCTCCACCAGGCCCACAATCTGTAACCAGATACTGAAATATAGCGGGTACAGACCAACCACATGAATTTTTTACTCTAACTGTAAAAACTATAGTACCTAATTGATGAGGTATAATGTTAATTTTATTTTTATATGTATTATAAATAAAGTTATTTGTAATTGGTGTCCATTCCCAATCGCTATTTGAAGTGCCATAATCAAGGCCTTGTGCATCAACCGTTATTGAGTTTTGAGGTTCATAATTATAGGTTTGGCAAAAAGTATTTGAAGGTGCCTGTCCAGGACCAGGAGGGAGATTATTAATTTTTGGTTTTCCTATCCATATTTTTTTTGTTAGTGTAAAAAAATCACCACATTGAGTACTAATTATTGCTCTTAATGTAGCATTGCCAGTAAAATTACTGTTAGGCGTAACAATAATATTATTTCCAGTTGTAGCTAGAGTAAAATCTCCCGAAGGTGAAATACTCCAATTTGGATTTACTAAAGATGACAAGTTACCTACAGAATAAGCTTCAGAATTTGTTCCACAAATATTCTCTTTACCTAATATTTTTAAATTTAAAGTTCCTGTACAATCTGTTGAAGCGCAAGAAAAAAAGCCTTGATTATTATCACTATCTAATTCTTCAATAAGCCAATTACCATTATTTAACGTAAACTGAATATGTTGTTCGCTACTTAATTCGTTTGTGAAAAAATTATCAAAGGGTGTGTTTTTTGGTGACTTTGGAGGAGACAAAGGCGAATAAGCTTTGTTTAAATCCAAATAGTTTATAGTTTGGTTGCCACCACCAATATCCAAACTACTAAAAGTAGGTATAAAATTAAATTCACGTTCTAAAACATAACTATTAAATTCTGGTGGTAGCGTTACAAATGTATCAATGTTATAGACACCACCATTGGCATTATCCAATGGCAACATGGATGATGAAGAATTAAGCGTTTTCTGATCTATCAAATCTTCATGAATAATTATAAACCCTAAAACTGCTTTTCTAATGAAAATTTTTCCCTTATATATTTGTTTAGATTCTTGATTTGGCAATGCCTTAACATTAACTTGTACTTTAATATCTGTATTTGTTGACAAAAGAGAGCTTATTGATTTTAAAGGATTCCAACCTGCTAGGTTTATAAACGCTAATGCTACGTTAGTAATAAAAAAAGGCAAATCTACTGTCTCATTAACATCTACCAAGGTATCGTATGCGTTAAAACCTAAAGGGTTGCCACATTCTGAACCATTGGCTATGGCAATATTCCTGATGCCATTTTGCTGCGGATATCCCATATTAGAAAGTTCTGTGGAAAAACTATCGTGTAATGTGTTGTTATTTACAGAAACATTAGCCCCAGCACCTTGTAATTGGTACGTAAGCATTTGTTGTGCCGCTGGAGATTGTAATAAATTATAACCATTATTTAAATCTGGAACTAAACTTGGCAAGCTTACAATGTCAAAATCAATTAAACTTAACAGTATAGGAATACTAATTTCTTCGCCATATAAATGTCTTGCTAAAGCTTGAAAACCAAGAGGCACATTAGCACCTTGGTGCGGTGCATCATGGCTAATGTAGAGTTTAGTGTCGTGAATTTCGCTGTTAATCTCCATATCGCGTAAAGCATAACGGGCCACCAAACCACCCATGCTCATACCCAAGACCACGTTTTTCTCATTGCCTACTTTTAGTTGGTTTATTTGGCGTATTACTTCCTCTACCATATAGGCATTACGCTGTATATAATCGGTACTGTTTACGTAGTCTATAAATACCAAATCGTAACCTTCATCTTCTATGGCTTCATTTAAACTATAAAAATTTGAAGGGTTAGGGTCTAAATCAACTTCTAAACCTCCTGGCTCTTGAGAATTAATCAAACTAAAATAATTAAATCGGTTATCAGGGTCAAAACCTTCCACTACAATCAGGGGTTTGGTGAGTTGGGTGTGCCCAGGTGCCAATTCTATGGTTATCCGCCCTGTTGCATTGCCTCCATTCCAAGGATTGCCTGTTACAGGGTTGTTAAACCACAAAGTACCATTTTGGTTAAGAAACCCATTACCGCTAAACCGCGCCAATGGGCCGCCTTGCGGTGCTATATAATCTACCCAAATTTTGGAATGGCTATATAGGGTTGGACCACCACTATATACAAACTTTACTTTTAGCTCCTTTTCACCCCCAGAACTGTAAGTAACATTTTTAGCGGTATTAAGTGTGATGGTTTGGTAACCATTGCCATCGTCAAAATCCATTTGTACTTGGCTTAGGGTTAAACTGGTGTTGGTATATATTAAACCACTTGGCAGTTTAAAGCTAAAGGTATTACCCTGTAATTGTTTTTTTAATGGTGCAACCCCAAAAATGGTTTTGGTATCGTACGGGTTTCTACCTGCCACGTCATAAATACGGTCGTTACTAACTGTAACATCGCCATTGCTTACCGCATTGGTTTTATATTGTTGGTAGGTGTAATACTGCGCCGCCAATAACACATCTTCTGTACTGTTGGCTTGTTAGTTTTTTAAATTGTTGAATACCGTATTTGGTACTATCATATTTTGGGCTACAGTACCTACACGCATGGTGTAGAGTGAACTGTACAAAGACTGCCATTGGGTTTTATCCACAAGGTTATTGGTGCTTAAAACGCCATTGTAGTTTTCCACTTCATTAAACCGAATCCCAAATTCCTTAAGGTAACCTGTTGTAACTTTGGTTTTATCAATGTTACCAAACACATGTTGCATGCGGTTGTAGTAATCATTGTTTTGTGCATTACCGCAAAAAAAGGCAATACAGAGTAGTGTAAAAACGAGTAGTTTTTTCATAATTAAAATGGATTAAAATGTTTAAAAATTATATTATTACGGGATATATTTCATATCGAAACGCCCTTCGGTGATTTTTATGTCCTCACAATTATTAGTAATAGTAGAAAATGAAAATGTTCCTGAAATGAAATAATTAACTCTATCTATTTTACTAAATATTAAATTTCCTTGATATGAGTCTTGGAAATCATAATGACAACCTAATTGAGGATTTGGATCAACAAAAAATCTAGCCTTACCTGTTAAATCATATTCCTCATTAATTTTTATTGGATCACCTAAAATCATAGTTATGCCCCCCCTCCAAATTGCAATTGTCCTTGTTGATAGATAGCTACTTGTTCTCTTGAGTTAGTTATAACTAATGGTTCTCCATTAACCAAACACCCAAACGTATTCTCTCCAGTTTGTGTAGCTGGTGGTAGTTGGTCTATGGGGTTTCTTGGGTTGTCGTCTTTATTACAACAAGACAAGCTTAAGGTAAGCGATAAAACAAATAATAACTTTTTCATAATATATTGGGCTTAAATTTTAAAATAAATGTAAGAAAAAAAACGGCATAAAGCATAAGTAATACTATGCACTTCATCGAAAACAGATGGTTTTTAATATTTACTGCTGTGGGAAACCCGTAAAATGAAGTTTAGAAAGGAGTCAGTTAAAGGTTAGGTTCTTTTTATGGGATTCCTGCTTTCGCAGGAATGACAAAGTTTATAAGTTCCCGATATGTATCGGGAATAGTTCAGCTTACAATTTTGAATGCGCCAAATAAAGACTTCTCAAAATTGAGATTCCCTCCTTTGTTGGAAGGATGAAATTGATAAGATCCCGATATGCATCGGAATGAGTTCAACTTGGTTTTAGGAAAAGAATTATGAGATGCTGAAACAAGTTCAGCACGACAACTTTAGTTGTCGAAATACCAATTAAACAAATCGGTTCGTAGTCCAAAATTAAACCAAACGGTGTTGCTTTTAAACGTTGAAGTTGTAATAGCTTCTGGGTTAAAGTTTCTAAAACTAATATCGGTAAACAGCTTTAAATTTGATGCCGGATTAATGACGTAACCCGCTTTCAAATTGCCGTTAAAGGTTTTTGTTTTTATGCCTTGCCCAACTTCAACACCGGTATCAAAAGGGCGGTCGTTATAGTTTCTAAAAATATCCGCGCCGTAACTAAAATTATCGGTGCCATCGTTAAAATCCAATCCGCGAACACCAAAAATAAGTTTCGCATCGGCAAACCAACGCTTGTAATGGTAACGCCCAATTAGAATCGCTTCACTAAAGTTTGCGCCCCATAAATGCGCCATCGATTGGCTGTTGTGTCCGTAATTTGTCGCAATCGTATTGTGCGAATAGGTGTAAGGCCGTATGCGGTTATATTCAAACTGAAGCATTAAATTATCAACTTTAAAGGCATTAAAATATTTAACCCCTATTTGATATCCGTATTTGTTTTTCCAACTTCTCTCACCGCCTTTTATATCGCCCAGCGAAAATTCATCTAAAACAAACTGACTGTAAATATTTACATTATCGTTCCATTTGTATTTTGCCGAAGCGCCAATTATGGCATTTCCGGCATCTTGCCCCGTTTCGAACTCAATAGCCCTGTAAAAAATAATGGGGTTTAAATAGTTAACATCGAAACCCCTGTTATTCGAGTTCGTCCAAATTACCGACTCAAACAAGCCTAAATTAAATCGTTTTGAAACATTCCAACTTAAATAATGGCTTGCCAAATATTTGGTTAAAAAAGCGCCATCTTCAGTTACTTCCAGTCGCACATCTTTTAACCATAGCCAAGTATTGGTGTATTTTATTTTCCAGAATTTGGTGTTCAATTTTAAAAACGGGTGCGGACTTGCCACATCGCTTAATAATAGCGAACGGTACCCATCGCCAATAAAATTCTTACCGTGGCCAAACTGTATGTTTATAAACTTTGCTGGCGCGTATGACAAATACGCTTCGGCAACCGGATAATCGTAAGAATCGCTTTTAAAACGTTTGGCGATACCACGCCCGGGAATAATGGCCGGATCCGGTCCAAAGGCTTTTAAGCTTTCGGCATATCGATTAACGTATTGTGCAAATCGCCCTTGGCTCTCGAAAACCGAGGCATAAAAATTCAGTTTTTTCCCCAAACCACCTTGTACCAAAAACCCGCGGGTGTTGTTGTAGGTTGAATTAAAATCGGCATCGGTATCTTTACCCACTTGCAAATCGAAAATCGGGTCGATGGTAAACCAATAATCCTTACTTTGTATTTGCACTAAATGTTCGTTCCAAAGTTTTTTTCCTGCCCACGTGTTGGTTTCTTTTTGGAGTTTTTGGTTTTCAGCTTTAAAATCGTAATAATTCGAAACCTCATCATAAACAAATGGCTTTGATGCCGTGTGGCTATTGGTGCCGATAAGGTTCATATTTCTATCAAACTTGGCGTAGTCACTATGAGTAAAAGGAATGTTCAACTGGCTTGAATATCCTTTGTTTTCAAAGGCTTTTATACTTTTGTTTACACTGTCAAACTCTGCTTTTGCAGCCGCTTCCAGTTTAGAGATTTCATCAACCTCGGTAACATTTTTAGAACTGTTTGATGGATTTACCAAAGGTATTTTAATGGCTATGGAATATTGCTTATAAGTCGTTCGTCCATTATAAGTTGCCGGTTTTACCTTGGGGAACAATGCAAAAACACGTTTTGCTTCGTCTTTTAATTCGTTATAAATGGCATCGACATAAATCACTTTAAATGTACCTGTGGTATCCACTTCAAAAAGCACGGCAACGTTGCCTTTGTAATTTTCGTCTAAAGTCTTTTGTGGCACTTTAAAATTATAGAAAATATGGGTGAATACGCTGTTGTCAAAACAGTGTTGCAAGGCCTCAATGTCTACTGATTCACAATTGGGGAAAACCGGTGGTTTTTCATATTGAAAAGTATCTTGCGAGAATACATTATTTTGAACTAAAAGTAGAAGTAGGACAATGAATTGCTTCATAGGATTTAATAAGCATTGATTTTGAGCTGAAAGATACTATAATTTTTAGATTAGAACCGATTAAACCTATTCACAAGTTTTCGGAACCATAAAAAACCGCTATCAATTTATTTGATAACGGATTTAATATTTTAAAAGTAATTAGACTTATTAATTCTGAACTTTAAATACAATAGGTAACGTATAACTTACTCCAACGTTTTTATCGCGCTGTTTTCCCGGAGTCATATCTGGGATTTTATTGATGACACGCTGTGCTTCTTTTTCCAATTCAGGATGCGTGCCTCGAACTTTAACATCGGTTACATGGCCTGTTTTATCAATTTTAAACTGTGTACGAATAACTTGCTTTCCAGACAAACCTAAATCCTCACCAACACCGGTATTAAACTTTTTTTGAATGAGTTTGGTTAATTTTTCAGACATGCATTGACGCCTTTCGTCATTTGTTTTTTTCTTTTCACAACCTGGATAGATGGGTACTTGCTCTACAAATGCAATTGGAACGGGCACTTCCTCTGGTACAGGAATAACATCAATATCTCCAGGGTCAATCGGTGGGTTTAAATTATCTGAAGGTTTTTCAATTGGATCATCTTTAAAAAGATTATCGGGTGTATCATTTGGCACTTCTTCAAACTCATGAGATTTAGTTTGTTTCTGTTTAACAGGCTCTTCCATAGTTGGCTTTACCGTTTTAATAATTGGAATATCAACATAAGTTGGTTCTTCAAAATCGGGCAAGTTACCATAAGTGGAGATGGTCGTTTCAAATTTCATTTCAAACAAGCCATAGGCTCCCAGCAAACACACAATCAATCCAATTTGAAAATAAATGATGGAGTTTTTTTGTAAATTTGCCTCATGCTTTTGTGATTTTTTCACAGTTAGCTCATTTTGCCGAATGAGTTCGTGAGTTTCTTTTTGATTATTCATTTGTTAATGTTTTATATCAAACTAAGGTCAAATGCAATTCGCAAAACAAAATTTATTGTTTCCAGGAATATAAACACAATTTTGTTTATGCTCATTTCATAATTATTATAGTTTAAATGTTAATATTATGATAAAATCACAATAAGCATACCAAAAAAGAAATCCCGTTGCAGTAAGTGTAACGGGATTTTATATACCTCATTCAAAGCCTTGGCATAACAGTTTTAACCTCTCCAAAAGGAAATTAAAATAAAAAAACCCCGAAGTGAACTTCGAGGTTTTAAATAATTATAAATGCTTTATGGTTTTAATTAATCTTGTACTTGGAAAATAATTGGTAAAGAATATGGAACGGTTACGGCTTTACCACGTTGTTTTCCTGGTTTCATTTTAGGCAATAAGTTAATTACTCTTGCCGCTTCTTTTTCTAAAGCAGGGTGCGGTGCTCTTGAGCGAATACCTGTAATATTACCCGATTTATCAATTTTAAAGATTACGTTAATACGCTGTCTTCCTGATAATCCTAAATCGCCTGCCAAATCTGTATTGAACTTCTTTTGTACAAACTTTGTAATTTTCTCAGACATACAAGCTTTCTTCGCTTCATTATTTCCGCTTTCGCATCCTGGGAAAACCGGTACGTTTTCAATAACTGCAAAAGGAACTTCGATATCCTCTTCAACCTCTTCAACCTCTACTTCTTCAACCTCAACAATTTCGGTTTCTTGGTCGGCTTCTGTTGATTCAATCACCGTTTCCTCTACCTCTTCTTCATCCTCTACAACCTCAATAACTTCTGGAGCTGCTGGTGGTGGCGGTGGTGGTGGCGGTGTTTGTAATTGTTCTGTTAACGGAATTTCTTCGTCATCAATATCATCTAAATTTAATTGTCCGATATCAATAGCTTCCTTATCATACGTTTTGTAATTAATCGCATAATTTGTTAAGAATAGCATTAAAGCTAAGCCAATTGCAAAATACAACGAACTGTTTCGCCCTACATTTGCCTTAGGATTTTTTTTAGGTTCCATAATTTAATTGTTTTTTGAAGATTGCTAAATTAACCATTTATTTGTCAAAAAAGCAAACGATTATTAATTTTTAATATGCATTTTTTTGTTAATTAACAGTATTGCTACCATAAATAACACGCCCAAAGTATTTGCTATGGCATCATAAACATCAGTATGTCTTGATGCTGTAGCGCTTCCTTGTAATACCTCAATTATTATACCAAATATTATTGAAAACAATGCCGCATAAAATATGGCCTTTCGTTTTTTGTATTTAAACTTAAAAAAAAAGGTGTTAAACCATAAATATGCCAACACACCGTATACTATAAAATGAAATATTTTATCGGCAAAATTAATACCAACATTTGGTAAGTTTTTAAGTGTTATTAAACTTACTGTTGCTAACCCTAGCGAGTAAAATACCGCAAGTACAAGTGCGTATTTTTTAAGCACCGATTAGTGCTTTATAATCGTCGGCAGACATAAGGCCTTCTGTTTGCGAAAGATCTGAGCATTTAAGCTTAATCATCCAACCGTCGCCATAAGGATCGCTATTTACTTTTTCCGGCTCGTCTTCCAATACTTCGTTAAAATCAATGATTTCACCAGATAAAGGCAAGAACAAATCGGATACGGTTTTTACAGCTTCAACGGTGCCAAAAACTTCTTCGGCATCGAGGGTTTCGTCAACGGTTTCAACCTCAACATATACGATGTCGCCCAATTCGCTTTGTGCAAAATCGGTAATGCCAATAGTAGCGATGTCGCCTTCAATACGAATCCACTCGTGGTCTTTGGTGTATTTTAATTCTGATGGAATATTCATTTAAAATAATTTTAGTTCGTTTATAGTTTCACAAATGTATTTATTCAGATGTTAATTTCAAATTAATTCCCGAAATTATACCTTAATGTAATACCGGAGCGAATAGTGGTTTGCGGAAATGCGGTTGAAATGGCATATTCAGAAAACGCATAATCAAAATAGAAAATACCTGTTAGGTTTTTGCTAAATGCGTAATCTGCCGAATATTTTAAGCCCCAAATGGTTTGCCCGCTGGTTACTTGATTGTTCTCTAAATCCAAATAACGGATGATGGTTTTGTTATCTCTTACCGATATATCCGCTTTCATATTCAAATCGCTTACAATACGCTTTTGGGGTCCTGCAAGTTGCGAACGAATACGCACGTCTTTTATACGATACCCCAACCCAATCACGTACTCGTTACCTTGAATTTCGGTAAGCAAGTTATTATCGAAGCTTAAGGACAACAATCTGTCTTTTTTAACTTCGGCAAGAATTTTTATGGAGTTTTTCATTTCGAAATCAATTCGAATTAACGGACTGAACAGCTCGGTTAAATTGATATTGCTAAATAAGGTGCCGTTTTTATAATTGCCCGATTGGTCCAAAGCCTCGGAGGGTTGACTTGCATAAACTGTTCCCGGAATTGGAGCTTCGTTGGCACTGGCATCCGTATTCAAATTTAAGTTGGTGCTAAACTGATTGATGGTATATGTTGAGCGATACCCATGTGTCACAGAGAAGCGTTTAAAGCGCTTTTTAAACCAATTAAACTTCATAAAACCGGTGTATTTTAAATCCCAGTTAGGAATGGGCACATCTCTAAAAGCACTGGTTTTAACCTTGTTGGCGTCTTGCCCGGAGTAAGCCGCTAAAAACGCGGGCAATAATACGGCTTGATTGTTTTTTCCGAAACCTAACGGATAGCCTTCTGCATCTCTGGCGTATGTTGAATTACCGTAAAATTTCTCGGCAAGCCTATCGGCAATTTTTAATCTATTCGCCCTAAAATCGTTAAAGGCATCCGATATTTTTTCATCGCTTTTCCCGAATGCGGTTTTAATTAATATGGCTGAAATATTAAAGTTTCCAAAGGTGTTTGGGGTTAAGGATTGGTACACGCCGTTTTCAACTTTATAATTTTCATTATAGTTTTCGTAATGCGCTCTGTTACCAACAATGTCTATTTTTAAATCGCTTACAGGCTCTAAATTCGCCGAAAAATCCAACTGCTTGGTATGGGTTTCGGTGTATTGTTGATTAAACTCCGGGAACACCGTTAACCATCCGTTTCTGGCGGCCAAATGCCTAATATCGCTTTGACTTCCAAATGTATAGCCCAATGTTGGCCTTAGCGTGCCAATAAACCCAGGCGTTTGAGTGTAACCCGGTAAAAAAGTACCATTGTTCTCGGAGTAATTAAATTGAATGCGTTTGATACTGGTTAAAATATCAACGCCTGCATTTAACAGTTTTGTAACCGATGTGTTTTTGCTTCTTACGGGTGTTGCATTTTGATTGGCTCCCGGTGGGCTCCCTTTTTGCGGTGTTCTGCTCCTAACCCTTCTCACTGGTTTTTTTACCAAACCAATATAGTTATACAACTTTTTCATATCTAAAGTTGAATTGATATTATGGGTGTTTGCGTTTTGAATGGAGTTAACATCGCCGCCTAAAACCTCGCCGTACAAATCGGAACCTTTTTGCCACTGAAAATTTCCATTGTATTGATAAGTTGCTTTTAAAAAACTGAATGTCGGGATTTTATGTATGGGCAATTCGTAGGTAATTCCTAAATCCTGGGTTTGCCTGTTGGGGTCTCCAAAATCCAAAAATCCATCCCAAACATCAAGTGTTGGGTCTTGCTCGCCGTTTACAATATTGTCTTTAAAATAATTACGGACAATATTATTGTTTGCCGCCGTAAAATTTAAGCTTAATGCCTTGGTTAAATTATAGTTGATGGTGTATTGAAAATCGAAAGTGTAATTTCTTCTAAACAACTCTTCAATACCAATGTTGCCAGCGCCTAAATCGATATCC
This sequence comes from Hwangdonia sp., assembly GCF_048381975.1. Taxonomy (NCBI): domain Bacteria; kingdom Pseudomonadati; phylum Bacteroidota; class Flavobacteriia; order Flavobacteriales; family Flavobacteriaceae; genus Hwangdonia; species Hwangdonia sp. Next base: position 411,411 of record NZ_JBLWYT010000001.1, on the reverse strand, counting down.
CTAAATTTTTGTCGGTTGAATTGACGATTGATATCCGTATTAACCGTAAAACTGGTAGGTAATACATTGAAGTTGAAATCTTTTAGGATTTTCCAATATTTACTTTTGAATAACGAATCGTTCTTTTTAAAAGGTTCAACCGTAATCGGGTTAAAATTAAAGGCATAATTAGCCCCAACCCTAACCGTTTTATTGACTGAGTTTTCAATTTCGAAATCGCGATGCTCTAATTTATTATACGAATAGTTAAGCGTTAAATTTTCAACATCGTAAAAACGCGGTTTGGAGTCGCCCGTTCTTATTTTTCTAACGCCAATAAAATTGATGCTTTGGCGTCTGGTGTAATCTTCAGATTGTTCTTTTATTTTGTCACGTTCAGCGTTATCGTCAGCTGCGTCCAATCGGGACTCCAAAGTTAAATCTTTATAAAACTGATCGTATTTCGGGGTCACCAACTCTTCGCTTTGCGCATAATTAAATGGTACTTGAATGCCCCATTTTTTTGGCAATAACTGCCCAACGTTTACATTGGTTACCACATCGTATTGCTTTACATCTTCTAAACTTCGCTGGCTGGGACCTTGCTCAATCGTACCAAAACCAGAGGTGCTTTGTCTGCCCGTGGCGCTAATATTTGCAAAGTCTGCAAAATTGGTATCCATACTTAAAACGGCTGCCCAACCGCCTTCGTTATCTAAATCGGACAAACGCAATTCGTTAAACCAAACTTCGGCACAAACATCATCTCGATTGGTCGCATTTTTAACCCCAACCATCAGTGTTCTCACATCGCCGAAATTAGGATTTCCTTTTATGGCGATACGGTGTTGGCCGGCTACATAATTGGAATATTGGTCACCCGTAATTGGGATTGCTTCGCCGTTAATAACATCGTAAAATGTAGGGTCTAAATTGGTTAACGTCCCATCTGATATGCCCATGGATTTAATTTGCCCTAAAACATCAATGGATAAATTAATTTCATTTTCTTCCGGCCACAACCCTTCTCTTGTTGTGGATGTTGAAACCTGCAATGGCATTTCTATTTGATAAAAATTATCGGTTAAATCGTTACCAATACGAATGAAACCAACCAATTCATCATTGGACAAAGCATTCCCAGTTTCGCCCGATTCGGCATGCATAAACATGCGTAAACGTTTGTATTGACGCATGTCGATACTTATGTTTTTATAAACTGCCTTAGCATCTTCCGACTCCAAATTACACACATTAACCACTAACGATTGTTCGTTTTGCTGAATAACCGTATTGTTATTAAACAATTCCTCAGGATCAATTCCGGGAGGTCTTTTGTAGCTTCCCTCGTTTTCAAGAGTTCCGATAACACCTACTGAAAAATCGGTTTGAGGGTCGTCTGGGGTGGGGTCGTTTTTATCTAAAGCTTGCGTGTAGCGTCTCCAATCGCTTCGTACCAAATCTAAAGTTCCGAAACGGAATACCGTATTTTCTGAAAATTCTTTAAGATACATACGTGCAAAACGCACCGATCTTAAATCGTTAATACCTCCAACAGAATTTACATGACTGCCTTGAACCGGAATCCTGAACTGATACCAACGCACGTTTTTTGTATCGCCATTAGGGAGCAATCTTGGTCTGTTTTTAAAATCCCTTAAAAATTCCTTTAAAGGATTGCCGCTTGGAATGTTATTAAAATCAGCCTCCGATTCTGGTAAATTCTGGCGTGTAATATCCAACTCGTATTCAAAATAGCTATTAATCGTATTCATGGTGTTATCACGATTAATGTCTTCGGTATCGGGTTGTGTATTGGCGGCTCTAACGGTATCTGAAAACGTATCGGGTGTATTGCCCTCAACACCATTGTATTTTTTATAACGTGCAAAAATATCGCCTTCGGCATCTAAAAAATAGCTGTAGTTATCGTTTGCTGGGTCTTCCAATCCTGCAAAGTCCGGGAACTTAACGCTTTCGTCTGCATCGCTTAAACCATCATACCCAACATCTTGAAGAATTCTATCTTGCCCTGTTGTATCAAACGCATAAACCAAGGATTGATTTGCCGGTGTTTGCCCCCAAGAAGTCTCTGTGGTAAAGGCATTGTTTGAAGAATCCGGCAATCCGTTTTCGTATTGTTTTCTTCCGTCTGCCAAAACATCCTCAGAAATATTTCCTAAGTTAAACACCAATTTACCACCGGGATTTGTTGGGTTTTCCTGAAACGGATCTTGCAACCAAAACTCAATATATTCCACATTGGCCTGTTCCAAATCTGTTGATGTTAATGCTCGGGTAATACCAGCCCAACTTTGTTGCGGATTGGGAAGCGTATTGCCATTTGCCGCTGGATTAAAGTTGTACGGCCCTCTTTCGGAAGGATAGTACGCCAAATCCAAAGTGAAAAGCACCGAATTTTGACCTTGCACCAAATCCCTTTCGGGGAACAGTTCGTTTATAAAAACACGACTTGTGAATAAGTCTGAGACATCATCATCTGAAATATCATCGGGTCGTCTGCTGCTGTAAAAAATTGGGTCGATGGTGTACCAGTTTAACATGGCGCGTTGGTAACCATTTTGAAGGTTTGTTGGGCTGTTTGGGTCTGTAACTTCGGTATAGCCCAAACTGGGGTCAAAAGGCGTACTTGACAAATACCACGATTGCTGTGATTTTAAATCGATGCTGCCTTGCGAGCCTTCAAAATCATCAACATACGATGTGGCTTCCCCATTAAGGTTCGTGCCTTTTGGGGCGCCTGGAGCCAAATATGCAAACTCACCGCGTAACGATAAATTAGATTCTACATCGGTATCTATATTTGGCAGTTTATTTACCAAACGTGTGAAAAACGGCACTTTGGTTGAATAGTTTCCATTAAATCCGAAGATAGTATTGTTTATAGGCTCGGAGCCGTAATTTGCTTTTTGGGTAATTGGGCGCTCGTTTAGGTTTAAAAGCGTACCGCCCAACACAAAGTTTTCGTTGAATTTATGCTCGACATTGATGCCCGTAAATCGTTTTGTTTGCTGCCCAAAAACCGCGTTGTTTTCAGCGGACACATTAATTGGTGTATTGGATGCTTTTAACGCTTCGTCTAAAATCTCAACGCGTGCTGAAGCATAATCCACCACATAATCGACGCCTTCAACTAAAACACGACCACCAGCTGTAACCGTAACAGAACCTCTTGCCGCGCCAAAAGGAATGGGGATACCGCCACCGCCAACAGATTTATAGCGTCCTTTTAATTTGAATTTATTTTTTTCAACTTCTTCCAAAGCTGCCGTTTTGGTGCTTTTATACAACACATCGTAAACGTATTTTGTTTGATTCTCGTTGTACGTTGCATCATTATCGTAATCTTCACTGGCATTTAAAGACAGTTTATCAAAAAGATATTCTCCAAATGGTTCTGCCCTTGGGAATATTATTTTTCCGGTTTGTGGCAACACGGTTATGTTTGGAACAAAGTCGAAAAAACCATCGCCTTTGGTTTGCGGGTCGTTATTAAAATTTAATTTATCCAAACTGAAAACCCTGAGCAAAGGGGTTTCATTTAAAGGATCTTCATTTGGCCCCGGGGTTGGAAAAGGTGTAGTTCCAACAGATGTAATAAAATTTAAGGGCGATGCTTCGTTGTAAAAAATATTCAACTTAAAATCGTCCTGACTTAAATTATACGCCCCCGTATCGTAAATGTTTTTCATCATCAGCTTCCAAATAGGCTGATTCACATTGGTGATACTGCTTTTTAACAGTTTTAAAATTAAGTTTTTGTTGGTAACGCCAGTTACTTGTCCCGAATTATCTGTGGTCACATCGGTTGCATCAATCCCATCATTTGCAAACTCCCCCACTTGGTACACTTGCCCGCCAATGGTATACTGAAAGGCGACTGCCAAAACCTCGTCATTATTCAATCGTTGGTTTAACGAAATATAGCCTAAATCCTTATTGAAGGTATACTCTTGATTGCTGATTAATTTACGGGCGTTTTCCAGTTTGGCATAATCAAATCCTTCGTTTACATTAGAAACCAAAATACCCGATTGTACGGTTGCCACATCTCTAACCGCTTCGGTTAGCACACCAGACGTTCCTATTGCTGTTGGGTCGAAATCGTTATTTCCGTTGTCGGGAACAGCACCCAAACCGGCATTTACAAAGCCTGCTGGCGGTGTTTGTAAGCCTATTAAATCGGTTTCTCCTAAATCTTGAAGCGCGACAATATTTCTAACATTATCGGTTCGGTTGCTTCTATTGGTTACCCAAACTTCAAGTCGTGTAATTTGAAGTCCTTTGTTATTTATATACGGATAGGTTTCAAGGGAAGCATCATAAGTATCTCTAAAATATTGTGCTAAAAAGAAGTGTCGGTTTTCGTCGTAATCCCTTATAAATAATTCGAATTCTTCAAGTGTTCCGCCACCTTGTGCGACGACATTATTGGACTGCGATTTCTGCTCGGAAAACACACCGGTAACCGTAGTTTTACCAAACTGTAATTGCGCCTTTACACCAAACAGACTTTGCGCCCCCGTAATCAACGAGCTGTTTAAGGGCATGCTTACATTACCAACTTCTATTTTTTGAATGATATCATCTTCGGTTGGGGTGTATTCTAATTTAATAATATCTTGAAAATCGTAACTCGCCTGTGTATCGTAATTGGCGGTTACCTGCAACCGTGTACCCACTTTACCCATTAAACTTAAGCTGATGCGCTGGTCGAAATCAAAAGTGAAATTACTTCTGTTTTTAGGTGAAAATGACGGATTGTTTTGTTTTGAAAACAGCACGCCTAAATCCATTTCTACTGAACCTTGCGGAATAACGCTTATGGTATCGCTACCGAAAATGGAGGTGAAAAAATCGGACTTCACATAAAACTCGGGAATTAAGTTTTTTTGTCCGTCTTTTGTGCCCGCTTTTTTGCCATCAAAAGCATCAATTTTTTCTTTGTAATAGGCTTTTAAATTTTCTTTTGCCACCAAAGCATAATACTCTTTTGGCGTTAAAATAACGGGGTATTTTATATTGTAAGTCCCAATTTTTTCGGTATAAATGTAACGGTTGGTTACGGGATCGTAGGTGTATTTAGACTCGACACTATTGGGGTTTGGCGCTTTAATTTTTCCTAAACTAAATCCTGTTTTTACAGAATCTTGTGCGGGCTCTTGAGACCAAACAGATAGCGTAAACAAAAGCACAAAAACTATAAGAAAGTAATGTTTAATCGATTTATAAAAATTCAGGTTAGTTATATTCAAAATCTGTTATAAATTTTTTAACGCTTGTTTTATAATGGTTTCAACATTGGCATCGGGTTGTGTCATTATAATTTTATCCACAACGCGTTCAGCCTGCTTTTTTACAAAACCAAGAACCTCTAAAGCAGATAACGCTTCATCTTTATTGGTATTGTCTTTTGAAACAGAAACTTCGTCAATATCATAAATCTTTAAAATTTTATCTTTTAAATCTATAATAACACGCTGTGCCGTTTTTGCACCAATACCCTTAATGGATTGAATTAACGCCACATCGCCAACCGCAATACCTTCTCTTACCTGCTTTGGCGTTAATGAGGATAGCATGGTACGGGCAATACTAGACCCAATACCGCTAACAGAAATAAGCAACCTGAAAATTTCGCGTTCGGCCAATGAAGAAAATCCGTAAAGCGTATGCGAGTCTTCTTTTACTTGAAGATGGGTGTATAGTTTTAAATGGTCGCCATCTGGAATTTGAGAATAGGTGTGTAATGAAATATTAAGCATATAACCTACTCCGTTACAATCAATAACAACACTTGTTGGGTTTTTTTCGGTGAGTTTTCCTTGAATATGTGTTATCATTTATCCCTTTTCGTTAATCAACCAAATGTAATAAAATTATTTGCATTAAACGGACTTAGAATTCGCCTTTTCCTGTTCCCATTTTTCTTTATGTTGCGCATCGATTACCGCGATGGCCGTCATGTTTACAATTTCGTCAACATTTGCTCCTAGCTGAAGGATATGTACGGGTTTGCGCATGCCCATCATAATGGGGCCAATAGATTGCGCATCATTCAACTCTTTTAATAATTTATAAGTGATGTTTGCTGAATCTAAATTCGGAAAAATAAGGGTGTTTACTTTTTTATCTGCTAGTTTGGAAAAAGGAAACTTTTCGCGCAGCATCTCGTTGTTTAGCGCAAAATCGGTTTGCAGTTCGCCATCAACCACCATATCTGGAAAATGCCTATGTAAATACGACACCGCCTCTCTTACTTTTGAAGCATTAATATGATCTGAAGACCCGAAATTGGAATACGAGGTCATTGCCATAACTGGATTCATACCAAACATTTTAACCACTTGCGAGGTCATTTGTGCTATTTTGGTTAAATCTTTGGCGCTAGGGTCGATGTTAATGGAGGTGTCACTTAAAAAAAGCGGCCCTCTTTTTGTCATCATCACATTAGTAGTTGCAATTCTTGTAGCACCTTTCGCCATACCAATAAGCTCAAGCATAGGCTTTACTACGGTTGGATAATTTCTGGAATACCCAGAAATTAAAGCATCGGCATCGCCCTCGCTAACCATCATAGCCGCGAAATAGTTACGCTCGCGCATGAGTTTTTGAGCTGAGTAAAGCGTTACCCCTCTTCGTTTACGCTGTTGCCAATACACTTTGGCATATTTGTTTTTACGATCGGTTTCCTCATCTGCTTTTGGATCGATAATAGGTACATCGGCATCGAACTCTATCTCTTTCATTAAACGTTGAATGGCATCTTTTCTTCCCAATAAAATAGGGAATGCAATACCGTCTTCGTAGGCTATTTGCGCCGCTTTTAAAACCGCCAACTGGTCTGCTTCAGCAAAAACCACGCGTTTAGGGTCTAGTTTGGCTCTATTTAGCAGCAGCCTTACCAATTTGTTATCCGAACCTAAGCGTTCTCTAAGTACATCTTTATATTTTTCCCAATCGGTAATGGGCTCCATGGCAATACCGCTTTCCATAGCTGCCTTGGCTACTGCTGGTGGCACTTCGGCTATTAAACGTGGGTCAAAGGGTTTTGGAATGATGTAATCGGTCCCGAAAGTTAATCGGGTTTCGCCATAGGCAATATTAACCTGTTCCGGCACGGGCTCTTTAGCTAATCTTGCCAAAGCTTTAACCGCAGCCATTTTCATAGCTTCGTTAATTTTTGTAGCACGAACATCCAAGGCCCCTCTAAAAATAAACGGAAAACCAAGTACGTTATTAACTTGATTAGGATGGTCGCTTCGTCCGGTGGCCATAATAATATCTTTACGCGTTGCCACTGCGATATCGTATTTTATTTCGGGATGCGGATTGGCCATAGCAAATACAATAGGGTTATTTGCCATGCTTAAAAGCATGTCTGGCGTTACAATATCCGGCATGGACAAACCAATAAACACATCAGCATTTTGCATGGCTTCCTCAAGCGTATCTATGTTTTTGTGGGTAGCAAATTCTGCTTTTTCCTTTGACAGATTTTCACGGTTATCCCTAATAACGCCTTTGCTATCGAGCATGACCATGTTTTCACGTTTTGCACCAAAAGCTTGATATAACCTGGAACAAGAAATGGCCGCTGCTCCCGCACCACTTATTACAATGTTTACGTCTTCAATGTTCTTATTGGCAATTTCCAAAGCGTTAATTAACGCTGCTGCGGAAATAATTGCGGTACCGTGTTGGTCGTCGTGCATTACAGGAATATCCAATTCTTCCTTTAATCGACGCTCTATTTCAAAAGCTTCAGGCGCTTTTATATCTTCTAAATTAATGCCTCCAAAAGTGGGTGCAATCATCTTTACGGTTTGAATAAATTCGTCGACATTTTCGGTGTCAACTTCAATATCAAACACATCAATATCTGCAAATATTTTAAACAGTAAACCTTTCCCTTCCATAACGGGTTTAGAGGCTTCCGGTCCAATATTGCCCAAACCTAAAACAGCGGTTCCGTTTGATATTACAGCTACCAAATTTCCTTTAGCCGTGTATTTATAGGCATTGTTTTTATCCTTTTCAATTTCTAAACAAGGTTCGGCAACACCGGGTGAATAGGCCAGTGACAAATCTCTTTGGCTCGCATATTTCTTGGTTGGAACAACCTTAATTTTACCTGGAGTTGGTTTTGCGTGGTATATAAGGGCTTCTCTACGTTTACTTTCTTCGCTCATAAGGATTAGATATTTTTGATTTTCCGACTATGCGGGATAACAACCAACAAATATAACAATCCTATTTACGAAACGACTACTCTTTTAAAAAATTGATGTTTCTTTTTAATCCCGAAAACTTGGTACGTTTGACGGCAGATTTTTTAAATACCTTGCTAAACGTTTCTTGGGTTATCTCTTCCCAGTCTTTTTTTGTCATGGATAACAACTCGGGATGCGGATTGAACAAAGGCTCATTATGCGCTTTTGAAAAACGGTTCCACGGGCACACATCTTGACAGACATCGCAACCAAACATCCAATCGTCAAATTGTCCTTTAAATTCCGATGGGATATTTTCTTTGAGTTCAATGGTGAAATACGAAATACATTTGCTGCCATCAACCACATAAGGTTCGGTTATGGCCTCGGTTGGGCAGGCATCAATGCATGCAGTGCACGTTCCGCAATGGTCTGTGGTTACCGAATCGTATTCCAAATCCAAATCAATAATCAGTTCCGCTATAAAATAAAACGAGCCGACTTGTTGGGTTAATAAATTACTGTGTTTGCCAATCCATCCTAAACCAGATTTTGCAGCCCAGGCTTTATCGAGAACCGGAGCGGAATCTACAAAGGCCCTTCCGGAAACTTCGCCTATTTCATCTTGAATAAAATGTAATAGTGCTTTGAGTTTATCTTTTATAATAAAATGGTAATCGGTGCCATAAGCGTATTTGGATAGCTTATAAGAATCTTTATGTTGTAACTCCGACGGGTAATAATTTAACAATAACGACACCACACTTTTTGAGCCTTCCACAAGCTTTGTAGGGTCCAATCGTTTATCAAAATGGTTTTCCATGTATTGCATTTGCCCATGCATGTTGTTGTTTAACCAGTTTTCCAAACGCGGTGCTTCGTCTTCTAAAAAACCGGCTTTACTGATGCCGCATGACAAAAAACCGAGACGTTTGGCTTCAGTTTTAATAAGATTGGTATGCTGTGTTTTTGAATTTATCATGGTGCTTTTAATGAAAACTTCAATTTTACGTCTACGGGCTTCAAAGTTATCAAAGGATTTATTTTTATGGTGTTATTATCTGTTGAAATATGAAACTTATTTACGATGCTTTTTACGGCTAAAATCATTTCGTACATCGCAAAATTATTACCTATACAAAGCCTTGGGCCAGCGCCAAAAGGCATGTAATATTGCAGTATTTGTTTTCTGTTTTCTTCTAAAAAGCGTTCGGGTTTAAAACGCTCGGCATCATCCCAATAGTTTTTATTTCTATGTAGCTCGTAAATGGAAGCGCCAATTATCGTTCCTTTTTTTAAATGGTAGTTTTCCACCCTATCATCTTCAATATTTACCCTATCGGTTATCCACGCGGGCGGATATAAGCGCAAACTTTCTTCAATGCAACACTTGGTGTAATTTAGTTGCGCTATACTTTGTAAAGGCGTTACATTTTTGTGGTTTGCCTTATTGATTTCATCTTCAACCTTTTTTAATTCTTCCTTATTTTGTGCCAAAAGTTTTAATGTAAAGGTTAAGGCATTGGCGGTGGTTTCGTGCCCTGCAACAAACAAAATTAAAATCTCGTCGATGAGCTGTTGGTTTGTCATGGTCGTTCCGTCGTCGTATTGCGCGTGCAATAACATATCCAATAAATCGTCGTGCGTTTCATCCGATTGTCTTCTGTGATCGATAATTGTATTGATAATGCTTCTGCTTTCCTTTACCAATTTCATGTGATAATTAATATCTCCTTTTAAAAAATACCACATTTTCTTATAGGGCATTCGCAGTTCTTTTACAATAAACAATTGCAGCTTTTCAATAATGAATTGCAAGCGTTTCAAAGTCTGCTTTTCTGCTGAAAAATGAAACAGGGATTTGGCAACTACTTCGAACGCCAATTCATTCATCAAAGGATACAAATCGACAAAATCCCCGGCTTTAATGGTATTTACTTGTGTTTCAATAGTCGTATCGATGATTGAAACCAGATTTTGAATTTTCTCTTTATGGAATGCCGGCTGGATTAAACGGCGTTGTTTTAACCAATAATCGCCACTTGAGGTTAACAAGCCATAGCCCACATATTTTGATAAATACTTGGTTTGGATTTTTGATTTATGATAGGTTTTATGGTTTTTTTGAAGGATGTGTTTAACAACATGTATGTCTCGCGTTAACACAATATGCCCATAAAATGGTGATTTTACGGCAAAGGTATCTCCGGCTTCATTGAAACACTTATTGTGAAACGGAATGGGGTTTTTGGCTATGGAAGCCGACATGCGTAAAAACTTGCGAAACGGGATTTTATTTGGGTAGTTGTATTTCATTATCTATATGATGAGATTCTGAAATGATTTCAGAATGACGCAAGTGTTAAAAGTACTATTTTACTTAGTATTATAAAACAAAAAACCGAAGCATTTAACTTCGGTTTTAATCAATATCATTGACAATTTAGTTTGGTTCTATATTTTGATTAATATGAAAGAAATTATCAGGATCATATTTTGTTTTGATTTCTACGAGTCTATCATAGTTATCTTTATAAGATGACTTTATTCTTGCTTGCCCTTCTTCCATCATAAAGTTTACATAAGCACCGCCCATCGCATAAGGGGCTAAAGCATCAAAATAATCTTTGCACCAATTGGTGACTTTATCAGCTTTTGCTGGGTCAGGATCGACACCAACAATTACCTGTGCCCAACGCGCATCTCTATTTGCCCAGGCTGTTTCGTTATTAGAAACCTCGTGTACTGCACCATCGATGGGGTAAAAATGTGTTGTTGAATGCATGGTCGGGATTTTAGAACCAAATTCAATATTCTCATCTATCGATTCGTCTGTTAATTCCTTAATATAATGTGCGCGCCAATACCATTGCATTCCCGGTGGATACAAAGCATCGAACATGCCATTTAAAGCTGGCATTGGTATTTCTCCAACAAAGTCTAAAATTGGTGGGCCAAAATCTCGAATAGGTTTGAAAACCTCTTCAGCTTTTTCAATGGGTCCCGTGTAACTCCACACCACACCACAAACATTTTTATTCCATAGATCTTCTGGAAAAGGTTCAGCTGGAGGCACTATTAAAAAGGCAAAAAATCCATATAAATCATTTGATGCAGTTTTAGTGACGTTGTCATAAAATTTCATTGCTTTCTTTGCTTTTTCCAAAGGCCAAAACATAGGACCTGCATACACGTTTTTTATGGCTATTAAATTGAAGGTAAACGACACAACCACTCCAAAGTTTCCGCCGCCACCTCTTAAGGCCCAAAATAAATCGGGATGCGAATTTTTATTAGCGGTAACCACTTCGCCAGTAGCTAGAACAACCTCACACTCCAATAAATTATCAATAGAAAGTCCGCCCTTTCTGCTCAGATACCCTATGCCACCTCCTAAAGTTATACCACCAATTCCGGTGGTTCCAATAATACCGCTTGGTAATGCTAAACCGTATTCATGTGTTGCCGCATCAACATCGGCAAGTGTATTTCCAGATTGTATAACGGCGGTTTTTGACTGTGGATTTATATTTATGGCTTTCATTTCAGAAAGGTCTATTACCAAACCATCGTTAACCAAAGCGAGTCCAGCTCCGTTGTGTCCGCCACTTTTTATGGAAACTTCAATATTATGATCTCGAGCATAATTTACCGCATTAACAACATCTTGTTCGTTTTTGCATTTTACAATAACAGCCGGTTTTTTATCAATCATGGCGTTGTATATTGACCTTGCCTCATTATAATTTTCATCTTGTCGCACTATTAAACTCCCGTGAAGTTTATCTTTTAAATCGTTAATTGCCTGTTCCATTTGTTTAAGGTTTTAAAGTGAATAATCAAGAACTCTAAATTACTTATAAACGGTTTTTTGAAACGATAACGAATCAATCAAAAACAATAAATTTTGATTCATTCTTAGAAAACGACAAATGCTATTTTAACTACTAAGCTATTTTTGAAGGAGCTACACCATATTTCTCTGAGAAGCATTTTGAAAAATATGAAGGATTTTCATATCCCACTTGATACGCTATTTCGGAAACTGAAAATTTTTGCTTTGAAATTAGAGCCAAAGCCTTTCTTAATCTAATATCTCTTATAAAATGAACTGGAGAACGACCACTAAGCTGTGTGATTTTTCGATAAATTTGAGGTCGGCTCATCCCTAATTGTTCTACTAATAAAGTAATATTAAGGTTTGAATTAGACATATTGGATTGAATAGCTTTAAAAAAAGATTTTAGAAATTCTCCTTGTTTTTTATCTAGGCATCGTACATTATTATTTATTACTACATCCTGAAGTTCTACAGGAACTTCAATTCTAGAATCAAAAACAGTCTCATTCTTATTAGCTATTAAATTTAACTGCTGACATCTATTTAACGCCTTTTCAAAAAAACCGTGGTGCTCCGTTAAAGGTTCTCCAATACTTAAAGTAACTTTAAATTCACTTGAACCTGTATTTTTTAAAAGTGCTTCTTTTATTTTTATGGCCGATTGAATAGCAAAATCATCCTGATCAAAAACTGCTAGAATGGTATCATCCCACATGTTTTTTATTTCATTTCCTCTAAAACGTTCAAGTATGTTTGAAACTAATTTCCTTTGTTTACCTATATCAATTAAGCTTTCAAAATCATTTATATTTTTAGCTTTAGTAAGACCAATGACATCTACCATTAATAAATACCGAAGCCCTTCATCTACTCGTCCATTTTGTTTAAGTACCAATCCGTGGTCTAACTTAGGGTTACTACCCATAAACAATTCATAAAACCCAGATTTAACTTCGGTCATATTACAAGCCACATTGCCATGTGCTTCTCTGTGCACTTGCGCGCAAGCCTCTTTAGATGGCCCTTCCATTAAACAAAAAACCGTGCCTAATTTTTCGTTAACCCAAAACTGAAGGTATTTAACACCATATTCGTTTTGAACAGATTTATCGGCAACATGTGCTTGTTTTACTTCGTCAATAGTAACATGATCAAATTTGTGAAAATCCATGAAAATCGGCATAATCCTAAAATTTTAAAAAGGGTTAGGCTATGTAATTCTTGGAGAGGATTTTAAAGATACAAAAAATAGCCTACTTAGTACTATTTATGTTAAAACAACCCACCTTGAACCGATCCTTTGATTTTGCCTAAATGTTTGTACGCTTGTTCGGTTACTTCGCGTCCTCGTGGTGTGCGCATAATAAACCCTTGTTGGATTAAAAAGGGCTCGTAAACCTCCTCAATCGTTTCGGGGCTTTCGCTTACTGCAGTGGCAATAGTTGTAATGCCTACGGGACCGCCTTTAAATTTATCGATAATGGTTGATAGAATTTTGTTGTCCATTTCATCCAAGCCGTGGGCATCGACGTTTAAAGCTTCCAACGCGTATTTTGCTATTTTAATATCGATACTTCCGTTGCCTTTTATTTGGGCAAAATCCCTAACCCGTCGTAATAAAGCGTTGGCAATTCTGGGTGTACCGCGACTTCGTCCTGCAATTTCAATAGCTGCTTCCATGGTTATTGGAACAGCCAAAATAGTGGCACTTCGTTGTACAATGGTGGTGAGCAAATCGGTTTTATAATATTGCAGTCTGCTTTGAATACCAAAACGCGCACGCATTGGCGCCGTTAATAAACCTGAACGCGTTGTGGCACCAATTAGAGTAAACGGATTCAAATTAATTTGAACGGTTCTTGCATTTGGGCCAGATTCAATCATAATATCGATTTTATAATCTTCCATAGCGGAATATAAATACTCCTCTACAATAGGGCTTAATCGATGGATTTCATCAATAAATAATACGTCGCGTTCTTCAAGATTGGTAAGCAAGCCTGCCAAATCTCCCGGTTTATCTAAAACGGGACCCGATGTTACTTTTATGCCAACATTCAATTCGTTTGATAAAATATGTGCCAGTGTGGTTTTGCCAAGTCCCGGAGGCCCATGAAACAGGGTGTGGTCTAAAGCTTCGGTGCGTAAGTTTGCAGCTTGAACAAAAATTTGAAGGTTTTCCAATACCTGGTCTTGGCCCGTAAAATCGTCAAATGACAAGGGTCTTAACTTTCTTTCTACATCTAATTCCTCGGGTGAAAAATTGTCGTCTGTTGGGTCTAGATTTTCGTTCATTTAGCTTTTTAGCTTAAGTGATAAAGATACTGAAACAAGTTCAGCACAAGCAAATATAAACAAAAAGCCTTTCCATTCGGAAAGGCTTTTCATTATTAGTATATAGAATTTTTAATGGTGTAATTCTTCTTCGCCTTCTTTAAGAGGGACGTTCTGTGGCACAAAATCATCATCATGTCCTGGTTTGCTATAATCGTAAGACCAACGGTATACGTGAGGTATCTCGCCTTCCCAGTTTCCATGGATATGCTTTACGGGTGCTGTCCACTCCAAAGTAGTTGAACGCCATGGGTTTTGAACGGTTTTCTTTCCAAAGAACATACTGTCAAAGAAGTTATATAAATATACGATTTGCACGATGCCTCCAATTAAAGCAAAAATGGTTATAACAACATTTACGTTTGCTAAATCGTCAAATAACGGAAAATGACTGTTTGTATAATAACGGCGTGGCAAACCTGCCATTCCTATAAAGTGCATGGGGAAAAATACACCATAAGCACAAACGGCCGTTATCCAGAAATGGATATAACCTAAGTTTTTATTTAGCATACGTCCAAACATTTTTGGATACCAATGATAGATTCCTGCAAACATACCGTACAATGCCGATATACCCATTACTAAGTGGAAGTGTGCAACCACAAAATAGGTGTCGTGTACATTAATGTCCAGCGCCGAATCACCCAAAATGATACCTGTTAAACCTCCGGTTATAAATGTAGATACAAAACCGATTGAGAATAACATGGCGGGATTCATTTGTAAATTACCCTTCCAGAGTGTGGTTATCCAGTTGAAAGCCTTTACGGCCGATGGAATGGCGATTAATAAGGTTGTAAATGTAAATACAGACCCTAAGAACGGATTCATTCCTGAAACAAACATGTGATGCCCCCAAACTATGGTTGATAAAAAGGCGATGGCTAAAATGGAAGCAATCATTGCACGGTAACCAAAAATGGGCTTACGCGAACTTGATGCCATAATTTCGGAAACCAGTCCCATGGCAGGTAATATAACAATATAAACCTCTGGGTGTCCCAAGAACCAAAATAAGTGCTCGAACAATACGGGCGACCCACCTTGATAATGCAATACTTCACCTTGAATAAAAATATCTGACAAGAAGAATGATGTTCCAAAACTTCTATCCATAATCAACAATAAGGCTGCCGACAATAATACCGGAAACGATACCACACCAATTATAGCCGTAACAAAGAACGCCCAAATTGTAAGAGGTAATCTCGTCATAGACATCCCTTTGGTACGCAAATTTATTACCGTAACTATATAGTTTAGTGAACCTAATAATGACGAAGCAATAAATATGGCCATAGATACCAACCAAAGTGTCATACCCATTCCCGAGCCTCCTTGAGCCATTGGTAAGGCACTTAATGGCGGATAGATTGTCCAACCGGCAGATGCTGGTCCAGCTTCAACAAATAATGAAATCACCATGATTACACTTGATAAAAAGAATAACCAATACGACACCATATTTAAAAACCCAGACGCCATATCTCGGGCACCAATTTGCAATGGAATTAACAAGTTGCTAAACGTACCACTTAAACCCGCTGTTAATACAAAGAATACCATAATGGTACCATGTATGGTTACCAATGCCAAATAAATATCGGCATCCATAACACCGTCTGGAGCCCATTTACCCAATAGTGCTTCAAATAATACGTTTGGTTCTTCAGGCCATGCAATTTGTATACGAAACATCATAGACATTAAAACTCCTATAACACCCATAATTGTACCTGTAATAAGGTACTGTTTGGCAATCATTTTATGATCTTGACTAAATATATATTTAGTTACAAACGTTTCTTTATGATGATGTCCGTGGTCGTCGTCGTGAGCGTGGTTATCTGCGTGTGCTGACATAATCTTATATCGTATTTATCTTTTTAATTAGTTAATTAGAGAGTTTTTAAATTCTTTTTGCTCGCTTAACCAAGCATCAAATTCTTCTTGTGTTTCCACTATAATCTTCATTTGCATATTATAGTGCGATTTTCCACAAATCTTGTTACAAATTAGTAAATAATCAAACTCGTAAGGCTCTAAAGGCTCTTCACCTTTAGCTAACAATGGTTTGCTATTTTCAACTCTAATTTCATTTATGTTTTTTACTTTTTTAACAATCTGCGACCTTTGCCTCATATCGGCTGTAGTAACGGTTGGTGTAAAGCCAAACTGTGTAATCATACCGGGAACACAGTTCATTTGCGCTCTAAAATGTGGCATGTAAGCCGAATGCAACACGTCTTGAGAACGCATTTTAAACAATACCGGTCTGCCCACTGGTAAATGCAATTCGCTTGTAATGATATCGTCTTGCGCATTAGGGTCAGATTCATCCAATCCTAAAATATTAGCGCGGTCAATATCAATCAATCGAACGTTCGCTTTTCCTAAGGTATTATCAGCGCCTCCGTATCTGGCTTTCCAGTTGAATTGCTGTGCGTACAATTCTACCACCAAGGTATCTTCATCTTCTTCAACACCCATAATGTGTATCCAAGTGTTTAATCCGTAAATGATTAAACCTGCTAAAACAATTACAGGAATAATGGTCCAAATGGCTTCCAATTTATTATTATCGGCAAAGAACAAGGCTTTTTTTCCTTTTTCACCTTTATATTTAAAAGCAAAGTAGTGCAACAGAAATTGGGTAATGGTTTGCACTATAAAGATGACTACCATGGAGATAATCATCAAATTATCTATGGTTGGGCCATGTTCTGAAGCAGAGTTGGACATTAATGGTAAATCGCCCCAATACACAAAACACACAATGGTAATGACATAAATGAAGGCCAAAAAGCCCATCATTAAGTATGCATTTACGGTATTGTCTTTATCGGTAGCAATCTGGGTATTCTCAATTTTAGCTTGCGCCAAATCGAAAATTTTTACCATTTGCCAAATGGCAATTAAAATAAATACTAAAACTATAATTGTTAATAAAGCAGTCATTGGTATCGTTCGTCTTTATTTAAATCTTAATTAATAATGAAATTCTTCGCTTTCTTTTTTGAAAGGGTATCTTTGTACTAGTAACGGTGCTTTGGTTAAAGCGGTAAACACTACAAATATAAACAACCCTGCAAATAGTAATATAGAGCTAATTTCTGGGATGCCAATAAACCACCTGTCTCCAACCGTTGCCGGCATAATCATAACAAACACATCTAAGTAATGCCCGAATAGCACTACGATTCCCGTCATAACCACAAACCATGGCACACGTTTATAATCGGCATTCATCAGCATTAAAATTGGAAATACAAAGTTAAGCGCTACCATACCTAGGAATGGCAATTGATAATCTTGAAAACGCGACACAAAGTAAGTTACCTCTTCCGGAATGTTTGCATACCAAATTAACATGAATTGCGAGAACCATAAATAGGTCCAGAAAATACTAAATGCAAACATGTATTTAGCGACATCGTGCAAGTGATTTTCGTTTACAAATTCTAAATATCCTCTGGATTTTAAGTAAATTGATATTAAAGCGATTACCGTAATACCACTAACAAACATAGTAGCAAACACGTACCAACCGAATAGGGTTGAGAACCAGTGCGGATCTACACTCATTATCCAATCCCAAGACATCATGGATTCTGTATAAATAAAGAATACCAAAAACCCTGCAGCCCAACGGAATCCTTTTTTAAAGTTTCTGTTATCTTCTGCTGTATCTTGAGCAATTGAGTATTTTCTGGAAATGTAGCGGTAAAAACTCCAACCTGCAATAAATATTAATCCTCTAATAATAAACCCTGGTAAGTTTAAGAATCCAGATTTGTTTTGTATTAATCTATCGTGCGCTACAACATCCGGATCCATCCAAATAAACAAGTTGTAATGCCCAATAGTTCCTGACGCCACAGCTATTAAAAGCACAATTAAAGCACCAGGTAAAAGATAAGCGGTAATGCCTTCCATAACCCTAAACAATACGGGCGACCAACCGGCTTGCGATGCAATTTGAATGGCATAAAATGCGAGCACACCCAAAGCAATCATCATAAAGAAAAAGGCTGCGACATATAATGCTGCCCATGGCCTGTTTGCAATTTGATGCTGCACGTGTTTTACATGTTCTGTATGAGCGTCTGCTTCGGCCACATCTGCGTGTGCATCGCTTGATGCCGTTGCGTTGTGTGCCGCTTCTTCTCCATGTCCGCCACCGTGTGATTCTTCTGTAAGCAAGTGCTCTACTTCTTCAAAAGATTTATGAGATGTCATAAAACCATAGCCTACACCTAACAACCCTAAAACCATTAGAATGATAGAAAATGTCTTTAATTTATTTGAAAATGTGTACATATCTATATAATCTTATCTTCTTACTTTTCTAAATCTCCTTTTAACTTCAATACGTATGACACCACTTGCCAGCGTTCTTCTTCTTTCAATTGGTTGGCATAAGAGCCCATGGCATTTTTACCATAGTAAATGGTGTGGTAAATGCTACCTTGGTTGATGGCCCGTCCAATATCGTCAAAACTAGGGATACCAAGAATCTTTTCGCGTTTTACCAAATTACCTTGTCCGTCACCTTTATTGCCATGGCAAATACCACAGTATATGTCGTAAAGTTCTTTGCCTCTAGTTAAATCTACATGCATAGAATCAATGGGACTTATTAATGTGGCTTTAGCCAGCTCGTAACCTTCGGTTGAATTTTCAATATCAAAAGGAACGTGTCCTCTAGCTACAGATCCTTCGGCTGGTAATTGCGCTGCCATACCATCGGGGAAAGCAGCTTCGCCATAAGTTTCATAACCTTCAGACTCATACATATTTGGCATAAACTGATAGTTAGGCTCACTTTTATCAAAGCAAGATGTTACCGATAATAACAATACTGCTACAAGACTTATATGTTTTAAGTTCTTCATATTAATGTGCATCTTCTTTATCAATAATATTAATCTCGACTGCTCCTGTTTCTTTAAGTAGGTTTTCCAATTCGCTTTCATTTCCATGAACTGCAATTTCCATTAAAAAATGGTCGTCGGTTGTTCTCGGGTCTGGGTTTTCAGCCTGTTTAAAGGGCCACATTCTACTACGTAAATAAAAGGTTATAACCATTAAATGTGCTGAAAAGAAAACGGTCATCTCAAACATAATAGGTATAAATGCCGGCATGTTTTCCAAATAACTAAAGCTTGGTTTTCCTCCAATGTTTTGGGGCCAATCTTTAATCATGATAAAATCCATCATTAAAATAGCCACTGTTAAACCGATTAGCCCGTAAATGAAAGCCGTTATGGCAATACGTGTTGGTGCTAATCCCATAGCTTTGTCTAGTCCGTGAACCGGAAACGGTGTATATATCTCTTCGATGTGATAGCGTTCTGCCTTAACCTTTTTAACGGCCGACATTAATACATCATCATCGATATAAATAGCGTGAATAACTTTTGAAGCTTCCATTGACTCTATTCTAGTTTATTAGTTTTTTTGCTTGTCCGGACCAATCATCACGCTCTGCTCTTCCTGGGAAAGACCCTGTGATTTCATCTAACAAGTCGTATTCTCTTTTTGTCATTTTACTAACCTGAGCATAGGTATAAATACCAATACCGTTAAGTACACCTTCCATTTTCGGACCAATACCGTTAATAACCTTTAAGTCGTCTGGGGTTTGTATTGCAGGATCAAATTTACCTACGCCTTGCAACAGGTTATCTAATTTTTCAGAATTATCTTGAATTGGTTTAGAAGCTGTTGTTTCTTCAGGAAGTTTAAAGTTAGATGTTCTTTCATCTGCACCTGTACCCACTAAGCTTTCGCCTCTTTCCCTGATATTTTTATAACGCTCACCAGATGATTTCAAAATGGTTTTTACTTCCGCTTGAGCGATAACCGGGAATGTTCTTGAGTATAATAAAAACAATACAAAGAAGAATCCGATGGTTCCTATAAAAATTCCAATATCAACAAATGTTGGTGAGAACATGGTCCATGACGATGGTAAGTAATCACGGTGTAACGAGGTTACGATAATTACAAAACGCTCAAACCACATCCCGATATTCACCACGATAGATATTATGAAAGAGAACATAATGCTGGTTCGTAATTTCTTGAACCACATAAACTGAGGTGAAAACACGTTACAAGTCATCATCGCCCAATAAGCCCACCAATAAGGTCCCGTTGCTCTGTTTAAAAAGGCATACTGTTCGTACTCTACACCAGAATACCATGCAATAAACAACTCGGTAATATAAGCTACACCAACTATGGACCCCGTAATCATGATAACGATGTTCATTAATTCGATGTGTTGTACGGTAATATAATCTTCAAGGTCACACACTTTTCTCATAATAATAAGAAGGGTGTTTACCATGGCAAATCCTGAGAATACCGCACCCGCAACGAAATACGGTGGAAATATTGTGGTATGCCAACCTGGAACTATAGACGTGGCAAAATCGAAGGATACAATAGTATGTACCGAAAGTACCAAAGGCGTTGCTAAACCGGCAAGTACCAAAGATACTTCTTCAAAACGTTGCCAATCTTTTGCTCTACCAGACCATCCAAAACTTAATAACGAATATATTTTCTTTTGAAATGGCTTTACGGCTCTATCTCGAATCATTGC
The DNA here is from genome assembly GCF_048381975.1 of Hwangdonia sp. NCBI lineage: Bacteria > Pseudomonadati > Bacteroidota > Flavobacteriia > Flavobacteriales > Flavobacteriaceae > Hwangdonia > Hwangdonia sp. The sequence continues at coordinate 390,407 of NZ_JBLWYT010000001.1, read as the reverse complement.
AAAATCGGGCAATAAACCTGTCCACCAGAAAACCAATGAAACCGATAAATATGTTGAAATTGCAAATACATCCCAAAGTAATGGTGAGTTAAAGTTTACCCAAAGAGAACCAAATTGATTCGGAATTGGCAATACCCAATAACCTAACCAAGGACGACCCATGTGAATAATTGGAAATAAACCGGCTTGAACTACCGAGAAAATAGTCATGGCCTCGGCTGAACGGTTAATGGCCATTCTCCATTTTTGACGGAACAGTAATAGTACGGCAGAAATAAGTGTTCCTGCGTGACCAATACCTACCCACCAAACAAAGTTAGTAATATCCCAAGCCCAACCTACGGTTTTATTTAAACCCCAAGTACCGATACCGGTTGATATTGTGTAAATGATACATCCAATTCCCCAAAGAAAGGCAGCAAGTGAAATACCAAAAACTATCCACCATTGTTTATTTGCTTTTCCTTCTACAGGTTTAGCCACATCCACGGTAACATCGTGGTATGATTTTTCGCCTGTAACTAAAGGTCTTCTAATAGGTGCTTCGTAATGAGACGCCATAATCCTTTTATAATTATTTCTTAATTAATTTTATGCTTCGGTTGTATTTCTCACTTTTGTTTGATATTGTACATTAGGTTTTGTGCCCACATACTCTAACAAGTGATACATACGGTTATCTTCTTTAAGTTTTGCAACTTGACTGTCTTTATCGTTGATATCTCCAAACACCATAGCGCCACTGCTACAAGCCGCAGAACAGGCCGTTTGGAATTCACCATCTTTAATTTCACGCCCATCACGTTTGGCATCCAAAATGGTTTTTTGTGTCATTTGAATACACATCGAACATTTTTCCATAACCCCACGAGAACGTACCACAACATCTGGATTTAACACCATACGGCCTAAATCATCATTCATGTGGTAATCAAACTCATCATTCCCAGCGTATAAGAACCAGTTAAAACGACGTACTTTGTAAGGACAGTTGTTTGCACAATATCTGGTACCTACACAACGGTTGTATGCCATGTGGTTTTGACCTTGACGACCATGCGATGTTGCTGCCACAGGACAAACCGTTTCACAAGGTGCGTGGTTACAGTGCTGACACATAACCGGTTGAAATACCACTTGAGGGTTTTCAGCGGCATGTTCCATTTCTCCAAATTCGCTAAGCGAACTACCTAAACCAGATATGCTTTCCTTTTTAGTGATGTCTTCTGTAAATGTATCTTCAGAAGAATAATATCTATCGATACGTAACCAGTGCATATCGCGGCTACGACGTATTTCTTCTTTTCCAACAACGGGTACGTTGTTTTCTGCATGACAAGCAATCACACAAGCACCACATCCCGTACAGGCATTTAAATCGATAGATAGGTTGAAATGATGCCCAATAGAACGATCAAATTCACCCCATAAATCTACCTCTGGTGATGTTACCGGTGTTTCAACGTGATTAAGAGATACCACAGGAACAGCGTTCCAGTGCTTCTTATCTTTTGTGTTGAAAATCTCTAAAGTAGTTTCTTTTATAATATCGCCACGTCCCATTAAGGTATTGTGCAACTGTACCGAAGCAAATTCATGCTCGCCACCTGCAGCCTCAATAGTAACCGACTGTACTTTATTAAAATCGTGATACAATGCGTATGCGTTAACACCCGTTTGCATTTCTTCTTTTAAACCTAAGGTTTTTCCGTAACCAAATGCTAATCCTACAGAGCCTTTTGCTTGCCCTGGCTGAATCATTACCGGCACTTTAATAGTGGTTCCGTTTGCCGTAATATTGGCATAGCTTCCGTTTAATCCTCCCGTGGCATCGTGTGTGTTAACGAAACCTAACGCATCGGCATCAACTTTAGAAATGGTTAAATAGTTATCCCAAGATGTTCTGGTTAAAGGATCTGGGAATTCTTGTAACCATGGGTTGTTGGCTTGCTGCCCATCACCCATACCTACTTTGGTATATAATGTTAATTCGAATGCTGCATCAGATTTTACAGATGCCGCTAAAGCTCTTGCCGCATTTCCTGAAGGTGTTTCTAAAACATCTTCATCGGCTTCTACAGCTTCAGTCGTATTTGCGGTTTCTGTTGCTATAGTTCCAACATAAACCCCATCGTGTAATGCTTTGTTGAAAGAACTTCCACCTAAAATAGTTGTTCCCCAAGCTTCTTTTATATAATCGTGATAAGACAAATCGTTTCCTGTCCATGTTAACAAGGCATCTTGAAATTGTTTGGTATCAAACAACGGACGGATTGTTGGTTGCGTTAACGCGTAATGTCCTTTTTTAAGCTCCACATCGCCCCAAGATTCCAAGTAATGTGGTGCGGCAGCGATGTAATCCGTTAGGGTTGATGTTTCATCTGCTTTCATGGAAAAGGTTACAGACAAATCAACTTTTTCTAATCCTTCAGCAAACGCTGATGCATTTGGAAGTGTGTACATGGGGTTAACACCGCTCATAATAAGCGCTCCAACTCTTCCCGCGTTCATATCGGTAACCAATTTAGCGACTGCTTTATCGTTACCTTGTCTTGTTTTTATAGGTGTTTTAGCATCAAAAGCCTTACTCTTTAAAGCTTCGTTAATTTCCAATGCTACGGTTTGCGCGTTTACATCTTGAATTCCTGTAACCACAACGCCGTTGCTTCCTGCTTTTTTAAGTTGCGCTGCTGCTTTACCAATAGCATCTTCAACATGGGCAGGCAATTCGTTTGTTGACACTGATCCGCCAACAACTTGACTGTATAATTTTGCTAAAACCGTTTTTTGCTGACTTGGTGTTAAAGGCACACGTTTATCGGCATTTGCTCCGGTTAATGACATATTGGATTCAAACTGAATATGGCGCGACATTTTACCGTTAGCCGGGATTCTGTTTTTAGAATATCCAGAATCAAAACCGCCACCTTGCCAATCGCCTAAGAAGTCTGCGCCAACAGAAACTATAGTCATCGCTTTCGAGAAATCGTAGTTAGCCAATCCGCGTTCGCCATATTTAGCTTGGTATGCATCTAATGCCGAAGATTCTGAAACCGCATCGTAAACCACGTGACGTACGTTTCCGTACTTTTCCTTAAATTCTGCAATTAACTTGCTTGTAGAAGGACTTGCAAAAGTTTGCGTTAATAGCACGATGTCTTTCCCAGAAGCTTTGGCGGCTTCCAAACCGCTCATAACACCACTGTCAAGATCGCTCCAATCAATATAACTATCGCCTTGAACGGGACCTTGCATTCTTAAACTATCATACAGTCCTAAAACCGATGCATTTACCCTAGCATTTGCACTACCGTGGGTAGCTGCCAAAGCATTGTTTTCAATTTTAATAGGACGACCTTCACGAGTTTTTACCAAAACACTTGCAAAATCAAAACCATCGGCAATTGTTGTTGCGTAGTAATTTGCAACACCTGGGATGATTTCAGTTGGCTGTACTACGTAAGGGATAGATTTAACTACCGGACCTTCGCAAGCAGCAAGAGATGCTGCTGCTGTACTAAAACCAACATATTTTAAGAAATCGCGACGTGTTGTTGATGTTTCCTCCAATGTTTTTTTATCACCTAAAAATTCATCCGTAGGAATCTCATTAACAAACTCGTTTTGTTTTAGCGTCTCAACAATTGAGCTATTTTCGTTTAGCTCTTCAACACTTTTCCAGTATTTCTTGTTTGATGACATATTTATTAAATAGTTATTAGTTGTTAGTTATGAGTTATTAGTAGTTACCTAAAACTATAACTGATTTTTCATTGATTAATAATGACACTTACCACATTCCAATCCGCCCATTTGAGCAGGCGTTAACTTATCGACACCATATTTTTTCGATAATTCCTCGTGTATTTTTGTATAGTAAGCATTGTCTTCTACCTTAACATTTGATGTTCTGTGGCAATCAATACACCAGCCCATGGTCAATGGAGCATGTTGGTACATCACTTCCATTTCCTCAACGGGACCATGACAGGTTTGGCACTCGATACCTGCAACGGTAACGTGCTGCGAGTGGTTAAAGTACACAAAATCCGGCAGGTTATGGATACGTACCCATTTAACCGGTTGGGTTTCCCCTGTGTACTGCTGCTCTTCATCATCCCAACCTACTGCTGCATATAGCTTTTTAATTTCAGCATTGTAATCTACACCTATTTTTTCACCTTCGGCCTGGGTTTCAGGAGCCACTTCATAAATTGATTTATGGCAATTCATACAAACGTTTAAGGAAGGAATCCCCGAATGCTTCGACGTTCTAGCTGATGAGTGACAGTATTTACAGTCTATACCATTATCACCCGCATGAATTTTGTGCGAGTAATGAATAGGTTGTACGGGCTCGTAACCCTGATCTACACCAATCTGCATAAAATAACCAAACATAAAATAAGCACTGGCCAGCAAAAAGAATATAGATACGACAAGCATTAAAAATTGATTTTGCACAAAGGCCTTCCATAAAGGCTTTCTTTTTGAATCTTCTTCAAAATCAATATTTTGAGCCGCTGCAAACCTGCGCAATGTTTTATTTACCACAAATAAACCTGCAGCCAATAGCATAAACAAAATAGTTAATGCACCTAGAATAATCTCGTTTGAAACACCGCCTGTTTTTCCAGCATCACCACCTCCAGTAGCTGCAGTTTCCGCTACAACAGGGGCTTTCTTTTCTTCGGCAGTATATGCCAAAATATCATCTATATCTTCATTTGATAACTGAGGAAAAGCGGTCATTGCCGCACCAGCATACTCGTCATAAATCTTGTTGGCATAAGCATCGCCGGCCTTAACCATGCCTGCACTGTTTTTAATCCAAGTGTATAGCCACTCTCTATCAAGGCCTTCATCATCAGCCAAACGCTGCTCTATGTGTCTTAAAGCAGGCCCTGTCATCTTCTTATCTAAAGTATGACAAGCAGCACAATTGGAGTTAAACAACGATTTTCCTTTTGCCGGATCGCCTTCTTGAGCCATAAGAGTCGTTGTAAACGCTAGTAAAATAACAAACCCCAAACGAAGACTATTTGTGGTTAGCTTGCGGTAAATTACCTGTATCATATTGTTGGTTAAATTAACTTCTAAACTTTGGTATGATTTTTTCATTTAATAAAATTGAAAAAAAACAGTTAAAAAAATCTCTCGCAAAAGTAATATTAAAAGTCGATTTTAGAAATGTTAGAGAAGTGTTAATTGATAATTTAGAGAGATTCTAAATAATAAAAACAACCATAATTAAGTTAATAACGTATACATTTGTATAAATAAATTTAAAGAATGAACGGATTAAAATTAAAAATCAACTTGTTTTTTGTTATCAGTTTTATGCTATGCGGGGCAAGTGGCTTTGCTCAAGAAGGGCATATTACCATAAATCAGGATAAGAATATCTCTAATTTGTTAGCCCTTAAAAAAGAGCTTAATAAAGATGAAGATACTCCCGATAGATATAAAATTCAAATCTATAATGGCAGTCGCGCAGGAGCTACTTCAGCTCAAAAAGAATTACATTCCAGTTATAACGATTGGCATTCTAAAATTGTTTTTGATACGCCAAACTTTAAAATTTGGGCAGGTAACTTTAGAACGCGTTTGGAGGCCGATAGAGCATTGAAAAGAATTAAAAAAAACTTCCCCAATGCGTTTATTTTTAAACCAAAAAAGGAATAAAGCTAAATTCAGTTGCCATATTGAATTATAAAAAAAAACGACCAATTGGTCGCTTTTTTTTATTTAATGATAAGCTTTTTTATAAGCTCTCGGTTTTCAATTTGTATTCGAACAAAATACAACCCAGCATCATATTCAGAAACATCAATGCTACTTGCCTCTTTGGCATTTAAAACCAATTTTCCTATCACATTGTATACAGACACATTATCGATGTTATACCCTTTATGATTGATGTGTATTGTTTTTTCGGCAGGATTTGGGTATAGTTTTATCTGATTGCCCCATTCCAATACATCAACACCCAAAGTGGTATCTTGAACATCACCTGTAAGTGTGGCATTTGTTGTGGTTAAATCACCGCCGCAATCGCCACTTGTTACACTTGCGTTTTCAACCCAAGTTCCTAAATTCAAACTTGGCGGGTTAGGAGTTGAAGGTTCAGAATTGGTATAAATTAAAAACGGGGATGAAAAGTCTCCGGTTCCGTCATCCGCTATAAATTCCCAACGGCTTTCGGTATTATTCCAAGAAATCCTAAACTCGCAAATCCCCACACCACTACAGGGTTGGTTGCCATCTATTGGAATAGTTTCAAAGACATTTCTTCCTGTGGCATCTGTACTGATTTCATTAAATATAAAATCCTGATTGTCAAATAATTGATAACATCCGTTAAATGTGATTTGAGCCAAACCGAAAGTAGAAACGCCTACTATTAGCAGCCATGTTATATAGTTTTTCATAACCAAAAAGGGATTAATTACGAGATGGATAAACACCTTCAAGCGCAATAATATAGTTTATTACCAAAACAGGCTGTATATTGTTAACCGGTTGATTGTCACCGTTAGCATTAATCATGTTTGCATTCATGGTTGTATTTGAAGCAGCATTAGAGTATTCTTTATCCAATACTTTGGTGCCTGCTGGCAAATTACCTGTTGGCACCGATTGGTTGCCATCGTCTGTAACAGCATTTACTGTATGCGAATGTGACGGCATTTGGTTAACAGCGAGTGTGTTTGTTTCTGAGCCAAACTTTTGCCCCAATGGCCTGTTGGTCAACCCAGGCCCGCTACCTTCATGCATGGGCACTCTACCTCGTAAATCTGGCAGGGCAAATGTTGTCTCTCCATCACCTCCGTAAGTCGTCCCTAAAATAGAAAACAGGGCTGAATATTGGCTTATTGGTAAAAGTTGTCCGTCGCAAAGCGCCCAACCTCTTGGAGCAAAATTGCCTGCAAACATTGAGATTTGACCTATAAATGGATCAGATTGCGCATGGGTGGAATTACTAAAACTTAAACATAGTAATAATGATAAAAGTGTAATTGTTTTTTTCATGATTTATGATTTTTAATTAGGAAAATTAATACACCATAAAGGTAAAATAAAAAAGGCACTTTTGTACAAAAGTGCCTTTTAATTTAATACCATTTGTATGGTACGCTTATTTTAAATCTGTTGAATTATTTCAATTTCTTTTTAACCTCAACTTCGTGGAACGCTTCAATAACATCGCCTTCCTTAATATCGTTGTAGTTTTTAATTTGCATACCACAGTCGTATCCTTTTGATACTTCTTTCACGTCGTCTTTAAATCGTTTTAACGATGCCAATTCGCCGGTAAACACAACCACACCATCACGAATCAATCGAATACTGGAGTTTCTAAGTATTTTACCATTGGTAACCATACATCCTGCAATGGTACCAATTTTAGATACTTTAAACATTTCCCTAATTTCTGCCGTACCTGTAATTTCCTCTTTAAGCTCTGGAGACAACATGCCTTCCATTGCGTCTTTAAGTTCGTTTATGGCATCGTAGATAATAGAGTAAGTTCTAATATCGATTTCTTCTTTATCGGCAATCATTCTTGCATTTCCAACAGGGCGTACATTAAACCCAATGATAATAGCATCGGATGCCGTTGCCAACAACACGTCACTTTCGGTTATCGCACCAACACCTTTATGGATGATGTTTACATGAATTTCTTCAGTTGATAGCTTTTGGAATGAATCTGTAAGTGCTTCCACAGAACCGTCCACATCACCTTTAAGGATAATATTCAATTCTTGGAAATCGCCCAATGCGATACGACGACCAATCTCGTCTAAAGTAATATGGCGTTGCGTTCTCACTGATTGCTCGCGTTGCAATTGCGCACGTTTAGTAGCAATTTGTTTGGCTTCACGTTCATCTTCAAACACATTAAACTTATCACCCGCTTGAGGCGCACCGTCCAATCCTAAAATGGATACTGGTGTTGATGGTCCAGCTTTGGCAATATCATTTCCACGCTCATCGTGCATGGCTTTTACTTTACCACTATGCTGACCGGCCAAAACATAATCACCAATTTTCAAGGTTCCGGCTTGTACCAAAATAGTCGATACATATCCACGTCCTTTATCCAAGAAGGCTTCAACAACGGTTCCTTGTGCCAGTTTATTAGGATTTGCCGTAAGTTCCAATAATTCGGCTTCAAGCAATACTTTTTCCAATAATTCTTTTACGCCAGTACCTACTTTTGCTGAAATATCGTGCGACTGTATTTTACCGCCCCAATCTTCAACAAGTAAGTTCATTTGCGCCAATCCTTCTTTAATTTTTTCAGGATTTGCATCTGGTTTATCAATTTTATTAATAGCAAAAACAATAGGCACACCTGCTGCTTGCGCATGCGAAATAGCTTCTTTTGTTTGTGGCATAATATCATCATCTGCCGCAGCCACAATAATGGCAATATCTGTAACTTGTGCTCCACGAGCACGCATAGCGGTAAAGGCTTCGTGACCCGGTGTATCTAAAAAGGCGATTTTTTGGCCATTTTCCAATTGTACGCCATAGGCACCAATATGCTGTGTGATACCACCAGATTCTCCCGCAATTACATTTTCTTGACGAATGTAATCGAGAAGCGAGGTTTTACCGTGATCGACATGCCCCATTACGGTTACGATTGGCGCACGTGGTTTTAAATCTTCTGGTTTATCTTCAACCTCTTCAATTGATTCTTCAATATCGGCTGTTACAAATTCTACTTTATATCCAAACTCTTCGGCTACAATAGACAGGGTTTCTGCATCCAATCGCTGATTCATGGTAACCATCATACCTAACGACATACATGCCGAAATAATTTGGGTTACTCCAACATCCATCATGGTAGCGACTTCGTTTGCCGTTACAAACTCTGTAACTTTAAGGATTTTGCTTTCTGCTGCTTCTATTTGCTCATCAATCTCAGTTTGCTCCCTGTGCAGATCTCTTTTATCTCTTCTGTATTTGGCACCTTTACCCTTGCTTGTTTTACCTTGGAGTTTTTCAAGTGTTTCGCGCACTTGTTTTTTTACATCCTCTTCACTAGGCTCTTCCTTTACAATGTTTCGTCTGCCTTTTCCAGCTCCTGGTTTTCCTTTAAAACGATCATTCTTTCCTCTGGAAGCATTGCCGTTTCCAGCCCCTGGCGCACCGGCTTTACTAATACGACGTCGCTTTTTCTTATGAGCCGCTCCGTCGTCTTTTTTAGCATCTGGTTTTTTATCTTCTTTCTTTTTCTTGGGTTTATTAAACTGGGATAAATCAATTTTATCGCCTGCTATTTTTGGCCCTGAAAGTTTTTTGTATTGTGTTTCTACCTTCTCTTCAACAATTACCTCTTGGTCATCAGATACAATTACCTTTTTTTTAGGTGCTTCTTTTTCCTTTTCTTTTGAAACCTTTTCTTTTTTGGGTTCAGGTTTTTGAGCCTTTTCAGGCTGCGCTTTTTCTTCTCTTACGGCTTCTGTAGCTTTTTCTTTAGGCGCTTCTGAAACGACCGCTTCTTTTTCTGGAAGCGACTCTTCTTTCTTTTTAGGCTCTAAATCAATTTTACCAACTGTTTTTGGTCCAGAAAGTGTTTTAGCTGCTTTTACCACTTCTTGTTTTTGGGCTGCTCGTTTTTGCTTTTCTTCAAGTTCACGCTCGCGTTGTTCGCGCAACAAATCTTTCTCTTTTTGCTTAGCCTCACTAACTTCTTGAGAAGCCATTTTTTTATTAGCGTCTGTTTCAAATTCGTCTGAAAGAATTTTATATGTTTCTTCAGAAATTTTTGTAGTAGGGCGCTTCTCTATTTCGACACCTTTGGAATCCAAAAATTCCACGGCACGATCTAAAGAGATGTTAAGCTCGCGTAATACTTTATTTAATCTAATTGTGTCAGCCATAAATTGCCTTTAAAATACTCAAATATATATTATACCTATTCAACCATAAAATTAAATGGGTATTTATTCTTCGAATTCTTCTCTTAGAATTCTAAGAACATCATTAATAGTTTCTTCTTCTAAATCTGTTCGTTTAACCAAATCTAACACATCTTGCTCTAAAATGCTTTTTGCGGTATCTAATCCAGCTTTGCTAAACTCGTCTATGATCCAAGATTCGATTTCATCGGAGAATTCTCTTAATTCCACATCTTCTTCTGCGCCTTCTCTAAGCACATCAATCTCGAAACCTGTTAATTGTCCTGCCAAACGGATGTTGTGGCCACCTCTACCAATGGCTTTACTAACTTCTTCTGGTTTTAAAATAACCTCGGCACGTTTTGTTTCTTCATTTAACTTAACCGATGTTACCCTTGCTGGACTCAGCGCTCGGGTTACATAAAGCTGCAGGTTATTTGTATAGTTTATAACGTCGATGTTTTCGTTTCCTAACTCGCGAACAATACCGTGAATTCTGGAACCTTTCATACCCACACAGGCACCAACGGGATCGATTCTGTCATCATAGGAATCGACAGCTACTTTTGCTTTTTCTCCTGGAATTCTTACCACGTTTTTAATGGTTATTAAACCATCGAAAACTTCTGGGATTTCCTGTTCGAATAGTTTTTCTAAAAACTTAGGCGAACTTCTGGACATAATGATGGTTGGTTTAGCGCCTTTAAGCTCAACACTATCAATAACGCCGCGAACATTATCGCCTTTTCTAAAAAAATCCGAAGGTATTTGCCTGTCTTTTGGCAACACGATTTCGTTCCCTTCGTCATCCAATAAAATAACCGCCCTGTGGCGAATATGATGCACCTCGGCCGTATAAATCTCTCCAACTAAATCCTTAAAATGCTTATAGATAATGGTATTATCGTGCTCGTGGATTTTAGAAATTAAATTTTGGCGCAGTGCTAAAATAGCACGCCTTCCTAAATCTATAAGTTTTACTTCTTCTGACACATCTTCACCTACCTCAAAATCCGGCTCTATTTTACGAGCTTCAGTTAATGATATTTCTTGATTTGGATCTTCAACCTCGCCATCAGCAACCACTATTCTATTTCTCCAAATCTCTAAATCGCCTTTATCTGGGTTTACAATAATATCGAAATTATCGTCGTCGCCATATTTCTTTTTTAAAGCACTTCTAAATACATCCTCTAAAATAGCCATTAACGTTACTCTGTCAATTAACTTATCGTCTTTGAATTCTGAAAATGATTCAATTAACGCTACATTTTCCATAAATCTGAATTAAAATTTAATCATAACTTTTGCTTCTACAATATCTTTATAAGCAATATTTGCTTCTTTCTTTACAGTAACCTTGCCTTTTCCAACGGGTTTTGGTTCTCTAACTTTCCACTCTAATGTTATCGTATCATCGGTAGCTTTGGTAAGAATCCCTTCTATTTTATCAGTTGGCGTTCGTACTTCCAGCGTCCTTTTTATATTTTTTTTATACTGCCGATTATGAACCAACGGCGCCGTGGCACCAGCCGACATAACCTCTAAGGAAAAATCCTGTTCTTCCCTATCCAAATTGTGCTCAATGGCCCTGCTTATAAACATGCAGTCTTCAACTAAAACGCCGTTATCGCCATCTATGATTACCTTGATGTGATTGCTGCTATCAATAGAGAAATCTATCAGAAATAAATCCGGGCGTTCGACCAATGCTTTTTCAAGTAAATCTGTAACGGTATTTTTAAACATTTTTAGTATAAAAAGAGGGGACTTCCCGTCCCCTCATTATCTTATTTTGCCTTTCAACGCTGCAAATATATAATTTTTTAATTGATTTATAAAGTATTAATTTATAAATTTATAAGCATCTCGAACATTAAAACCATGAAAAAAATACTTGTCCCTACCGATTTTTCCGAACAAGCCGAAAACGCTTTAAAAGTTGCCGCACAATTGGCCAAGCAACACCATTGCGAAATTTATTTGCTCCATATTGTTGAAATACCGATGCACAAAGTTGATGCTTTAAGCAGTTACAACAATTTGCCCGAAGCCATCTATTTTATGAAATTGGCCCACAAACAGTTTAAGGATTTAAAAGCCAAAGCCTACCTAAAAGACTTGGTTGTACACGAGCATGTAGATTTACACGAAATATTCAAGGGCATTTTCCAAGCTTGTAAAAAACACAACATCGATTTGGTTGTTATGGGCTCAAACGGTGTAAGCGGTTTGCGTGAAATGCTTATTGGAAGCAATACCGAAAAAGTGGTGCGCACCTCTGAAACCCCGGTGCTTGTTATTAAAAACAAGCATGATAAATTTAAGGTAAAGGATTTTGTTTTTGCTTCTGATTTTAAGGAAGAAAGCAAAATACCATACCAAAAGGCGCTTGGATTTGCCGAAATTTTAGGGGCCAAAATGCATTTGCTTATGGTAAATACACCTCATAAATTCGTTACCTCGGAAAAGGCAAACAAAAGAATGAAAACCTTTATTGAGGCCAACAAATCGAACAATTATACTACCAATATTTATAACGATTTAAGTATTGAAAAAGGAATCATGAATTTCTCAAAATCCATAAAAGCCGATATAATTGGAATGAGCACCCATGGCAGACAAGGGATTTCGCATTTTTTTAATGGCAGCATCAGTGAAGATTTGGTAAACCATGCGAAACGCCCCGTGATTACTTTTAAGATTTAGTTTTTTGCGCAAAGAGGCTAAGAAGCTAAGTGTTTCATTGTTTTGGCTTAAACTTGACTTTGCCAGAAAAAAACGATACATTCGTTCACTTGTGCTGAACTTGTTTCAGTAACGCCGGATATAAGTCTGTTACTGAGCTAAGTTGAAGTATTAAAACGACGCATACCCTTGAATAATTATACCCAATTAAGTACAAAAATTATGAGAACAACTATAAACAAAATTAAAACGCCAACATTTTCAATTTTATTTATAGTTGCATTAATTAGTTGTAAATCAGAAAATAAGGAGCCTATTAAAGACACACAAAATGTTACTTCCCAAAATGTCCTTTCAGAAGTGATTGATTCTATTAATTCAGATATAAACAACTGAGATTATGGATTAATTGACCGCTTTATGGTCATACGAAATGACGAGTTGTTGGCAGATTTTAAATATAATCAAGACTATGAATCCATAGTTAAAAAGTATGATACGACCAATCATCAATACAATTTCAATAATACGGATTGGCATCCTTACTACAAGGAAAGTGAGTTGCACACGCTTCAATCTGTAACCAAGAGTATTACATCAATCCTTTTTGGTATTGCATTGGATTTAAATGATGATTATAATGTTAGCAACAAAGCAATGCCTTTGTTGAGTGGTTATAATACTGACTTTCCAGATAAACGAAAGCAAAATATAACTATTGAAGATTTATTGACTATGAGAAGTGGATTACAATGGAATGAAGAGACTGACCATAATGATACTACAAATGACTGTTTTAGGCTGGAATCAAGCGACAACTGGATAGACTATGTATTGAGCAAGCCTATGGATACCATACCAGGAACAAGATTCGTTTATAATGGTGGAGGAACTGTACTTTTAGGGAAAATCATTAGAACCATTACGGGCAAACGGATTGATCATTGGGCAGAAGAAAAATTATTTGAGCCACTCGGCATTACAGATTACTATTGGAAAGAAACACCTAATGGAGAAATCGATACAGAAGGAGGTCTATATCTCAAGGCAGAAGATTTGGCTAAAATTGGTTCATTGTTTTTGAACAAAGGGAATTGGAACGGTAAGCAAATTGTATCTAAAAGATGGGTCACAACATCTACAAGCCCTTTACTTAAAGACATAAAACCTCAATGGCGAAGTGTTACAGGTTATGGCTATCAATGGTGGATTCCTGAATATTCGGAAAATGGCAAAACCAATATTTATTCCGCTAACGGATATGGAGGTCAGTATTTAATGATAGCACCAGAATACAATTTAATAATTGTCTTTAATGGTTGGAATATAAATGATGAACCTGAAAAGTCAACTTATAGAGTTTTACAAGACAGAATAATACCAGTACTTAAGTATAAATAACTGGGTGTAAAATGCTATAAGTAATTGCAAGTCCTCGCAACTACTCATAGCCAAACCTTAAAACGAACTTGCCCAAAAACAAACCAACTTTTAGTTAAACCTATAAGCCAGCAAACCAACCCGCGTTAGGGATTGAACGGTTGGACTGCGCTCACCGCAGGCTAAATGTTTGAGCTCGCCGACGCAGGAGGAAGCGAGTAGTGAAAGCCCGACCTGCCACCTTGAGCGTAGCCGAAAGGCAAAGGTAACGCCTTAATAATATTGCTTAAAAAACAAAAAACCCTAATCAAACATATGATTAGGATTTTTGTTGGCCCTCTAGGGCTTACTTCGACTGCGCTCAGTATAAACTTCTCGCCCAATCTCATTCCAAAAAAAATCCCAACCAATTTAATGATTGAGATTTCCTTTTTTTGTTGGCCCACTAGGGCTCGAACCTAGACTCTTTGGTACCAAAAACCAACGTGTTGCCAGTTACACCATGGGCCATTATTGGTATTGAGGTGGCAAATTTAAAACAAAATTTTCTTTGCACAAGCATTTTTGTAAAAATATTTATGAGTTTGTATCGTTTCCTTAAAAACAATTAGAATTTTTGCGCTTAATAGCCATGGTAGCGTTGTTTTATGTTAAGACAAACCAAATAGTTATACCTTGTTTCATATTTATTATTAAATTCGCCCAAGCAAATAAACATAGATTTTATGGCACATTTAAACTTTAAAGAATGGAATACCATTTTAGGATGGCTCTCTTTTTTAATTGCATTAATTACGTACAGTTTAACCGTTGAACCCACGGTAAGTTATTGGGACGCGGGCGAATACATTTTAACCTCGGCAAAATTACAGGTTGGCCACCCACCGGGAGCGCCTTTATTCCAAATGCTTGGGGCCTTCTTTTCCATGTTTGCTTTTGAGCCTTCGCAAGTGGGCTGGATGATGAACATGATGAGTGCCATTGCCAGCGCATTTACCATTTTATTTATGTTTTGGACCATTACGTTGCTATTGGTAAAACTAGTAGCAAAAAATGGAGACATTAATTCGCAACAGGCCATGGCTATTTTAGGCAGCGGTTTGGTGGGCAGTTTAGCGTTTACATTTACCGATTCGTTTTGGTTTAATGCCGTTGAAACCGAGGTTTACGCTATGGCTACTTTAATTATGTCGGCGTTATTTTGGTTGGGCTTACGCTGGGAACAGGACATGGACAAACCCCGTGGCAACCGCTGGCTTATTTTAATTGCCTTTATTATCGGGCTTTCTTTTGGGGTGCATTTTATGGGCCTTTTAACCATTCCTGCCATTGGTCTTATTTATTATTTTAAAAACTACAAGACCGTTACGGTTAAAAACTTCATTATTGCAAATGCCGTTTCCATTGGTATTTTACTGTTTGTTTTTAAATTATTAGCGCCCAATATCCTTAAAATATTCAGTGCTTTTGAAATCTTTTTTGTCAATAGCGTTGGCTTGCCGTTTAACTCCGGAACCATAATAGCTGGTTTATTGTTAATAGCCATTATTTATTATGCCTTAAGGTACACGCGGCAAAAACAATATGTGCATTTAAATACGGGCATCCTTTGCATTACCTTTGTCATCGTAGGTTTTTCTACTTGGTTAATGCTGCCTATTCGTGCCAATGCCAATGTGGTAGTTAACGAAAATAACCCGTCTGACGCCCGAGAGCTACTAGCCTATTACAATCTGGAACAATACCCGGAAACCCATTTGTTTTACGGCCCGTTGTTTACCGACCAATATGCGTATTTGGATGAAAGAAATCCGTATACAGACGATAAACCCAACTACGAAAAAGACAAGGAAAAAGGCAAATACGTTATTGTAAACGATTACAAAAACGCCAAACAAAACTACAACTCAAAACACGCCGCTGTTCTTCCGAGAATGTGGAGTCCAGAACATGCCGAAAATTATATGATGTTTTCCGGGTATTTGGATTTTAAGCTGAAACCCGATTACCAAATGCAAAACGAGCTCCGTAAAGCGGTGTCCGATTTTAAAAACGATGTCGCCCGTGGCAATGTAGATTACGAAGATTACCACAGCTTTTTAAAGCGATTTAAAAGCTACATCGATATTGAAAAACCTTCGTTGGCATCAAACATTCTTTACATGCTCGAATACCAACTCGGGTATATGTATTGGCGTTATTTTATGTGGAATTTCACAGGGCGACAAGACGATATTCAAGGCCGCTACGACAATCACGGGAATTGGTTAAGCGGTATAAAACTTATTGACGAATGGCATTTAGGCTACTCGCAAGATAATTTACCAAGTGATGTAAAAAACAACAAAGCGCGAAACACATACTATTTCCTACCGTTAATTTTAGGGCTAATAGGCATGTTCTTCCTCTTTAACAAAGACAAAAAAACCTTTTGGGTGATGCTGGTGTTTTTCCTGTTTACTGGGTTGGCCATTCAGTTTTACACCAATGTGCGCCCCTTTGAACCCCGCGAACGCGATTACTCCGTTGTGGGCTCATTTTATGTATTTGCCATTTGGATTGGTTTTGGGGTTTACGCCATTTACGAAATGCTTAAAAAACACTTGCCATCAAAACTCGCTGTTCCCATAATAACCATAGCTTGTTTAATTTTGGTTCCAGGTATTTTAGCCGCAAACAATTGGGACGACCACGATAGATCGGGCAAATACACCGCACGATCTATGGCATACAAATATTTGGATTCCTGTGAAGAAAACGCCATACTGTTTACCATTGGCGATAACGATACGTTTGCCCTTTGGTACGCCCAAGAAATTGAAGGCTACCGCACCGATGTACGTGTGGTAAACACCAGTTTATTTCAAACCGATTGGTACATCGACCAAATGAAACGTAAAGCTTATGAAAGCGATCCTATTCCTTCGCAATTAACACACGAGCATTACAGATATGGCACTAATGATTACGTGATGGTTGAGAACGAAATTAAAGATACGCTTGAAATCAAAAAAGCACTAAACTTTATATCCAGCAATAATCCACGATCTAAATACAAATATATCCTACAAAAACAAGGGGTTGATATTTCGCAAGTTAGAAACCAAGATTTAAATGCAAACTATTTACCTACGGGACATTTAAGACTTCCTGTAAATAAAGAAAATGCACTAAAATACGGCATCGTAAAACCAGAGGACGCGGATAAAATGGTATCGCATATCGACATTCATATTAAAGATGGTGCTGTATATAAAAACCGCCTTTTAATGCTCGACGTTGTTGCCAATAACGATTGGAAACGCCCCATTAATTTTACTGGTGGCGCTTTCGCGGAAGACGATTACATCTGGATGAAAGACTATCTGCAACTCGATGGCATGTGCTATAAATTGGTGCCCATTAAAACACCGGTTGATAGAGCAAATCCTTTTGATATGGGTCGCGTTGATAGCGATTTAATGTACGAAAAAGTTAAAAAATGGGATTGGGGCAATAGTGGCAGTCCAGATATTTACCACGATGTTGAAACCCGTAAAAACTCCATTACGTACCGCGGGAATCTAGCCCGTTTAATGGAACAGCTTATTAATGAAGATAAACCAGGGAAAGCTGAGGAGATAGCTGATATTGCCATGACCAATATGCCTGTTGAATACTTTGGTTTTTACACCCTTTTAGAGCCTTATATTAGCGGCTATTACGAGGTTGGAAACAAAGAAAAAGCGCAACAATTATTTAAGGAAGTAGCCAATAAATATCAAGAAAACCTAACTTATTACAGCGGTTTAAAAGTTGAAAATCAAGAGCGTTTGTTTGAAGAAATTTACACCGATATACAACGTTATAAAAGCCTTATTGATGTTTTAGTGGAATACGATATTGATTTTGCCGAAACTGAAGGCGATATTTTCAATAACTACTTAAAACTGTTTAGGCACTTTTACGGCGAAGACGAGCTTGAAGAAGAGCAACAGCAAACGGATTTAGATATTCCCGATAGCAGCAGTTTACAGATAGATACAGCTAATTAATTTCAGATTTAAGGCATGACCTTAACACCTGTAAAAACACCTATGTTGGTAAAGCGGATGTTTCCAAATTATATTTGGAACATCCCAACCGCTGGCAAAACCATCTATTTAACTTTTGATGATGGGCCAACGCCCGACATCACCAATTGGACTTTGGATGTTTTAAAACAATACAACGCCAAAGCCACTTTTTTTTGCATTGGCCATAATATTGAAAAGCATCCGGAGATTTTTCAGCATATTATAAATGATGGTCATGCCATTGGCAATCATACACACAATCACATTAAAGGTTGGAAAACCAAAACCAAAGATTATTTAGAAAATGTTTCAGAAGCAGAAAAAGTTATAAATTCTCAAATTAAAGTTTGTAACACTGAGCACATTCGAAGTGCGGAACTTGAAACTCAAAACCCTAAACTCAAAACCCTAAACTCTGAACTATTTAGACCGCCTTACGGACAAATCAAACCAAAACAGGGCAAACAACTCATCGGGTTAGGTTACAAAATAATCATGTGGGATGTGCTGTCTTTTGATTGGGATAAAAACGTTACGCCCGAGGGTTGCTTAAATAATGTGATTTCAAAAAGCACAAACGGAAGCATCATTGTGTTTCACGATAGTGTGAAAGCTTCAAAAAACATGCAATATGCTTTACCAAAAGTTTTGGAATATTTTAACGAAATAGGATATAGCTTTAAAAGCTTAGAAGCTTAAAAATATTGCTGAATAATCCCAATAAGTGTATTGGCATCTTGCTCACCGCTTTGGCGCCATTTCATTTCGCCATCTTTATAAATTATCAATGTAGGCAAGCCTTTTACACGTAAAGCTTCGGCGAGTTCTTCGTTTTTTTCAACATCAATTTTAATCACTTTGGCTTTATCGCCTAATGCTGCAGCAACGTCGCGAAGTACGGGATGCATGGCCGTTGATTGTTCGTTCCATTCTGTAAAAAAGTCTAACAGAACTGGAATATCCACATCGATAAGTTCCCCGAATTTTGACATATCTTAATGTTTTAAATCAATACAAAGCATTACAAACCTACAATTTTTTATTTTAGTTTGAAATCAACGCCATAAACTAAGTTGCTGATACTTAATTATAAATATAAAAAAAATTGTAACAACTCCAACATTAGTTAGTATTTATGCGTCTTTTACGCCCTTTTTAAGTTCGATAACCGTTATTTCCGGCCAAATACCAACACGCCCCGGATAGCCTAAATAGCCAAAGCCGCGGTTTACGTTTATGTATTGCCCTTTTTCTTTGTAAATACCAGCCCAATGTTTATAGCGCCATTTTACGGGACTCCATTTAAACCACCCCGGTATTTCGATGCCAAATTGCATGCCGTGGGTATGACCGCTTAATGTTAAATGGTAATGATAATCGTCTTGAACCACCTCTTGCTCCCAATGCGATGGGTCGTGGCTCATTAAGATTTTAAAATCATCCTTATCAACCTGTTGAGCGGCCTTTTTTAAATCTCCAGCCTTTTTAAAACCGCCAGCGCCCCAGTTCTCAACACCTATAATAGCTAAACGTTGGCCGTTTTTTTCAATGGTTCTACTTTCGTTTAAAAGCAAATCGAAACCCATGTCTTTTTGGGTTTGTATCAAGTCCTTAAAATTTTGTGCTTTGGCTTCTGATGTTGGCCAATTTACATAATCGCCATAATCATGATTACCCAATACCGAATATATCCCGTCCTTAGCCTTTAACGATCCAAACAAATCTTTCCACGCCGCCATTTCAGAGCTTTTGTTATTGACCAAATCCCCTGTAAACATAATCACATCCGATTTCTGTTCATTAATTAAATCTACCCCATATTCAATCTTGGTTCTGTTATCAAAACTGCCACAATGAATATCGCTGATTTGGGTTATTTTATAGCCATCAAAGGCTTCTGGTAAATCTTCAAAATACAATTTATAGCTTAAAACCCTAAAGCGGTATTTGCCTTTGTACATGCCGTAAAGAAGCGATGCAAACGGAATTGCTGCCAATCCTATAGCAATCTGACTGATAAATTTTCGTCTGGAAGGCATGTAGAAAGTTTCTTTAGTAGTAACCAATTTATCATACAAACCCAACACGACTCTAATAATATCTTCGCCCAATAAAATGGGAATAATAACTAAGTTAAAAGACATAAAAGCGAGTAAAAACCCAAAGGCATAACTTTTTGAAGGATTTAAAACGCGCCCATCTGAAGCTGCTAAAAACTGAAACATGAAATTGCCTAAAACCAGTAAAGCAATACCTATAAAAATAATGTACACCCAATTACTTTTGCTTATTGTTTTAATGGCTTGAAAACCATAAAACGATATAAACAGGTAGAAAAGAATAAAAATAATCCAACGCGACATAGCTTTTTTTCCAAAGATACCTTATTTAAATATTCCAGCTTTATCTGCAAAACATATTTAACGCTACGTTAAGAAACGTCATCGTTTAATTGCTGTAACTTGCTATGAAATGGCTTTAATAATATTGGCGATGCGGGTTTCGTCTGAAAATGAAATAGTACGTTCGTCAAAAAAAGAAGCACTGTTCATAGAAATTTTAGGTGTTTCAATAACTTGTTTTATTGTTGTTGCAGAGCAATGGATTTCGTTAAAACCGGCCTCTTTAAACAATAGGGCATTTTCAGCATTGATACCGCCCCCTGGAAGTATTCCAATTTTATTTTCGGCCTTTTCCTTTAGCTGTTTAAGCAGTTCCAAGCCTTTATTAGCAGCGGTTTCCTGTCCCGAAGTAAGCACCCTATCAACACCCAAATCCGCAAGTTGCCCTAAGGCTTCCAAAGGATTTTCAACCCAATCAAAGGCACGGTGGAACGTAAATGGCAATGGTTTTGCGAGGGCCATTAAAATTTTGGTTCGTACAACGTCAATGGTATTGTTTTTATTTAAAACCCCAGAAACAATGCCGCTACATCCCAGTGCTTTACATTGTAGAATATCGCTTTTCATAATTTCGAACTCATCATCGGAATAGGTAAAGTTTCCGCTTCTTGCACGTATTAGAACAAACACGGGAATTTTAAGGGTTTCTGTTGTTTTTTTAATCAGCCCAAAACTTGGTGTTATCCCGCCAACGGCAAGTTCAGAACACAACTCAATACGATTTGCCCCTGCATTTTCGGCATGAATTGCAGAACGATATGAATTGGCACAAATTTCTAGTAGCATTTTTTAGTATATTAGAAGCCAAAATTAAGTATAATTTAGCAAATGCTTTTAAACTAATATGATTTCCGCCTGACAATCATGGGGATTGTGGAAATGAAAAAATATAAAACTTAGGTGGAATTTCCATAACTAGAATTCGATACCTAAATGAATGGTTATATGGAAACTACATGTGATCATTGAAAAAAACAAAAATATGAAAAGAAGAAACTTTATTAAAAACGCATCTTTAACGGGAGTTGGCGTTGCCGTTGGAAGCTCCATTATAGGTTGTGCCGAAAATAAGAAAGAAGACAACAAAGCGGCCGCAACAAACACAAAAGCGTCGTTACCCTTAGTAATTGCCACCTGGAATGTACCGAACGCCACCGCAAAAGCTTGGGACGTCTTACAACAAGGAGGTTCGGTTTTGGATGCTTTGGAGCAAGGTGTTATGGTTGAAGAAGCCGATGAAAAAAACCAATCCGTAGGTAAAGGCGGGAGGCCCGATCGAGATGGGAATGTAACCCTTGATGCGTGTATAATGAATAAAGAAGGAGACTGCGGTGCCGTGGTGTATATGCAAAATATCACCCACGCTATTACCGTGGCAAGAAAAGTTATGGAAGACACACCACATGTGATGCTTGCCGGAAAAGGTGCCGAACAATTTGCTGTTGAAATTGGCATGAAACGCGAAAATCTTTTAACGGATGCCTCAAAGAAAGAATGGGAAGAATGGCTTGTTGAAAAAGAATACAAACCCATTATAAATATTGAAAACCACGATACCATTGGCATGCTCGCTATCGATAAAAATGGCGATATTTCCGGGGCGTGCACCACAAGCGGACTCGCTTATAAAATGGCTGGTCGTGTGGGCGATTCTCCAATAATTGGCTCCGGTTTATTTGTGGATAACGAAGTTGGTGGCGCGGTTGCCACTGGTTTGGGCGAAGAGGTTGTAAAAACCGTTGGCAGCTTTTTAGTGGTAGAATTAATGCGCCAAGGCAAATCGCCACAAGAAGCTTGTGAAGAAGCTATTGGCAGAATTGTGAGCAAACCAAACAGCAATTACAAAAACTTTCAAGTGGGTTATATTGCCGTTAATAAACAAGGAGAAACGGGATCGTATTCCATTCACGAATGGTTTAGCATGACGAAATATCAAGATGGAAAAAACGAAAATTACCAATCGGATTATTATTTGAAGGATAAAGAATAATTCGCAAATATTTTATTTATTTCAAATTAAACTACAACTTTTCGTAGTTTTGGTTTTCTTTCAAAACAAACAAAATGTCAGACCAAAAACGTCTTTTTCTTGTCGATGCCTACGCCTTGATTTTCCGTGGGTATTATGCCTTTATAAAAAATCCGCGAATCAATTCCAAAGGCGAAGACACTTCGGCCATTATGGGTTTTATGAACTCCCTTTTGGATGTAATTAAACGCGAGCGTCCGGACCATTTAGCCGTTTGTTTTGACAAAGGCGGTAGTGCAGACCGTGTAGAAATGTTTGAAGCCTACAAAGCCAACAGGGATGAAACGCCCGAAGGTATAAAAACAGCAGTTCCGTACATTTATGAGATTTTAAAAGCCATGCACATTCCCATTATGGTTAAGGAAGGTTATGAAGCCGATGATGTAATTGGTACCCTGTCCCGCCAAGCGGAAAAAGAAGGCTACCAAACCTTTATGGTAACGCCCGATAAGGATTTTGCGCAATTGGTAACCGAAAATATTTTTATGTACCGTCCCGTTTTTGGCGGTGGCTACGAAACTTGGGGCATCCCCGAAGTGCAGAAAAAATTTGAAGTAACCGACCCTATGCAAGTGATTGATTTTTTAGGGATGATGGGCGATTCCAGCGACAATATTCCCGGATTACCGGGCGTTGGTGAAAAAACGGCCAAAAAATTCATTAAGGAATTTGGCAGTATGGAAGGTTTATTGGCCAATACCGATAAGCTTAAGGGCAAGATGAAAGAAAAAGTGGAGGCCAATGGCGAATTGGGATTGCTCTCAAAACAATTGGCGACCATTATGTTGGATGTTCCGGTAACGTTTAATGCCAAAGATTTTGAACTGGACCATCCCGATATTGAAAAGGTTAAAGACATCTTTCAGGAATTGGAGTTTAGGAGATTGACCGATAATTTTTTAAAAACGTTTTCAACCGAAACGGAAACTGCTCAATCTTCACCCGAAAAACCTTCAGATAAAACGGAAACAAAAGCCACACCAAAGGAAGTTAAATCTGCTGGAGCTGGTCAATTTTCTCTATTTGGAGCAGAAGACAATTCCGCGGAAGCGCCAACAAGCAACACCAGAAAAACCTCGGAAACATCGTCGCATTTTTACCAAAGTGTCGCCTTGGGAATGGCCACCAAATTGTTTGTTAAAAATTTAATGAACCAAACTTCGGTGTGTTTTGATACCGAAACCACAGGGTTAAACCCGTTGACGGCAGAATTGGTGGGCATTGCATTTTCGTGGGAAGTGGGCAAAGGTTTTTACATGCCGTTTCCCGAAAACAAGGATGAAGCGCAAGCATTGATTGAAGAATTACGGCCGTTTTTTGAAAGTGAAGCGATTGAAAAAATCGGTCAGAATTTAAAATACGACATTAAGGTTTTAGCAAAATACAATGTTAGCGTAAAAGGCAAATTGTTTGATACCATGTTGGCGCATTACCTGATTAACCCGGATATGCGGCACAATATGGACGTGCTTGCCGAAACCTATTTGAATTATACGCCAATTTCGATAACCGAACTGATTGGGAAAAAAGGCAAAAACCAACTGTCGATGCGCGAGGTGCCGCTGGAAAAACAAACCGAATACGCCGTTGAAGATGCCGATATTACCTTGCAATTAAAAGAACATTTTGAAAAAGAATTGGGTGAGGCCAACACACAAAAGCTGTTTGACGAGATTGAAATTCCGCTACTGCGCGTTTTGGCGGCCATGGAATTGGAAGGCATTAATTTGGATAAAGACTTTTTACATTCGCTATCGGAGCAGTTAAATACGGATATAAAGGATTTAGAAACGAAAATTTATACCGAAGCGGGCGAGGAATTTAACATTGCATCGCCCAAACAATTGGGTGTTATTTTATTTGAAAAACTAAAGTTGGTTGACAAACCCAAAAAAACCAAAACGGGACAATATGCAACGGGTGAAGATATTTTATCTTATCTCGCCAAAGACCACGACATTATTCGGGATATTTTAGAGTATCGTGGATTGGCAAAATTAAAAAGCACCTATGTGGATGCCTTACCGCTTCAGGTTGAAGAATTAACGGGAAGGGTGCACACCGATTATATGCAAACCGTTGCAGCAACCGGGCGTTTGAGTAGTAATAATCCGAATTTACAGAACATTCCAATTAGAACCGAACGTGGGCGACAGGTACGAAAAGCGTTTATTCCCCGTGATGAAAATTACACCTTGCTAGCTGCCGATTATTCTCAAATAGAACTGCGCATTATTGCGGCTTTGAGCAAAGAAGAAAACATGATTGAAGCCTTTAAAAACGGTGAAGATATTCATGCTTCAACAGCTTCAAAGGTATTTGGTGTGCCTTTGGGCGAAGTTACCCGCGAGCAACGAAGCAACGCCAAAACCGTAAACTTTGGTATTATTTATGGCGTTTCAGCTTTTGGACTGAGCAATCAAACCGATTTATCGCGAAGCGAATCCAAAGCATTGATTGACACCTATTATGCCACCTATCCGAAACTGCGAAGTTATGTTCACGAGCAAATCGATTTTGCCCGCGATAACGGCTATGTGCAAACCGTTTTGGGACGTCGCCGTTATTTAAAAGATATTAATTCCAGAAATGCGGTGGTTCGTGGCGCTGCCGAACGAAATGCCGTAAATGCGCCTATTCAAGGAAGTGCCGCCGACATTATTAAAATCGCCATGATTAATATTTATAACAAATTACAAGAAGGCGATTACAAAACCAAAATGTTACTGCAAGTCCATGACGAATTGGTTTTTGATGTTTATAAACCCGAGCTTGAAGCCATGAAAACCTTGATTAAAACCGAAATGGAACAGGCTTTTGTAATGGATGTACCGTTGGACGTGGAGATGGATGTAGGCGAAAATTGGCTGGAGGCGCATTAAGCTTATTTCGCAAAAATACACCGCCAATTGTACTTAAGAAGCAAAAACCTTTAAATCACTGCTGTTCATTTTTAGACGAAACAGACAAATAATTTAAAGATTTCTGTTTTAAATTCTTTTTGAATTCTAATGAGATTACTTTACATGTTTTTCTTTTTTCAAACGTTCACCTACTACCGTATATGAAATCTGGTCGTGAAAAAGTTTTTTGTATTTTCTATATGTGAAAATTTGAATTATAAATGGAATAACAAGCAAATACAAGTAACCCATAAAAAACCTTAGTATATTTCTAAAAAACGCCCTGAAAAAACCAATTCGGTTGCCTTGACGGTCTGTAATTTCCATTTTCATTATTAGTTTCCCAAATGTACCTTTATACTTAGAGGACTCAACGACTGCGCTAACGACAAAATACAATAACATAGGAATAATTATGAAAAAGAACCAATCATTCATGGTAAGTTCTGCTGTTTCATCCATAATAACTTCTTCGGAGGCAAATGCCGACCAGCCTACTCCACCTAAAATTGATCCAATGAAAAAAAGCGGTACTGTAGTTAATATTTGATCAAGGAAAAAAGCCAAAGCCCGTTTCCATAATACCCTGCGGTAATACTTTTTACGCCAGTCAACCTGCATGTCAACATTTGCAATTTTCTTTCTTTCTCTGGGTTTTACGGTTTCTTTTTTAGCTTCTTTTTCAACTATCGGTTTCTTTTCAATTATCGGTTCCTCTTCAACTATTGGTGCTTTGGTTTGTTTAGCCTCAACAACTTCTTCAACTTGGTCTGCTAATGCTTCTGTACTATCCGGAACGTCAATTTCAGAATCTGCCAATGAAGATGCTGGCGTGGGGTCCGCGGTTGGTTCGGTAATTTCCATTTCGGAAAGCAATTCTGAAATATCAGCTTTCGATGCTTCCTCTACTACGACGTCATCTTCAACAGACTCAACATTATTATAACTGAATTCATTTATGGATTCGTAAATATCGTTAACCACCGAGGTTAAGGCATCATCTTCACTGTTCCAAAATTGCTTGTTATTAAGCGGTTGCGTGTTTTTAGGCAATAGTGGTAAGTTTACAAATGGCGTAGATTTCCACATACAATTCCTTACCAAAATAGGCAGCATAATCGTTTCATCGTTATTATATCTTTCAATAACTTTTTGGGTACGAATATAAGTTTGATCATCGTTAATAAAATCGGCACTTATAAACGCCAAAACAATATCGGCATCATATAATTGAAGCTTATATTCGTTAATATCCTGTCCTGGTGGGATCTCGAAATCGCTTAAAATTTCAATGGGAATTTCAGAATTCCTCACTACCGGTGAGAGGTATTTTTTCACCGCTTTGGTTTGTTCTTCATCTTCGGGAGCCGCTAGGAAATATACGGTGATTTTTCCTTTTTTAGTGGGCATTGAAGACTGCGTGCTTGTTGCCATAGTTATAAATATTTTGGTTGGTTACTTTATTTTTATACTATTTACTTTGATAGGATATGATCCACAAGGCGTTCAATTCCGGTTGCTACTTCGGTGAAGGCTGCATCTCTATCGGCATATTCAGAAATCGGTTTTGCATTTCGCGGTAAAGCCTGCAATTTTGCAAATGGCATGCTGGTCCATTTACAATTTCTTAAAATAATAGGCACTACAAAGGCGTCTCCGGCTTCGTGACGTTTCATGGCTTCTGCCAATTCTTTATCCCAAATAAAATCGGAAGCGAGAAAATCGACACTTACCAAAAGTAAAATGACATTGGCTTTAGCAAGTTCATCCATAATGCCGGCATTCCATTCCTGTCCTGCAATTAATTCGCGATCGTTCCAAGCATCAATCTTGCCCGAGCGCTTTAGTACTTTTAGGTATTTATCCATTTCATCTTTGAGGCCTTCATCTTCATGGGCATATGAAGTGAAAATTTTGACGGCTTGGTCTGACATAATTGTTTATGGGTTTTTAATTATTAATTACAAACTGGTTTTTCATTTAAATAGTAATAAGAAATCGCCATAACGAAATCCTTTTAAAATAAAAGGAAATCACAAAATGCATAAGCTCAAAAAAAATAGATTGGGGTAGTAATTGTTGAAATTCAATAAAATAGTGCGCCTTGAATTAGACTTAGAGAATATTAAAGTTAGTAAAAAATAATTAAATGATCTTTTTTTATCTGTCGCTATACTTTCACTTACAAACGCCTTGAATTTCTTCAGCAATTTAGTATAAAATATCTTAATATTCTATAAGCACACACATATAAATGATTGATTTTGTAAAAGTTACTACCTTTTACCACCATAAATATGGTTTAATCAATCACTCATATCATTAAATTGATGATAATAACAACGGTTACTTTACCGATAAAAACCATTTGTTATCAGTTGGCATCAATCTTAAATTTGTTGAAAACAATTAGGCCTTTCAAGCTGAAAAACAGAACACACCACGTAATAATTACACCCAATCAGTTCATCAAATTTCTTGGTAATCGATTGGGTTTTTATTTGATAAAATTCAATCGCTCAAAACCCGCAATTATTAATCTAAAATAATCTCACTTCACTATTTGGTAATCAAATATATAATCGTAAATTTGCAAACTCTTTTTGAGAGAGGAATGTTTAATTAGAAAAAATTTAAAGTGTGGACACATTAAGCTACAAAACGATTTCAGCAAACAAAGCTACTGTAAATAAAGAGTGGGTTTTAGTTGATGCTGAAGGTCAGGCGCTTGGTCGTTTAAGCTCTAAAGTTGCAAAACTTTTAAGAGGTAAACACAAGCCAAACTTCACACCTCATGTAGATTGCGGAGATAATGTAATTATTATCAATGCTGAAAAAATCACGTTATCTGGAAACAAATGGAACGACAAAACGTACATTCGTCACACAGGTTACCCAGGAGGTCAAAAAAGTTTAACTGCTACTGAATTGTACGGGAAAGACCCTGCAAGAGTGGTAGAAAAATCAGTAAAAGGAATGCTACCTAAAAACAAATTAGGTGCAGCGTTATTCCGTAATCTAACCGTTGTTGTTGGTTCAGAGCATGCTCATGCAGCGCAAAAACCAAAGGCAATTAACTTAAACGAATTCAAATAATGGATGTAATTCACAAAATTGGCCGTAGAAAAACGGCTGTTGCGCGCGCTTATGTTGCCCCAGGAAAAGGTAACATTACAATCAATAAAAAAGACTTAGCTAATTATTTTACTACCGCTACTTTACAGTACAAAGTAAAACAACCATTAGTTTTGACTAACAATGACGCCAACTTTGATATTACAGTAAATGTATTTGGAGGAGGTATTACAGGTCAAGCAGAAGCTGTTCGTTTGGCAATTTCTCGCGCTATGTGCGAAGTTGATGCAGAGAACAGATTAACATTAAAACCAGAAGGTTTATTAACAAGAGATCCAAGAATGGTAGAGCGTAAGAAATTCGGACAGAAGAAAGCTCGTAAGAAGTTCCAATTCTCGAAACGTTAATTTTATCCTCAACTTGATTGAGGAACTGTTTATCAGTTATCTTAATCTTGTTGAAAATTAAAACAAAAAATTTAAACAGTTATTGTTGTCCTAGTTGTAAAAAACAGGATTTAGTTTAGCATCTAAATAGTTAAGGCGATTTAAAAAATGACCACTTAATTATTGCTAATTCAACAGAACGTAAACTATTACAAAATGGCAGTAGAAGTAAAAGAATTACTTGAAGCAGGTGTACACTTCGGTCACCTTACACGTAAGTGGGATCCAAACATGGCGCCTTACGTATATATGGAGCGCAACGGCATCCATATTATCAACCTTTATAAAACAGCGGCAAAAATTGAGGAAGCAGGTGCGGCATTAGCTAAAATTGCAAACTCGGGTCGTAAGATTTTATTCGTTGCAACAAAAAAACAAGCCAAAGATATCGTAGCTGAAAAAGCCGGCGAAATTAACATGCCTTACATCACGGAAAGATGGCCAGGTGGTATGTTAACCAACTTTGTTACTATTAGAAAAGCGGTTAAAAAAATGGCCTCTATCGATAGAATGAAGAAAGACGGTACGTTTTTAACCTTATCTAAAAAAGAACGTTTACAAGTTGATCGTTTAAGAGCGAAGTTAGAA
This sequence comes from Hwangdonia sp., assembly GCF_048381975.1. Taxonomy (NCBI): domain Bacteria; kingdom Pseudomonadati; phylum Bacteroidota; class Flavobacteriia; order Flavobacteriales; family Flavobacteriaceae; genus Hwangdonia; species Hwangdonia sp. The sequence goes on along the minus strand of NZ_JBLWYT010000001.1, from coordinate 360,921 downwards.
AAAAACTTAGGTTCTATTAGCGATATGACGCGTTTACCGGGAGCTTTGTTTGTTGTAGATATTAAGCGTGAGCACATCGCTATTAAAGAAGCTCAAAAATTAAACATTCCTATTTTTGCCATGGTTGACACCAACTCCGACCCACGTCAGGTTGATTATGTTATACCAGCAAATGATGACGCTTCTAAATCGATAGACAAGATACTAACTCACGTAGCATCTGCAATAGCAGAAGGTTTGGCTGAGCGTAAAGCTGAAAAAGATGCTACGGCATCTGCTAAAGAGGAAACTCCAAAAGCCGAGGCTAAAGCTAAAGCTGCTCCAGCTAAAAAAGCTGTTGCTGAAGAAGAAGAATAAATAACACAATACACACAAATAAGTCGTTTAGTTCTTTTTCTCAATTGAAAAATAAATTAAACGACTTTTTTAAATTATAATTACTATGAGTACTACAGTAAAAATAACAGCCCAAGAGGTTAATAAATTAAGACAAGCTACTGGTGCAGGCATGATGGACTGCAAAAAAGCATTGGTTGAAGCCGAAGGTGATTTTGACAAAGCCATTGAGGTTTTACGTAAAAAAGGACAAAAAGTTGCAGCAAAAAGAGCAGACCGCGAATCTAGCGAAGGTGCCGCTGTATCTAAAGTAAATGCCGATAATACTTCAGGTGTCGCTATTGTTTTAGGATGTGAAACGGATTTTGTTGGTAAAAACGAAAACTTTTTGGCATTAGCTAATCAATTGGCCGATATTGCTTTAAACCACGATTCTAAAGAATCATTTTTAGCAGCAGATTTTGGAGGCATGACAGTTGCCGAGAAATTAGTTGAACAAACTGGTGTGATTGGCGAAAAACTAGAAATCAATGCATTTGAAAAACTAGAAGCTGCTTATGTTGGTACTTACGTTCACATTAATAAAATTGCTGCTTTAGTAGGCTTATCTGCTAATGTTGACAACGCTGAAACCTTAGTAAAAGATGTTGCTATGCAAGTAGCCTCTATGGGAGCTACCACTTTATCTTATAAAGATTTTGACCCGGCTTACATTGCATCGGAAACTGAAGCGCGCATCGCAGTAATTGAAAAAGACAATATCGAATTAGGACGTTTGGGTAAAACCCTAAAAAATGTACCAAAATATATCTCTATGGCACAATTAACTCCAGAAGTTATTGCAGAGGCAGAAGAAGCTGCAAAAGCAGAACTTAAAGCTGAAGGTAAGCCAGAACAGATTTGGGACAGAATTTTACCTGGTAAAATGGAGCGTTTTATTTCTGATAATACAACTTTGGATCAAGAGCAATGCTTATTAGATCAAAAGTTTATTAAAGACGAAAAGAAAACCGTTGCCGAATATGTTTCTTCTTTTGGTGATGTTGAAATTTCAGGATTTAAACGAGTTACTTTAGGATAATTCTAATTTCTGTTAAAACAGGAATCTAAAGCATAAACCACTATTCTTAAAAGAATAGTGGTTTTTTTAATCCTTAAAAAGGACTTATTTATAAATTCAAAAAATAAAAAAATTATGTAGCTTTGCTAAACTTTCAGAAACATTATGAAATACAAACGCATCCTACTTAAATTATCCGGCGAAGCCTTAATGGGCGACCGACAATATGGTATCGACCCCGAACGATTAGCAGAATATGCCCAAGATATTAAAGCCGTTACAGAGAAGGGCATCGAAGTGGCTATTGTAATTGGTGGCGGCAATATTTTTAGAGGCGTAGCTGGCGCCATGAATGGCATGGACCGAGTTCAAGGCGATCACATGGGTATGCTGGCAACCGTAATAAACGGTTTAGCATTGCAAAACGCTTTGGAAGATGCCGGTGTGAAAACACGGTTGCAAACGGCCATTAAAATAAATGAGGTTGCCGAACCTTTTATACGCAGAAAAGCGATGAGTCATCTTAAAAAAGGACGTGTTGTTATTTTTGGTGGCGGCACCGGAAATCCGTATTTTACTACCGATTCTGCGGCTGTTTTAAGAGCAATTGAAGTTGAAGCCGATGTGATTTTAAAAGGTACACGGGTTGATGGTATTTATAACACAGATCCTGAAAAAGACCATTCGGCTATAAAATTTGAACACATCACATTTGACGATGTACTGAGAAAAGGGTTGAAAGTAATGGACACCACAGCGTTTACATTAAGCCAGGAAAACAAACTGCCAATAATAGTTTTCGATATGAATACCAGAGGAAATTTAATGAAAGTTGTTTCTGGTGAAAAAATTGGAACAGAAGTAAATATTTGATTATTAAAATTATAACTTTAAGGTATCACTTTAAAGTTTCAAATAAATTGTCATTCCCTTAAAAAAGGGAATCTAAACTAACACCACATTATAAAATTAAAGCTTGTTAGTTTGGCGCAATTTTTGAAATTATTGATATAAAATTTTAAAACATGAACGAAGACGTACAATTTATATTAGACACGGCAAAAGAAGCTATGGATAATGCCATAAAGCATTTAGAAAAGCAATTGGTAAACATTAGGGCAGGAAAAGCAAGTCCCGCAATGTTGGGTAGCGTTATGGTAGATTACTACGGTTCGCAAACGCCCTTAAGTCAAGTAGCCAACGTAAATACACCCGATGGAAGAACAATAACCGTTCAGCCTTGGGAAAAAAGCATGTTGCAGGAAATTGAACGTGGTATTGCTTATGCCAACCTTGGTTTTAACCCCATGAATAACGGAGAAACCATTATCATTAATGTACCGCCTTTAACCGAAGAACGCCGTCGTGCCCTTGCAAAACAAGCAAAGGCAGAATCCGAAGATGCAAAAATCAGTGTTAGAACAGCACGTAAAGACGCCATGAACGACGTTAAAAAGAATGATGATATTTCAGAAGACCTTCAAAAGAATGCTGAAATTGATATACAAAAAATGACGGACTCATACGTGAAAAGGATAGATGATATCTTTGAAAATAAAGAAAAAGAAATCATGACCGTGTAATTTAAGAAGCGACTAAATTGTCGCTTTTTTTATAAACCCTAACTTTTATCGCGCACATGCTAAAACATTGTACAACTTTCCTGTTTTTCATTTTTACAATGTTGCTGCACTCCCAATCTTTTTCAAATACGGAAATAGAACCCAAACAAGATTCGATTAAAAAAAAAGCTTTTGTTAAGCAACTCGGAAACGGTTTTTTGCCCACCAAGTATTTTAATTTCGACTTGCGCTATTTAATAAAATTCAATCAATACGAGGGCCTCAGAACTGGTATTGGTGGCATAACCAACGAGGCGCTTTCAGAGACCTTCCGAATTAACGGCTATACCGTTTACGGTTTTAAAGACCACCGTTTTAAATACAGTATCGGTGCTGGTTTCAGGTTGGCCGAAGAAACAAACACCTGGTTAAACGCGTCGTATACCAACGATTTACAAGAAACCGGAAGCACAAAGTTTTTAACCGACACCCGCTTTTTCCAATTTTTCGAACCCCGTTTGTTAAATATCGATTTGTTCCATAAACACGTTACAAAAGCCGTTTCCATCGAACACCAATTAGCGTCAAAATTATTAACCGAAACACAGTTTGCGGTAAGCAACATAAACCCAACCTACAATTACCAATACGTTTTTAACAACAATGCACTTAGCGAGTTTCATTTAAGCACCGTAACTTTAGCATTGCAATGGAGCCCTTTTAGCCATTATGACTATGCAAAAAACAAATTAATCGAAACCAAGGAAGGCTACCCAAAATTTACGCTTCAGTTTACCAATAGCTTTAAAAATTTATTTAACAGCAACATAAATTTTTCAAAACTGGATTTTAGAACCATTCATAAAATACCACATAAAAACGACGCCCTGTCAGAAATCACTTTAGTTTCTGGCATCACCTCTGAAAATGCGCCATTAACCCATTTGTACCACGCATACCCAAACAACATCAGAAAAGAAACCATTATGCAACGGTTTTCGGTGGCTGGTTTAAATAGTTTTGAAACCATGTTTTTTAATGAGTTTTTTTCGGATAAATTCACAACCTTTCAACTCAAACATTATATAGCGCCATTTAAAATATCCAAACGTTTCCAACCGCAATTGGTATTAATAACCCGATACGCTATTGGCGACATAGAAAACCCGGAAAGGCATCAAAATGTAACATTTAATTCTTTAAAAAAGGGCTACACCGAATCCGGTTTCGAGCTTAACAAATTGCTCTTTGGCTTTGGTTTAAGTTTTTCGTACAGATATGGCGCATATCATTTACCTAAAACAGAAGATAATATTGCCCTAAAATTCACCTTTAACGTAACATTATAAGGGAATTAAAGTTAGTTATACATTGTTTTTTCTACCTTTGCGCATCTTTAAAACAGAGCATGTTTAAACTATTCACAAAAAACTTCTGGGATGTCACGGCAAGACTTATTTTGCGTAACAAAATAGCCATTCTTGTTGCCATAATTGGGGCTACTGTATTTTTTAGTTTTCAGTGGAAAAACATGCGGTTTACCCACACCGAAGCCAACTTATTACCGGACGACCACGAGGTAAATGTGGTTTATAACGATTTTTTAAAAATCTTTGGTGAAGAAGGTAATTTAATTGTTCTTGGAGTTAAAGATACTTCACTTTTTACCGTTGAAAAGCTGAATGCTTGGAACAAACTTTCAGAATCGTTCAAACAATTTGAAGATGTTGAAACTGTTATTTCAATCAAAGATTTACAAAAGCTTATCAAGGATGATGAAAACGAAAAATTCAAGCTCGAACCTTTTATAAAAGATTCGGTTTCATCTTTAAAACAAATTGAAACGCTTCAAAATGAGCTTTTTAAAAAGTATCCGTTTTATGATAATTTCCTGTTTAATAAAGAAACAAAAACGATTAGAACGGCCATTTATTTAAAAAAGGATATTGTTAACACATCGGCCAGAAAAGACTTTGTTATCGATGTTTTAAACCCGACGATTGAAGCTTTTGAAATCGCCCAAAATTTAGATGTTAGGGTGTCTGGAATGCCTTATATAAGAACCCTAAACTCCCAACTTATTATTGACGAAATAGGCAAGTTTATTGTTGCTGCCTTATTGGTTACCTCGCTTATTTTCTTTTTCTTTTTCAGGTCTTTTCGAGCCACTTTTATTTCGTTAATCGTAGTGTGTATTGGCGTGATGTGGACCTTGGGTTTCCTAGGTTTGTTAAACTACGAGATTACCGTTTTAACGGCCTTGATTCCGCCATTAATAATTGTAATCGGTATTCCAAACTGCATCTTTTTAATAAACAAATATCAACACGAGGTTAAACTACACGGTAATAAAGTAAAATCGTTGCAACGCGTTATCACCAAAATTGGGAATGCAACGTTAATGACCAACGTTACCACAGCCTCTGGTTTTGCTACTTTTATTTTAACCGAAAGCAAGCTTTTAAAGGAATTCGGTATTGTGGCATCGCTAAGTATTTTGGCTATTTTTATTTTGTGCCTGCTCATCATTCCAATTATTTACACCTTTTTACCGTACCCAAAAGAGCGTCATTTAGAACACTTAAACAAGCGTTGGATCGGTGCTTTTGTTGATTGGATGGAACGCATGGTAAAGCAAAAACGCATTGCCATTTACGCCACGTCATTGGTATTGCTTATAGCCAGTATTATTGGTATTTATCAAATAAAAATCTCGGGGAGTTTGATAGACGATATGCCTCAAGAATCCGAATTTGTAAACGATATTCGTTTTTTTGAAGATGAGTTTAGCGGTATTATGCCCTTGGAAATTATGATTGACACCAAGCGCAAAAAAGGTGTTATGAAACTAGGCACCTTAAAACGTATGAACGAACTGGAGGATTTAATTATTGAAACGCCCGAACTCTCTAAACCCATTTCGGTTGTTGGTTTGGTTAAATACTCCAAACAGGCGTATTACAACGGCAATCCCAAGCATTACCAACTACCAACGTCGCAGGAAAACAGTTTTATTTTATCGTATGCCAAAAACTCGACATCCAATGTCGATTTGCTTAAAAACTTTGTAGACAGCACCGGGCAATACGCACGTATCACCACTTTTATGAAGGATATTGGCACCGATAAAATGGAGCGCATCGAGGAAAACCTGCAAACCGAAATAGACAAGGTTTTTCCTAAAGAACGCTACAACGTAAGCATGACGGGCAAAGCGTTGGTGTTTCAAAAAGGCACCAAATACTTGGTAAAAAACCTAGCCATTTCGCTATCGTTGGCCATATTTCTTATTTCTTTATTTATGGCCTATATGTTTAGGTCTTTTAGAATGATAATTGTATCGCTCATCCCTAACCTCCTGCCATTACTGGTAACCGCAGGTTTAATGGGCTATTTGGGTGTACCTATAAAACCGTCAACCATTTTGGTGTTTAGTATTGCTTTTGGTATTTCGGTTGATGATACCATTCACTTTTTAGCAAAATACAGGCAAGAGTTACAGGCCAACCATTGGAAAATAAAAAAATCGGTTTATGCCGCTTTACGCGAAACCGGTGTGAGCATGTTTTACACCTCCATTGTTTTGTTTTTTGGATTCTCGGTTTTCACCATTTCCAGCTTTGGCGGTACGGTGGCTTTAGGGGCTTTGGTCTCGGCGACTTTACTTTTCGCTATGCTTTCAAACCTCTTGTTATTACCGTCTTTATTACTGTCTTTAGAACGCAGTATTGCCAATAAAGAAGTATTGAAAGAACCTTCAATAAATATTATTCCTGAGGAAGACGACACAGAGGAAATTGCAAACAACTAATTCTAAAATCCAAAAAGGATATTTCTCATTTTGGTGTTTGTTTTTTGATTATTTGAAGATTGAAAGCCCAAAGGCTTTCTTTATATTTGCACTTTAAAATTAAATACACATGCAATTACGTACCGTATCACAATTATTATCGCAGGAAATTACCCTGCCAGAAGTAGAAATCAAGGGTTGGGTAAGAACCTTTAGAGCAAATCGTTTTATAGCCTTAAATGATGGTTCTACTTTAAATAATATACAATGTGTAGTGGACTTTGAAAATACAAACCAAGCTATTTTAAAACGTATTACAACGGGTGCTGCACTTCATATAAAAGGCGAATTGGTGGAAAGCCAAGGCAAAGGCCAAAATGTTGAAATCAATGTGAATTCCATTGACATTTTAGGCGATTCTGATGCTGAGAGCTTTCCTATTCAACCTAAAAAACACTCGTTTGAATTTTTAAGGGAGAACGCCCATTTACGCACGCGAACCAACACCTTTAGTGCCGTGATGCGTTTGCGCTCTGCCCTGTCGTTTGCCATTCATAAATATTTTAACGAAAACGGATTTTACTATATGCACGCTCCAATTGTTACGGGAAGCGATGCCGAAGGTGCCGGCGAAATGTTTCGCGTTACCAATTTAGATGCTAAAAATCCGCCATTAAATGACGAAGGCGAAGTCGATTTTTCAAAAGATTTCTTCGGAAAAGAAACCAACCTTACCGTTTCGGGGCAATTGGAAGCTGAAACCTATGCGATGTCTTTAGGTAAAGTATATACCTTTGGCCCAACCTTTCGCGCCGAAAATTCGAATACTTCGCGCCATTTAGCTGAGTTTTGGATGATTGAACCCGAAGTGGCTTTTATGGATTTAGCGGGCAATATGGATTTGGCGGAAGCTTTTTTGAAATCTGTTATTACTTATGTTTTAGAAAACAATCGTGAAGATTTAGAGTTTTTGGACAAACGTTTACAAGACGAAGAAAAATCTAAACCGCAGGCGCAACGTAGTGATATGACGTTAATTGAAAAATTAAAGTTTGTTACCGAAAACAATTTTAAACGTGTAAGCTATACCGAAGCCATCGATATTTTACGCAACAGCAAACCCAATAAGAAAAAGAAATTCAAATATCTAATCGACGAATGGGGCGCAGATTTACAAAGCGAACACGAGCGTTTTCTTGTTGAAAAACACTTTAAATGCCCTGTGATTTTGTTTGATTATCCGGCAAATATAAAAGCGTTTTACATGCGTTTAAACGAAGACGGCAAAACCGTTCGTGCCATGGATATACTGTTCCCAGGCATTGGCGAAATAGTTGGTGGCTCGCAACGTGAAGAGCGTTTAGAGGTTTTAAAAGAAAAAATGAAGGCTTTGGATATCGATGAAGAGGAACTGTGGTGGTATTTGGATTTACGCAAATACGGCACTGCGGTGCATTCTGGGTTTGGCTTAGGCTTCGAGCGTTTGGTGATGTTCGCCACAGGAATGGGCAATATTAGAGACGTTATTCCTTTTCCACGAACCCCACAAAACGCAGAGTTTTAGATTTACTTTCGTATTATAGAGACCTGTCAGGTTCCCTGTGCTGAACTTGTTTCAGTATCTTAATCAGACAGGTCTTCTTTTTTAAAAATAGTTTTATATTTTTACAATAATCAAATCGGAACATGCTTAAACAATATTTACAATTCAAATTATCGCAAAAACTGTCGCCGCAGCAGATTCAATTAATGAAATTGATTCAGTTGCCAACACAGGCTTTCGAGCAACGCATTAAGCAAGAGCTTGAAGAAAACCCTGCGCTTGAAGGTGGTAAAGAAGAGCATGACAACGATTACGATTCGGATTTAGACAATTCTGCCGATGATTATGATGACAATGAAACCATAAATGCCGAAGATATTAATGTTGATGAATATTTAAGTGATGATGAAATCCCGGATTACCGCACGCAGGTTAATAATTACAGTAGCGATGATGAGGAAAAAACGATGCCCTATGCCGCAGGAACATCTTTCACCCAGCATTTAATCAATCAATTGAACACCTATCGGTTATCTGACGACGAGCGCGATATTGCTGAATTTTTAGTAGGAAGCGTCGATGAAAGCGGATACATCCGTCGTTCGCTATCCGATATTACCGATGATTTGGCGTTTACGCAAAACGTGTACACCGATGAAGACAAAGTGGCATCGGTTTTGCGCATTGTACATCAATTGGATCCGGCTGGTGTTGGCGCACGAAACCTTCAAGAGTGTTTAAGTATCCAGCTACATAGAAAAGAAAAAACAGCCAATATAGAATTGGCTATTGATATTATTGATAATGCTTTCGATCAGTTTACAAAAAAGCATTATAAAAAACTGCTCCAAAAATTCGATATTACCGAAGCTCAACTGAAAGACGCCATTTCAGAAATTGAACATTTAAACCCAAAACCCGGAGGTTCTTATGCGGGCAATAACCGAATTGTTGAACATGTGGTTCCCGATTTTGCCATTAAAATTGTTGATGGCGAGTTAGAGCTCACGCTTAATGGCAGAAACGCACCCGATTTACACGTGTCTAGAGAATACAGCAACATGCTTAAAGGTTATAAGGACAGTAAAGAAAAATCGAGCTCGCAAAAAGATGCCGTTATTTTTATAAAACAAAAATTAGATGCTGCCAAGTGGTTTATCGAGGCTATAAAACAACGCCAACAAACCTTGTTTGTAACCATGAGTGCTATTATGCATTATCAAAAAGAATATTTTTTAACTGGCGATGAGCGCAATTTAAGACCCATGATTCTTAAAGATATTGCCGATGAAATCTCTATGGATGTCTCTACCGTGTCAAGAGTGGCGAACAGTAAATATGTCGATACACCTTACGGTACAAAACTCATCAAAGAGTTCTTTTCTGAATCGATGAAAAACGATCAAGGCGAAGATGTTTCAACCAGGGAAATAAAGAAAATTTTAGAAACAGTTATTGAAGAAGAAGATAAGCGCAAACCACTAACCGACGAAGCTTTAGCTACCATTTTAAAGGAAAAAGGTTATCCAATTGCCCGACGAACCGTTGCTAAATACAGAGAACAATTAGATATTCCGGTAGCACGTTTACGCAAAAAAATATGATAGATCGTATTTTAAAAAGTATCTCGTTTGTTTTTCACCCTTTATTAATGCCATTATTGGGCGTGGTCTTTTACTTTGCCAAATCCCCAAGGTTTATCCCCAGTGAAATTATCCGAGCCAAATTAATTTCGCTTTTTATTTTAACGATTATTTTACCCGTATTGCTCTTCTTTTTATTAAAAACACTTGGCAAGGTAAAATCTATTTATTTAGACAGCACCAAAGAGCGTATCCTTCCGCTTTTGCTCTATTGTGTGGTTCTTATTTTGGTATTGCAGCGTATTGTTACGCCAAGTCAAGTTATTGAGCTTTATTTCTTTTTTGTAGGCATATTGATTTCAACATTGGCTTGCTTGATTTTGGCGATTTTTAAATTTAAAGCCAGTATTCATATGATTGCCGTATCGGGTTTATTTATGTTTTTTATAGCTTTAAGCATTCATTTTAACATCAATATTAACGGTACTTTGGCATTAATGTCGATTATTACCGGTGCGGTTGCAACTTCAAGATTGCACTTAAATGCCCACACGTATAAAGAATTGATTATGGGTTGTTTTATAGGCGTGTTTCCGCAGTTAATTTTAGTCAATTATTGGCTATAAAGATTTCCAATTTTATGGAAATGACGGCATTAATTATAAGATATAAAACATTAAGCCCACTTTAATGGCATTCATATCTATGCTTTCGCCATCTATTTTTGAAGTATCGGAAAAAATAGGATTTAAAGCATAATATAAATGAAAATTCCATGTGCCGTATCCCACACTTAATGTTAATCCGTATTGAAAATCATTAAACCCATCAACGCTACCGTATTTTAAAACCCCCAAGTCGCCAACGTGTTTAGTAGTGTGCCTAAACACATATCCCAATTTAAACCCCGTATAAATACGCCAAAAATCGTATACGGTGGGTGTTGATGTGCGCCATCGAAACTCAATGGGCATTTCAACCAAATGCATCGAAAATTTATTCTTGGAATAGGTGCTTCTGTCTTTTAAAATACTATACTCAAAATCTCCAGAAACATTTTGATTAACGAGTAAATTTTGATTAAATGAATTTGCAGAGTAACCTAAACCTACACCAATGGCAACATTTCTGTTTTTATTTATGGGCATATCTTTAATATACCCGAAATGAAAGCCTGTTGAAAATCCGCTTTGTTTAATGCTACTTGGAATATTACCCAATAAATTATAGGTTATTCCAGCGTAAAAATGATCCTCTTTATAAAGTGAATCTACAACGGTGTTTTGAGTATCTTGAGATGAAACCCACTGAAAACCCAAAATAAAAAAGATTACAAAAAAGATGTTTTTCATTTAAAGGAATGCTTGTTTTGTGCCAATACCAAATAATCGTCAATAGGATTGGTACTAAATTCAAATGGTATAACTATACAATTATACTTAAAATTGTACGATTATATATAAAAAAAAGCGTTTTGAATCAACAAAACGCTTTTTAGATATAAAATCAAGATAGTTTAATTCTTTATATTGCTTAACGCATCTCCAATACCGGTAGTATAATTAATTTTTAATGCATTTACTTTACGTAATTCTTGCTTAACATCTCCAACAATTCCCATGTTGGCATCTTTATCTACTTTTAAGGATACGGTTAAAAAGGGTACTAATTCTTCTCTTAAAGCCAGTCGCTCTGCGTCAATAAATCTTCCAACTTCAGAAACATCAGCAAACTTATCGTTAAGCTGGATTCTCGCAACCGTACCAAATTTTCTGTAATTCTCGCTTGGCTTACCCATATAAATATAACTTACTGGATATTTTTTATCAAGTTTTTCAACCTGATCTGCCAATGGTAATTGGTTTTGTATAAATAGTGTATCTTCTCTCATTACGGTAGCAACCATAAAAAAGAATAACAACATAAATACAATATCTGGTAATGATGCTGTGTTAACCGGAGGTAATCCTCCATCTTTTTTCTTTTTAAATTTAGACATAATCTTTAATCTCTATTTAATTCTAAATTATTCTACAACTTCTGAAAGTTTTTGAGGTATCTCTAGTTTAATTTGATCGACAACCTCTTTCAACTTTTCTTTATCACCAGTCCATCTCACATCTTTAATATTGTCTTGCATCTTAATAAAGTCCATATCATTAAAGCCGTTTTGTGGGCCTATTTCAAGAGCTCTTCGATTTCTCAATACATTGTAAGCTGCAACCAATTCGTTTTGCACGGCTATATAAGCGGCATAAGACGTTTCGCGATCGTTTTTTAAAGATATAATAGCTTTGTCTGGATTATCAGATGAGCTAGGGCTTTTTGCGCCTTGACAATAATCGCAAGTACCATCGCCACCATTGTCTAAAAACTCAACGGCTGCTTTACGCAAATCTTTAATTTGCATAGGCTCATCTTCAACTAATAATTGATCGTTTTTGTTCAATAAAACAGTAAATATATTTTTCTGTTTTATAATTGGCGGATCTACTTCGCTATCATCAATAGGCGGTAGTTTACGGTTAATACCAGAATCTTTCTCAATGGTAGTAGTTACCAAGAAAAATATTAGTAGTAAGAAGGCAATGTCGGCCATTGAGCCTGCATTAACTTCTGGTGCTGCTCGTTTTGCCATATTACTTTATCATTTTTTTAATTCCGAAAAACAACATTGATCCGCCTGCAATAGCTAAAAGAAGATAGAATAAATATAATCCTGCCCCTAATAATTGTGAGCCTCCAGCAGAAAGCATGTCGCCATCTTTAAGCTCTGTTTCCACACCTTTAGCCAATCCGAAATAACAAATAGCCGCCAATAAAGCGAATATCCCAACACCTTTTAAGGTGCTTTTCATGGTTTCAGAATCAGAAAAGATGTTTTTTAAACTAAAAATAACAACAAAAGCTAAAGTTAAAAACAAAACTAAATATCCAATGTACATAAACGTATTTACGGTACCACTAGACTCGCCTAGTTTAATAGCTTCATCGCCTGTTGATATTATCATTGCTAGAAACACAATAGAAAGAACTCCTACTATACCTAACAATATGGTTAATATTTTTTTCATAATACTTACAATTTTAAATTATTACTTCTTGTGTCTTATTAGCAAATCCATTAACGTAATAGAAGCATCTTCCATATCGTTAACAATGCTATCAATTTTCGCAATAATATAATTGTAAAAAATTTGAAGTATAATTGCCACAACTAAACCAAATACCGTTGTTAAAAGTGCTACTTTAATACCACCTGCAACCAACGACGGGTTCATATCACCTGCAGCTTCAATTTTATCAAAAGCCTGAATCATACCAATTACCGTACCCATGAAACCAAGCATTGGCGCCAGAGCGATAAACAAAGAAATCCAAGATACGTTTTTCTCCAACTGTCCCATTTGTACACCACCGTAAGCTACAACAGCTTTTTCGGCAGCCTCAACACCTTCGTCTGTTCTATCCAATCCTTGATAGAATATAGAAGCGATGGGCCCTTTTGTATTTCTACAAACCTCTTTTGCTGCTTCAACACCACCAGATGATAGTGCATCTTCAACATTTTGAGTTAATTTTTTTGTGTTTGTTGTAGAAAGGTTTAAAAAGATAATTCTCTCGATAGCAATCGCTAAACCTAAAATTAAACATAACAGTACAATACCCATAAATCCTGGACCACCTTCAACGAACCTCTTTTTTAGTTCTTGGTGAAATCCGAGTTCTTCAGCGGGTGCTGCGTCTTGTTCTTGAGTGATAGTTGCAACCGTTGTTACTGCCGTTGTTGCGTTTGCATTTGTAGTTGCATTAACAGTTCCGAATGCCATTATTCCTGAAATGGCTAGGATAGAAAATAATCTTTTCATGTTCTCGATCTTAATTTTATTAGTTAAAGTGTTAAAGATATAAAAAATATAGCAATTAAAAACAAAAAATACAGCAGAGAGGAAGGGATTCGAACCCTCGATACGCTATTAACGCATACACGCTTTCCAAGCGTGCGCCTTAAACCACTCGGCCACCTCTCTGTATTTCGCAATACTTTTAATTACGGTGGCTCAAATAACAAAAAAAAATTAAGCTGTTAAAATTTTAACAGTTAATTTTTAAGATATTTCACCCCTTAAATCGGTTTCGTAGCTGATTTTAAAGGATTTGTGCGAAATATTTTGTCCTATTAAATACATTAATTTAGAGATTGCCGCCTCGGTTGTGATGTCTTTTCCCGAAATTACCCCTATTTTCTTTAGCTGATTACTGGTTTCGTAGTGTCCCATAATCACACTTCCGCCCGAACATTGCGTAACATTAATAATATGTATGCTTTTTTTAATCGCATTTTTTAGAATATTTATAAACCAAGCCTCGGTTGTACAATTTCCCGCACCGTAGGTTTCTAAAATAACGCCTTTTAAATTTGGCGTGTTAAAAACACTTTGCAAAACCGCTTCAGAAATCCCTGGGAACAACTTTATAAGCGCAACATTTTTATCCAAATTTTTATGAACCGTTAATTTTTTCTTCACATTGGGCTTAAACAAATACTCGTTGTTCACTTTTAAGTGCACTCCGGATTCTGCCAAATCTGGATAATTTAAAGAGGCGAAGGCTTCAAAATGTTCGGCATTGATTTTTGTGGTTCGGTTGGCGCGATACAATTTGTATTCAAAATACAAACACACTTCCTTAACAACTGGTTTTTTTCGATGTTGCAACGATGCCACTTGAATGGACGTAATTAAATTTTCCTTGGCATCGGTACGTAAATCACCAATAGGCAATTGAGACCCCGTAAACACCACTGGTTTCGCCAAATTTTCCAACATAAAACTTAATGCAGATGCGGTATAACTCATGGTATCGCTTCCGTGCAATACCACAAAGCCATCAAAATTGTGGTAATGTTTTTCGATGACTTCGGCAATTTGCACCCAATACTCCGGATTCATATTGCTAGAATCGATGGGTTCTTTAAACGATACGGTATCGATATTACAATCTAACAGGTTTAATTCCGGGATGCGTTTTAATATATTTTTAAAGTTGAAAGCTCGAAGTGCGCCTGTTTTAAAATCTTTAACCATACCAATTGTTCCGCCGGTATATATTAGCAATATGTTTGGTTTAGTGGTGCCCATAATTCTAAATTTTAAAAATAGCTTTTGAGTTTTCGGTGGTGATTTTAGCAATGTCTGCTTCACTCCTATTATATATATAGGACAACTTTTCCAACACCTTTAATATATATACACTTTCGTTTCGTTTGCCACGGTACGGTGTAGGGGCCAAATATGGCGCATCGGTTTCCAGCACAATATGCTTTAAATCGATTTGATTTAAGAATTGGTCAATCTTTCCGTTTTTAAAGGTTGCCACCCCGCCAATGCCCAATTTCATATTATAGGATAAGGCTTGATGCGCCTGCTCCAAAGTTCCTGTAAAACAATGAAAAATGCCGAACAAATCGTCGCTCTTTTCTGTTTCCAAAACTTCAAATATCTCGTTAAAAGCGTCGCGACAATGAATAACTATAGGTAACTTGTAGCGTTTTGCAAGTTGTATTTGATGTTTAAAGGCTTTTTTTTGGATGTCTAAAGTCGATTTGTCCCAATACAAATCTATTCCTGTTTCGCCAATGGCATAAAAATGACGCTTTTCGAGCAAGGCTTCAACATGTTTCAACTCGTCTTTATAGTTGTCTTTTACGTGCGTTGGGTGCAAACCCGTCATTAAAAACACATGGTTTGGATAATCTTTCTCAAGTTGCAACATGGATGCCGTATAGGTTGAATCTATGGCTGGAATAAAAAATCGGGTAACCCCTTGCTCAATGGCACGATTAATCATCTCGTTTCTGTCATCATTAAAAGCTTCGCTGTATAAATGGGTGTGGGTATCTGTAATTATCAAGTTTTAATATTTTAAATGGTATCCTTAACACTTTTTTGTAAAAATAATTGTTTTATAGGATTATCTTTGTTTAAAACTAAATTAGATGCAAACACTGCAACAATTCCTACTTAAAAAAGAGTATACCAAAGTAAAATTGAAGCTTACCAAAACCAATCATTTTGAAGTAAAAGCCACTATTAATGGTGTAAAAGGGCTTTTTATTTTAGATACCGGAGCTTCAAGTTCGTGTGTTGGTTTTGAAGCGGTTGAAAACTTTAACCTATTAGCCGAAGATTCCTTAATTAAAGCCGCTGGTGCCGGTGCCATAGATATGGACACGCAAATGTCGAAAAAAAACAAGGTGAAGATTGGTAAATGGAAACACGATAAAGTGATTTTGGTTTTATTTAACCTCACGCATGTTAACACCGCCCTTATCAATCATAACGCGCAACCGGTTGATGGTATAATTGGTGCGGATATTTTAAAAAAGGCAAAAGCAGTAATTGATTACGAAAAAAAATATTTATACCTAAAGTTATAACATGACACAATTATAATCCTTACTTTTAATATTTAATAGCAACAATAATCCCTCACGAATTAATTAATGAACCACAGTATAGTAATTGCGGACGACCATCCGCTTATGTTAAGAGGTTTATCAGATTTTTTAACCTCAAAAGGCTTTAACATTGTTGGCAGCGCCCAAGATGGTAATGCGGCTTACAATCTTATTGTAAAGTTAAAACCGGATATTGCAATTTTAGATATTAGAATGCCCCATAAAACAGGGTTGGAAATTGCCGAAGCATGCCAAAAAAACAACCTTAACACTAAAGTTATTTTAATAACCTTTGATAAAGAAGAAGAAGTTTACGACCAAGCTATTGAGTTTGGCGTTTATGGCTACATTTTAAAAGAATTTGCTATTGAAGAAATTGAAACCTGTATTGCTCATGTTGTAAATAACAAATCTTATTTTAGCGAAGAAATCGCTGATTATTTAAACGTTAGTAGCGCACAGCAAAAACCTAAAGCTTTGGCCTCGTTAAGTAAATCTGAACTTAAAATAGTTAAACTTGTTGCCGAAAATAAAACAAGCCATGATATTGCCGAAGAGCTAAGTATTTCTATTAGAACCGTAGAAAAGCACCGGAGCAATATTTTAGCAAAACTGGGACTGGACAATAAACCCTCCTCACTCTCTATTTGGGCAGGCGTAAATAAAGACTTCCTTTAGTCCTGTTTTTATCAAATAAAAATAAAATCAAGAATTTTTAAAAATACGTAGAACTACGTATTGCTTTTATCGACTGATTGTCATATATTTACAGTGCTATTAATTAGTTCTTAGGGAGAATTATTGAAAGCTCTAAATTGTAATGATTTGGAGCTTTCTTTATTTATAGAAACCATCTTCTTGCAAAAAATACGTAGAACTACGTATTTTTTATATCATCGATATGCTATACTTTTACAGTGCTATTAATTAATTCTTAATTAGGGAGAATTTTTATGAGGGCTCTGCGTATTTAACGCAGAGTCTTCTTTAAAAAAAGAATTAATAAAAACCTCAAAACTACCTTTTATATAAACGCCATGGAAACAAATAACAGTCTCGACAAATACTTTGCAGTAGGCCTAATAGTTTTAGTTCTCATTATAATTTCAATTAATATACTTGTCACTTTTTTTTAGTTTTAGTTAGTCTTTTTTAAAGGTATTAGTTGAAAAAAAAAGCGAGTTACCCATAAAGTAACTCGCTTTTTTATTTATTGAAATTTGTCTTTTAAAGCTCCAATGCTCTTTTAACATCGTTATCCATCAACAATTCAATTGGGTTTTCCAAAGCTTCTTTAACAGCTACTAAAAATCCAACAGATTCTTTACCATCTATAATTCTATGGTCGTAGGATAGTGCCACAAACATAATTGGGCGAATTTCAACCTTGCCATCAACAGCAACAGGTCGTTCAACAATATTATGCATACCTAAAATAGCACTCTGTGGCGGATTGATAATTGGTGTAGACAACATGCTTCCAAACACACCCCCGTTTGAAATGGTAAATGTGCCTCCGGTCATCTCATCAACAGTAATCTGTCCGTCGCGAGCACGAATAGCCAATCGTTTTACTTCGGCTTCAACACCTCTAAAACTTAAGTTTTCAGCATTTCGTATTACAGGTACCATAAGCCCTTTTGGTCCCGAAACCGCAATACTAATATCGCAAAAATCAAAAGAAATCATCTCTTTATCATCAATCATAGAATTAACGTCCGGATACATTTTTAAGGCTCTAACAATTGCTAAAGTGAAAAAACTCATAAATCCTAAACCAACACCATGCTTGGTTTTAAAGGCCTCTTTGTAATCTGAACGCAATGCGAAAATTGGCGACATATCAACCTCATTAAACGTGGTTAACATGGCCGTTGTATTTTTGGCTTCAACCAAACGCTCTGCTACTTTACGTCGCAACATAGACATTCTACTGCGCGATGTCCCTCTGTTACCGCCCGTTGGCGTACCCATACTTGGCACGGCGTTTACAGCGTCTTCTTTAGTAACACGACCATCTTTTCCTGTACCGGAAATTGAAGCAGCATCCATACCTTTTTCAGCTAAAATCTTTTTAGCTGCAGGACTTGCTGTTCCTGTGGCGTATGTTTTAGCCTCGGTTACTTTAGCCTTTGGGGCTTCCGTTTTAGGTGCCTCTTCCTTTTTTTCTTCCTTTTTTTCTTCCTTTACAGCATCAGCACCATCTGGCTTTTCTGCGCTGGTATCAATTAAACACACCACGGCCCCAACAGCTACGGCATCGCCTTCTTCCGCTTTAAGCGTAATGGTTCCGCTAGCTTCTGCTGGTAATTCAAGGGTGGCTTTATCACTATCAACCTCGGCAATAGCTTGGTCTTTTTCTACATAATCGCCATCTTCAACTAACCATGTTGCTATTTCTACTTCGGTAATAGATTCCCCTGGTGATGGTACTTTCATTTCTAAAATCATGCTCTATAATTTTAATTGTATATGAGTTTTTAATTATCGTTTTTTAATTTTCAACATTGAAAACAGCGTTTATTACACGTTGTTGTCGTCGTTTATCGCGGGTACTTGACCCCGGTGCCGGCACCGAATTGTATGGTCTTGATATAACTTCTAATTTAACCAAATCTAGGCGTTGCATCATATGGCTCCAAGCGCCCATATTCATGGGTTCTTCTTGCGCCCAAACATAATTTTCAACGTTTGGATAACGGTTAATGATTTGCTGAATTTTGTCTAAATGTAATGGGAATAATTGCTCTATACGCACTAATGCCACATCCTCGTTATTTAATTCTTCTCTTTCAGCCAATAAATCGTAATAGAATTTACCCGTACAGAATACTAGTTTTTTTATGTTTTTCGGATTTACCGAATCATCGATAACTTCTTGAAAGGTATCGGTTGATAATTCTTTTATAGACGAAACCGCTTTGGGGTGACGCAATAAACTTTTTGGCGTAAAAACGATTAGTGGTTTTCTGAAATCGCGTTTCATTTGACGACGCAGTAAATGGAAGAAATTTGAAGGTGTTGTACAATTTGCTACAACCATATTATCATCGCCACATAATTGTAAATAACGCTCTATTCGTGCCGATGAATGTTCGGACCCTTGCCCTTCGTAACCATGTGGCAATAGCACGACAATTCCGTTTTGGGCTTTCCATTTGTCTTCGGCTGCAGATAAATACTGATCGAAAATAATTTGAGCGCCGTTGCTAAAATCCCCAAATTGTGCTTCCCAAATGGTTAATGTATTTGGGTTGGCCATGGCATATCCGTAGTCGAAACCTAACACAGCATATTCGGATAACAAGGAATTGTAAATATCCATTTTACCCTTGCTTTCAGGGTTTATATTTAAAAGATTGATACGTTCTTCAGAAATTTCATCCCTTAAAATAGCATGACGGTGACTAAATGTACCACGTTCAACATCCTGCCCGGAAATACGCACGTTAAAACCTTCTTCCATCAAACTACCATAAGCCAAGGTTTCTGCCATACCCCAATCGAGTGTATCGGTTTCAAAAACCATTTTTGCCCGACCATCTAAAATGCGTTCGGCTTTACGCAAAAACTTAACGCCTTCGGGAACAGTTGAAACGACTTTTGATATGTGTTCTAACTTTTCCTTTGGGTAACTTGTATTAACAGTTTTAAGCATTGCTTCCAACCCTTGACGCTTAAACGCCGTCCAGCGCTCTTGCATAAACTCACGAACTATTGAAGCATCTTCTTCTTTGGATTTCGTGTATTCCCTTTCCAAAGTATCCTTAAAATCAGATACGATTTTATCCAAATAGGCTTTGTCAATAGTGTTTTCAGCTATAAGTTTATCCGAATAAATTTTAAACGGATTTTGGTGCTTTGCTATATTTTTATAGAGTTTAGGCTGTGTAAAACGTGGCTCGTCACCTTCGTTATGACCATATTTACGATAGCCCAATAAATCGATATACACGTCTTTTTTATAACGCATTCTGTATTCCAAAGCCATTTCTACGGCATGTACCACCGCTTCGGCATCATCAGCATTTACGTGTAGAACGGGTGACAATGTTACTTTTGCAACATCGGTACAATACGTACTGGAACGTGCATCGAGATAATTGGTTGTAAAACCGATTTGATTGTTTACTACAATATGAACGGTACCACCGGTTTTATAGCCGTTTAGCTGGCTCATTTGTGCCACTTCGTAAACAATGCCCTGTCCTGCAATGGCGGCATCGCCATGTACAACTATTGGGATTATTTTAGAGTCGTCGCCATCATAATCCGTATCTATTTTTGCCCTGGTAATCCCTTCGGCAACCGATGCAACGGTTTCTAAGTGTGATGGATTTGGCACCAAGTTCATCTTAATGTTCTTACCGTTTTGGTAAGTTTTATCAAGCGTTAATCCCAAATGGTATTTTACATCGCCATCAATATTTTCGTCTTCAAAATCTTTTCCATCAAATTCGCTAAAAAGCTCCCTGAGTGGCTTTCTAAAGATATTTACCAGCGTGCTTAAACGCCCACGATGCGCCATACCCAAGACGCATTCTTTTACACCGTATCTTTCTACCGCATAAAAAAGCACGTTACTAAGTGCAGGTATTAAAGATTCGCCACCTTCTAAAGAAAAACGTTTTTGCCCCACATATTTGGTTTGCAAAAAGTTCTCGAAAGTAACGGCTTGATTTAATTTTGAAAGTATATATTTTTTCGTTTCAACTGAAAATTTCGGCTGATTTTCATTTTTATTCAATTGCTCTTGCCACCATTTTATCACCTCAGGATTGCGCAAATACATATATTCCACACCTATTGAGCTGCAATAAATGTTTTCTAAATGCGATATGATTTTGCGTAAAGGCTGAGCGCCAATTCCTAAGTTTTCGCCGGCGTTAAAAACCGTATCCAAATCACTTTCAGAGAGATTGAAATTCTCTAATGCTAAAGTTGGTGTGTAAGTTCGTCGCGCTCTTACGGGGTTTGTTTTGGTAAACAAATGCCCCCGCATTCGGTAGCCGTCAATAAGCCTAACCACTTGAAATTCTTTTTGAACATGCTCTGGAATTTGAGTGGAAACGCCTTCAACAATTTCGCCTTCCAATCCGTAATTCTCTGTGCCAAAATCGTAACCTTGAAAAAAGGCTCTCCAACTGGGTTCAACCGTATCAGGATTTTGTAAATACTGATCGTATAAATCAGCAAAATATGCTGTATGTGCTGCGTTTAAAAATGAAAATTTATCCATTATTATTTTTAATACCGTGTAGGTTCGTCAAAATATTTCTCAAAAATACAACTTTTACTAAAATTAGATGTTTCTTTTATTATATTTATAAGTAATTATTACCCATTTATAAATCAAGCTGTTGTTTAGTATTAAATTTTTGATGATTTCTAATTTTATTTCATTATGCATCCGTTTATAAACACAAAAACCTGCCTTCTATTTTTATACCTGTTTGTAGCTACAAATGTTATAATGGCACAGCAACAAAACCATGATTTTTGGCAACAAGTTAGGTTTGGAGGCGGTATTGGCTTAAGCTTTGGCGATGGCTATTTTAGCGGTACTATTGCCCCAAGTGCTGTTTACGAATTTGATAGGAATTTCGCTTTTGGTTTAGGGCTTAACGCAACATTTAACAATCAAAAAAATGTTTACAAATCCACCATTTTGGGCGGCAGCTTAATTGGATTGTTTAATGTTATAAACGAATTACAGATTTCGGGCGAACTTGAGCAACTTAACGTTAACCGAACCTACAATGTTAATTTGAATTTAGACAAAGATAATTATTGGGTTCCTGCTTTATTTATTGGTGCTGGTTACCGAAATGGCCAAGTCACTTTTGGTGTTCGATACGATGTATTGTACGATGCCGATAAAAGTATTTACGCCAATGCTTGGGCGCCTTTTGTTAGGTTTTATTTCTAAAATAAATCCTCGTAAAATCAATCTTTTTTATTTAAAAATTCTTTGTCTTTATTTTTATCTTCTTTTTTTGAAAATTTTATGTGAACAAAACTTCGTTTTCACACAAACCCTTGCTGAATAAAACCCTGTCTGTCATTAGGTTATCTGCATAAGCAAATTCAAGTCGTAAAACAAAAAAGACAAGTTTGTCCTAAATATGACAAATATCATATTTTACATCTTTGTTTGATTGTAATTTTGTGACTTAAATTAAGAAAATATGAAATCAACACTAAAATTAATGACCATTTTATTTGCTACGCTACTTTTTAGTTGTGGTGGCAAAGAAGAAAAAAAGAAGGAAGGATTCTCTTATCAAAAGAAAGCTCCAACAGAAAAAACTACTACAACAAAAAAGGCTGAAAAAGTTCCGGCATCCAAAACCGTCGATTTAACCAATAAAGGTGTTGGCCCTATTACGTCTATAACATTAGGTGCAGAAATAGACCAGAAAATGGCAGCTCATGGCGCTGATGTATTTAAAAATATGTGTACGGCTTGCCACAGACCCGACAAAAAGTTTATTGGTCCAGCTCCTAAAAATATTTTAGAACGCAGAACTCCAGAATGGGTTATGAACATGATTTTAGATCCAGAAGGCATGGTTAAAAACGATCCTTTAGCTAAAGACTTATTAATAGAGTTTAACGGTTCTCCAATGGCAAATCAAAACTTAACAGAAGAAGAAGCCCGAGCTGTATTGGAATATTTTAGAACCCTAAAGTAAGTAACACAACTAAAAACCATAACTAATGAAAACTATTAAACTACTGTTTTTGGTTTTTGCATCGGTAGCATTAATGTACTCTTGCAAAAACGAAACGAAACAAACCTCAACGAACTCTACGGCTACATCAACTGAAAGTGCATCTGAAGAACGTACAGGACAAGCTTTTATTGAAGATGATGGATCTACACCTAATGTCCTGCAAATAGCAATTGGCTCTGCAGACCACTCTACATTAGTGGCGGCCGTTCAAGCTGCGCAACTGGAAAATGCATTGGTAAATGCAGGTCCGTTAATGGTTTTTGCACCAACCAATGAAGCTTTTGCCGCTTTACCGGAAGGTACCGTTGAAAACCTGTTAAAACCAGAAAACAAAGATGCTTTGGCCAATATTTTAAAGTACCACGTAACTCCTGGAAATTACTCTAAAGACTTTTTGAAGAAATTTAAAAAGCTTGGACAAGCCAACAATGGCTATGTAAAAGTTGAAGTTGTAGATGGAGAACCCCTAATTGGAGGTGCAAAAATTATTGCCAGCGTACCAGCAGGAAACGGGATAGTACATGTAATTGACAAGGTATTATTACCTCCAACGGAAGAATAAAAAAACACTAATCAAATTCTATATAACAATGAAAAAATTATTTAAAATAAGCGTTGCAGCTTTATGTGTTCTCGTAGCATTTACAAGCTGTAATAACTCGGGTAAATCAGGTGGAAAATCTGGAGCCTTAGCAAGTAATATTGCTGAAAAAGTATATGTTGCTCCCGGTGAGCACGACTCGCATTACGCGTTTATATCTGGTGGATACAGTGGTAACCTTACAGTTTACGGTTTACCATCAGGACGATTGTTTAAGGAAATCCCTGTGTTTTCGCAATTCCCAACAAACGGTTACGGATATTCTGAAGAATCAAAACCTATGTTAGAAACCTCTTACGGTTTTATTCCTTGGGACGATTCGCATCACCCAGACATTTCCCAAACCAATGGCGTATTAGATGGCCGTTGGGTATTTATCAACGGAAACAACACACCTCGTATTGCCAGAGTTGGATTAAGATCGTTTGAAACGGAAGAAATTATTGAAATTCCAAACAGTGCAGGTAACCACAGTTCATCTTTTATCACAGAAAACACGGAATATGTGGTAGCAGGAACACGTTTCTCTGTTCCAGTGCCTCAAAGAGATATGCCTATTAAAGACTATAAAGGAAACTTTAAAGGGGCTTTAACTTTTATTTCTGTTGATCCAGAGCACGGACATATGGATATTAAATTCCAAGTGTTGATGCCAGGATTTAACTATGATTTATCACACCCTGGACGTGGAAAATCTCACGGATGGTTCTTCTTTACAACGTATAATACCGAAGAAGCAAGTACTTTATTAGAAGTTAACGCTTCTCAAAACGATAAGGATTTTATTGCAGCCATTAACTGGAAAAAAATTGAAGAATACGTGAACAATGGAGGTGGTACTATGATGCCAGCAAACTATGCACACAACATCCTTGATGAAAACACACACATTACCACGTCTACAATGAAAAAAGAAGTGCGTGTGATTAATCCTTCTGAAGTTCCTGGAGCTGTATATTTATTACCAACACCAAAATCACCTCATGGTTGTGATGTGGATCCTTCAGGAGAATACATTGTAGGTAACGGTAAATTATCTGCTAACTTAACAGTGCATTCATTTACAAAAATGCTAGATGCCATTGAAAATGAGAAATTCGCAGGTGATGCTTATGGCATTCCGGTATTAAATTTCGAAGATGTATTGGCCGGTTCGGTAGAGCAACCAGGATTAGGCCCATTACATACTGAATTTGATGGCAAAGGAAACGCTTATACAACCTTCTTTATCTCTTCTGAAGTTGTAAAATGGAAATTAGGCACTTGGGAAGTTATCGACAGAAAACCAACGTATTACTCTGTTGGTCACTTAACCATTCCAGGTGGAAACTCTAGAGAACCTTTTGGAAAATACATGTTCGCGATGAACAAAATTACAAAAGACCGTTATTTACCAGTTGGCCCAGAAATGGAGCACTCTGCACAATTGTATGATATTTCTGCTGAAAAAATGGAATTGCTTTTAGATTTCCCAACACATGGTGAGCCACATTATGCTGCCGCTATTCCAGCAGAAATAATTAAAGAAAACTCACTTAAATTCTATAAGCTTGCCGATAACAAACATCCGCGTAAAGCTACCAACGAAAGTGAAACCAAAGTGGTTAGAGACGGTAAAAACGTGCATGTTTACATGACATTAATCCGTAGCCACTTTACACCGGATAATATTGAAGGCATTAAAGTGGGCGACAAGGTGTTTTTCCATGTTACCAACTTAGAGCAGGATTTTGATGTACCTCACGGTTTCGCAATGATTGGCGCCAATAATGCCGAATTGTTAATCGCTCCTGGACAAACCAGAACCTTAACATGGGAACCAAAACAAGTTGGTGTATGGCCATTCTATTGTACAGATTTCTGTTCAGCGCTACACCAAGAAATGCAAGGTTATGTTCGCGTGTCTCCGGCAAATAGCAATGTACCTTTAAAATGGTCATTAGGAGAAGATATTGAATAAAAATTAGAGAAATTTTGTTTTAGTGTTTATTTCTCTAAATAAGGCGAGGGTTGATATTTCGCTCTCGCCTTTCTTTTTAAAACACTATTATCTGTTTACACAGAAACCTCACTCAACCCAATAACTATCAACATATAATATTATGAAAAAGGCTGGCATAATAATGATTATAGGATCATTACTGTTATTAGGACTTTTTAAATTTCCTTTATGGAATATCATGCTTGGTGCCCCACAATATCCAGACCCGCTTGGTATGAATATTTATATTGATGGCATACAAGGTGTCGAAGAATTCGATTTACAAAACATTGATGGGTTAAACCACTACATAGGTATGAAAACGATACCTAAAGCAGATGAAATGTGGGAGTTCGCCGTATTTCCAAAAGTTATTTTGGGCATGGTAATCCTGGGTGTTGTTATTGGTTTATTAGGTTTCCTTAAAAAAATAAGCTACAAATTTTTCTTGGGCTGGTTTGTACTCATGTCTGTATTAGGAATTTTAGGCATGTACGATTTTAACAACTGGCTAATCGATTACGGTAGCAATCTAGACCCACATGCTATTTTAAAATTAAATAATCCAGATGGTACGCCCATGACCTACAAACCACCATTATTCGGATTTCAAAAACTATTAAATTTTGATGTTACCTCATTGCCACATACGGGCGGTTACCTTATGTTTGTGGGAATGACATTAACACTTGTTGCGTTCTGGTTGGGCAGAAAAACAAGCTTAAAAAAAGCAACGCAATAACACCGCATTTTTAAAACACTAAAATCATGCAAACACTAAAACACTATTCAATTATTGCATTATTACTGATATGTTTCAGTTGTGATGTAAAACCAAAACCAATAAACTACGGAAGCGATGGTTGCCATTTTTGTAAAATGACCATTGTTGATAAAGTCCACGCCGCAGAAATTGTAACCAAAAAAGGCAAGGTCTATATGTTTGATGCCACAGAATGTATGATTCATTTTATGGACGAATTCGACACTTCTGAAATTAAACTTTACCTATCCAACAACTACACAGAACCCGAAGCTTTAATTGATGCTACAAAGGCCACTTTTTTAATTAGCGAAAACATCCCAAGTCCAATGGGCGCCTTTCTATCGGCTTTTAAAAATAAAGCTGACGCTGAAAAACCACAGGCTGAAAAAGGAGGCGACTTGTATACCTGGACCGAATTACTAGCAAAATTTAAAGACTAGTGCCATGAAACATATTATCTTTTTTTTATCCGCCATCTTAATGGCTAACCTAACTATGGCACAAACTATCGAGGTTTGCGGCAGTTGCAATATTTCTACTTTAAAAGAAGGCATTGCACAAGCTAAAGATTTCGACACCATTATTGTTAAAAAAGGGACTTACAAAGAGCACAACATTAAAGTAGACAAACCATTAACCATTATTGGAGAAAACTATCCAGTAATTGATGGCGAAGCAAAAGGTGAAATCATCACCGTTACCGCTGATAATGTTACGGTTGACGGCTTATTTATTATAAACGTTGGCACAAGTTATACTGAAGACTATGCCGCTATTCGCGTAAAAAACAGTAAAAACTTTACCATTAAAAACCTGGTTTTAGAAAAACTCTTCTTTGGTATTTATATTGAAAGATCAAGAGACGGTAAGGTGTTTCATAACAAAATAATTGGTGATGCCGTTGAAGAATACAACTCGGGCAATGGCATACAATTGTGGTACAGTAAAAATGTAGACATCGAACACAATTTTGTGCAACACGTTAGAGATGGCATCTATTTAGAATTTTCAGATTTTTGTACCATAAAAAACAACGTAAGCTCTTTAAATGTGCGTTATGGTCTGCACTTTATGTTTTCTAATGACGATATGTACCAAGACAATATATTTGAAAACAACGGTGCCGGAGTGGCCGTTATGTTTTCAAAAAGAATAAAAATGTACAATAACATTTTTAAGGAAAATTGGGGTACCGCATCTTATGGTTTACTTCTAAAGGAAATAAACGATGCCGAAATACAGGGCAACACATTTAAAGATAACACCATAGGCATTAATGTTGAAGGCTCTAACAGAATCAACTACATAAACAACAACTTTATAAGTAATGGTTGGGCATTAAAAGTTCGCGGCGCCTGTTATGCCAACCTCTTTAAAAGCAACAACTTTTTGTATAATTCCTTTGATGTTTCTTATAACAGCAAGATTAACGATAATGGTTTTGAATCTAATTTTTGGAGCAACTATACAGGTTACGATTTAGATAAAGACGGCATAGGCGATGTGCCCTACAGACCCGTAAAATTGTTTTCATATATTGTAAACAGAACACCGGAAACCATTATTTTACTGCGTAGTTTGTTTATAGATATTATTGATTTTTCCGAGAAAGTATCCCCTGTTTTTACGCCAGATAATTTACTGGACAATAAACCTAAAATGAAAAAAATAACATGGTAAGCATTCAAAATTTACATAAAAAATTCGGTAAAAACCAAGTTTTAAGCGCGCTGGATTTAGAAATTAGCGAGGGCGGTATTTTTGCTGTTCTGGGTCCTAACGGCTCTGGTAAAACCACATTGATAAAATCTATTTTAGGCATGGTTATACCCAATAAAGGCGCCATTTCCGTACTTGGAGAAAACGTAAGAAAGAATTCAGATTACAGACATAAAATTGATTATTTGCCGCAAATTGCCAACTTCCCGAGCAATTTAAAAGTAAAGGAATTAATTAAAATGATTAAGGACTTGCGCAAACACACTGATGAAGACGAACGTTTAATCAAACTTTTTAAATTAAAGCCGTTTTTAGACAAAAAACTAGGCACCCTTTCCGGAGGTACAAAACAAAAAGTAAACTTGGTATTAACCTTTATGTTTGATAGTCCGTTAATTATTCTAGACGAACCCACAACAGGCTTAGACCCTATTTCGCTAATTCGATTAAAGGATTTAATTCAAGTGGAAAAAGCCAAAGGAAAAACCATTTTAATAACCTCGCATATTATGAGTTTTGTTGAAGAGGTTTCCGATGAAATCGTATTTTTATTAGAAGGTAAAATTTACTTTAAGGGCACCATTTCAGAATTAAAAAACAAGACCGAACAACCCGATTTCGAACATGCAATCGCATCAATACTTTCAGAAAACCATGCTTAAAATATTAAAATACAGTTTTTACGACCTCATGCGCAGCCGTTGGAGTTACGTTTATTTTGCATTCTATTTAATGCTTGGCATTGTACTCTTGTTTTTAAACAACGACCTTTCAAAGGCTGTGATTACTTTAATGAATGTAATTATAGTTTTAGTACCATTAATCGGTACCATTTTTGGCGTGATGTACTACTACAACTCCAAAGAATTTACCGAACTTTTATTGGCGCAACCCTTAAAACGTTCAAGTATATTTTTGGGTCAATATTTAGGTGTCGCACTATCGCTTTCAATGAGTTTGATTTTAGGATTGGGCATCCCGTTTGTATTTTACGGGTTGTTTGAAAGTAGTGCCATTTGGGATTTTTCCCTGCTGCTCATCACGGGTACTTTTTTAACCCTAATATTCACGGCATTGGCTTTTAATATCGCTTTATCAAACGAAAATAAAATCAAAGGTTTTGGTTACGCCATTTTATTGTGGCTGTTTTTGGCGGTAATTTACGACGGGCTGTTTTTAATGACTTTAATTTTGTTTGAAGATTACCCGTTAGATAAGTTATCGTTGGTTGGCACCATGCTCAATCCCATCGATTTATCGAGAACGCTCATTCTTTTAAAACTAGATATTTCGGCACTGTTAGGATATACGGGTGCTGTTTTTAAGCAATTCTTTGGCACTAATTTCGGATTGATTGTATCCACGATTATGCTAACGGCTTGGGTAATTTTTCCGGTGTTGAGAATTATATTCAAATCAAAAAAGAAGGATTTTTAGATTCAATATGAATTTAGCAAAAAAATATCTTTTCTTTCATTGTCCTTAATGTGACATAATCGGTTCGTCACCCGAACTTGTTTCAGCGTCGTGTTCAACTAATGATTATGAGATGCTGAAACGGGTTCAACATGGCGTTACGTTATCTGTATTACGGATAGAGGATATGCAATTTTTTTTTTAATATTCCCTTAACATTATGACAAATATCATGTTTTCAGATTAAATCTAAATGTAAATTTGATTTCAATTAGGACAAAAACATCCTAATTACCAATCACAACTAACTAATAGAATATTTTATGAAAACTGACCAAGAATTATTTAAAAGGAGTCCATTCTGGATTTTTTTAAGTTTAGTTACTTCTAGTTTTATTTTTATTTCTTGCATTAATAGCGAGGAAAAGGTTTATGAAAATGCTGCAGATATTCCAACGGGATATGAAATGCAAGCAGAATTAACAGCTCCTCCTAATGTCCCAAGAGGCGTGGGAAGAAGAAAAGCCAAAAAGCTAATTGTTAATATGGAAATTCTTGAACAAGAAGGAACCATGACAGATGGAACAACCTACATGTACTGGACATTTGGAGGTTCGGTACCAGGAAGTTTTATTAGAACACGCGTTGGTGACGAGGTAGAATTTACACTATCAAACCATCCAGATAATAAATTGCCACATAATATAGATTTACATGCTGTTACTGGTCCAGGAGGTGGTGCCGAGTCTTCTTTTGTTGCTCCTGGCTACGAAAAAACATTCTCATTTAAAACATTAAACCCAGGCCTTTACGTATACCACTGTGCAACAGCACCAGTTGGAATGCACATTGCAAACGGTATGTATGGTCTTATCTTGGTAGAACCAGAGGGTGGTTTACCTCAAGTAGATAAGGAATATTATATAATGCAAGGAGATTTTTACACCAAAGGAAAAAATGGCGAAAGAGGATTACAACCGTTTGACATGCAAAAAGCAGTTGATGAAAAAGCAGACTACGTAGTGTTTAATGGACGTGTTGGCGCATTAACAGGTGATAACGCTATTACAGCTAAAGTTGGAGAAACTGTTAGACTTTATGTAGGTAACGGAGGACCAAACTTAGTATCATCTTTCCATGTTATTGGTGAAATATTTGACAAAGTATATGTTGAAGGAGGAGATTTAATTAATGAAAACATCCAAACAACACTAATCCCTGCTGGAGGAGCTGCCATAGTAGAATTTAGAGTTGATGTACCTGGTTCACTAGTATTGGTAGACCACTCTATTTTCAGAGCATTTAACAAAGGGGCTTTAGGAATACTTAAAGTAGAAGGTGAAGAGAATAAGAAAATTTATTCAGGTGAAATTCGCGAAGGGATTTATTTGCCTGAAGGTCCTGGCATTCAAGAAATGCCTACAACTGACGAAATTGTAGAATCTAAAACACATGCTAAATCATTTGAGGAGCAAATGAAATATGGCAAACAAGTGTATATGCAGACCTGTTTTGCTTGTCACCAATCGGAAGGCCAAGGTATTCCAAAGGCGTTTCCTCCATTGGCAAAATCAGATTACTTAAATGCTGATGTTAATCGTGCTATCGATATTGTTGTTAATGGTTTGTCTGGAGAGATTACTGTAAATGGTGAAAAATACAACAGTGTAATGACTAGGCAAATGATTTCATCTGAAGAGGTTGCAAATGTATTAACATACGTTTACAACAGTTGGGGCAACTCTAAAAAAGTGGTTACCAAAGAAATGGTTGATAAAGTTAAAAACCGATAATAATAAAAACATGAATTTTAGCCAAGTCTTTAGATTATTGTTTGTTTTAGTGGTCTTTCAAACAACATTGCAAGCTCAAACTAAAGACATGGCTTTCATTGAAGGAAGTAGATATATTCCCTTATACGGAAGAGACTCAACAGTAGTTGAAGTGAAAGATTTTGAAATGGATATTTATCCTGTTTCCAATTCCCAATATTTAGAATTTGTAAAAAAGTTTCCAAAATGGCAAAAATCAAAAGTCATCAGATTATTTGCTGACAAGAGTTATTTAGCCAATTGGGAAACCGACTTTAAGCTTAAAGATTCTGAAAAATCTAACAGTCCAATTACCTATGTGTCTTGGTTTGCAGCCAAAGCCTATTGCGAATGTCAAGGTAAACGCTTACCTACGGTTGATGAATGGGAATATGTAGCTATGGCAGACCAAACAACCAAAGATGCACGTGTTAAAGAAACCTATAACCAACAAATATTAGCTTGGTACGAAGCCACACGATCTAACGAAAACAATATTGGTCAAACTCCAAAAAATGTTTGGGGCGTTTATGATTTACATGGTTTGGTTTGGGAGTGGACATTGGATTTTAATTCTGTCTTAATTAGTGGAGAATCACGTAAAGACACAGATAAAGATAACAATTTATTCTGCGGAAGCGCTTCTGTAAACACTACAGATTTAATGAACTATGCTGCTTTTATGCGCTATGCCATTCGTGGTAGCTTGAAAGCGAAATATTCTATGAAAAATTTAGGATTCAGATGTGTTAAAGACATTAAAATAGAAAGCAAAGAAGAAAGCAAATGAAACATATTAAAATATTACTTTCTGTAGTCGTATTACTTTTAGTAACAACGTCTTGCAATTCAGAAAAATCAAATAAAACACAAGACACATTAGCCGTTTATCAATGTCCTATGCAATGCGAAGGGGATAAAACATATAGCGAAAACGTAAGTTGCCCAATTTGTAAAATGGATTTAAAACTTATTGATGAAAAATCTTCAAAAACATTAAATGATTTCGAAATTTCAGATGAATCTATTTTTAATTTAAACACAAAATGGAATACAGAAGAAGGTAAGGCCATTCAATTAAAAGATTTAAAGGGAAAAAATTTAGTAATGGTTATGATTTACACATCTTGTAAAGCTGCTTGTCCAAGACTAGTTGCAGATATGCGCAATATTGAAGCTAAAATCCCAAAGGAAAAACTAAAAGATTTAAATTTTGTTCTGGTTAGTATAGATCCGAAAATAGATAATCCAAAACGTTTAAAAGCTTTTGCCATTGAAAACAAAATGGATGATGAACATTGGACATTCTTGCAAGGTTCAGAAAGTGGTGTTCGTGAATTTGCCAATGTACTCGCCATGAAATACAAACAAATTTCACCTATAGATTTTTCACACTCCAACATTATAAGTGTATTTAATTCTGATGGCGAGCTTGTTCACCAACAAGAAGGTTTGGGTGTTGATAATAAAGAAACTGTGCAATACATTCTTCAGTTAACAAAATAAAATATAATTTCTATCGCCAAAATTCATCAACCAGATTATCCTCGAATTTTTCCGGTTGATGAATTTTTTCAATTTGAAGCATTTGTCCTTCAGTCGCTACTTTTTGAATTTCAGGAAAAAGCACGCGCTCTTCAAAACGGATATGTTTGTCCAGTTCCTCTTCTATTTTACTCAACGTTTTAGCATCATCATCCGTTTCAGCAAACAATCGTTTTATACGTCTGTGATCTGCCAATGCTTTTTTTATCAATTCGTTATTCTGCTCTAAAATGGGGAAAATGTGGGCTTCTTCCATATCAAAATGCGGAATTAAATGTTGTTTAAAAAACCAATCGGCATAAACCCTTATACGTTTTGGTTCAATATTTTTGCTAAATCCTGAGCGTATTTTCCAAGACAAAAGCAATCCGTGATGATGCTCTCTGCTTAGGGGTTGCAAAGCTTTATGTCGTTTTTGCGGTTTGTGTTGCATAATTTTTTTGAGTTATAATATTGTATAATAAAAAACCAATTCCTAAGGGTAATAATATGCTAAAAAGAAAAAGCAAAAGGTAATAATTTGGCACTATGTCGTTACCAAAGTAAAACATAACACCCTGAATTGCAAGCAATAATTCTGTTAAAACAAATCCTGAAATAAAAGCATAGATACCCACATAAAGGCTTTTGGTGTAAGTTACCAATGGGCTTTGTAAAATAAATAAAAACAAAAAGCCGGTAATAACACCAAGCATTAAAAGGTGAATAAACCCAACAACCAAGTTACGGTGTGTGTACACTATTTGCGAAAACTCGGGGAACAAGGCCAATAACTGCAAACCTATTTTTAAAACAAAGCAACATATTGAAAACCAATATAAATGGATAACCAGTTTTGGCTGTTGTTTTAATACCGTTGAAAATTTGGGTTGTATCAATTTTAAAAAATAGTAACCCATTAAAAGCTGCAATATGGTGCCCAAACCATTACAATAAAGCAACAAATTATGGGGTGCGAACCATTGGATTGGCAATGCTAAAGTAAGTACGGTTGATGCGACCAATAGTTTGAAAAACCGTCTAAACAGCTTTGAGTCTTCAACCTGAAAGACATGAAAAAATACGGCTATTACAGCTATTAAAAACCAACCGTTAAACTGAAAATGCAAAAAAAACTGTATCGCAATTTGATAAAAGGCCGATGCCTGCCCCAACATGGAAACCGCGGGCCCCAAACACCAAACCCCAATGGTGGATAATACCATAAACGCCAACGCTATTTTAAGCAAATACTGCGTTGCTACAGATGCTGTTTTATGATGCTTCCAAACCAAGTACACAAAATAATAACTGCACAAAATGTGTAAGGTTGAAAATGTAATGGAAACCGCGGCATAGCCTTGAAACGGAAAACTTAACAGCATACCAATAACCGCAATTTCAGTAAGCCAGAACAAACGTGTAAAAATGGGTTTTTTATCTGGAATAAAATAATGAACAATTAATGCAAACAACATTAAATACACCCAACCTAACATAGCAACGTGCGAATGTGCGTGGGTTAAAAAGCGATAATTTACACCAATATCCCCTACAAAAGCGTAGCGCAATGCCAATCCCATTAAGGCTGCGATTAAAAAATTAATCAAACAAACAACAGTAAATTTTTTAACCATTTTTGGCGTTTTGCTTTTCCGACTTTAAAATTACCAAAATAAAATGCTTTTTACTTCTAAACTAATTTTAAACAAAAATCCCGGAATGTTTTAGGGAAAACTTTCCAGGATTTTCTAATAGACCTAAGTCATTGTTAAAGCTTGCTATTAATCAAATTGTTGTTCTAGCTTTATAGCCTTAGGGAATAGAATATTGTTTTCTAAATGAATGTGCAGGTGTAAATCTTGTTCAAATTCCTCCAACATCGCATAGGTTACTCGGTATGTGTTGCACGCATCTGCTGGCGGGTTATAATCATTTGTAAGTGCTGCAATTTCTCTAAAACGCTCGCCTTCGTTATCGTGCTCTTGCATCATCATTGCAATGGGGTTTTCAACAGTTCCGAATTGTGGCGATTGTACAGCGCCTTGGCTTAATGTTGCCGAAACCATCTTTTTTACAAAAGGAAATAATATAAGTTCCTCTTTTTTCATGTGTGCGGCCAACTCGCCTGCCGATGCTGTAAATAGTTCGTTTACCTTAAATAATTCTGGGTGACGCTCGCCATGAACGCGACATAATTTATCTAAAAACTGACGTAATACAGGAATTTTTTCTTCTACATAACGGTGGTGTTTCTTCTCGATATAATCAATCAGTAAATCTAACGGCCACGATTTGTAGTCAATAGATTCGCCTCCTTTATTGTTTAAAACGCTATGTAACTCGTCCAATAAAACATTGCTATCTATCCCCTTTTTTTCGCAAGCTTCATTGATACTTCGGTTGCCGTTGCAGCAAAAATCTATTTTGTATTTCGAAAAAACAGCTGCTGTTCTATAATCTTCGGCTACAAATTGCCCTATTTGTTTTTCTGAATCTTTTTGTAATGTTACCATGATTAATTGTTTATTTCGGATAATTTTATCCTATTTATATTCAAATTTTTTTAAACCTTTAAAAACGAAGCACCCGATTTTATATTAAGTGCCAATTCCTCTAAACTTGTGTTTTCCAACATATGCTTTAAACCGTCTCGAATAGCTTTAAACTTATCGTGCACCGGACACGGATGCGCTTCGTCGCATTTATGCAAACCCAAACCACAGCCGTTGTAAATGGAATCGCCATCAATGGCTTTTACAATTTGGTTAAGTTTAATAGTTGCAATTTTATCCCTGCTAATCTCAAAACCGCCATAAGCTCCTTTTATAGAGTTTATTATATCATGTTTTACCAAGGCCTGTAAAATTTTGGCTGTAAATGCTTGTGGAGAATCTATTTCCATTGCAATTTC
This sequence comes from Hwangdonia sp., assembly GCF_048381975.1. Taxonomy (NCBI): domain Bacteria; kingdom Pseudomonadati; phylum Bacteroidota; class Flavobacteriia; order Flavobacteriales; family Flavobacteriaceae; genus Hwangdonia; species Hwangdonia sp. The sequence continues at coordinate 325,118 of NZ_JBLWYT010000001.1, read as the reverse complement.
TTTGGGGCTTACACGTTTGCCTTCAAATGAATTTGTTGCAATAAAAATGGATGCTTTTATACCATATTCACAAGCTTTAGAAAACATATTATCGTTTTTATTTGGTGCAAATATATAGCATTATTTTAATTAGGACAAATTTATCTTAATTAAAATTTATTTTTATACCACACTTTTTGCCATTCGCGTTTTAAGATTAGAAACGATACGTCTTCAGATAGTTTAAGAATATCTTCCCCATCCAAGGCTTTTACTTGTTTTTCTGAAACATCAACAATATAAAGCAGGTTTAAATACGAGGTAAATTTTTCTTGAATGAGTTTATAAACGGTTTCGTGGAGTAATAATTTTAAGCTTGATGGTAAGATGTCTTCGTGAAAATCCAAATCGATATTGGCCAGTAAAAAATCCTTATTGAGCTGTTTTATCAATTTATGATACAAATCGGATTGACTCGCTTCTTCAATCAATGCTTCGAACGTTGTTGGTAATTGCATAAGTTAGATTTCCGTCTTCGCGGAAATAAAAAATTAATTATTTATACATCTCTGTTCATTAAGCTCGTTCCAAAGTTTTTTAAAAGCACCTTTTTATCATCAGAAATATGTAAAGCCTCCAAAACCAGAAAGGCTTTTTTCGTATACGCTTCAATAGCTTTTTTCGTGGCTTCGGCGGAACCTGTCGATTTAAAAATTTCCTTTACAAGTGCTACTTTATTTTCGGGTGCATCAAAATTATTGGAAAATAGTTTTTGTAATTCCGCCCTCTGGGTTTCGTTTGAAAATTCAAGCGCTTTTATGTATAAATAGGTTTTTTTGTTTTCAATAATATCGCCACCAACCTGTTTGCCAAAAGTTTCCGGATTGCCAAAAGCATCTAAATAGTCGTCTTGCAATTGAAATGCGATACCCAAATTTTTACCAAACTCGTAAATGTTATTCTGATCTTCCGCGGAAGCGTTTGAAACAATAGCGCCCATTTTCATGGCAGCACCAACCAAAACAGCGGTTTTATATTCAATCATTTTTAAATAGGCTGCAACGGTTACATCGTCCCTAGTTTCAAAATCGATATCGTACTGCTGGCCTTCGCAAACTTCTAAAGCCGTTTTACTGAACAATTTTGCCAAAGCTTGAAAAATATTGGCTTCATAGTTTTCAAAGAGTTGGTACGCCATAATTAACATGGCATCGCCCGAGAGGATGCCCGTATTTACATCCCACTTTTCGTGTACTGTTTTTTGTCCGCGGCGCAAGGGCGCATCGTCCATAATATCGTCGTGCACCAAAGAAAAATTATGGAACACCTCAATACTTAAAGCCGCGGGCAATGCTTTTTTATAATCGTTGCTAAAAATATCGGCAGTCATTAAGGTTAAAACCGGACGCAACCTTTTGCCTCCTAAATTGAGGATATACTTAATGGGATTGTATAATGTTTGAGGTTCTTTTACCGTTGAGTAATTATCTAAAAACCCAACAAACTCTGTTCTGTATTTTTCTATAAGATGCATCGCGCAAAAATAGCGTAATTCATCATAATTAAAAATTTGCGTGTAAAGGATATGTTAAAAAAATATTAAAACTTTGGAAACTTTTTTGGTTTTTAAAGTTTCCTATTGTAGTTTTGCCACCTATTATGAGAGAAAAAATATTACTAGGCGCAACGGATTTGTTTTTAAACTACGGGTTTAAAAGCGTGACCATGGACGATATCGCCAATGCTTTGGGCGTGTCTAAAAAAACCATTTATCAGCATTTTCAAAACAAAACAAAACTGGTTGAGGCCACTACCCTTGACTTATTTCATTCTATTTCTTGTGGCATTGACCATATTTGCTCGTTGGACAAAAACCCGATAGAAGAAATTTACAGTATTAAAAAGTTTGTTATGGAGCATTTAAAAGATGAAAAATCGTCTCCACAATACCAGTTGCAAAAATACTATCCAAAAATATTTAATGCGCTAAAAAACAAACAGTTTGAAATTATGCAAACCTGTGTTGTTAGCAATTTAAACAAAGGCATAAATCAAGGTTTATACAGAGACACCATTCATGTTGATTTTATAGCAAGATTGTATTTTAATACCATGGTAGCCATTAAAGACAAGGATTTGTTTCCGCTTAAAACATTTTCAATGGATATGCTCATGAACAACTATTTAGAATACCACTTACGGGGCATTTGCACACCAAAAGGACTCGAAATATTAAACCAATTAACAACAACAAATCAATCATCAAAATGAAAAGCAAACTTATAATTATTTTTAGTTTATGCTGTTCTATCACCCTGTTTTCGCAGGAGAATGCACTTAGTTTTTCTTTACAAGAAGCTATAGATTATGCCATAGAAAACAACAGAACCTCTAAAATCGCAGCCCTGGATATTGAAGCTGCAAAAAAACAAAAATGGGAAACCACCACCATTGGGTTGCCGCAAATAAGTGCCAATATAGATTATAACAGTTGGCTTAAACAGCAGGTATCTTTAATTCCTGCAGAGTTTTTTGGCGGTAACGTAGGCGAATTTGCCGAGGTTGCTTTTGGTACAAAACAAACCATGAATGGCACCGTGATTTTAGAACAATTAATTTTTGACGGTTCTTATTTAGTTGGACTGCAATCGGCTAAAGTGTTTTTGGAAATCTCGAAAAACGCTAAGAAAAAAACCGATTTGGAAGTTAGAAAAGCCGTTATTAATGCTTACGGAAACGTACTTCTTGCCGAAGAAAGTGTAAATATTTTAGAACGCAATATTTCCGTTTTAAAGAAAAACCTCAACGAAACCACAAAAATATACGAAAACGGATTGGGCGACGAAGAAAGTGTCGAACAACTGCAAATCACACTTTCCGGTATAGAAAGCCAGTTAAACAATACCTCTCGATTAAAAACCCTAGCTTATCAAATGCTGAATATAACGTTGGGAACCGAATTAAATGCCAACACCATACTCACCGATAATTTACAAACCCTAACAGCACAAAACATTGTTCTGGAATTGCTTAACGCTGAAGAAAATATTGAAAACACCATTGATTATAAAATTTCCAAAAACGATGAAAGAGCAAAAGAACTGCTTGTTAAATTAGAGCAAAGTAAAGCGCTGCCCACTTTAAGGGGATTTGTTAATGCGGGCTATTCGGGCAACAATCAGGATTTTGATTTTTTAAAGAGCGACCAAAAGTGGTTTGGCTCATCATTATTGGGCGTAAGCATGAACATTCCTATTTTTAGTTCGGGAGGAAGAAGTGCCGCAACACAACGCGCTAAAATAAACCTTGAAAAAGCCAAGGAAACGCTTACCGAAACCGAACAAAAAATAAAGCTTCAAATCGCATCGGCAAAAAGCGATTACCAATTTGCGATTGAAGATTACGATAATAAAAAACAAAATTTAAACCTCGCCGAACGTATCGAACAAAAAAACCAAACCAAGTTTTTTGAGGGTATTGCCTCCAGTTTCGAACTGAGACAAGCCCAAACCCAACTATACTCGGCACAACAGGAATTTTTACAAGCCATGCTCGATGTCATCAATAAAAAAGCAGCGCTTGAAACAGCATTAAATCAAATATAACAATCAATCAAAAAAAACACTAAACCATGAAATATATCTATTCATTACTCATCGTTACGCTTCTTATAACCTCTTGCGGAGAAGGTAAAAAGCAATCTGTTGAAAAAGCCATCGAATCGGGGAACTTAGAAACAATGCGTTTAAAACGTGCCGAAATTGTTGCCCAACAACAACAAATAGCCTCACAATTAAAACAATTGGACGATAAAATTGCGGTATTGGACACCACAAAAAAAGTGCCTTTAATTACAACCTTTAAAGCCAAACACGAGGTATTTACGCATTATTTGGAATTACAGGGCAGTGTTAACACCAAAAAGCTTTTAGTGTTATATCCCGAATACAGCGGCATCCTTACCAAAGTTTATGTAAAAGAAGGCCAATCGGTTAACAAAGGACAAACATTGGCTAAAATTGATGATGGCGGCTTGAACCAACAATTGGCCCAGGCCGAAATTCAAACCGCTTTATCCAAAACAACCTTTGAGCGTCAAGAGCGTTTATGGAATCAAAAAATTGGTAGCGAAATTCAATATCTACAAGCAAAATCCAATTACGAAGCTCAGGCTAAAGCCGTGAATCAAATCAAGCAACAATTGGCCAAAACCGTTGTGAGAGCACCATTTTCGGGAACTATTGACGATGTTATAACAGACCAAGGCAGCGTTGTTGGCGCCGGCCAAACACCACTTATGCGTATTGTAAATCTTGACGATATGTATATTGAAACCGATGTGCCAGAAAGCTATATTACCAATGTTACCGTAAACAAAAATGTAAAAGTAGAATTCCCCGTTTTAGGTAAATCCATTGATGCCAAAATAAGACAAGCGGGAAACTTTATTAATCCTGCAAACCGAACATTTAAAATAGAAGTGGCAGTGCCAAATAAAGACAAAAGCATAAAACCCAATTTAACAGCCAAACTTAAAATTAACGATTATACTAACGAGAACGCTTTATTAATTCCGCTAAGTATTATTTCAGAAAATGCCAATGGCGAGCAATACATTTACGTGGTAAATAATAAAAACGGTAATAACGAAGGTGTTGCCGAACGTGTTTTTATTGAAACCGGCAAAACCCAAGGCGATGTTATTGAAATTCTTTCGGGCATAAACGATGGCAGTGAAATTGTTAACGAAGGTGCACGAAGCGTTAAAGACGGGCAAGAAGTAAAAATTCTAACACTTCAATAAGTTAGTAGCTACTACTAATGTTTAAAAACGCTAAGTTGTTTAACGCATAATAACCTTCGACTGCGCTCAGGGTAAAAAACTATCAATCATGACTAAAAACACAAAAAACAATAAAACAGATAAGGAGTTCGGGTTGTCATCATGGGCAATTAACAACAAAACTACCATGTATGTTTTAATTTTGCTCATTTTAATTTTGGGTGCCGGTGCCTATTTTAAAATGCCTCGGGAAAGCTTTCCTGAAGTTAAAGAAACTAAAATCTACATCAGTTCCATTTACCCCGGAAACACTGCCGAAGATATTGAAAAACTTATCACCGACCCGATTGAAGACCGCCTAAAAACGGTAAGCAATGTGGTTGAAATAACCTCAACATCGCAAGAAGATTACTCTATTGTGATAGTTGAGTTTGATGAAAACATTTCGGTTGAAGCTGCAAAGCAAAAAGTAAAAGACGAGGTCGACTCTGAAAAATCAGGTGAAGATTGGCCAACATTCAATAATGCCAAGGTTGAACCCAATGTGTTCGATTTGAGCATGTCTGAAGAAATCCCCATTTTAAACATCAACATTTCGGGAGATTATCCTGTAGACAAATTAAAAGAATACGGCGAATATCTTGAAGATGAAATTGAAAGCCTGCAGGAAATAAAGCAGGTCGATATTCGTGGCGCTCAAGACAAAGAAGTTGAAGTAGCTGTTGATATTTATAAAATGATGGCTGCCCAAGTCAGTTTTGACGATATTATCAATACCATCAGCAGAGAAAACATGACCATGTCGGCTGGTAATTTAATATCCAGCGGACAGCGCCGTACCATTAGGATTATAGGCGAAATAAGCAACCCAAACCAATTGGAGGATTTTGTTGTTAAGTCGGAGAACAATAACCCCATCTATTTAAAAGATGTGGCAATCGTTACCTTCAAAGACGAAGATAAAACCACCTATGCCCGAGAATTTGGCAACCCTGTTGTGATGCTCGATGTAAAAAAACGCGCCGGAAAAAACATGGTGGCTGCTGCCGAACAAATAGACCTTATGGTAAAAGAGGCCATAGAAAATGTTTTTCCACCAGATTTAAAAGTGTCCATTTCAAACGATCAATCATCAAAAACCATTGGTCAAGTAGACGATTTGGTTAATAATATCATATTTGGTATCATTCTCGTTGTTACCGTTTTAATGTTCTTTTTAGGTTTTAAAAACGCATTGTTTGTCGGGTTTGCCATTCCCATGTCCATGTTTATGTCGCTCATGATTTTAAACATGTTAGGCTATACCATGAACACCATGATTCTTTTTGGGCTTATCATGGGACTCGGTATGTTGGTTGATAACGGTATTGTGGTTGTGGAAAACGTGTACCGATTAATGTCTGAAGGTATGCCGAGAATTGAGGCCGCTAAAAAAGGCATTGGCGAAATCGCTTTTCCTATAATTATTTCTACAGCTACTACCGTGGCGGCATTTATTCCTTTAGGCTTGTGGCCCGGGGTAATGGGTGAATTTATGATTTATTTCCCGGTTACACTGTCAGTGGTATTAGGCTCATCGCTATTTGTTGCCATTTTCTTTAACTCGGTAATGGTTTCGCAATTTATGACTACAGAAGACAAGAATATGCCCTTACAACAAATCGTTAAAATTTCAATAATATTTGGTGTTATCGGGCTTTTGGTTGTTTTGGTTGGCGGAAGTTATAGAGGCCTGGGCACATTAATGTTGATAACCGTTTTAATGCTTTGGATTTACAGGTTATTTTTAAGAAGATGGGCCAACAAATTTCAAAATAACACATTGCCAAAATGGGAGCGTATTTATGAGAAATCGCTGCGTTATGCTTTAAGCGATAAAAAGCCAATTTTAATAACCGTTGCAACTGTAGTATTGCTTTTTGTGGCGTTTATAGGCTTTGGTGCTTCTATTGGAAGTAAACGTACCAAAGTTGAGTTTTTTCCGGATAATACGCCCAATCAAATTATTGTTTATATTGAATATCCCGAAGGCACCGACATTAAAAAGACGAATGCCATAACCAAAGATATCGAAGAGCGCGTTTATAAGATTATAAATGACGAAGCTTATATGGATAACGGTTACAATTTCTTAACTGAAAGTGCCGTATCTCAAGTGGGCGAAGGCGCAGGAAACCCTATGACTGATGGCGGTTCTGCGGCCGAAATGCCCCATCGTGGTAAAATTACTGCCACTATGCGCGAATATAAATTTAGAAGAGGTGCAGATAGTAACGAGCTTCTTAAAAAAGTGCAAGAAGATTTAAAAGGCATTTATCCCGGTGTTGCCATTTCGGTAGAAAAGGATGTTGCTGGCCCTCCTGCCGGTTATCCTATAAATTTAGAACTTAAAGGTGACGATTATTCTAAACTGATCACAACCGCTGAAAAAATGCGCGATTTTATCAACACGAAAAACATTCAGGGAATCGACGAGTTAAAAATTGATGTCAATAAATCCAAACCCACCATGCAGGTTATTGTGGACAGAAAAAAAGCGGGTGAATTGGGCGTTAATGCCGGACAAGTTGGGCAGCAATTGCGTAACTCCATTTTTGGCTCTAAAGCGGGTATCTATAAAAAGGATGGTGAAGACTACGATATTTACGTGCGCTTTAATAAAGAAAACAGGTATAACACCAGCGCCATTTTTAATCAAAAAATAACCTTTAGGGATATGGCATCCGGCCAAATAAAGGAAATTCCCGTTTCTGCTATCGCTAATCACAGCAACAGCTCAGGCTACAGTGCCATAAAACATAGAGATATTAACCGTGTGGTAACACTTTACTCTGCGTTGGCACCGGGCTATGTAGATGCTGGGGCTATTGTAGCTCAAATTCAAAACGAGATGAAAAGTTTTACTGAAAAACCAGATGACGTAAAAATCGATTATACCGGACAAATTGAAGAACAAGAAAAACAACAAGACTTTTTAAACGGAGCGTTTCTTACTGGCTTAGGACTTATATTTTTCATTTTAATATTCCAATTTAATTCGATTTCAAAACCCGGAATTATAATGCTCGCCATATTTTTAAGCCTCATTGGTGTTTTTGGAGGCATCGTTATCACGGGCGCTTCATTTGTAATAATGATGACCATGATGGGTATCATTTCGCTCGCCGGTATTGTGGTAAACAATGGTGTTGTACTGCTCGATTACACCCAACTTTTAATAGACCGAAAGAAATTTGAACAGGGATTGGAAGACGATCAATATCTAGATAAAAACGAACTTATCGAAGTTATCGTAAAAGGTGGTAAAGCACGTTTACGCCCCGTTTTACTTACGGCCATCACAACCATTTTAGGATTGATTCCGTTGGCAACGGGCTTAAACATAAACTTCTTTACATTATTTAGCGACTTTGATGCTGACATTTATATTGGTGGTGATAATGTGATTTTCTGGGGACCATTGGCCAAAACCGTTATTTACGGCTTATTGATCGCTACGTTTTTAACATTAATTGTTGTTCCTATTTTATTCTATTTAGTTACAAAACTTAAAATGTGGTTGTATAAAGATAGGGTTTTTACGAATGAAGACCTTATACCACAAGAAGTGATTAATAATGAAAACCGAATAGAAGATTAATTTTAATTGACGACTAATTCAATTAATAACAGAACTCCAGAATTTCTTATCGGAAACTCTGGAGTTTTTTTATTTTTTAAAAGCAGTATCTTATCAATTGCATTGGATTAACGCCATTCAAAATCTCCGGTTTCAACCGACCAATCGTTTCCAAAGAAACCTGCACTCTTTACGGCCGGCATACCGTTTAGCAATACCTCATCATCAAAAAGCAAAACATCGGGAAATGTGGTACCGTTAACCAAATAGTGGTTCATATAGGCGGCTTTCATGCCTTTGCTGCCCGTTGCGGTAACCACACCAACACTGGCTATATCGCTGTCTTTCCTGGGCACAATAAAATACATGCCCCATTGGTTGCCAAATAATAACTTGCCATTAAAATTCACACCGTAATCTTTCACCTGAATTGGGCAATCTTTTAAAAGTTTGTTCCACGCCGTGTTATTATCGGCGTTTCCGTAAATCACAACATTTCTATCGGCATATTTCTTTAAAGAAAAATCGACATCCTTTACCATTTCAATATGTCCGTTGGCACGATACCAAAACGTTTCGGCATCAAAACGCGCCCTGTTGTAATACCATTCGTTTTCTGTGGGCGTGCCATTTGTAGCGTAAACAAACACCACGTTATTTCTAAAAGCATCTTTAAAACCGCCGTTTCTATGTGGGCCTTTTTCTTTTAAACTCGGTGCTTGGGTAATTTGCCACGCACCATTCACCATCTTAAAAAATACGCTTTTATCGTTTTGGATTTTTATTGAATTCCCATCAATTTCAATATTGGTTGCGGCATCGTTTAAAGCTGAAAAATCAACTTCAATAACCGCCACATTATCGGTATGTAATTTATAGCCATCTTCTTTTGAAAACTTAAAAGAGCTGGTTACAAAAGGTTGGTCTTGCTGATGAATGGTTATAAAATGAGAAGTGGCAGAAACCCCCGGCGAACCTGTGAAAAATTCATATTTTTTTATATCGGTGGCTTCTTTGATGCTGCGTTGTTTGAAAAAATCGAAAATAGGTTCCCAATCCACACTATGGTTACCATACCAATGTGTTCCATCTGGATATTCGTAATAGGTGAAATCCGGATGGAATTTACCCAAACGTTCGCGCATATCGCGCGCAATAGCGGTTGGCACCACATTATCAATTTCGCCGTGCAAAACATATACACCGTGATGCAAATAATTGCGAATAAGTTGTAAGGTTCTGCTAGGTGTTCCCGCTCTGTGAATTATGTTTTCCATAGCCGTTGGTACGTGTTCTGCAGTGAGACGCTCCAATATTTTTGGACTAATCCCAAACCGTTCCAATTGCGCTTCGGTCATATTTAACATTCTACTTGTAAATCCGCCTCTGTACAAAAGCAAATCCGGATATCCGGCACAAGGCGCGATGGCCGCAAAATGATCAGGGTAAGTGGCGCCCAAATACCAGGTGCCGTGACCGCCCATAGAGTGCCCCGTTAAATATATTTTTTTGCTGTTGGGTATGTAAATAGTTTTCGCATCTGCTAAAACCTCGAGCGCATCTAAACGCCCCCAATCTTCCCACGCAAAACCAAAAGGACGACGATTGGTTGGCGCAATTAAGTTGCCCCAATCTTTTTTCGCATAAGCATTGGCTTGGTTTACAGCCTCAACCGAAGCCCCGTGTACCGATAAAAACAAGGCGCCGTTTTCTAAATTTTTATTGCTAGACGGCGCGACGCTGTAATATTGAATGCTGCCATCCACATTGCTTTTAAGGGTGCGTTTATGGTGGGTATGCTTAGATTTTATTTCAATTTGAATGGTATTCGTGTTTACTAATGCGCCGTTTTTTGCATTCAAACTTAATTTTAAATCGGCTTTTCCCAATTGATTTCCATCTGAAACGGAAGCTATTTTAAAAGGTACTTTTTGAACGCTTAAAGGTGGCATGTTTGGGATTTGATGCGATAGCGATACACCGTTAATCTCAGAAGTAATCGTATGGTTTTCAACCCAATTATCAGAAGTATTTATTATTCTGATAGCGCCCAAATAGGTTTTGTCTTCTTCAACCAAAAGGTCGGGCAAGGTCACATCTCGGGTGGTAAATTGAACTGGCGTTTGAGGGTCAATCAATCGGGCTCTGATTCTTGGGAATCGCCCTACTTTCAACACGAATTTATTTAGTCCTTTTTTTAATTTTAACGGAATTAAATTCCATCCGAAATCATAATGATCGCCCTCGTGAGGCAATCCGTTAATTAAAACGAGCGAATGCCCCGAGGCTTCAAAAAGCACCGTTTTTTCGGTATCGGATTGATAGCTTAAATACACATAACTAGACCTTAAATTACTGTCGTTAAAACTATTTGTAGTGTCTGTTGCAATGGTTTTCCACATTAACTGCTTGCCTGTAAAATCAATATCAAAAACATCATCGTTTTCAGGCTCGTAATTGGGCTGCATTAAAAACCGACTAAAAACCTGATCTTTAGGAAATGAGGATGAGTTAAACCTAAAATTCTGAATTTTTAAAGCTAATCCCGTTTTAAAAACGTGCAAAAGCTTGCCTTCTTTTATGTCGTTTACTTTTTCTTTTCCAAAGTATTCAACAATATTTCCCGTACGTTGTTGGGCTATTAAAGTTGATGACCCAATCATCACAAATAATAGAATGATTCTAATTTTAATCTTGGTTAGCTGCATTACAAATCGATTTAAATTTTCAATAAAATTAGGCATTTAATTTCATCTAAAAACATTTTTCGACCAACAACAATCACGCGCCTTTGAATAGATTAATTTGCAGCACCATGCTTAATAAAAAAACCCAGAGTTCGCACTCTGGGTTTTTAAGGTATTTTAAATTTAGATTTTAATTAATATTAAAACCTGTAGTTTAATCCTACGCTATAGTTTGTTCCCAATTGTCCAAGTTGCTGCACTTCTGATGAGTAAACAAATCTACTTCCCGCCTGTGCCGTTCCTGTAGAGGCTAAAGTTACATCTGGGTACACGTCAAAAATATTATTAATAATGCCGGTAATACTCAGCTTATCGGTAAAATTATAGCTTACACTTAAGTCTGTTGCCAATTTAGACGATAAAGCTTGATCGTTTGCCGGCCCATTTGGAGAGGTTATGGTAACCTTTCCAAACAAAGTGTTGTAAAGCCCAATATCTACTTTTTCAGACTCGTAGTCCAAACCTAAAATAAATTTTGATTTTGGTCTTGCACTTGTAATTAAACCCTTTTCTATTCGGGCAAAAATATCGTATCCGTTTTGCGCTAAAGCATCTGGCGTATTAATGGCATCAATAGTTGTTTTATTGAAATTTGCCGCTAAATTAGCATGTAATTTACCCGATCCTAAATCCATGTTTCTGTAGTTGATAATAAAATCGGCACCCGTAGTTTTGGTGTCTCCGGCGTTTATAAAGAACTGAACGGCAACAACACCGTTATCTTCAAGAATTTGTTCAACTGGATTTGTTGTTGTATCGTCTGAATCTGAACCAATCTGAGAAGAAAACAACACCCGGTCATCTACTTTTATACTGTAAAAATCTAAAGATGCTGAAAAGTTTCTATCGAACTTATAAGTAATACCTGCAGCTAAATTTTTAGATGTTTCCGCAAATAAATTAGGAACGCCTAAAGCCTCAACAGCTGGATTATTATTTGCCAAAGTACCTTGTAATAGTGGTTCTGGTGAACTCGCAACAATAATATACTGGCTATTTGTTAAGTGACGTTGGTGCAATGTAGGCGCTCTGAACCCGGTACTATAGGATGCTCTTAAAGCCCCTTTGTCGCCCAGTTTTTGACGGCCAAATATTTTCCATGAGAAGTTATCCCCAAAATCGGAGAAATCTTCGTAACGACCTGCAATACCCAACAATAAAGCGTCAGACACATCAAAATCCAATCCTATATATGCTGCGAAGTTATTTCTATCCCATTCGCCAGCTTCTTCCGGTTTAACACCCGCAAAAGAATCGGAACCAGCCCCGTAATACGATAACGGATTGCCTTCTCTAGCTTCAAACTTTTCTTTCTTATATTCCAAACCAAAAGACCCACTAACCATATCGGAAAAAACTTTTGAGAAATCTAAATTCCCAATCACATTACTCAAGCTATAACCACCTGGTTTAAACGTCCTTGGCGATGTGCCATTATCGGCCAAATAATCTCTGTTTACCGAATTGTTAACCGTATAATCTACACTGTTCTTCCCAAAAGTTATACTGGCATCAGCACGCCAATCGTTCCCTAAATCCATATCTAAACCTGCTACGTTTAAATGGTCTTTTATTCTTGCTTCAAAGGAAGGTTGATATCCCTGAAAATCTTCGGGTGCGGTAATAAAGCCTGCATCTGCAACATCGCGTCTCCAATAAGGTGCTCTATAATACGCAAAACTGCGCCCTGTGCGTAAGGTATATCCATGGAATGAATAGAACTCGGAATGCTCTCCAACGGGATGTGACATATTTACAAAAACATCGCCTTTCTCCAAATCTGGTTGGCCTACGTGCATTCCTAAATCCGGAGTGTTTTGAGCCCATGCAATCTCGTTTGGCCTTGCATCACCGGGCAAATCGGCAACCCCCGGGGTTCCGGCTCTATTGGTTAATTCTTGATTGTAATAACCCAAAGTTAAGTTTATAAAACCGCCTTCTCCAAACCCAAGTGTTGTATTGAAGTCTGTCGCAAAGTTAAATCCGTCACCTTCTGAAGTCACCCCAGTTTTGGCCGTAAATGTAGAAAACTGTGCATCTTTTTTTAACACCATGTTAATTACGCCAGCAATAGCATCAGATCCATATTGGGCGGATGCACCATCGCGTAAGATTTCCACACGCTCAATGGCCGCCGTTGGAATACTTTTTAAATCTATGCCCACCTCTCCTTTTCCGGGTGTTCTATTTAAAAATACTTGGGCACTTTGGTTTTTTCGTTTGCCATTTATTAAAACTAAGGTTCTACTTGGACCCAACCCACGTAAATCCGCCGGATCATAATGTGCTGTTGCATCAGAAATAGCTTGATTTTGTGCATTAAACGATGGTACTTTAAACGTTAGCATCGCTTCAATGGTTGGCTGTCCACCACTTGTTAATTCTTCTACTCCAATGTTATCAATAGGAACAGGTGAATCTAAAATGGTTCTAGGTTTTGCTCTGTTACCTAAAAGAACAACCTCATCTAAGGCAACACCAGCGTGCATGGAAACATTTAACGTGCTTCCTGTTACTACAATCTCTTGGGTTTCAAAGCCAACATAAGAAAAAATAAGGGTGTCTCCATTATTAGCGCTAATGGAATAATTGCCATCAAAATCGGTTGTTGTACCTGTTGAAGACCCTTTTACAATTACGGAAACTCCTGGTAACGGCTGTGATGCATCATCAGTAACGGTACCAGAAACTTCTTGTGATTCAGAATAATTAAATGCCCCTGACAGCATTAAAATCAAAATCAATTTAAGATTTAATAATTTGCTCATAATTTCAGTTTTTAAATTAGTTCCGCTAAATATCCAAATAAAATGCGAAAATCCCATAAAAACATTAAAAAAAATATCATTAACTTATTATTTTAATAAATTTTTTAACAAAAACCTAAAATCAAACTGACTGAAATATTTACCAAAAACGCTATACTAAAAAGCAATATCTTCCTAAATTTGCACATCAATTTCACTACCATGTACAGAAGTCATAATTGTGGCGAATTAAACGCCTCGCATATAAATACAGAAGTCACCCTTGCAGGTTGGGTACAAAAATCTCGAGACAAAGGATTTATTGTTTGGGTCGATTTACGCGACCGCTACGGCATTACGCAATTGGTTTTTGATGAGGAACGTACATCGAGAGAACTTCTGGAACAAGCTCAAAATTTAGGTCGCGAGTTTGTTATTCAGGTTAAAGGAACCGTTATAGAACGCGCTTCGAAAAACCCTAAAATGCCTACGGGCGATATTGAGGTTTTAGTATCCGAATTGCATATTTTAAACGAATCCAAATTACCGCCGTTTACTATTGAAGACAAAACCGATGGCGGCGAAGATTTACGAATGAAATATCGTTATCTCGATATTCGCCGTAACCCTGTAAAAGACAATTTGATTTTTAGAGCCAAAGTAACGCAAGAGGTTCGTAATTATCTTTCAAAAGAAGGTTTTATAGAAGTTGAAACGCCTTATTTAATAAAGTCAACGCCAGAAGGTGCTCGTGATTTTGTGGTGCCAAGCCGAATGAACGAAGGTGAGTTTTACGCATTGCCACAATCGCCTCAAACTTTTAAGCAATTGCTAATGGTTGGCGGCATGGACAAATATTTTCAGATTGTAAAATGTTTTAGGGATGAAGATTTACGTGCCGATAGACAGCCTGAATTCACACAAATAGATTGTGAAATGGCGTTTATCGAGCAGGAAGATATTTTGAATGCTTTTGAAGGCTTAACACGTCATTTATTAAAAGAAATTAATGGTGTTGAAGTTGATAAATTCCCGCGACTGCTTTACGATGATGCGATGCGTTTATACGGAAACGATAAGCCTGATATCCGTTTCGGAATGGAATTTGGCGAGTTAAACGGCGTTGCACAACATAAAGATTTTAGTGTTTTTAATACGGCCGAATTGGTTGTTGGTATCGCCGTTCCCGGAGGAAACAGTTATACAAGAAAAGAAATAGATAAATTAATTGATTGGGTAAGGCGTCCGCAAGTTGGCGCTTTGGGTATGGTTTACTGCCGTTGTAACGACGATGGGACTTATAAATCTTCAGTCGATAAATTTTACTCCCAAGACGATTTAGCAATATGGGCAGAGGCGACTGGAGCAAAAGCGGGCGATTTAATTTGTGTGCTTTCCGGCGAAACAAACAAAGTACGCGCCCAATTAAGCGCGCTGCGCATGGAATTGGCCGAACGTTTGGATTTAAGAGACCCTAAAGTTTTCGCACCGCTTTGGGTGATTGATTTTCCCTTATTGGAATTAGACGAAGAAACAGGGCATTACCATGCGATGCACCATCCGTTTACATCGCCAAAACCCGGACAAATAGAATTATTGGATTCCAAACCAGGCGAAGTAAAAGCCAATGCTTACGATTTGGTTTTAAACGGAAATGAAATTGGTGGCGGCTCCATTCGTATTCACGATAAAACAACCCAAGCCATTATGTTGAAACATTTAGGGTTTTCCGAAGAAGAAGCCAAAGCACAATTTGGGTTTTTAATGGATGCTTTTGAATATGGTGCGCCACCACACGGCGGACTAGCTTTTGGTTTAGACCGATTGGTAGCTATTTTAGGCGGACAAGAAACCATTCGTGATTTTATTGCCTTCCCAAAAAACAACTCGGGACGCGATGTTATGATTGATGCGCCTGCACCAATCGACGATGAACAACTTGAAGAATTAAGCTTAAAACTTAATTTAAAATCATAAGAATTAAAATCCTGCTCATTGCAGGATTTTTTAGTAGTTTTATAAAATGCCAATACCCTCTTTATTAAAGCGTATACATGTTTGGAGATATAAATATATATCTCCAAAAAATTTCGTATTCATTCTAAGCATCATTGTGGGTTTATTGGCTGGTTTAGCAGCGGTAATACTAAAAAACATAACGTATGCCATTCAAGCGCTTTTAGAAAAAGGCATCATTTCCTCAGAGAATCAGCTCTATTTTATTTTGCCTATTGTCGGTCTGCTTTTAGTCTATATCATTAAACATTATTTTTTTAAAAAAGTAATGAAACCCGCGACACCTACTTTTGTTAAAAGAGCTATTCCCTCGTTGCTTTATTCGCTATTAAGACAAAAAGGATTACTGTCGTACAAACTAATATACCACCCTTTAATAATGGCGCCCCTAACCGTTGGTTTTGGTGGTTCGGTTGGGTTGTTGGGACCTGCCATAACATCTGGTTCTGCAATAAGTTCCAACCTAAGTAGACTGCTTCACATAGACCGAAAAACTCGCACATTGCTAATTGCTTGCGCCACGGCCGGAGCTATGGCCTCTATGTTTAAATCGCCTATTGCAGCCATCGTTTTTGCTGTTGAAGTGTTTAGTCTAAATTTAACCTTTACCTCGTTATTGCCATTATTAATTGCATCCATATCGTCTGTACTAACGTCTTATTTCTTTTTGGGTGATGAAGTACTTTTTAATTTCGACCTCACCGATAAATTCACCATTAATGATACTCTTTTCTATATTGCATTGGGTATCGGAACAGGAATAGCCTCTTTATATTTCACCAAAATTTACTTTGCCGTTTACAACTTTTTCGATCAGTTTAAATCGCGATTGGTAAGGTTGGTTATTGGCGGAATAATTATTGGTATCATGCTGTATTTTATTCCGCCTCTTTACGGTGAGGGTTTAAGTTTTACTAAAGATCTTTTTGACGGCAACCATCTGCACGCTTTGGGCTCAACTTTTTTCGATGAATATTTAGACAATATATGGGTCGTTATAGTATTGCTAATAGGCTTTACCCTATTTAAAGTTATTGCAATGACTACCACATTTGCAGCAGGTGGTGTTGGAGGTGTTATTGTACCAACCATGGTTATGGGAAGTGCTTTGGGCAACGTTGTGGCAAAAGTTATTAATAATATTGGCATGGGCTATCAAGTGTCCGAATCCAACTTTACTTTGGTAGGCATGGCAGGACTTATTGCCGGTGTAATTCACGCGCCCTTAACGGCCATTTTTTTAATAGCTGAAATCACGGATGGTTACGAGTTGTTTATTCCGTTAATGATTACGGTTGCCATTTCGTATATGATTACCAAAAACTACATGGAACACACCATTTACACCCGAGAATTGGCAGAACGAGGCGACTTGCTAACTCATGATAAGGATAAAAACGTTTTGACTTTAATGAAGTTAGACCATGTAATTGAACAAAACTTTGTGGAGCTAAACCCAAATATGACCTTGGGCGTTATGCTACACAAAGGCGTAGCAAAATCCAGCAGAAATCTGTTTCCGGTTGTAGATGAACACAAACGATTGGTGGGCATTATACTTTTAGACAATATTAGGGATATTATGTTCGACCAAAGTTTGTATACCACCACTACCGTTGAAACCTTTATGCACTACCCGCCCGATTACATCGTATATGAAAAAGATAATATGCAAACTGTAATGAAAAAATTTCAGGATTCAGGCGCATGGAATTTACCGGTAATTAAAAACGGATGCTACTATGGTTTTGTATCGAAATCTAAATTACTCACAGCATACAGGCGCGAACTAATTAACAGCACAACCTAATGAAGTATATCATCATTTTCTTTTTAGTCGTATCAATAGGATTAATAACGAGTGGCTTTCTTTTAGAAACCGCCTATTCGCAACAGCTAATTGGCTTTGGTGTAGTTACCCTGTTTTTAATCGTATTCCCCTTGTTTTCATATTACCGTTGGAAAGACAAAAAAATTCAAGATTACATGCTCACCAAAGAAAATCTTGATAAAATGCGCGAGCGCGAAGGCGATAAACGCAAATAATTTGGGCGTTACCCGAAAGGGGTCGGGCTTTCCGCTATATCTTTTTAAAGCGTCATTGCGAGGACGAAGATAGCCTGCACTGAGCGCAGTCGAAGTGTGGCAATCTGTTAAATTTCAGTGCTTATCCAAAATCAATTCTTTTGTGCCTTTAAAAAGGATGCCGCATCAATCCCTAACGCGGAGTCAGTCCGCGGTAGTCCTTCATCAGTTAGCAGTCGTTTATTGTCCGCAAAAACCAACAGAAAACAGAAAAGAATAGCTAAAGTAATTAGTTCAAATTCCGTTTTTCAATAAAAAAACGTTTCAAAAGCTCCGAAGCTTCATCCGCCAAAACCCCACCTTTAATCGTTGTTTTTGGATGCAATTTGGTTTTTAAATTAATACAACCGCGTTCCTTATCCCGAGCGCCGTAAACAATATTGGAAATCTGACTCCAATACAAAGCGCCTGCACACATTTGGCAAGGTTCCAAGGTAACATACAAGGTGCATTGCTGTAAATATTTCCCGCCTAAAAAATTAGCCGCAGCGGTAATGGCCTGCATTTCGGCATGCGCCGTTACATCGGTTAGGGTTTCGGTTAAATTATGTCCGCGGGCAATAATTTTATTGTCAATTACAATAATAGCACCCACAGGAATTTCACCTTTATCAAAAGCAGCCTCAGCTTCTTGGAGGGCTCTTTTCATAAAATAAGTATCGTCAAATGGTTGTAGCATAAAAGCAAAAATACGATTTCAAATGATAATGGTATCATTTTCATATACTACATTTGTAACGCAATGAACAGCTTTTTAAATTCCATAAACTCTCCCAAAGAACTCCGTCTTTTAAAACAAAAAGACTTAGAGCAACTTGCTCAAGAATTACGCGCGTTTATCATCAATATCGTCGCTACCAAACAAGGGCATTTGGGCGCAAGTTTAGGCGTTGTAGAGCTTACCATTGCTTTGCATTATGTTTTTAATACGCCCGAAGATCAACTTATTTGGGATGTGGGCCATCAAGCCTACGGCCATAAAATTTTAACCGGCAGAAAAGATGTATTTGATTCCAATCGCCAATTTGGAGGTATAAGCGGTTTTCCAAAACGCGATGAAAGTGCATACGACACCTTTGGTGTTGGGCATGCCTCAACATCCATTTCGGCGGCCTTGGGTATGGCCATTGCATCGCAGTTAAAAGGCGAAGACAAACACCATATTGCCGTTATTGGCGATGCCAGTATTGCTAGCGGAATGGCTTTTGAAGGCTTAAACCATGCCGGTGTTACCGATGCAAATCTATTGGTTATTTTAAATGATAACGCCATTGGTATCGACCCAAGTGTTGGCGCTTTAAAAATGTATTTAACCAATGTAAAAAAAGGCACCCAAAAACAAGACAATATTTTTGAAGCTTTAAATTTTGATTATTCCGGACCGATAAACGGCCATGATATCGATGCTGTTATCACAGAATTAAAACGGCTAAAAACGGTAAAAGGCCCCAAGTTTCTGCACGTTATTACTACTAAAGGGAAAGGCTTAAAACAGGCCGAAGAAGACCAGGTAAAATACCATGCCCCAGGAAAGTTTGATGCTATAACAGGCGAACTCATTGCGAAATCTGGTACTAGCCAGCAGCCACCAAAATACCAAGATGTTTTTGGGCATACCATTGTGGAACTTGCCGAAAAAAATAAAAATATTGTGGGCATAACACCGGCGATGCCCACGGGAAGTTCGTTGAAATATATGATGGATAAAATGCCCAATCGCGCTTTTGATGTCGGTATTGCCGAACAACACGCCGTTACCCTTGCCGCTGGTATGGCAACTCAAGGTTTAATCCCGTTTTGCAATATTTACTCCACGTTTTTACAGCGTGCTTACGACCAAATTATCCACGATGTGGCCTTACAAAAACTACCCGTAATTTTTTGTTTGGATCGCGCTGGTTTAGTGGGCGAAGACGGGGCAACGCATCACGGGGTTTTCGATTTATCGTATTTAAGATGCATACCAAACCTCATTATTTTTGCGCCGAGAAATGAAGTTGAATTACGCAACATCATGTACACCGCACAACTAGGTTTGGGGCAACCTATTGCCATTCGTTATCCGCGGGGTCGTGGGGTGACCATGGATTGGAAACAACCTTTTAAAAGCATTGAAATCGGGAAAGGTACGCAACTTAAAAAAGGCCATAAACTGGCTGTTTTAAGTATTGGAAACATGGCACAAAATGTAAGCGATGCCATAGCTTTATGCGATAACAAAGAGGCTGTTTCGCATTACGATATGCGTTTTGTAAAACCTTTGGACACGGATTTATTGCACGCCATTTTTAAATCGTATAAAACCATTTTAACCATTGAAGACGCTTCGGTTATAGGTGGGTTTGGCTCTGCTATATTAGAGTTCGCCGCTGCAAACCACTATAATAATTCGATTAAAACACTGGGAATTCCTGATGTATTTATTGAACACGGCAGTGTTGATGAATTGCAAAAATCGGTTGGTTTGGATGCCGAGAGTTTAAAAACCCAGTTTAATTTATTTTTATAATAAAAGCTATTTGAATTATAAGTCATTTTGATTTTGTAAAAAATTTCAAAAGCACATTTATATATAACAAATCCAACTAAATTTTTTGAGCATTGGGAATAAAACGTACTACAATAATGCATAACCGCTAAACAATCCTCTGCAAAAACAAAATAACTTCCAATTGAAACTCACAGGCTAGCAAACTAGCGCGTTAGGGATTGATGCGGCATCCTTTTTAAACTTGAACACAACAAAGATTGAGGAAACTAAAATTTGGCAGATTGCCATGTCCTTCGTCCTCGCAATGACGATTTAAAAAGATATAGCGGAAAGCCCGACCGAAGCGACCCTTCGAGGTTTCATGTGCGTCCGGATAGTTATCAGGTTTGTTTCAGCATCCAACCTTGAAGGTATAAGCGAAGGGAACGCCCAAAAACATTTAATTCGAGATTATTTATTCGAACAAGGCCTTGAGTTCGGTGGCTTTATTTGGTGTTATTTTACCCGCCAACAGGAGACTTAATTGCTTGCGGCGCAATGCGGCATCAAATCGTTCTTTTTCCAAATCGGTTTGAGGATGCACTTCCGGGACCGAAGTGGGCCTGCCCGTATCATCTACGGCAACAAAGGTATAAATGGCTTCGTTGGCTTTAGATTTTTCGCCCGATTCACGATCTTCAATCCAAACATCAATAAACACTTCCATGGAGGTTTTAAAGGCGCGGGACACTTTGGCTTCAACCGTAACCACACTGCCCAGAGGCACCGCTTTATTGAACGCTACGTGGTTAACCGACGCGGTAACCACAATGCGCCTACTGTGGCGACGGGCGGCAATACTTGCGGCACGATCCATGCGCGCGAGCAGTTCGCCACCAAATAAATTGTTTAGCGGATTGGTTTCACCAGGTAAAACCATGTCGGTCATGGTTGTTTTTGATTGCTCGGGTGTTTTTGCTTGCATCACTTTTGTTTTAACAATGCTGCAAAGGTACTGTGCTTTTAAATATTAAAGAAGTAAAAAAGCCTTGAATTGTTTTAGATATTAATCTAGTTTTTTAACTAGCAACCACGCATTTTTGTTGTGTGTTTTTCTAATGTCACGAATGGCTTTAAGAGCCTCTTTACCTGTTTCGTAACTCGCGTAAACCACTTCGTGCAATCCGTATTTGTTTACACCAATTTTTCTGGCGTTAAAGCCTTCTTTTTTAAGTTGGGCTATAATTTTATTGCAGTTTTCTTCAACTCTAAAAGCCCCGGCAACAATATGGTAATTGCCCGTTTGTTTGGTTACATTTAATGTAATGGCAGGCAACGGATTTAAACTAAAAGTCGCTTGTTGTATTTTGGTGTCCAATTGTTTTGTCGCTTCTTCTTGCGCCAATTGGTTGTGCGTTTCAATTTGATTTACGTAAAAATTTGAAGCGACAAACCCACCAAGCGTTAAGGCAACTAAGGCTACGGCTGCATATTTTAAATACGGTCTTTTTGCGGTTACTGAGCCTGTCGAAGCACGTTTTTCGGGTGTAACGGTAAGCGGAATTACCTTTTCAATTTGCTCCACTTCTTTTTTATAAACTTCGCGGGTTACCGAAGGTGAAACGAATTGAGACAATCCAAACGAATCGGTTAAATAATTGAGGTTGTATGTTGGTTCAAATAAAATTTTACCTTCATCATTAAACACCACTTCGCCAATATTACTAAACGTAAGCGTTTCGCCCTGTGTTAAATACGACTTGAGTATTTTAACACGTTTCGCAATTTTTTTTGTGGCGGTTTCAAATGGGATTTTTTCCACATCGGCAATATAGTGCGCCAACAAGCCATCGTTTTGTTGAATTTGCTCGTTAAAAGACACCGCTTTTTTTGGCGGATAAAACGTATTTGTTGAATCGTTAATTGTTGCCGATACGCGCTGCGTTAAAAAAGATCCGAATTCCGGAATGGTAACGCACTCATATCTATAAAGTAAATCGCTTATGTAGGTTTCTAGTTGCATAAAAACAAAGTTAAAAAAATATGCTTTTAGATAAAATTTAAGGTGAAGTATTTATTAACAGTCGAAAAATTCTTTTATTGTAGCTTTAAAACCAAATGTTTACCATGACAGAAAACGATTTACTTTACACTTTAGCCTTGCAACATGTGCCTAATATTGGTGATATAACGGCCAAAAGACTCATTGGACATTGTGGTTCTGCCGAAGCGGTTTTAAAAGAAAAAAAGCATAATCTGTTAAAAATTGATGGTATTGGTAGTGTTGTTCTAGGTGATTTGTTTAAAACACATCATTTAAAAGAAGCTGAAAAAGAAATACAATTTATAAAAGAAAACCAGCTCAAGGTTTTATATTTTAAAGGCGACAGCTATCCCGAAAAACTAAAACACTGTATTGATGGCCCTATTTTATTGTTTCAATCGGGGAGCATAAATTTAAAAGAACAACGAATTATTAGCATTGTTGGCGCACGAAAAATCACAACAAACGGCATCGCCTTTTGTGAACATTTGGTTGAAACGCTCCTGCCTTATAACCCTATTATTGTTTCGGGCTTTGCTTACGGCACCGATATTACCGCGCATAAATCGGCATTAAAACACAACTTGCAAACCATTGGTTGTTTGGCGCATGGGTTGCATACCATTTATCCTAAAATACATAAAAAATATATGGTTGAAGTTGAAAAAAACGGTGGGTTTTTTACCGATTTTTGGAGCAGCGACACCTTTAACAAAAACAATTTTTTAAAGCGCAACAGAATTATTGCCGGCATAAGCGAAGCTACCATTGTTATTGAGTCTGCCGAAAAAGGCGGAAGCTTGGTTACTGCCGATATTGCAAATTCGTATAACCGCGATGTATTTGCGGTTCCGGGGCGAACAACAGACTCGCAAAGTGTGGGTTGTAATAATTTAATTAAGCACCAAAAAGCGCACCTGCTTTCCAACCCATTGGATGTGCCTTATATGTTGAATTGGCAATTAGACGATATTTCGACAGGCTCAATAACCAAACCAACCGTACAAAAACAGTTATTTGTTGAGTTGGACGCAACCGAAAAAATCATTTATAATTATCTAAAAGCAAACGATAAACAACTACTTGATGTGATCGCCATTAATTGCGAGATGCCTATATTTAAAGTCGCGAGTATTTTGTTGACCATGGAGCTTAAAGGTGTAATAAGGCCGCTACCCGGGAAATTGTTTGAAGTGATATAACAGCCATTACTACCACCATACCAAAAAGAATTTATTTAATGTGCCGTTGGGGAATTTTATCCAACAAAGCGGCGAAAATTGACGCTCCAAAAAGGGTTTTACTGTTTTTGTGAATGATTCAAAAGGCAACCAATTTATAGACGTATGTGGTGTAATAGTCCAATCTATTTTTTTAGGTATATAAAATTTACAATCGGAAAATTGCTGCATTTGCGTTTTGTAAATATAAAAACCCGAAATACAATCTTGATTTAAGGTTTTTAACGAGATGTCTTTTTGAAAAGGAATAAATAATTGTGCCTTAAAATAAACCTGTTGTTCAATTTCAGTAACATCTAAATTTAAGGTTTTTAGATATTTTTTGCTGTGTTTGGAGTTTAGTAACGGTAATTGTTTCTGGCTTAGCTTAATTAATTTTTCAACTAAAGCATCTTTTTTATTGGGGCCAACAACATGTTCGATTTCAGAGCTTCCAATGGTATCATCATAAAGATAAAATTTATATATTATTTCTAAATGAATGGGTTTTTCATCCTTTAAAAGCAAACAATCCAATTCGCCCAAAGTTGTTTTTTGATCTTGAATTTGAATGTTTTCAGACAGAATGGAAATTGATTGGTTTTGCTGCAATTCGAAAGCCACCAAACGTTCTATATATTTTCCCAGACGTAATTTTTCGTCAATATCAATATCGATTTTTGTTGGTTGGGAATTGATTTCAAACTGCTGCAAATCGAAAACCTCATGTTTTTTCCACAAACACCGTGTTTCAAGGAAACCATCATATCGGTTTTGAATGTCTTTTGTTTTTTGGTGCATCTTTAAAAGAAGTAAATATTAAAGTATGCCGAATAGGTTTCAACATAGGTTTTTCAAAAAACGAAAAAATTAGTCAACAACTTCAAATTAAAAAAGCTTGTGTTGTTTTGCAAAGGTTAATACCCAACTTTTTCCCTAACTCGATTCAAAACTTCATCGGCAACTACTTTCGCTTTTTCAGCACCAATAGCCAAAGCCTTATCAACTTCTTCGAGGTTATTCATGTAATAGTTGTAGCGTTCGCGTTGTGTGGCAAATTTGTTAACAATCAATTCAAATAAGGCTTGTTTGGCATGCCCGTAACCATAATTACCGTTTTCGTAATTGGCTTTCATGGTTTCAATTTGAGCATCATTTGCTAATAAATTATAAAGCGCAAAGCAATTGCAGGTACTCCAATCTTTTGGATCTTCAAGTGGTGTGCTGTCGGTTTCAATAGACATGATTTGCTTGCGGAGCTTTTTATCATCTAAAAATATATTGATGATGTTGTTTCTACTCTTGCTCATTTTCTCACCATCTGTTCCCGGAATAAGCATCGTATTTTCTTGTATTTTACCTTCTGGCAATACAAAAGTCTCGCCCATTTTAGTATGAAAACGCGATGCTACATCGCGTGTCATTTCAATATGTTGTAATTGGTCTTTCCCAACGGGAACTATGTCTGCATCGTACAACAAAATATCGGCCGCCATGAGCATAGGGTAGTAAAATAGTCCAGAATTTACATCCTCTAACCTATCGGCTTTATCTTTAAAACTATGCGCTAAGGTTAAACGTTGGTACGGAAAAAAGCAGCTTAAATACCATGATAATTCGGTTACTTGCGGGATATCACTTTGTCTGTAAAACACCGTTTTTTCATAATCTAACCCAAAAGCCAGCCACGTAGCAGCAACCGAATACGTATTATAGCGTAAGGTTTCGGCCTCTTTAATCTGTGTTAAAGTATGCATGTTTGCTATAAACAAATACGAATCGTTTTCGGGCTTGTTTGCCATATTTATTGCAGGCATAATAGCGCCTAAAATGTTTCCTAAATGTGGTGTTCCGGTACTTTGTATGCCTGTAAGTATTCTTGCCATGTTTTCATTTCCACGAAAGTGGAAATCTTTTTAAATTAAAACTCAGATTTTATTCTTCGGACAAAGGTAATTTTTTTAATAGAATTGCTCAATACAATTACGTATTTTTGGGCTCCATGAGCATTTTTAAATATATTTTTTGGGTATTGTACCGCATTTGGTTTTATATACTTGTTGCCTTACCCATACTTATCATGTTTCCAATTCTTTTAATATCTATTTTAAAAGAATCTTGGTATCCGTTCTTTTTTAAATTAGCGCGTTTTTGGGCTCGATTTATTTTAATTGGCATGGGCTTTAGGCCGCAAATTGAGCGCGAACAAACACCGGAAAAAGGCAAAAGCTACATGTTTGTTGCCAACCACACATCGATGACCGATATTATGCTAATGTTGGTTTCGGTTAAAAACCCGTTTGTTTTTGTTGGAAAAAAGGAGCTGGCTAAAATTCCGCTTTTCGGATTTTTCTATAAACGCACCTGTATTTTAGTTGATAGAAACTCAGCTAAAAGCAGACAAGCCGTTTTTTTAAGAGCGCAACGCCGATTGAAAACCGGTGTGAGTATTTGTATTTTTCCTGAAGGTGGCGTACCCGAGGAACATATTGAATTAGATGATTTTAAAGATGGTGCTTTCCGGTTGGCCATTAACCATAAAATACCGGTTGTGCCATTAACATTTGCCGACAATAAAAAACGCTTTTCGTATATTTTCTTTAGCGGAGGTCCGGGAAAAATGCGTGTTAAAGTCCATAAATTTTTAGCGACTGAACACTTAACGGTTGAAGACACAAAGGCTTTAAATGAAAAAGCTAGGAGTATTATTTTAAGGCAATTGCAAACTTTTAATGAATAATTTTGTCATTCCTGCGAAGGCAGGAATCTCATAAATTGAATAACATTTTAATCTTAAAACTCATATAAAACACAACTTTTACGGGTTACCCACAGCAGTAATTTAAGATATTTCATAAAACAGTAATATTTTAACAAATACAAGTATTTTATTACAAATAAATGCTTTAGGTTTGTAGTATAGCAATTCTCTCTCATTATTACTTAGTAGTACTCTACTATTAACTTTAACTATTTTTTTATGAAATTTAAAAACTATTTAAAACTAGGAATACTGGCTTTTAGTATTTCCCTTTTTCTTTGGAATTGCGAAAAAGAAGAAGTAAATCAATTGCAATCACAGCTTACAGAAATGCAATACATAGAAAATGAGTTTTCTCTTAAAAATTTTAAGGACTCATTTATAAGTAAAAATTTAGTGGTGCATTGGGACGATTTTATTTCTAAAGAAAATATAAAAGAAAACAAAGCTGTTTATGAGTTTAATACATCATTAAAAGTTAAAAACACAATTGAAAATGAAAAACAGCGCTTTAACTTTAAGTATAAAGTATTAGGTTTTAAAGATGATTCAGACCGTTGGTATTTCGAGTTAATCAAATTTTTTGCTAATGATGATAAAAACGTAAATAATATCTCATACTTTTCTCCAAAAGAGTTTTCAGGGACCCTATATCATTATAATCTTAAAGGAGAATCTTTAGCCTTAAAAGCTTATAAAGATGGTAAGTTTTTAAATGAATTTTCTGGAAAAGGTAAAAATAATAATAACTTACAATCAAAATTCCCATCAGATGATGGGGGTTCTCAAGGTGGTGGGTTTTGGATGTTTTCAAGAACGAAACATTATACTGATTGGTACAGAGGGAATGGAACTGGTGGATGGACTTATACACATTCTGTTTACAATGGTTCAACTACAGAGTATGTTTGGGTAAATACAGGATATACGGGTAGTGGGAATTACCATAATCATGCTCCTCATGGTGGTAATCCTGCTACTGACAATCATGCTAATGAGAATATTATTATAGATGAAGATTTTACTGAAAACTACCCTTGTCAATCTGATATTGTTGTAGAAGTTTATGGAAATTGTTCTCCCCTTTCTCAGCTTTTTCAAGATATTTTTGATAGAAATGACAATGTAAGCGTTAATTTTACCGCAGAAAATCTCAATAATATTATGGAAGGAGGTAGAACAGTTGCTATTACTGGTCAACCATTAAAATATAATATTAAATTAAACTCTCAGAGGTTAAATAGTTCAACAGAGCTGGATATTATTAATACAGTAGCTCATGAAAATGTTCATGCTATGCTTTTTTATTTCTATCAAGCAGGAAGTTTTCAAATAGAAGGATCAGGAAATCCTACATACGCTAAGTTAGTTGAAGGATTTTCTAAGCACCGAGCAGGATTTGGTAATGATCACCATCCTTATATGGCTTCATTAGTCAATGATATGGCTGAGGTTACTTATACTTGGGCTATGGAAAACGGATATAATCCTAATGATTTTTCTGATTACGATACAAGCCCAACAGATTCTCTTAATGGTTTAAAAGAGTTTTTGCAAAAATTGGCTTGGGGAGGATTAGAGAGTACTACTGCGTTTAATGAACTGTATCCGAGTGGCACTTTAAAAAGACAACAAATACTAAAATTAATTCAAGATGAAATATTACCAAATGATGCGGGAGCTACATCAAAGGGGAATTTATCAGTTCCGTGCGATTAGATTAATTTGTTTTTTATGTTTAGTTGCTTTTTTTGTATCATGTAAAACTATTGATATAAATAAGTATCATTTGGTAAACTCATTACTAAATGACTATACTGAAAAAGACAGTGTTTATTTACACCCTAAAATTGTTAGGTTAGATGATAAAAAAATAAATGAGTTTTTATTATTAGGGATAGACAAAGATTCTTGTAATTCTAAAATGAAGGATATAATCTCAAATATAGATAGGCAAAAACAACTAAAAACTACCGATAAAACATGGAATTATGCTAAAATAGATGTATCTAAAGTATTTACTAATCTGGAATTAAAACGGCCACAATCTATTATTCGTTTTAAAAAATTAAAAGAAACAATAAAAGATGATTATGATTTACTTGATAGAAAATTTTTAATGTGGAAAATAGAACATGATGAAGGGATGATAAGGTTATCAAACCCCATTTTTAATAAACAAAAAACACATGCTATTATATATCTATCTAAGCATAATGATGGCCAATTTGTTTATACTTTAAAAAAGGTGGATAAAAAAAAGTGGAGTGTTATTTGCAAAAAAAGATTATCATTTTATTAAAAATAAATCACTTTTAACAAATAAAAAACTGCTCTTGGGAGAGCAGTTCCTTTTCGATATTGGTTTCCGAGCTTAAAGGAAACCGATATCTAGATCTAACCAAAAACCTAAAACTTTATAGCAAATCCGGTGTAAACCCCAATAAAATAAGGTTTAAAATTACCAGACGTGTTATTAAACGTATTGATTTGATATTTGAACATCGGCTCAAAATTCAAATCTATTTTTTGCGAAACTTTATAATTTAACCCCACACCAAAATTGGCACTGTAACTTACGTTGTTAATATTGCTCGCTTCGCCCAAAAGGGTTCGAGAGCCCGCAATTTCCGAGAATATTTCATTTTTATTTAAAAAGAACGAGCTAAAGCCACCAATAAGGTTAACCCCTAATTTTTTGTTTGTGAGTGCGTACTGAATTTCCAAAGGCACTTCAATGTAACCCATATCTTGATTAATGGACGTGTTTGAGGTTTTTGCAAAAGCTTCCGGACTTTTTGAAGTGTTTACATTTTCGCTGCTTATAATAGAAACAGCATCGGCCGTACCAGTATTTGTATTTACATTTTGCAATAAACTAGAGCTGGAACTTAAGGATTGGAACACCACAACATTATTGGTGTTGTAACCCAAATTAACTCTATTTATCCCGGTGCGAATACTTAGTTTTTTATTAACCGCATAACTGGCCTTAATACCGTAACTCATGTTGAGTTCGCCACTTTTCGAGTTGTTATTAAACTGCGGATCGATGGAAGAGCCTTCGCCCAAACTACTAAAATAAACAGGCGCAGCATTTGGGGCAATACTCCACCTATTTAATTTTTCGTCCTCTTCTTCAATAATATCTTTGTTTTTATCTAATACTTCCTCAATGGTAAGCGTGTTTTCTTTGATGTTGTTATCGGCAATAGCTTCGGTTTTGGCTATCGAATCTGTCGAAATATCATCCGGCTTTACATCCGCAATAGCGGTATTGTTTTTTGTGGAATTGTTAATTATTCCGTTTGCTTTATCGATGTCGATTTGAGGGCTTTCATTTTTATTTTGAATAGTCGCGTTGCTTTTTTCTGTTGAATTTTGAGCAACTGCCGTGGTGTTATCGCTTTTTACAATAGCATCGGAAACACTTGATTTTTTATTTGAAGGCTGCTGCGATTTTTGTGTGCCTTCATTTTTGTGTTTTGAAAACGTATTTTCGGCAACCGATGTTTCGTTTGAAGGCGTCATGTTTTTAAGAGCTTCATCGGTTTTTGAATCAGATACTTTTTCAGTCGATTCTTTTTCGGTATTCGATGTGGCGACAGCTTCTTTTTCGTCAATAATTTTTGGTTCTTTTTTATCGGAATCAATTAAAGTGTTATTGTCCTTTTTGTTCGAATCATTTAAAACCGCCTCTTTTGTATCAACAACTCTGGTTGGCTCAGTGGTATTGGAATCATTGAAAAACAAACCGCCAACAGTGAGCAAAAGCAACAGTAAAGCCGCAACGCCTGCGTAACGCCACCAAATAGGAATAAGGCGTCGTTTTTTCTTTTTCTTATAAAGTTCGGTTTCAATGTTTGCCCAAACAGCATCACTGGGCGTGGCTTCAAAATCTTTAAAACGCTCCTGAAATAATCTGTCTATATGTTTTTTATCACTCATTATAAGGATTGTAAACTTTGTCTTGTTTTATACTGTTCTATAGTGTCCTTCAACGTTTGTCTAGCTCGTGCTAAATTGGATTTTGAAGTCCCCGTGTTTATGTTTAGCATCTCCGCTATTTCTTTATGCGAATAGCCATCTAAAACATAAAGGTTAAACACTAAACGGTAACGATCTGGTAATTCTTGAATTATTTTTAAGAGATACTCTAAAGGTATTTGGTCTTCGTCAATCTCTATTTCAACCTCGTCGGCTACGTTTTCATTTATAATATCAAAAACCTTTTCGTTTCGGTAGCGTTGTAAAACCGTGTTTATGGTTATCCGCTTTAACCAGCCTTCAAAAGAGCCTTTGCCTTTATACTGTTCTATTTTATCGAAAATGGTTAAAAATGCGTCTTGCAAATTATCTTCTGCTTCGGCATAATTCCTCGAATACTTTAAGCATACGGAGAATAGTTTACTCGAAAAGAGTTTGTACAATTCTCCTTGGGCTTTAGTATCATTAATTCTACAATTTTCTATGAGTTGATTTAAACTCAAATTAAAACACGTATAGGTTAATACTTAAACTTACTCTGTTACGGGCACTTCAATAATTAAATATTGGTCTTCCCCACTAGCATCTTCTCCTTGCCAAAACTTAAATATATATGATCCGTTACTGGTAACAATGAAATTAAACGTGGCTTCTACCAGCTCGTCTGTTAATGTGTCGCAACTGTTGTTATTAAACACATAATTAATGGCGGCAACCGTACGTTCGTTATTTTCTCTCAAATAATAAAATTCCTTAAAAGAGTGACATGTTGATGGCTTAAAATAGGAAACCGTTATTGGGTAGGTTTCCCCTAGAGTAAACTCATCGGGAATATCAACGCTTTCAATAGGTAAAATTTCAAAGCTGTAATTTTGGCTATCATCATCAAGACTGCATGACGCAAATAAAAATAAAGCTAAACTTAGGGCGACTAACTTTTTCATTGCAAATAATTTTTTTAATTTTTCTTTTTAATACATGTTTTTGTATTTCATAGATGCAAAAAAAAACGAAAGGTTGCGTGCCGTATTGATATAATTGCATAAAAAATCCCGAAAAGTCGGGATTTTTTATTTATTCTGATGCTTTTAAAGCGGTTCTGATTTTATCTTCGAGCTCGTCCATGAGTTCGGGATTGTCTTTAATAATAGCTTTTACGGCATCGCGCCCTTGCCCGAGTTTGGTATCGTCGTAACTAAACCACGAACCACTTTTCTTAACTATTTCGTGCTCAACGGCCACATCTAAAATTTCGCCCACTTTACTTACGCCTTCGCCATACATTATATCAAACTCAGCCAATTTAAAAGGCGGAGCCACTTTGTTTTTAACCACCTTAACTCTGGTTTTGTTTCCTAAAACATTACCGTTGCTATCTTTAATTTGAGTAGAACGACGAATGTCCAATCTAACCGATGCATAAAACTTTAAGGCATTACCACCAGTTGTGGTCTCGGGATTGCCAAACATCACGCCTATTTTTTCGCGCAATTGGTTAATAAAAATCACGGTACAATTGGTTTTGCTTATCGAACCCGTTAGTTTTCTTAAGGCTTGGGACATTAAACGCGCATGTAAGCCCATTTTTGAGTCGCCCATTTCGCCTTCAATTTCACTTTTTGGCGTTAAGGCCGCAACCGAATCTATCACCACAATATCTATAGCGCCAGAGCGAATTAAATTGTCTGCAATCTCTAAAGCTTGCTCGCCATTATCGGGTTGCGAGATAATTAAATTATCAATATCAACCCCAAGTTTTTCAGCGTAAAATCTATCAAAGGCATGTTCGGCATCAATAAATGCAGCAATACCACCAGCTTTTTGGGCTTCGGCAATAGCGTGTAAAGTCAATGTGGTTTTACCCGAGGATTCCGGCCCATAAATTTCTATAACCCGACCACGCGGATAGCCACCAACGCCCAAGGCAATGTCCAATCCTAAAGAGCCGGACGGAATGGCATCGACATCAACTACGGCAGCATCGCTCATTTTCATTACGGTGCCTTTGCCATAGGCTTTATCTAATTTATCTAATGTAAGTTTTAACGCTTTTAATTTTGCTTCTTTTTCTTTTTCGTTACTCATTTTCTGTTTTTTCTGAAATTATATATGCTAAAATACTACATCTTTTTTCATGGTACAATAATAGTTTTCAACATTAAAATTTTAAGCAAAAAAATCGTTTTTTTGATAATTAATTCAAATGTACCACGCAACCTTTATTCAAATATTTCATCTTTAAAATATAGAAGCTATTTTCAAAATTTAATATCCAAAAATATGTTTAAAACTTCCGTCGTTTTTTTATGTGTTTGTGTTTTATTTATTGCTTGTGATTCTCAAAATGAAGATGAATCCATTCAAACCGGAACCGTAATAAATCAAACATCGTGTGGTGGTGGTCCCGAACCCGTTTTCATTATAAAATTAAGCGAAAACGACTCTATAATGACCGCTACACTTCCTAAAGCATATCAAAAACCCCTTTTAAAAATTCAATTTAAAACTAAAGAAAAAACGTCGTTGTTAATTTGTACTATGGACAAAATCTACCCCAAACAATTTGATGTTTTTGATGTTATTTCAATATAAATTAAAAATACCACGCAACCTTTTTACATATTTTGCATCTATAAAATAAACGCAGGAAAAATTTTGCTATGAAATTGATCTAATAATGGTTGGGAATTAGACTAACTCAAACTATTTTAGTAAAGCACTTTATATTATTTAAGGTGCTTTTTTATACGATTTATTGTGCTATCCTTTTAAAATTGTACTTTTGCATTTTAAAATATTTCTTTATTCCGCACCATGCGGTTTTAACCTTAAAACATTAGTATAGCATGCAACTGTACAATAAATTAAGCGCTAAAGAAAGAGCCGAATTAATCGAAAAAGCTGGTAAAGACCGGTTAACGCTTTCTTTTTATAAATACGCTAAAATTACCAATCCTCAAGAATTTAGAGACGAATTGTTTATTACTTGGAACGCCTTGGATGTTCTGGGTAGAATTTACGTAGCCCACGAAGGCATTAACGGGCAGTTATCGCTTC
Source organism: Hwangdonia sp. (assembly GCF_048381975.1). Lineage (NCBI taxonomy): Bacteria > Pseudomonadati > Bacteroidota > Flavobacteriia > Flavobacteriales > Flavobacteriaceae > Hwangdonia > Hwangdonia sp. The sequence goes on along the minus strand of NZ_JBLWYT010000001.1, from coordinate 291,603 downwards.
CGGCAGATCGTTTTAACGCCTTTAAAACGCATTTGGATACCATCGATTTTTTAAAAGGCATCCGTTTAAATATTGCTGTTGAGCAAGACAATATGTCTTTTTTAAAGCTTAAAGTAAAGGTGCGCCACAAAATTGTTGCCGATGGTTTAAACGATGACACTTTTGATGTTCGGGACAAAGGCATTCATGTGGGTGCCGAAAAATTCAATGAACTTATTGAGGACGACAAAACTGTTTTGGTTGATATGCGCAACCATTACGAAAGCGAAATCGGTCATTTTAAAAATGCCGTGACCCCAGATGTGGATACCTTTAGAGAATCGTTGGATATTATTGAAGACGATTTAAAAGACCATAAAGAAGATAAAAACCTGGTTATGTATTGTACTGGCGGTATCCGATGTGAAAAGGCCAGCGCGTATTTTAAGCATAAAGGATTTAAGAATGTGTACCAATTGGAAGGCGGTATTATTGAATACACCCGACAAGTAAACGAAAAGCATTTAGAAAATAAATTTATTGGTAAAAATTTTGTTTTTGATGAGCGCAGAGCCGAAAAAATTAGTGACGACGTTATTGCTCGCTGCCACCAATGCGGAAGCCCTTTTGATGTGCACACCAATTGCGCCAACGATGCATGTCACTTATTGTTTATTCAATGCGATTCCTGCAAAGCAGAAATGAACAATTGCTGCTCGACAAACTGTAAAGAGATACACGCCCTTCCTTACGAAGAGCAAAAAGAGCTGCGTAAAGGCCAAGGCAATAGCAACGACATCTTCAAAAAAGGGCGCGCAGACCATTTGCCCTATAAAAAAGATTTAAGGAATATTTTTGAAGTTTTAAAAAAGAAGGAGGGCTAAACCTCAATCAAAATCAACAACTATAAATTCTTTGTTTTAAGTCTTTAGAATAATCTTATATTTACGTCGTGAAGATTTCTTTTGAAACTTTGTTTCAAAAATCCACTCATTTTGTCATTCTCACGAAAGTGGGAATCTAAAAAGATTTATAAACCTTCATTCGTAATAATTTGATTATTAACGAATTCAATATATAGAAATTTATGGCTTGTAACAGTTGTTCAACTGGAAAAGACGGTCAACCTAAAGGATGTAAAAACAACGGCACTTGCGGCACAGACAGTTGCAACAAACTAACTGTTTTTGATTGGCTCGCAAATATGTCGCTTCCAAACGGCGAAAAACCCTTTAATTGGGTGGAAGTCCGGTTTAAAAACGGGCGTAAAAACTACTATCACAACACCGAAAACCTAACCTTAAGTATTGGCGATGTGGTTGCTACCCAAGCAAAATCGGGACACGACATTGGCATGGTTACCCTTACGGGGGAATTGGTGCGGGTTCAAATGAAACGCAAAAATGTTTCGACCAAAGGCGACGAGGTTTTAAAAATTTACCGAAAGGCAAGTCAGAAAGACATTGATATTTGGCAAAAAGCACGCGATAGAGAAGAACCAATGAAAGTGAAAGCGCGCCAATTTGCCATCGATTTGAAATTACAAATGAAAATTTCGGACATCGAGTTTCAGGGCGATGCCAGTAAAGCCACATTTTATTACACCGCCGAAGAGCGTGTAGATTTTAGGGAACTTATAAAAGTATTTGCCCGCGAGTTTAGAACACGCATAGAAATGAAACAAGTTGGGTTTCGTCAAGAAGCGGCAAGACTTGGTGGCATTGGCTCTTGCGGGCGCGAGTTGTGTTGCTCCACATGGTTAACTGATTTTAGATCGGTAAGTACCTCGGCAGCCCGATATCAGCAATTATCTTTAAACCCACAAAAGCTTGCCGGCCAATGTGGTAAATTAAAATGCTGCTTAAATTACGAACTCGATACGTATTTGGATGCTTTAAAAGCGTTCCCCAAAACCGATATAAAACTTAAAACCGAAAAAGGAACGGCAGTATGCCAGAAAACCGATATTTTTAAAGGACACATGTGGTATGCCTACGAAGGCGAATGGATGAATTGGCACAAAATAACCACTGCCCAAGCTAATGAAATTATTGAGGCCAATAAGAAAAACAAAAAAATTGCAAGCCTTGAAGAATACGCCTCAGACCTTATTGAAGATACTAAAACAGAGTTTGAGAACGTTGTAGGACAAGATAGTTTAACGCGGTTCGATAGTCCAAAAGGGCGTAACAAACGTAAAAACAATAAGGGCCGTAACAACAGAAACAAAAAAAACAACAGAAGAAAACCTCAAAAAAGTAAAAATGAAGCGAAGTAGTTCGGTATTGTTTTCTTTAATTTTTTCTTTTGTTTTGGTATCATGCGATTCTAACCGTGTTTTCGATACCTATAAACCGGTTCCAAACACATGGCATAAAGATTCTGTGGTTAGCTTTACGGTAAATCCACCAGATTCAATAAAGCCCTATAATTTGTTTGTTAATTTAAGAAATACCAACGATTATAAATTTAACAATTTGTATTTAATAGTCGAAATGGTTTTTCCTCATGGCAAAACCATAAAAGACACTTTAGAATACAGAATGGCAGACCCCAACGGAAAGCTTTTAGGAACAGGAATAACGGGTGTTAAAGAAAATAAATTGTGGTACAAAGAGCATGTTGTTTTTAAAGAAGCAGGCGAATATGTGGTTAGTATCCAACATGCTATGCGGGAAAACGGAAAAGTAAATGGTGTTGTGGAGCTTGAAGGTATCACAGATGTTGGCTTTAGAATAGAAAACCCATCAAGTAAATAAAAACGATCAATTGTCACACTGAGCCTTTCGTCTTCGCTCAAGACAGGCTAAAGTCGAAGTGTATTTAATATTCAAAATTAAATGGCAAAAACAAAAGCAAAAAAGGAAACAAAAGGCACACAGGATTTTTCAAAATATATCCGTTGGTTTTGGATTTTGTTCTCAGTAGGTATTCTGGCAGTGGCACTTATATTTTCAGCAGCATCGTGGGGTTGGCTTGGAGCCATGCCAGACCATACGCAATTGGAAAACCCTAAAACCCATTTGGCAACCGAAATTATTTCTGCCGATGGTGTAACCCTGGGGAAATATTACTTTAACGATAACCGAACTCCCGTAGCTTTTGAGGATTTGTCGCCCCATTTAGTCGATGCTTTAATCGCTACTGAAGATGCCCGTTTTCACGAGCATTCTGGTATCGATGCCCGAGGCACATTAAGAGCCTTTGCTTTTTTGGGAAAACGGGGTGGCGCCAGTACGATTTCGCAACAATTGGCAAGACAGTTGTTTGTGGGCGTTAGAACCAACAATATATTTGAAACTATAACCCAAAAAATAAAAGAATGGGTTATTGCCATTAAATTAGAACGACAATATACCAAAGAAGAAATTATAGCACAGTATTTTAATGTTTACGATTTTGGTAACAATGGCGATGGCATACGCAGTGCCTCCAGAATATACTTTAATAAAGAACCCAAAAATTTGGATATTAAAGAAGCCGCTATGTTGGTGGGTATGTTTAAAAACTCTTCCTTTTATAATCCAATACCAAGCAGAAATCCAGTTGGCGTAAAAAACAGACGTAATGTTGTTTTGCTTCAAATGGAAAAATACGGATATATTAATGAACAGGTTAAAGACTCCTTACAGAAAACCGAACTGGATTTAGACTTTACCCCGGAATCGCATCGCGAAGGCCTTGCTACTTATTTTAGAGGATACCTTGCTGGTTTTATGAAAGATTGGATAAAAAACAATCCAAAACCAGACGGCACCAATTGGAATTTATACAACGATGGCTTAAAAATTTATACCACCATCGACTCGCGTATGCAAAAGTATGCTGAAGATGCGGTACAGCAACACATGCCTAAGTTGCAAGCAGAGTTTTTCCATCAAAACACGCCCGATAGAAACCCAACGGCACCGTTTCTGGATTTAACCAATGGCGCCATTGATACTTTAATGCAGCGTTCAATGAAACAATCCGAACGTTGGCGACACATGAAATACGACTTAAAAAAACCGGACAAAGAGATAGAAGACTCATTTTACAAACCGGTACAAATGACTGTTTTTGAATGGAAAAACGGCAAACCTTCAGAGCGGGATACCATTATGAAACCTATCGATTCCATGCGTTATTACAAATCGTTTTTAAGAACCGGCATGATGTCCATGAATCCGCAAACCGGTCATGTAAAAGCTTGGGTTGGCGGCATGAATTACAGGCACTTTCAGTACGATATGGTTAAGCAAGGTAAGCGTCAAATAGGCTCTACGTTTAAACCTTTGGTTTATGCTACGGCAGTAGATCAGTTGCACTTATCGCCCTGCGACGAGCTTCCAGACACACCGTTTTGTATTGAAGCCAACAAGCACGGCAACCCAGAAGAATGGTGCCCAAAAAACTCCAATCTTAATTATGGCGGTACGCGAACATTAAAAAATGCGTTGGCTAATTCTGTAAATACCATTACAGCTAGATTAATCGATAAGGTTGGTCCGCAAACCGTTATCGATTTAGCACGAAAATTAGGCATAGAATCTGATATTCCTCCGGTGCCATCCATTGCCTTAGGGACACCCGATTTAAGCGTTTACGAAATGGTTGGTGCTTACGCCACTTTTGCCAATAAAGGCGTGTACACCAAACCTGTTATGGTAACCACTATTGAAGATAAAAACGGCACCATTTTATATCAATTTTCACCTGAAACCAACGATGTATTAAGTGCAGAAACAGCTTATGTAACGGTAAAACTTATGGAAGGTGTAACACAATCTGGTTCGGGCGTTCGCTTACGTACAAAAGGCGCCGACGCTAACAGAGCAGACTATAGAGAAGTGGTTACGGGCTACCCTTACGAGTTTACAAATCCTATTGCCGGAAAAACAGGAACCACACAAAACCAAAGTGATGGCTGGTTTATGGGCATGGTACCAAATTTGGTTACTGGCGTTTGGGTTGGTGGCGAAGAAAGAGCAGTCCATTTTAAAAGCATTACTTACGGTCAAGGTGCGGCCATGGCGTTGCCTATTTGGGGCTTGTACATGAAAAGCTGTTATGCCGATGAAAGCTTAAATATCTCTAAAGAAGATTTTGAGGAACCAGCAAACCTTTCAATATTAGTTGATTGCTCTAAAGCCAATGAAAAAACCGTTATTGATGATGATAAAGATGAAATACCTGATGATTTAGATTTTAACTAAATCATTTCTAATGCATCCTCAATAACTTGATAGACTTTTTCCAATTGTTTTTTGGTGATTACATAAGGCGCTTGAATGTAAATGGTGCTTCCTAAGGGACGTAAAAACACGCCATTGTCCATAAAAAATTTAAAAAGCTTATCGCGTAAATTACCGTAGCGTTCCATTTCTATGTTCAAATCGAGGGCAAAAATAACGCCTAATTGTCGTGTGGATTTTACTTTAGGATGCGTTTTTATACGACTCTCAAATGCCTGGTGCGAAGCGTTAATAGCTTGAATTTGTTTTTGAATATCATCGGATTGCAACAATTCCACACACGCCAAAGCTGCGGTACAGGCCAGCGGATTTGCTGAATACGTATGCCCGTGAAACAAGCCTTTGCTCATATCGTCACTATAAAAAGCCTCATAAATATTTTGCGTACACGTGGTTAAAGCCATGGGCAATAACCCGCCGGTTAAAGCTTTGCTCAAACACATAATATCTGGTTTGGTTTCCATATAAAGCGACGCAAAATGTTTACCCGTTTTTCCGAAGCCCGTCATCACCTCGTCGGCAACGGTAATGATATTTTGGTTTTTGCAGAATTCAAGAATCTCATTTAACCCCTCGGCGTTGTGCATTTTCATGGCCGCTGCACCTTGTACCAAAGGTTCGTAAACAAATCCAGCGACTTTATTATTAGATACTATGTCTCGCAACATTTTTAAAATGGCATCGTGATTTTTTCCATTTGGGACAGGAATACGTTTTACGTTTAAAAAGAAATCCTCAAAAGGTCCGTTGTAAATCGATAAACCGGAAACGCTCATCGCGCCAAAAGTATCGCCGTGGAATCCGTCTTCAAAAGCAATTAAGGTATTGCGCTTTTCGCCTTTGTTAAAATGGTATTGTAACGCCATTTTAATACCGATTTCAACAGCCGTTGAACCATTGTCGCTAAAGAATATCTTGTTCTGGTTTTCAGGGAGTATTTTAATAAGGGCTTCGGATAATTTTATAGCGGGCTCGTGTGTGAATCCGCTAAAAACCACTTGGTCCAATTGTTGCATTTGTGCCGAAACCCGACTGGTTATATACGCGTTGCAATGCCCATACATACAGGTGTACCAAGAGGCAATAGCATCGATATACGCGTTGCCATCCTCATCGGTTAAAATACAGCCTTTTGCTTTGGTTATGGCAATGGTTTCCGGGTGTAATTTGTGCTGTGTTAAGGGGTGCCACAGGTGTTTTTTATCGCGTTCTTTTAAATTCATTTTTTTTGTCATTCTCGCAAAGGCGGGAATCTATTTTTTAACTTTTAGTTGCATAGTGGATTCCTGCTTTCGCAGGAATGACAGCTACAAGTTATCTTTAAACAATTCAGCATATTCCTTTACTACATTTTTATCAAAATAAGGCTCTTCATCTATACGCCCAATAACAGGGACATTTGTCATTTTTTTAATGATGCTTTCTGTTGATTTGTGTTCGTTTCCGCTAAAAACCAAAAAAACATCGAAGCCTTTTTGTTTTAAAGCATTAATGGTTAAAAGCGTGTGGTTAATGCTTCCTAAATAATGCCTTGAAACCACTATAACCTTATAATTAGGTTTTATTAAATCGAAAACCGTTTGTGTATTATTTAAAGGCACAAACAACCCGCCAGCGCCTTCAATAACCAAATGGTTACTTGTTTTTGGAACTTTAATTTCTTTAATATCAATAGTAATATTGTCAATTTCTGCAGCTGCGTGCGGACTCATTGGCGTTTCCAACGCATAAGCATTGGGGTGGAACTTGGATTTGGAATTCGACACCAATCGTTCCACTTTATCCGTATCGCCATGGTCCAATTCGCCTGCTTGAACAGGTTTCCAGTAATCGGCTTCCAAAGCTTCAGTAATTATTGCCGATACTATGGTTTTACCAACTTCGGTTGAAATTCCTGTTATAAAATATGTGTTGTTTTTCATTGAATATTTTAACAATAAACCGCTCCCGAACTTTCGGTAACGGCTAAAAAATCATTTTAAATCGAATTCAGTATTACAATCTTCACATTTATATTTATGTTTTGCGTGTAAAGGCAGTGCACCGAAAAGAAACCCAAAGATAAAGGCAAAAAAGGATTTTAGGTCTTTTATTGTAGAAAACAGCTCTATTCTTTCACTTTTGCAATTCGGGCAGTTTAAGGTGTTGCCTTCGTCATCAACCGAATACTTGTGTATGGCATTCAAAATATGTTGTGCTTTCATAGCTTGGGTGGACAGCACTTTTAATTTAACGCCACCAATGGCATTGCTAACCAGCGGGTCGGTATCGATGGTAAGATTATCGGATAAAAAAACTTGAATGCCTTCGGCTTCTAATCTGCCCTTTATAATTTGGGCTTCAGAAGAATACTGAAATCTGGCTATGGTTTTAAAGGTCTCGCTCATATATTTACAAATGTAGTTAAGAGCCGTAATACTTTCGATATTTCGTTTTCCGAATTATCACTATGCAAACAAAAGCGTAAGCGCTCTTCGCCTTTTGCGACTGTTGGCGACAAAATGGGTTTTACATTAAAACCGTTTTCTTGAAGTTTTTTTGCCATTGATTTCACTTTTTCATTACCTGAAATAATGCAGCAATGTATTGCAGAATTGCTTTCAATAAAATGATTTTGAAGTTTGTTTTCAACAATTTCTTTTTTAAAATGCTGAATGTTTTGATGCAACTTTTCTATGTTTTTCGTAGAAACCAACGCATTATAAGCCGAATGAACAGTAGCGAGCGTGTGTGGTGGCAAAGCTGTTGTGTAAATAAAACTGCGGGCAAAATTGACTAAATATTGTTTTAAAACAGCCCTTCCTAAAATAGCGGCACCGTGACAACCCATGGCTTTTCCAAAAGTTACCAAACGTGCAAAAACGTATTCTTCTAAGTTTAATTGTTGAATTAAACCAACGCCGTATGTGCCAAAAACACCAATAGCATGGGCTTCATCAACCACCAAAAAGGCTTTGTGTTTTTTGCTTAATTGGCACATGGCAACCAAATCCGGGGCATCGCCATCCATAGAGAAAACAGACTCCGTAACAATGTATGCGTTGCCTTTATACTGAACGCGTTCCAACATCTCATCCAAGGCTTTCACATTATTGTGCTTAAATTTATAAGCTTTTGCATTGGAAAGTAAAACACCATCGCGAATGGAAGCGTGTATAAATTCGTCGTAAAAAATAACATCATCGCGTTGCGGCACACTGCTAAAAAAGCCAAGGTTGGCATCGTAACCCGAATTGAAAATCAATGCCGATTCGCTATTATGGAAATCGGCAACCAAGGATTCTACAATGTTATAAAATGAATGATTGCCCGAAAGCAAACGCGAACCCGTTGATCCATTTTGCTTCATATTATGCCCAATTAAAAGGTTGTGCGTAGCGTTAAAAATAGATTCGGATTTGGCAAACCCTAAATAATCGTTTGATGAAAAATCTACCAAACCATTGCTTGAATCAAGTTGACGTAAGGCATTATTCGCTTTGCGCTCTTCGAGTTTTTGATGTAATTTTTGAGGTAGCATTAATCAAAGATAGTCAAGACCTGTCAGGTTTTCAAAACCTGATAGGTCTAATTTCAAAAATAAGTTTTTAACACAATATTATTGTTTATCGATAATTTTTATATATTTGTTATTGTTAAACGATAATATTTCTACCTAAGGCGACTTGAAATGCAGTCGTAAAACGAATTAACCATATAATTATGAAAGACAATACGCAAACTTTAACCATCGTTACCTGGGCTGTTTTAATTTCAGCAGTTTCAATATTACTTAATGATTTACGCGAGTTTGATTTTAACCAATTTGAAACGTTTCAAAATTGGGTAAAATCAGCAGATAAAAATGAATCTTGGTTTACTTCAAAAAATGCAATCCAATGGAGTTATTACGCGATTAGTGCAGGATTGTTTTTTTGGAAGGCGTATCTTATTTATGGTTTTTCTTATTTTTTATCGATTCTGAAAGAAATTGAAAACGGAAACTACTTTAGCGATAATAATATTAAGTACTTTAAAAAGATAGGTAACATTTTTATTTTATATACCATCAATATTTTGGTATTGCGATTTCTTTTAGCCGCGATTGGCAAATCTACTTTTAACTTTTTTAACGAACTTAAAGCGGAATTCACCTTTTTAATCCCAGCAGGATTGGCTTTTTATCTTCTTGCCGAAATTTTTAAACGAGGAAAACTAGCTGAAGAAGAAAACGAATTAACCATATAACCCATGCCAATAATAGTAAATCTCGACATCATGCTCGAAAAACGAAAAATGAAAAGCAAGGAGCTGGCGGAAATTATTGGTATTACCACGGCAAACTTATCGATATTAAAATCCGGTAAAGCCAAAGCTGTTAGATTTTCCACACTCGAAGCCATTTGTAAAGCACTCGATTGTCAACCTAGTGATATTTTAGAATATGTTGAAGACTGACATAACATACCATAGAGCATCAACTGCTGAAGACTTACATCAAATTTTAAATCTTCAAAAAAAGAATCTATACGATGCCATTTCTAAAGATAGTAAAGAAAAAGAGGGCTTTTTAACTGTAAAACACGATTTTGAACTACTAAAAAAAATGAACGATGCCTGTCCACATTTCATTGCAAAATATAACGCTAAAGTGGTGGGCTACGCCCTTTCAATGGTAAGGGAATTTAGAGACCAAATTCCGGTACTCATACCCATGTTTACCGAAATAGACAAAGCTATCAACGAACAAAACCGTCCATTAAATTATATGGTAATGGGGCAAGTGTGCGTCGATAAAGAAGCAAGAGGCCAAGGGGTTTTTAGGGGATTATATCAATATATGGCGCAAGAGTTAAAACACAAGTTCGACGCCATTATTACCGAAGTAGACATTAAAAACAAACGCTCATCTTATGCCCATAAGGCCATTGGCTTTAAGGTGTTAAAAAACTACACATCCAACGGTCAGTTTTGGGAAATTATTAGTTTAAACACTTAAAAACCGAGCACTATTTCCAGTATCTTTACAGCTATGTTTGCACTTGTAGATTGTAATAATTTCTATGCTTCTTGCGAACGTGTTTTTAACCCTAATTTACAAGGAAAACCAGTTGCTATTCTCTCCAATAACGATGGTTGTAAAATAAAGCCCACTAAAAGGTCAAAATCTTATAAATAAAAACTAAATTTAAACAAAATAAATAATTTTATTTGGGCGTTACCACAACCCTTCGACTGCGCTCAGGGCAAGTGGTCGGGCTTTCCGCTATATCTTTTGCGAAAAAGCAAAAGGATGCCGCATCAATCCCTAACGCAAACCAACGTGTCAATTAAAAAAACAGATAAACAAATGCAGCTTCACAAATCCAACACACTAACCTTATTTGCGCCAAAAACCCATAACAATTCTGGAGCACATTTTTTCGATGCTGGCATTTCAGCAGGCTTTCCTTCGCCAACCGAAGATGTTAAAGAACAGCGCCTATCCTTAGACCGGGAACTCGTAAAAAATAAAGAAGCCACTTTTTTTGCTCGGGTAAGCGGGCAATCTATGATAGGGGCCGGACTGGACGATAACGATTTACTGGTTATAGACAGAAGCTTAGAGCCTACGCATAACAAAATAGCGGTATGCTTTCTCGATGGTGAGTTTACCGTAAAACGTTTAAAAGTTAATGCAGAAGGTATTTGGTTACAGCCCGAAAATCCTAACTACCCCATTATAAAAATCACAAGTGATAATAATTTCGTTATTTGGGGCATTGTTACCAATGTTATTAAAAAGGTATAAGTTCTCGATACCATTTCAAACTCGTTTGAAATCACTCGAACAGACAGGAAACAAAAAACGCTTCAGAAATTCTGAAGCGTTTTTTTATAAAATATGTGTTTTGTAATTAATCTGCCAATACAATCACTTTATTATCCTTCATCTCCAAAGTACCGGATTTTATCTTTAAAGTCAGTACTTTTTGGTCGTCATTATGAGGCGTTACCTCGGCGTGAAGCTCATCAAATACCAAATGACTTTGTGTATGGGTTTTAATTTTAATAGTACCTTCTTTTAACAAAGAGACTATAGGCGCGTGGTCTTTTAGCATTTCAAACTCACCATTTATCCCAGGAACAACTACAGAATCAACTTCACTACTAAATAAAGTGGCTTCGGGTGATACAATTTCTAAATACATCTTTTTAAGTCTTCAGTTTGCAGTCTTCAGTCTTCAGTCTCTGCGGACTGTGGACTGTGGACTAAATTTTACGCTTCAGCTAACATTTTCTCACCAGCTTCAATAGCTTCTTCAATAGTTCCTTTAAGGTTAAACGCTGCTTCTGGTAAGTGGTCTAATTCACCATCCATAATCATGTTAAATCCTTTAATGGTTTCTTTAATATCAACCAATACTCCAGGAATACCGGTAAACTGTTCTGCTACGTGGAACGGTTGCGATAAGAAACGTTGTACACGCCTTGCTCTACCTACAGCCATTTTATCTTCTTCAGACAATTCTTCCATACCAAGAATGGCAATAATATCTTGTAATTCTTTATAACGTTGCAATAACTCTTTTACACGTTGTGCACAATCGTAATGCTCTTTTCCTAAAATATCGGCCGTAAGAATTCTTGAAGTAGAATCCAATGGATCTACCGCAGGATAAATACCTAGCTCAGCAATTTTACGAGATAGTACGGTTGTTGCATCTAAGTGGGCAAAAGTTGTTGCAGGTGCAGGATCGGTTAAATCATCCGCAGGTACGTAAACCGCTTGTACCGATGTAATAGACCCTCTTTTTGTTGAAGTAATACGCTCTTGCATCGCACCCATTTCGGTTGCTAATGTTGGTTGGTAACCTACCGCAGAAGGCATACGACCTAATAATGCAGATACCTCAGAACCAGCTTGTGTAAAACGGAAAATGTTATCTACGAAGAAAAGTACGTCTTTCCCCTGGCCTTCGCCAGCCCCATCACGGAAATACTCAGCAATGGTTAATCCTGAAAGTGCCACACGAGCACGTGCTCCAGGAGGCTCATTCATTTGCCCGAATACGAAAGTTGCTTTTGATTCTTTCATTTTAGATTTATCAACTTTAGATAAATCCCATCCGCCTTCTTCCATAGAATGCATAAAATCGTCACCATAACGGATAATTCCTGATTCTAACATTTCACGAAGTAAATCATTCCCTTCACGAGTTCTTTCACCAACTCCTGCGAATACTGAAAGTCCACCGTGTCCTTTTGCAATATTGTTAATCAACTCCTGAATCAATACCGTTTTACCTACTCCGGCACCACCAAATAAACCAATTTTACCACCTTTTGCATAAGGCTCAATTAAATCGATTACTTTAATACCTGTAAATAAAACTTCGGTAGATGTTGATAAATCTTCAAATTTTGGTGCCTCTCTGTGGATTGGCAAACCAGCTTCTCCAGCTTTAGGCAAATCTCCAAGGCCATCAATAGCATCTCCAATTACATTAAATAAACGGCCATAAACATCATCGCCAATTGGCATTTGAATAGGTGCGCCAGTAGCAGTAACCTCTGTTCCTCTACTCAACCCATCCGAAGAATCCATAGCAATAGTACGCACCGTATCTTCTCCGATGTGAGACTGTACTTCTAGTACTAAAATAGAACCGTCGGTTTTTTTAATTTCTAATGAATCATAAATTTTTGGAAGTTCAGCACCAGCTCCGAATTCAACATCGATAACTGGACCTACTATCTGTGCAACTTTACCTGTAACTTTAGACATTACTTATGTGTTTAATATTATGCGTTTTAATTCTATGAAAACACTCTGAGTTTTCGCGTGCAAAGATATATTTTTTAATTTAGAATGAAAGTCGTTTTTGAAGCTTTTTTACATAAAAAAACACCTTCATTCCGAAGTTCGAGAAGAAGGTGTTTTAAGAATGTATTATTTTTAATATTTATTGAAGTGTTGGATGGTAATTAGTTGGATAATCGCCAGCATTTACCAAGTTTCCTGAAGCTTCAAAATTTGATCCAAATGCAGCATCAATAACTTTTAAAATCTCATTTGCCATTACCGCATATCCCCTTGCTGTTAAGTGAATACCGTCCAGCCCCACAGCACCACCAGTTACTAAATTGGTAGTTAAAGTAAAATCCCCAGACGAAAAACCAGTTGTTGAAGCTTCACCTAAAATACTATTTAAATCAACCAAAGCAACATTTTCATTGGCATTTGCAATCGCAGCTATTGTTGCATTATAAGCATCAGTGGCGTTTTTTATTTCGGCAAGTTCGTCACTATCCAAAGCATCTCCGTCATCAATACCGTTAACAGCCCCAATAACTAAAGCACCCTGTTGTGGCGTTGGTGTACCGCCAGCTTGTAACAAGCCCAATACTTGAAGCACTTCATTTGATAAAGCAACAGACCCATAACCTTGAGCCAATGCATCTTGATCTATAGTTAAAACGAGCAATTCATCTTCAGTCATTTGTCTAAACCCTAATGGGTTTGTTTGTGTAACAGGTACGTCTATAATCCACCTGTTTTTCCCTTCACTGAAAGGTATGGCGTATTGGCTAGCAATAGCCTGTGCCTGTGCTGGTGGTACCATTTGTGCAATTAATACTTGAGTAAATATTCCTGCAACTGCTTGAAAAAAGCCAGTTAATTGGCCTGCTGTTGCAGCATCTATCTCCAACGCATTATTGGGTACGGTTGTAAAATGAGGTAAATCGGTAACATAAGGAACGTTAGTAACAATGCCTTTTGCTCCACCAGAGGTTAAGGTTGATACTAGAAACCCGAATGTTTGATCGAAACCAACTCCAGGAGGACCAGCTGAAGGCGTAATGGTATTTGAACCATCGCCACCAGAAGTTGCATAGCCCAATACATCGTTACCACCAATTTCTGATAAGGTAAAAAATGTTGGGTTTTGTGCCATCGCATCACCTAATATAGTGGCCGTTGGACTTGATGCCATTCTGATAAAATACGGATTGGCCAACCCTAAATTTAGGTTTCCAAGGTTTCCGTAGCCATCAAATAATAAATGAAAACTTTTAGCACCTGGAACTCCCATATTATTAAAAGGACCCGTTGGATTATTAATCAATAAGTCTGTGGTAGAGGTCACTGGACCTATTACAGAGGATAAGGGAACCGGACCGGCGCCACCAAAAACTAATCTTGGACCAACTGATGACCCAGGGAGTTGAACCCCTCCAACAGCAATTCCACCAATATTGTCATTCATTAGGGGTTGCGTAAAAGCGCCTCCTCCTATATTTGAAAATTGTTGAGCTAAAATATTGGGAAATGAGTTTTCTTGAGACGCCTTAAATAAGGCACTATCTGTAAAGCCAGCGGTAAATGAAGCTCCTATAGCCACATAATTTGAAAAATCTGCTGATCCAGCTGTAAGTGCTGGCAATTCTACAACAACTTCTGGTTCTTCACTGGTTCCTTTAAGAACATCTTCAGGTTCGTTACATGCTGAAAACCCAATTAGGATTATTAATAGCCATATATATTTAGTATTCATAATAGTTTTCATTTTATAAGTTGTTAATTGTCCATGATAGATAATACATCGACCCTATATTTCCGGTTCCAAATGCCGTATAGTATTCGTCACCCAAAAGGTTTGTTGCCCCCGCTTTAAAAGTAGATTTAAAGCTTGGAACTTTAAGATTGATTTGAGCATCAACTACGTGAAATTCTGGCACTAAACCATTACCAAAAGTGGCTTCCCAGAAATAATCATCACTAAATCTATAAGCTATGTTGAATCCAAAGTTTTTAAACAATTCCGTATTTCCAAAAGACGCTTTGAACTTATGTTCTGGCGTGTTGAAATTGGTAGCGAAATTAGGATACTTCTCTTGATCAAAATCCAATTTAGCATAAGTATAACTACCACTTATATCAAAATTCCCAAATACTTTTGTAGATAAACCAATGGAAGCTCCGTAAGAGTTAACCTTTGCTTCAGAATTTGTGTATGCACTGTAACCTTGAAAATCTCCATTAGCTATAGCCGCTACCGATAATCCGCCATCTCCGGCAACCCCGTAATAAGGAGAAGCAACGCGTTGTTGAGAAATAAAATCTTCATAACTATTGTAGTACATACTAAAATCTACAATAAACTTATCAAGTTTACCTCTATACCCTGCTTCTGCAGACGTTACTTTTTCAGGTTTTATTAAATCTGGATTTGCTACCTGTAATAATGTAGGATCACCTGTAGCTCCAAATGCCTCTAATGAACTCGCTGTATATGAATTGGTATATGGAGCGGCTCCTGTTTGTGTAATAGTTGCTGGTTGCCCTAACAATTGACCTTGACCACTAACATCTAAAGGCCTTGACCATCGTTCTAAATTTGAAGGAGCTGAACCTACTAAAAAGCCTTGGCCAGAATCTAATCCAATAAATAAATCTTGAGTTGTTGGGTTTCTAAATCCTGTTTGCACAGATGTTCTAATATTATGGTTTCTATTTATAGTTAAACCTGCTGATATTCTTGGTGAAACAAACCCGTCAAAAAATTCAGATTTATCATAACGAGCAGATCCCGTTAGTTTAAGCTCTAAAGACTCATTTAGTTCGAAGCTCTTTTGAATTTGAGTATAAACACCAAATTCCGAGTAGTCTATTGGACCAGCGGCATCAGTATAGATCGTACCCCCAGAGTTTAAACTGTAGCTTCTGTAAGAACCACCAACTTGAATTTCAGCAAAGTCAATTAAATGGCTTAAATTATAGTTTCCATCAGCGTGGTAATATTTTGAAGCATCTTGAAATTTAGAACCCGTTATTAAGTTAGGGTCATTGATACTTCTATTAAATGCCGCTTTATATTGTGGAGTTCCAGGTTCAAAACGACCAGATTCAGCTTGTGCTCTTGCTGCTAAATGAGCTTGGTCGTTAGTTGCCCCTCCAAGGGTTGCTTGAACATATGCTCCTGTATATTCACCGAAATAGGTAACATGGTCTTTCCATTCATTTAAAATCTGGATACCTGTTACCGTCATATCGTACGAATCACCAGCTTTATCAGAAACCACATAGCCTCTTAAAAAGAAATGGTCATTTTTAACTTCTAGCTTATGTTGCTGTTGGAAAAAACCATCAATATTATATCTGTTTAATCCTTGGTAAATTGTTGTACCTGTTCCTACCTTTCCAACATACTGAATTTCAAAATCATCCTCCCAAGGTCTAAAATATAAACCCCAGTCCGCTTTAACACTTTCAGCGTTATAATCGGTTAAATCACTTTCATTATACCCAATTCTACTTACTTCTTCCGATGGCACTAGTGCACTTGCACCAGCCGGCAATAAACCTAAGCCTTCCATGGTTATCGCGACACTATGGATGTTTCTTTTAAAATCATCACCATATACGTTGACACCGTTATAACTTAAATTGGAAGCCCTTGTCCCACCTTGAGAATCTTTATCTTCTAAACTATTTGCTGCCCAATCCGTTCCTTTTAAGTATCCAAAATTAACTTTAGCAGCAAATTTGTTGCTAAACTTATGTGCAGCACGAATACTTAAATCGGTATATTCGTTATCTCCTGCCGCTTCTTGAGAGGTGATTCCTTTTTTAAATGAAGTGCTTATACCTGCATGGTCAAAAGGATTTTTACTTCGCATAAACAAAATACCGTTAAAGGCATTTGCACCGTATAATGCCGATGATGCACCTGGAAGCAACTCCACACTTAAAACATCGGTCTCCGTCATACCCACTAAATTTCCTATAGGGAAGTTTAAGGCTGGAGTTGAGTTGTCCATACCATCAACCAATTGCATAAAACGGTTGTTGGCAAATGTTGCAAAACCTCTTGTGTTAACCGATTTAAACGTTAAACTGTTGGTGTTCACATCAACGCCTTTTAGGTTTTCAAGTCCATCATAAAAATCCGCGGAAGCGGTATTCTTAATTTCCTTCAATCCGAAACGCTCAACAGTTACGGGCGATTCAAAAATTCGCTCAGGTGTTCTGGATGCCGAAATTACAACTTCATCTAATGCTGTACCTTCGTTAAGAACAAAGTTAAGTACTTGATTGTTTGTGGTCACTTCGATAGTAACGGTTTCAAAACCAATCATACTAGCTTGCACAGAAAAAGGCGGATTTTGGCCGACACTTAAGTTGAAAGCACCATCAAAATCTGTTACCGTTCCTGTGGAAGTACCTGTAACAATAATGTTTGCTCCTGGAAGTGGTTGGCCGCTGTCATCAACGACTGTTCCAGAAATTGATGTTGTTTGAGAATAAGTCAATCCACAAAACAACAACAGTAAAAAGGGGAGAATAGTTTTCATGTATAAGAGTTAGTTTAATTTATTGTTTAGCAATATAAATATATATAACATTATTACAATATAAAAACATAAAAAAATTATGCGCGCATAGTAGTTTTTAACAAAAATCACTTTAAATTTTTGAATAATACGTTATAAATTGGGTGTTTATTTGAGAATGAAAGAGAATATCTCCCGTGCAATTTATAAATTAATAATTTGCACGAGAAGCATTTTTACTCTACCGTAACAGATTTTGCTAAGTTACGTGGTTGGTCTACATTACAATTGCGCATTACAGCTATATGATACGATAAAAGTTGTAATGGTATAGTAGTTAATAAAGGTGAAAAAGCTTCCTCGCAATCTGGAATCTCAATAACATGATCGGCAATTTCCTTTACGGCAGTGTCTCCTTCGGTTACAACCGCAATGATTTTACCTTTTCTTGATTTTATTTCCTGAATATTACTCACTACTTTTTCGTAATGCCCCTTACTTGTTGCAATAACAATTACTGGCATCCTATCGTCAATTAAAGCAATAGGGCCGTGTTTCATTTCTGCTGCAGGATAGCCTTCAGCATGAATATAAGAGATTTCCTTTAGCTTCAAAGCACCTTCCAACGCTACGGGAAAATTATAGCCTCTACCTAAATACAAACAATTGGTTGATAGTAAATATTGTCTGGCAATGTCTTTTACGTGTTCGTCTACCTTTAATAATTGTTCTACTTTTTGCGGGATCAATTCCAATTCCTGTAAATACATTCTAAAAGTTGAACTTGACATCGTGCCTTTGGCTCTAGCCAAACGTAATGCAATTAAGGTTAAAACGGTAATTTGTGTTGTAAATGCTTTGGTTGAAGCCACGCCAATTTCCGGTCCTGCGTGTGTATAAGCACCAGCATGGGTTTCTCTGGCAATAGACGAACCTACCACATTACAAACCCCAAAAACAAAAGCTCCTTTGGATTTTGCAAGTTTTATGGCTGCCAACGTATCGGCAGTTTCACCAGATTGCGAAATGGCAATGACCACATCATTATCGGTTATTACGGGGTTTCTATAACGGAATTCTGAAGCGTATTCAACTTCAACAGGGATTCTAGAAAATTCTTCAAAAATATATTCGGCCACTAAACCCGCATGCCACGACGTGCCGCAGGCCACAATAATAATACGATTGGCATTTAAAAACTTTTTCATGTTATCTTCAACACCGGCCATTTTTATAATAGCCTCGTCTCTTAATAACCTGCCTCTATAAGTGTCTCTAATGGCTCGAGGTTGTTCGTGTATTTCCTTAAGCATAAAATGCTCGTAACCGCCTTTTTCTATTTGCTCAAGATTCATTTGAAGCTCTTGTACATAGGGAACCACTAACGAATCGTCTTTTATTTTTCTAACTTTTATGCCCTTCCCCAATCTAATAATTGCCATTTCTTCATCTTCTAAATAAATAGCATTTTTAGTGTATTCTAAAAAAGGCGAAGCATCACTTGCAATAAAAAACTCATCTTCGCCAATTCCCACGGCCAACGGGCTTCCTAAGCGGGCAATAACCACTTCACCGGGTTTGGTTTTATCGAAAACAGCAATGGCATAAGCGCCTATTACCTGATTTAATGCAATTTGTACGGCTTTACCAAGCTTTACGTTTTCGTTCTTTTTTACGTCTTCAATTAAATTAATTAAGACTTCGGTATCTGTATCTGATTGAAAGGTGTAACCTCTGGAAATCAACTCTTTTTTTAGCGCATCATAATTCTCAATGATACCATTGTGAATGATGGCCAATTCGCCTGAATTTGAAGCGTGGGGATGCGAGTTTACATCGTTAGGCACACCATGGGTTGCCCATCTGGTATGACCAATACCTAAACTACCGTTTTTGGTAATTTCTTTTTCCGATCGCTCTTCTAAGTCCGATACTTTTCCCTTGGTTTTCGAAATTTTAAGGTCGGTGCCATCAAACAAAGCAATACCGGCGCTATCGTAGCCACGGTACTCTAAGCGTTTAAGCCCTTCAATAATAATGGGGTAAGCTTCTCGATGTCCTATATATCCAACAATTCCACACATAAGTAATTTGGGTTTTAATTAACGTGGAGCAAATATGTAAAAAAAATATCAACAAATGCTAAAATAGTACATGAAGTTGATATTTTTTACGATAAAATCCATCGAAACTTAAAAAATTATGTGTTTCTATATAAAATAAGGATTTATAAAATGAATTTATAAATTAGGTTCTGTAAAAAATATTTCAAGTTTTATTTTTCTGTTTTCCGGTACGTTTTGATGATTCCCGTATAAAATAGTACCTCTAGGCGCTAACAAAACAGTTGATGGAACCTCAGTTACTTCATCTGCACTTTCTAAAATTTTAGAAAGGCTTGTTAAATTAACATTTGTAGATAACGTTAGCCCTAGCTTCGTGTTAGTTGAATCTTTTAGTAGAATATTATTAAGATGCTCGGTAAGGCGTATTTTGTATTTTGAAACACCATTATCATCAGTTATGCGTTGCCCCAGGTTAATAATTTTAGAGTTTGCCGGATCTGAAGTGTCTTCAGTCGGGTCGAACACATAATCAATGGTTGGCGCATTGTTTTTTATATCGTAAGCGTAAATTCTATCGTATTTATGATAATCAGGGTTCCCGCCATTCGGCATGGTTTCGTCTTCATAAATAACCAAATGCGCTTCATTGATTATTTTTTTTAACGGATAATTACCATTTACCTTTGGCAAATAATTGCCGTTTTCATCCAATTTCCTATAGGTTTTTTTAAAGCAATCCAGCGCTGTTTCAGGTGTACCATCGCAATCTACCATACCATTAAATAAATCAACAACGGCCATAGAACCTTCTGTTCCTTTTAAATACAACCTTTCGTCGCCATCGATTTTGTTTCCATTAGCCAAAGCAATGTTGAAATCATTTACAAAAGTGTTCAGTCTAATACCGGTAAGGTTTATGGTAAAAGTATCTTGTAATCGGTCGCCATCAATTGTAGAATCTTTTGAATAATAGATTACAATATTGGCGTTTGCCATATTAAAAAACACCATGTTACCACTACCGTTTATAGCCTCCGCTTTAAAGTACAGGCCTCTAAAGTAATCTTTAAAATTATTCGCATTACTTAAAACCGGGTCGTCTTGTTTATCAATAATTGTTGTTTTCCAATAATCTTTATCTAAATGCACTCTTAAAGCAGGAGTTTGTCTATCAAAGACATCTTGATCACCTTCAGTTGTTTTTAAAACAATGGTTTGGCTACTCGGAACATACTGGTCTTGTTCGTAAATGACATCGGTTTTATGGTCTTCAAAATTTATAACACCATTGCCGTCAAGAGCCGAATTCATGGTGCTACTTGCATTGGAATAATACCTTTGGGTTTCGTTAAATCCTGAATTTGGATTGAAATCCCTTAAAAAATAATTGTTCCTGTAAACCGTTAATTTTATTGGCGCGCCACCATATAAAGAATCTTTAATGGTGTACACTTCGTTTCCATTTTCGTCTGGCGAATCGGCACTTACTTTACTAAAATAAGGCACTTTTAAAACAACAGAATCTATTGCTGGATTGTCGCCAAAATTAGGATTGGAAACAGATGGTGTTACTTGCGTTATAATGCTCGCTGTAGTTAAACCGTAGGCAGGATCATTAAAAACACCAAACAAGTTTGATGACAAGTTGTTTATTTGTAAAGAATCCAGTTTTTTATTGTAAGCTAAAATCTGGAGATTTAAATTATTGGTGTTGAAATTAGCGTTGTCTTTTCCTAAAACATCACTTTCAATAGTATTAAAATCTTTATCGCAGGCAATAAACAATGCCATAACTAATAGAAATATACTGGAAAATTTAAGGGCTTTAAATATGTTTTTCATGTGCTTGTTTACAAAATGCCAAAATGGGCTTTCATGTTTTTTTTAGATGATATCCAGATTAAATACAAACTTTCGTATTAAAAAACTCTGTATAAGCTTCGCCAAATTCATCTTTACTTTTGAATTCTAAAATAGGTTTGTCCGATGCTTCTAAATACGTATTTAAATCTTTAGG
Source organism: Hwangdonia sp. (assembly GCF_048381975.1). Taxonomy (NCBI): domain Bacteria; kingdom Pseudomonadati; phylum Bacteroidota; class Flavobacteriia; order Flavobacteriales; family Flavobacteriaceae; genus Hwangdonia; species Hwangdonia sp. Next base: position 270,010 of record NZ_JBLWYT010000001.1, on the reverse strand, counting down.
TATATTTTCAGACCCTATAATCAAGGCATCGGAATTATCAATAGCAACCTTCATTAAGTTGTTGTATGATGGATCTTTAAGCGTTTTAATAGCCTCTTCATCAATATTATCAAACTTAATTTTATTAATCATATCTTTGTTTAACGCGCCATCAAAACTTTGATTGTACACCGAGGTAACAATTTTACTTTCGTTAAATAAAGGCTCGTCTTTGTAATATTGCTTTAAATAAAGGGGTAGTAACGACGCCAACCAACCATGAACATGGATAACATCGGGCGACCAGTTTAGTTTTTTAACCGTCTCAATAACACCTTTTGCAAAGAAAATAGCGCGTTCGTCGTTATCGGAAAACAAATCACCATTTTCATCGGTAAGTGTGGCTTTACGCTTAAAATATTCGTCGTTATCGATAAAATAAACTTGAATACGCTCTTTTGGAATTGAAGCTACTTTAATAATAAGTGGCATATCCAAATCGTTAATAACCAAGTTGATTCCTGATAGTCTTATAACTTCGTGCAATTGATGCCTTCTTTCATTAATATTGCCGTATCGAGGCATAAAAATTCTTATTTGCCCCCCTTGTTGATTTACCAATCTTGGCGCTTCAAAAGACATGGACGAAATTTCCGTCTCAGGTAAATAAGGCACTACTTCAGATGATACGTATAATATCCTCTTATCTTTCATATGTTAGTTTTTTGCTGTCTTTTTATAGCTATGTAATTGAATAGCTTTTTGAGAATTCAAAATAAAAAACACGCAAAAGTACAAAATTTTATGCGAATTGGCAGTAAAATATTAAGTTTGCAAGCGTTAATTTTTTATTAAATAATGAAGGTTTTTTCACAAAAAGTGCTAATTGCAGCAGCAATTGATAAATTAAAAGCAAAACAGCTTACGGTAGGTTTGGTGCCAACCATGGGCGCATTACACCACGGGCATTTGGCCTTGGTTAAAAAAGCTTTAAATGAGAACGATACCGTAGTGGTTAGTATTTTTGTGAATCCCACGCAGTTTGATAATAACGACGATTTAGTAAAATACCCCAGAACCTTAGAGGGCGATGTGGCCTTGTTAAAAACCGTATCAGAAAACAAGATTTTAGTTTATGCGCCAACCGTTGATGATATTTACGAAGGCCATACCATCTCGAATAAATTCGATTTTGATGGTTTGGAGTTTGAAATGGAAGGTAAATTCAGAACAGGTCATTTTGATGGCGTTGGCACCGTTGTAAAACGCTTTTTCGATATTGTAAAACCGCATCGGGCTTATTTTGGAGAAAAAGATTTTCAGCAATTGGCCATCATCAAAAAACTGGTTGAAAAGCATCATATTCCTGTTAAAATTATTGGTTGCCCCATCCATAGGGAAGCTAACGGGTTAGCCATGAGTTCGCGCAACACCCGACTAAAACCCGAATATAAAAAAGCTGCGCCTTTTATCTATAAAACCTTAAAAACTGCCAAAGAAAAATTTGGCACAAAAAGTGCTAATAAAATAACGGAATGGGTTGAAAAAGAGTTTGCTAAACACGATTTATTAAAACTAGAGTATTTTATTATTGCAGACACCAAAACCTTAAAACCAGTAAAAAGAAAATCAAACCAAAAAGCATATAGAGCGTTTATAGCGGTATATGCAGATGATATTAGACTTATAGATAATATCGCATTAAATTAATTATCTTTGCCGCATGCAAATTCAAGTAGTAAAATCTAAAATCCACAGAGTTAAATGCACGGGTGCAGAACTCAACTATATAGGCAGTATCACTATTGACGAAGACTTAATGGATGCCGCCAACATTATACAGGGCGAAAAAGTCCAAATTGTAAATAACGACAATGGCGAACGCTTGGAAACCTATTGTATTCCCGGTCCGCGTAATAGTGGCGAAATTACTTTAAACGGAGCGGCCGCTAGAAAAGTATCGGTTGGCGACACCCTTATTTTAATCACTTATGCCTTTATGGATATTGAAAAAGCAAAAGTGTTTAAACCATCGCTTGTGTTTCCAGACGAAGCCACAAACTTGTTAAAATAAACTTTGAATCAAAAGACAAAAAACATACTAAAAACAGCACTCCCATTATTATTGGGAGTTTTTTTGGTCTGGTTTGCGCTGTCTAAAGTTTCGGTTGAGGAATTATTGGTATACGCCAAAAATGCCGATTATACTTGGATAGTTTTGGGCATGTTTTTAGGACTTTTAAGTCATTTGTCGCGCGCTTACCGTTGGCGTTTTCAATTAGAGCCTATGGGCTACAATATTAAATTGGGCAATAGCATTATGGCGGTTTTTGTTACCTATTTAATTAATTATACCATTCCCAGAGCCGGCGAAGTCGCCAGAGCATCACTACTCACAAATTACGAAGGGGTGCCTTTCGAAAAAGGTTTTGGCACCATAGTAGCCGAACGTATTGCTGATATGATTGTCATGTTGGGTATAATTACACTGACACTTTTTCTTGAATTCGATTTTATCTATAATTTTTTAATCGAAAAATTCAATCCCGTTAAAATTGCCATTGCATTCATTGGGCTTATTGTTTTAATGCTTGTATTTTTTAGATATATAAAAAGAAGCAACTCTAAAATCGCATTGAAAATCAAAGCCTTTGTAAACGGACTAATTGAAGGTGCGCTAAGCATTTTTAAAATGGAAAAAAAGTGGGCCTTTATTTTTCACACCTTGTTTATTTGGGGCATGTACGTGTTGATGTTTTACGTTACTTCTTTTGCACTCGAAGAAACCAGTAACATTCCTCTTGCAGCCATATTAATTGGTTTTATAGCGGCAAGTTTTAGTATCGCGGCAACCAATGGCGGCATTGGTTCGTATCCGTTGGCTATTTACGCGGCGTTTTCAATTTTCGGCATTGCCGAAGAGCCAAGTATCGCATTCGGTTGGATTATGTGGGCATCCCAAACCCTTATGATTATTGTTTTTGGCGGTCTATCATTAATTTATCTGCCTATTTATAACAGAAAGAAATCGTTAAACGATAATTAACATTTTCAGTCTTATAAAACCTGTTTAAACACTTTTTTTTAGTTTTAACATATTTCATACCTTGCCCCTATTAAATCTCAAATCATTTGAAATGAAACATCCAATCATTTTTTTATTAGCATTATTCTGCATTACAAATACTATTGATGCCCAAGTAAAATACGAAACCTTTGAGTCTTCAAAACTAGGAGAAACCCGAGAACTGAAAATTCAACTACCAAGAGGTTATAATTCCAACGAAGACAAAAAATATCCGCTGTTTATCGTTTTAGATGGCGATTATTTATTTGAAGCCGTGGCAGGAAACGTTGATTATTACTCGTATTGGGAGGACATGCCCGAAGCTATCGTGGTTGGCATCAATCAACTCGAAAAACGATTTGACGACTGTATGTATTCCGAGCAAAACTCGTTGCCCATAGAAACCGGTGCTGCTTTTTTCGAGTTTGTTGGTATAGAACTCATTCCGTACATAGAAAAAACATACCGAACCGAAAATTTTAGAGTGGCCGTTGGGCACGGAGAAACTGCAAATTTTATCAATTACTTTTTACTGAAACAGCAACCGTTGTTTCAAGGTTATGTGGTTATCAGTCCGGAATTAGCGCCAAATATGCTCGATTATATTCCAGAGCAATTGGGCAAATTAGAATCTAAAATTTTCTATTATTTGGCCAATACGAAAAACGACTCGAAGTCCATTAAAAAAATGACCGAGGCTTTAAATACCGATATTTCAGCTTTAGAAACCAAAAACATCTTTTATAATTTCGATAGCTTTGAAAGCGGTTCGCATTACTCTGTGCCGGCACACGCTTTGCCAAAAGCCATGGAAAGTATTTTTTATGTGTTCCAGCCTATTAGCATAAAGGAATACAAAGAAGTTATATTGGAATTGGACGGCTCCCCGGTTGAGTATCTCCAGGAAAAATACAAAATGATTAATGAGTTATTCGGCATTGAAAAACAGATTCTTATTAACGACTTTAAAGCCATTTCTGCAGCCATAGAAAAGAATGAAAATTTTGAATATTACGAAGCCTTAGGAAAAATGGCCCGTAAAGAATATCCCGATACTTTATTAGGAAATTACTATTTGGCACGTTTTTACGAAGAAACCGGTGAACCCAAAAAAGCTATGCGCACCTATCAATCGGCTTATATGTTAGATGAAATTGCAGGCATTACCAAAGATTTAATGATTGAAAAAGCAGACTTAATAAAGGCAGATTTCGGTTACTAAAAAACAAGGTGTAAACTGGATATTTAATTAACTATTATTTAATCAAAACCTTTAATAACTCCATAATTTTTCAACCCAATAACTTAAACAATGGCTAAAGTTAAAACTACTTTTTTTTGTCAGAGCTGCGGCATTCAATTCGCAAAATGGCAAGGGCAATGTACAGCTTGTAAAGCTTGGAACACTATTGTTGAAGAAGTTATTCAAAAACCAGAAAAAAGCGATTGGAAATCGCCAACCACAATTGTAAAACGTGCATCTGTTCCCTTACGGATTAACGAAATAGACACCTCTAAAGAAGCGCGACTCGATACCTTTGATACCGAATTCAATCGTGTTTTGGGTGGCGGTATTGTTCCCGGATCTTTAACCCTTTTAGGGGGCGAACCCGGAATTGGAAAAAGTACATTATTGCTTCAAATTTCATTAAAATTACCGTATAAAACCTTATATGTTTCGGGTGAAGAAAGCCAGAAACAAATAAAAATGCGTGCAGAACGCATCAATCCGAACAACAACAATTGTTACATTTTAACCGAAACGAAGACTCAAAATATTTTCAAACAAATAGAAGCTTTAGAGCCCGATATAGTTATAATTGACTCTATACAGACTTTACATAGCGATTATATTGAATCCTCGTCGGGTAGCATTTCGCAAATAAAAGAATGCACAACCGAACTGATTAAATTTGCCAAAGAAACCGCAACGCCCGTTTTGTTGATTGGTCATATTACAAAAGACGGCCATATTGCCGGCCCAAAAATATTGGAACATATGGTCGATACCGTTTTACAATTTGAAGGCGACCGCAATCATGTTTTCAGAATTTTACGCGCCAATAAAAACCGCTTCGGCTCAACAAACGAATTGGGTATTTACGAAATGCAAGGTTCTGGTTTGCGCGAAGTTTCCAACCCATCCGAAATATTAATCTCCAAAAAAGACGAAGAACTTTCCGGAAACGCCATTGCCGCCACTTTAGAAGGTATGCGCCCGTTAATGATTGAAGTGCAAGCCTTGGTAAGCACTGCAGTTTACGGGACACCACAGCGAAGCGCCACGGGTTTTAATGCGAAAAGACTAAATATGTTGTTGGCCGTTTTGGAAAAACGTGCAGGTTTCAGGCTTGGTGCAAAAGATGTGTTTTTAAATATTACCGGAGGCATTACGGTTGATGATCCCGCGATAGATTTGGCGGTTGTCGCTTCTATTTTATCATCAAATGAAGATGAAGCCTTGCAAAAAGATTTTTGCTTTGCAGCCGAGGTTGGTTTGTCTGGAGAAATTAGGCCCGTACAACGTGTGGAACAGCGTATCTTAGAGGCCGAAAAACTTGGGTTTTCAACTATATTTGTATCGAAATACAATAAAATTTCACTTAAAAACACCCAAATTAAAATTCAATTGATTTCCAAAATTGAAGATGTAGTTGATGTTTTATTATAGCCAAAAAGCTATTTTGTTAAAAATCATTCACATCTTAAAATAACCGTTTATCTGATAATTTTGTATTTCATCTACTTTTTTATTGCTTTTATCGATTTTTTCTCCTATAATTGCAATATTATTTTGTACCAATACATAGGTGCTTAAAAGTTAATTATTCTTCCCTCACCGTAGTTCAAATACGTTTTATTTTAAGCGATAACCAATAAAAAATGAAGTTGAATGCATTTCATCGATTTCATTAAACAGAAATTTTAAGAGTTTTAACGAATAAAAAACATAACCATTTGATTATAAATTAATTTTGCATTGCCCAAATCTATTATTTATGAAAACAAAATTACTTTTAAGCTTACTATTGGTATGTATTAGTTTAACCCTAGGGTATGGACAAACAAATGCACCAAGCATTCAAACAGGTGTTAGTTTTCAGTGGAGTGACACTCAAAACGCTTCAACAGACCCTGCTACCATTAAAAGCGTTACGGTAAACAATAACGTTTATCTTAATTATGGATTGCCAACGGGCTATCAAATGACCCAATTAGGACCTAATGGGCATTCAGCAAATAACATTAGATTAAATGGTGGATACACCGAAACTACGAGTGCAAGTTTAACATGGAATTTGTCCGCACTTGCTTCATTTCAAGATTTAAATCTAAACCACTATTTTGAAGCCAATGGAAACGGGCGCAATATTTGTGATGACTACACCACCGAACAAACTACAACGGCGCAAAGACAAACCTTAACCTATGGAACAGGAATTTTTGCGAGTTCCAGCGGTGTTATTGCCGTTACAGAGCGAAATGCAAACAACTGTTATCATTTAGAGCTTTTTGGTATTCCGGCAGGTGGCGGTGCAGAACAATCTTTAGGAGAAACTTTTGTTAACCAAACCTCAACAAGATGGGGTTTTGGTGGCACAGGAACGAGTGGCAATATGGGCACACCCGGAGCAGTTAACCCACCTCCTTCGGGCTCGGATTATTGGTTAAGCGACCGTGTACTTGAAAATAACGGAACAGTTGGGATTGCCTTGTTTTATCTAGATGATATTGCTCCGAATGGTTCAATTATTACTAAGGCGCAATTAACAGCGTCTACAAATGATCATGCCGATGGTAAATTATTCATTTTGACCCTTGATGACGAAGATGAAGATGGATATAGCGATGTAGACGATTTAGATGATGATAACGATGGCATTAAAGATACTGATGAGTCTGGAGGGATTGACCCTTCAGCAGATGCCGACACTGATGGTATTCCAAATTATAAAGATCCAGATTTTTGCACCTTAAATGCTTATGGTGTTTGTTCAAATTTGGATGCTGATTCTGACGGAATTCCAAATCACCTAGACTTAGATAGCGATAACGACGGCATAACCGATGTGAGGGAATCTGGTGGCACCGATTTAAACAACGACGGTATTGCCGATGGCTCAATAGGGTTAACACCAACAACAAACGGCATACCAAGTTCTGCTGGCACAGGAACAACCCCCATTAATACGGATGGCGATGTTAATGGTTCCGGTAATCGATATTTAATTTATGATTTTTTAGATATCGATTCAGATAATGATGGTATTCCAGATAATGTAGAAGCACAACCTACCATTGGCTATGTGGCACCAAGTGGCACTTATTCCAGTACAGGAATTGATGTTAGTTATGGTTTAGGCATTATGGTTGAAGACACTGATGGTGATGGGATTCCAGATTATATTGATTTAGACTCTGATAATGACGGCATACTAGATGAAGCAGAAAACGGTTTGCCAATTCCAACTACTGATCAAGATAAAGATGCTGATGGCTTAATAAACCCCTTTGAAACAACAAATATTGATGACCCTATTTGGGATGTAAATGAGGACATAGAAGACCCTACCGATCTATCAATATTACCGGATGCAGATGGCGACTTAAACTCCGGTGGCGATTTAGATTATCGGGATATGTTCAGCACTAATCCGCCTGCTATAGCTTCTATAGATTTTGATGGGGTCGACGATTATTTATCAAGAGCATCCTTTATAGATGGTTTAGGTACGGTTACCATAATGGCTTGGGTAAAGTCTGATGCCGGCAATTCAACCAACATGGTTATTGCAGGCGAAGACACTGGCTGTAAACTATGGCTCGAAAACGGCAACATACCTAAATTTACGGTAAAAACTGCAGGCAATTCAGAAGCCTCTGTAAGTTGTACCGCTATTAATTTTAATGAATGGCATCATATCACAGGAATTTATAATAGTACCTCTGGCACCATCACCATTTATGTAGATGGAGAATTATTAAGCTCTAGCAATGTAGGAAGCACGGGGGCAGTCATTGAAACTACGAGCGATTCCAATGGAAATTTTGAAGTTGGCAGACTCTCAAGCAACCTAAGCAACAAGCTATACTTTAAAGGTGATATTGACGAATTGAGGGTGTTTAATACAGCATTAACAAGCGAGCAAGTAAGAAAAATGGTGTATCAAGAAATTGAAAAAAATACAGTCACCAATAATGTAAAAGGTGTCATTGCGAAAAAAGATATTGAAGACACCACTTCAGGAGCTAAAGTACCATGGGCAAACTTAATAGCCTATTATCCAATGACGGATATTAAAATGGGCACAACCTCGGATTATTCCAGTAATAATGAAAAGCTTTATTTAAACTATATCACTTCCGTACAAGACCAAACGGCGCCCATACCTTATCAAACAGCGTCTAATGGTGCATGGACATCTCAATCTACATGGTTGCATGGCGGTGTGTGGGATATTGAAAATACAGCAAACAATAAAGATTGGAGTATTGTAAAAATAGGTAGCGATGTGTCTGCTAGCCATACCATAAAAACAGTTGGACTCGTTGTTGATTCGGGGTATTCATTAACAGTTCAAAGTGATAATTTAGTACAAAACTCCTGGTATTTGGAGTTAAACGGAACACTTGATTTAGAAGGCGACTCGCAATTAATTCAAACCCAACATAGCGATTTAGTAACCTCTGCCGTTGGTAAAATTTTAAGAAGGCAAGAAGGAACATCCAGCTTGTACAGATACAATTATTGGGCATCGCCGGTGGGAGCCATAGGCGCAACAACCTTAAGCAATAATAATGCAACCACAAACAATACAAATAACAGCGCTTACACCCTTAACACGCTAAAAGATGAAATGGGAATCAACTTCTCTTTCACGTCCAGTCACCATGAGGTTGGTAAAATAAGCACCTATTGGCTATATACCTATATTAACGGATTAACTTATTGGGATTGGGCGGTTTTAGACACTAATACACCCATTGAGCCAGGAGTGGGCTATACGCAAAAAGGCACCGGAAATGCTGGCTTAGAACAGCAATATACTTTTGATGGAAAACCAAACAACGGTACCATTTTAGTAAACGTTACCGATAAAGGAGGCGCAGGCTCGGAACCATCGGTCTCAAAAACCGAATATCTTTTAGGAAACCCTTATCCATCGGCATTGGATATCCATAAATTTATAGATGACAATGCAGGTGTTATTGATGGCACCTTGCAGCTATGGCAGCAATGGGCTGGCAATTCTCATCAGCTCAGGGATTACGAAGGCGGTTATGCTCAAGTAAATAAAACAGGATCAATTCGAGCCTACCAATTTGTAGGTATTGAAGGCGCAACTAATGGTTCGCAAGACGGTACGTTAACACCGTCTAGGTATTTGCCCGTAGGTCAAGGATTTATAACCGAAATTGTTGGAAACGGTAATGTGGAGTTTAATAACTCGCAGCGTGTATTTATAAAAGAATCAGATGCCGATGGCACTTATAACAACGGATCTTCGTTTTTCAAAAATGGAAATGACAAAACGAAAAACAAAGATGCTTCAGCAAAAAACAATGAGCAAAATGAATTTAAAAAGATTCGTTTGGAGCTAAACGCGGTATCGGGTCCTGCAACAAGAAGGGAATTGCTCTTAGGGTTTAGCAACACCACCACGGATGGATTCGATTATGGCTATGAAGCTGAATGTACAGATTCCAATAACAACGATTTGAATCTAGACTTCGAAGGTAAAAACATGAACATTCAAGCGTATAGCGACATTACCGACGATAAGATAGTGGCCCTAAACTTTAAATCTTCTGACACGAATACCTTCGAAATTAAAATGACGGAAACCGAAGGTATCGATGACACTCAAGACATCTATCTCAGGGATAATTTAACAGGCACATACTTCGATTTAACCAAAAATAAAGCGTACAGCTTTACATCGGAGCAAGGAAAATTCAATAAAAGATTTGAAATAGTATTTCAATCCGAACAAAAAAGCCTGAGCGTTGAAGAAAACAAACACAGTGCGAACTTTGTGTACTACCAAAACAATACAAATACACTGTTTGCAAAAAAACTGAGCGCTCCGGTAACTAGGTTAGCTGTAATTAACATGAAAGGACAAACCGTTTTCGAGATTAAAAATGTTTCTCAAACCACTTTAAACAACGGACTTAAATTAGCTAATTTGTCTACAGGGACCTATGTAGTTTGTTTAAGAACAGAGGACCATCAGGTAATTACCAAAAAAATTATATTTCACTAGTTTTGGAGTAAATAAAAATGAATGGGCCAAAACCTAGGTTTTGGCTTTTTTTTATAATAAAAATTATATATAATTCCTTAAATTCGCATCCTTATAAGAATCCATAGTAAATGAGCGCTAAATTTCCTGAATATAAAGGACTTGACTTACCAAATGTAGCTAACGAGATACTACAATATTGGCAAGAAAATAACATCTTCGAAAAAAGTGTAACCACCAGAGAAGGCAACAAACCGTATGTGTTTTACGAAGGGCCGCCATCGGCAAACGGTCTACCGGGAGTGCATCACGTTTTAGCACGCGCTATCAAAGATATTTTTCCGCGTTACAAAACCATGAAGGGTTACCAAGTAAAGCGTAAAGCAGGTTGGGATACACACGGTTTACCTATTGAATTGGGTGTTGAAAAAGAATTAGGGATAACAAAAGAAGATATTGGCAAAACCATTTCGGTTGAAGATTACAATGCCGCTTGCCGTAAAGCGGTAATGCGTTACACCGATGTGTGGAACGACCTAACCGAAAAAATGGGCTATTGGGTAGATATGGACGACCCCTACATTACCTACGAGCCAAAATACATGGAGTCGGTTTGGTGGTTGTTAAAACAGATTTACAACAAATCGTTGCTTTATAAAGGCTATACCATTCAGCCCTATTCACCAAAAGCCGGAACAGGATTAAGCTCGCATGAGTTAAATCAACCCGGAACCTATCAAGATGTTACCGATACTACGGTTGTTGCTCAATTTAAAGCCAATCAAGAATCGTTACCTGATTTTTTAAAAAACAACGGTGATGTTCACTTTTTAGCTTGGACCACCACACCGTGGACCTTGCCAAGTAATACGGCATTAACCGTTGGTTCAAAAATTGATTATGTGTTGGTTGAAACCTACAATCAATATACATTTGAGCCCATAAATGTTATTGTAGCAAAGCCATTGGTTGCCAAACAATTTGCAGGAAAGTTTAAGCAAGTTGAAGAAAAATCAGAAATAGAGGCTTATAAAAAGGAAGACAAAAAGATTCCTTATAGAGTAATTGCCGAGTGCAAAGGAAAAGATTTAGTAGGTATCACTTACGAGCAACTTTTACCGTTTGCATTGCCAAACGACAATCCTGAAAATGCCTTTAGAGTTATTGCTGGCGATTTCGTAACCACTGAAGATGGTACCGGAATAGTACATACCGCACCAACTTTTGGAGCCGATGATGCTTTGGTTGCAAAACTAGCCACACCAGAAGTACCGCCCATGTTGGTAAAAGATGAAAATGGCAACTTAGTACCATTGGTTGATTTACAAGGCCGTTTCCGTCCAGAAATGGGCGAATATGCCGGTAAATATGTGAAAAACGAATATTATAATGATGGTGAAGCTCCAGAACGTTCGGTAGATGTGGAGTTGGCCATTCAATTAAAAACAGAAAACAAAGCCTTTAAGGTTGAAAAATACAAACACAGTTACCCCAACTGTTGGCGTACCGATAAACCCATTTTATACTATCCGTTAGATTCTTGGTTTATAAAGGTAACCGATGTTAAAGATCGTATGTACGAGCTTAACGAAACCATCAACTGGAAACCCAAAAGTACGGGCGAAGGACGTTTTGGAAATTGGTTGGCCAATGCCAACGATTGGAATTTATCGCGATCGCGTTATTGGGGTATTCCGCTTCCTATTTGGAGGACTGAAGATGGCAAAGAAGAAATCTGTATCGGTTCGGTTGAAGAGTTGAAAGCCGAAATGGAACGTGCCGTACAGGCAGGCATCATGGAGGCCGATATCTTCCAAAGTTTCGAAGTTGGAAATAATTCCGAAGACAACTACGCAAAAATCGATTTGCACAAAAATATTGTTGATGACATTGTTTTAGTTTCTAAAAGCGGGCAAAAAATGCTCCGCGAAAGCGATTTAATCGATGTGTGGTTCGACTCCGGAAGCATGCCTTATGCACAGTGGCACTACCCCTTTGAAAATAACGGTTTAATTGATAAAGGAACTACATTCCCCGCCGATTTTATAGCCGAAGGTGTCGATCAAACCCGTGGATGGTTTTATACATTACACGCCATAGCGACAATGGTTTTCGATTCTGTGGCATACAAAAACGTGGTATCCAACGGATTGGTATTGGATAAGAACGGACAAAAAATGTCCAAACGTTTAGGGAATGCCATCGACCCGTTTGAAACTTTAGGAAATTACGGTGCCGATGCGACGCGTTGGTATATGATTAGTAACGCCAATCCATGGGATAATTTAAAATTCGATTTAGAAGGTATTGAAGAAGTAAAGCGCAAGTTTTTCGGAACGCTTTACAATACGTACTCATTCTTTCAATTGTATACAAATTTGGATAATTTCACCTATTCTGAAGCCGACATTCCTTTAGCTGAACGCCCAGAAATAGACCGTTGGATTTTATCCGAATTGCATTCCCTTATCAAAAAAGTGGATGCGTTTTATGCCGATTACGAGCCCACTAAAGCAGCAAGGGCCATATCTAACTTTACGCAAGATTATGTAAGCAATTGGTTTGTGCGTTTAAGCCGAAGACGTTTCTGGAAAGGCGATTACCGACAAGATAAAATTTCAGCCTACCAAACGCTTTATACCTGCATGGAAACCATTGCAAAATTAGGTGCGCCTATTGCTCCGTTTTTTATGGATAGGTTGTATCTGGATTTGAATGCGGTGACTAAAAAAGAATCATTTGAAAGCGTGCATTTGGCTGAATTCCCAAAATTTGACTCAAATTTTGTAGATAAAAGCTTAGAGCGCAAAATGGAAGCTGCCCAAACAATATCTTCATTGGTATTATCGTTAAGAGCCAAGGAGAAGATTAAAGTGCGTCAGCCACTTCAAAAAATAATGATTCCTGTTGTTAGCGCACAACAAAAACAAGAAATCTTAGCCGTTTCAGAATTAATAAAACACGAAGTAAACGTTAAGGAGATTGAGCTTTTAGACGATGCTTCAGAGATATTGGTTAAGCAAATAAAACCTAATTTTAAAACCTTAGGACCTCGTTTTGGAAAAGACATGAAAGCCATTGCCAATGCCGTAATTAAGTTTACTGCAGAAGATATTAACAAAATGGAACAAAATGGTAATTTAGATGTTGCAGTTAACGGAAAATTGATTACTTTAGAACGGGCAGATGTAGAAATTATCTCGCAAGATATTGAAGGTTGGTTGGTTGCAAACGAAGGCGCATTAACAGTAGCTTTGGATGTAACGCTAACCGAAGATTTAAAAAGAGAAGGGGTCGCCAGAGAGTTGATAAACCGTATACAAAATTTACGTAAAGATTCTGGCTTTGAAGTCACCGATCGCATAGATGTAACGCTTCAAAAAGATATTAATATTGAAAACGCTGTAAAACATAATATAGAATATATCAAAACAGAAACCTTAACCGAGAAATTAGAAATTATGGACCGATTAGATAATGGTATAGAAATTGCCTTTGATGATGTAAATACCAAATTATTTATTCAAAAACATTAAGACCATGAGTACAGACACAGTAAGATATTCAGACAAAGATTTAGCCGAATTCAAAACGCTAATTTTAGAAAAAATAGAAAAAGCTAAGCACGATTTAGAACTTATTAAAAGTGCTTACATGAACGACCACAACAACGGTACTGAGGATACATCGCCGCAATTTAAAGCTTTTGATGAAGGCAGTAATGTAATGAGTAAAGAATCGAACTCGCAATTAGCCATTCGTCAAGAAAAATTTATCCGCGATTTAAGAAATGCATTAATACGCATTGAAAACAAAACCTATGGTGTTTGTCGTGTTACCAAAAAACTAATTAACAAAGAGCGCTTAAAGTTAGTGCCACACGCCACATTAAGCATTGAGGCTAAAAACATGCAACAATAATCAAGTTAAAAAACATAATTTAAAACGTCTCTCCCGACAACTATCGGGATTGAGACGTTTTTTATTAAAAACCTCATGTCGCGAAAAAAATCCATTCTACTGATACTAATTATTTTGCTCATCGACCAGGTTAGTAAAATTTATATAAAAACCCATTTTGCACTTCAAGACCATATTGAAGTTTTTAGCTGGTTTAAAATTTATTTTATTGAAAACGATGGAATGGCCTGGGGCACAAAAATAAGTGATTTTGCATCGTTTATGGACGATAGAACAGCCAAAGTAGCCTTAACTCTGTTTAGGATTGTAGCCATTTTTGGCATAGGGTATTGGCTGTACGACGTAATAAAAAAACAAAGCCCCAAAGTGTTGATATTAGCCATTGCTCTCATTTTCGCAGGCGCCATGGGCAACATTATCGATTCGGTTTTTTATGGTGTTTTGTTTGACGACAGCTACGGTCAAGTCGCTACGTTTTTACCCGAAGCAGGTGGTTACGATTCTTTTTTACACGGTAAAGTAGTCGACATGCTGTACTTCCCCATTTGGAAAGGCTACTTACCAGAATGGATGCCTTTTTGGGGCGGCGATTATTTCACGTTTTTCGAACCTGTTTTTAACATCGCCGATATGGCCATAAGCACAGGTTTTATAATGCTTATTGTGTTTAATAAAAAGGCGTTTCAGAAAAAGGAAGTTTAATCCTGTTTTTTTTTAAGTAAGTATTTTTCTACCTCAAACGGATTTGCTATATTTAAATTTTCTACCAAACCCTCAATTAATGAAAATTAAGTATTTGCTATTAATACCATGCTTATTATTTGTTTCACAAGCAGCTTTCTCTCAAAACACCTTCAATATTATTTTTAATGCCAATGATAGGGATCAGGAATGTAAGGCCTGTATTCATGCGTTTCGTCAAAAACCCAAAGAGGTCAGGTATTCGATTAAAAGAGAAAACGACGATCTTTATTTTGAAATAAACGATAAAAACTGGTTTAATTCGGTATTTAAAAATGTCGGCGATGGCCTTGCAGTAGATGTTGTGTCGAAAGACAGATACGCTTGTCAGGTTCAGTCTATAGACAATTACCAAATCAAAGGGCTTTTGCTTGAGCCCGTTTATGCCGAAGCATTAAAAAGGGGCTTAACAATTAACACAGAAAACATATTTAGGGTAAAGGTTGGTAAAATTCCTAAAAAACTCCTTAAACACGATTTAGAATACAACATCCTGTTTTTGGGCAATAAAAACCTGTGTCGGTATTATGTAACTTACGATTTGGATTACTATTCGTGGGATTTACTAGATATGGGTATGTACTTGGATTTTTTAACCTACGGTACCAAACAAATAAGGGCATCAGCTAAAGAAGGCTATGCGATTAGAAATAAAACTTTAAAATTTGTAATTCCCTTCAAAAAAAATAAAGCAAGTTATTCCCAAGCCGATATAAAACCCATTTACGATTCGTTAAGAATAACAGATTTCGATATTAAGTCTTTAAATATCAAGGCTTACTCTTCCATAGAAGGGATTTCGAAACGAAATGTCGAATTGCAAGAACAACGTGCAAATAGCATCGTTGCCGCATTGCAAACCTTTCAAAAACCAACCATTAAAACCGTTGTTTCTGCTTCGGAAAACTGGGTGGAATTTTTTAACGATATTGACGGAACCCCATATGAGAATTTAAAAACGCTGACTAAAAACGACGTAAGGAAAAAAATAGCAGGAACGGTATCGAGGGAAATGGAATATCTTTTAAAGAACCACCGAAAGGCCGTTGTTGAATTAGAACTGGAAAAGAAAGAAAAAAACATTGGCAAGTCTGCCAATACGCTGTTAACGGAATTTAATCGGGCCATTACCGAAAATAAAGTTGATCAAGCAAAAACAATTCAAAATTCAATTTTCGAAAAGATTAAATCAAATGAAACCACGCCGGCCATTTTACAGAAAATGGATATCCCAAAACAGGCTAAATACGCTAAATTGATTAATAAAAATGCGGCCTATAAATATATGTTAAATGAAAGACAGGCATTAATTGTTTACAACGAATTGCTCGATCTTGAAAAACTAGCGCCTAACGATAAAGAGATAAAGTACAACATCGCTGCAATTGAAATAATACTATGGCGGCACAAGGCTATTGATATTGATGAATCTGAATTGGTAAAAAACATAAATGCCTTGAAAAAACACGGCATACACAGGTCGCTAATTTCAAGAATGATGGCAAATTTCCATATTGTTATAGCCGAAAAATTAATGAAAAACAGGGATTTTGACAACAAAGACAAATCGGTTGATTATGTAAATAAAAGATATAAAAAGTTTCCGTTGTCCGATTACGATTATTTGAGTTTAGCTCAGTTTTTCAGCATTTATGGTAACTCTAATTTGGCTGTTAAGTTATTGGAAAGAAAAGCCAGAACCATTGATATTGATGAAGATTTACTATTCTATTATTTAAACCTAACCTTAATTGACGAAAGCTTAACAAACGACCCCAATTACCGAACCATAATGCTTAATGCGATAAATATGAATAAAACGCGTTTTTGCAAGTTGTTCAATGCTGTTGAAAATGGCGGTGTAACCTTCCAGTTATTGGATAATGAATATTTAAGAAATACCTATTGCGAGAATTGCAATGACTAAAACGTGTAAATGGTATCTGGCGTAACGCAGTAATCCAGTTTAATATCGCCTTGGTAAATCCCTTCAATGTTCTCTTCAACACTAAAAAGGGACAAACCAATTTTAATGGTTTCCGGTTTGCAGTTGGCCAAAAAATTATCGTAAAATCCTTTGCCGTAGCCTACCCGATTGCCTTGTTTATCAAATGCCAAAAGCGGTACAAAAACCACATCTATTTTTTTATCGTCAATTTCTATGCCATCAACAGGTTCGGGGATACCCCAAGCGCTTTTCTTAATTACCGTATTGTCGGTCAATAAATAATTGATTAAAGACGTGTCTTTAAATTTACATTTAGAGATGACAATGTTTTTGTCTTTCCCGGAAAGAATGTTTAAAATATAATCGGTGTTAATCTCTTTCAGCTCTTTAATCGATAAAAATATATGGTAGAAAGTGTGTTCCCAAATAGGCAAACTTAAAGTTTGGTTGGCAATAGCCATACTAAAATCGTCTATCTGTTTAAGCGATAAATCTTCGCGAAGCGCTTTATACTTTTTACGTAATGCTGGTTTGTCCATACTTGATTAATTTGAATTGAGAGCTGGCTCTTTTAACGTTTCAATTTTGTGGTAATATGAAAAAGTGCATCGCCTTGGTACACCACTGGCGATTGGTTTACATTAATAATATACCCTGTATGGTCAGCTTTTACAAAATAATTCATCTTGCCGTAAGGGTCGGTTATATTACCTAACAAATCACCTTTGTCTACTTTCGCATTTATTTTAACGGACGCCTTAAACATGCCTGAAAATTTAGCCCGAATCCATTTGCTTTCCTCAATAAAAACACAATCTTTTTTTGGTGTAGACACTTTAAACTTCGAACTTAACATGCCCAAATGATGCAGCACCCTTTTGGCACCGTTAACACCGGAATTGGTTACAATATCATCAATATAAAAAGACTTTCCGCCTTCAAAAAGCAACAAAGGCTTACCCAGTTTATAACAGGTATTTCTAAACGATTTATTTAGGTTTTTTGAGTACAGCACAAAGGGCGCGCCAAAAACCTTTGCCAATCCATTAAGCTGTTTATTGGCCTTTGCGATACGCAATTGCGGGGCATTAAAACGTCCCGAACCACCTGTATGAAAGTCCATAACATAATCTACATGCGGTACAATTTCCGTTATTAGTTTGTGGGCCACACGACTTGCCAACGACCCGTTTTTAGACCCCGGAAACACTCGGTTTAAATCACGGCCATCGGGGAATTCCCGTTTTAAATTTATAAACCCAAAAATATTAATGATGGGCATACAAATAATGGTTCCGGACTTTGGTTTGTTAATGCCTTTGGCAATTAACTGCCTTACAATTTCAACGCCATTTACTTCGTCGCCATGTATGCCAGCAGTAAATAAAACCGTTGGCCCCGGCTTTTTTGAGCGCTCAATAATAATGGGCACATTTACAGGCGATGAGGTGTGCAAATTGGCAACCACAAAATTCACTTCTTTGCGCTCTCCAGGTTTAATAGGTTTGCCTAAAATGGTAAGTATATTGGTTTCGGTACTCATATTACAAATATCATTTATTAAATGAAATTAGCGTCTGTTTCGTTCAATAAAAGTAATAATAGCTTTGGCAATATTCCGTCCGGTAGCGCCTTCAATACCTTCTAAACCCGGTGTTGAATTCACTTCTAAAAGCAATGGCCCACGTGCCGATTGCAACATATCAACCCCACAAACCGGAAGCTTTAAAGCCTTAGAGGCATTCATGGCTAATTTAAGCTCGTCGTGGTCCAGTTTTATAATATTTGCCGATCCGCCACGGTGCAAATTAGACCTAAACTCGCCTTCCTTTCCTTGGCGTTTCATCGCGCCAACCACTTGTCCGTCAACCAACAAAACCCTTATATCGGCACCTTTGGCCTCTTTAATAAATTCCTGAACAATAACACGGGCCTGCAAGCCATTAAAGGCTTCCAAAACCGATTCGGCCGCATTTTTGGTTTCGGCCAATACCACACCCAAACCCTGTGTGCCTTCCAGTAATTTTATAATTACGGGCGTACCGCCAACATGTTCTATAACTTCTTCCACATCGCGCGAGTAATTGGTAAAAACGGTTTTTGGCATACCAATTCCCGCTTTACTTAAGCGTTGTAAACTTCGCAGTTTATCCCTAGAGCGCTGTATGGCATCAGAGGTTACAATAGTAAACACACCCATTTCCTCAAATTGTCGCACCACAGCGCACCCATAAAAGGTTACCGAAGCTCCAATTCTTGGTATTATCGCATCTACATAATCCAAATATCTGTCCCTATAATATATGGTCGGTTTTTCGCGCTCTATTATAATATCGCATTTCAAAGGGTCAATCACTTCAACTTTATGCCCGCGCTTTTCACCTTCTTCAACCAAACGTTGGGTCGAGTATAAATGCACATTTCTAGAGAGTATTACTATATTCATTCTACTTTTTTAAATTAAAGGACACATTTTCAACATCCACATCCACCAAAAATTTGCGTTTTAAAAACTGTCTCCCAATAAGCACCGGAAATTTCATATCCTCGCGCGTGCTTAAAGTTAAGTTAATCTTATAAGACTTTCCAAAAAATATAACTTCCGACTTTATTTTATACCTATTTTCCTTAAAACCATTACTACTTTTTACGTTGGTGCGCCAAAACTCATTAAACACAATTTCGGTTTTACCAAAGTTTTTGTGCACCTCGCTGTTAAAAATACATCGCAAGCTTTCGCCCTCTTCAATAATCTCAGAGCAATGTATCGCCGATGTGTAAGCACCGGTATCAATTTTTACATCAATATGGTTCAAGCCCAGTTTCGGGAAATCCACAATATCAATACGTCCTATAACTTTTTTGGTCATTTTTTTATTTATAATTTGGGCGTTACCTAAAGGTCGGGCTTTCCGTTTCAAGTCCGCGCTCGTGCCTCGCTGTGGGCTTTCCTCTGCAATCCCTAACGCGGGTTAGTCCGCGGTTTTCAGTGCTCAATCGCAAGTTAAAACCTTGTTTGTCATCGTAATAACTTCAATCAACTATCAACCGTCTTTTGTTGTTTAAGTTTTTTAAAAAGTGGCGCAAGGTAGTAAATTAGTTATTCCAAAAAACCATTTTACATTAAAAGTTTAACACATTTATATAATTGTATTTTCAGTCCTAAAAAATTAAAATAATTACCTTTGGGAAAATGAGTAAACCTACACTAGACATACAATTAAAAACCTTACCAAATGCTCCCGGTGTGTATCAATATTTTGATGCCGATGGCACCATTATTTACGTAGGAAAGGCTAAAAACCTAAAAAAGAGGGTCAGTTCCTATTTTACCAAAACACACGACAATGGCAAAACCAGAGTACTGGTAAAAAAAATAGCCAACATAAAACACATTGTGGTCGATACCGAAACCGATGCTTTATTACTCGAAAACAACCTGATTAAAAAACACAAACCACGCTACAATGTGCTGCTGAAAGACGACAAATCGTACCCGTGGATCTGCATAAAAAAAGAGCGATTTCCCAGGGTGTTTTCTACCCGACGCGTTTTTAAAGACGGTGGCGAATATTTTGGCCCCTACACCAGCATGAAAACCGTTTCAACACTGTTGGATTTAATAAAAGGCCTCTATAATTTACGCACGTGCAACTATCATTTATCCGAAGAAAAAATACAAGCCGGCAAATATAAAGTCTGTTTAGAATACCACTTGGGAAACTGTAAAGGCGCTTGCGAAGGTTTGGAAACCGAAGCCGAATACAACGAAAACATTAAAGCCATTCGGGAAATTTTAAAAGGAAATTTTAAAGATTCATTACAGCAATTTCGAGTGCAAATGAAACAATTTGCTAATAAAATGCAATTTGAAGACGCCCAAAAAATAAAGGAAAAAATAGAGGTACTGGAAAATTACCAAGCAAAATCCACCATTGTAAATCCAAAAATAAGCAATGTTGATGTGTTTTCCATAATGAGCGACGAGAGTTATGGTTATATCAATTTTTTGCAACTGTCTTATGGCTCCATTATCCGGTCGCACACCTTGGAAATTAAAAAGAAATTAGACGAAACCGACCAACAGCTTTTAGAATTGGCCATTACCGAAATACGGCAACGTTTCCATTCAAAATCAAAAGAAATCTATGTGCCCTTTAAAGTAAATTTGGGCGACGCTGTTAAAGTTACCGTCCCTAAATTGGGCGATAAAAAACATATTTTAGACTTATCGTTGCGCAACGCCAAGTATTTTAGAATGGAGCGTTTTAAACAAGATAAAATTGTAGACCCCGATAGGCACGTAAACCGCATTATGGCACAAATGAAAGCCGATTTAAGGCTTTCTGTAGAACCGCGGCACATTGAGTGTTTCGATAATAGCAACATACAAGGCACGCATCCGGTGGCTGCCTGTGTGGTTTTTAAAAACGGAAAACCCAGCAAAAAAGATTACCGCCATTTTAATATAAAAACCGTTGAAGGACCAGACGATTTTGCATCGATGGAAGAAGTGGTGTATCGGCGGTACAAACGCTTGTTGGACGAAAACCAACCCTTGCCACAGCTTATTATTATTGATGGCGGAAAAGGGCAACTTTCTTCGTCATTAAAAAGTTTGGATGCTTTAAATTTAAGAGAAAAAATAGCGATTATCGGTATTGCCAAACGTTTGGAAGAATTATTCTATCCAGACGATCCAATTCCCTTATATTTAGATAAAAAAAGCGAAACCCTAAAAATTATACAGCAATTGCGTAACGAAGCGCACCGTTTTGGTATCGAGCATCATAGAAATAAACGCAGTAAAACAGCGTTAAATACAGAGCTTGAAACCATTGCTGGCATTGGCGAAAAAACGGTTGTGGAATTATTAAGGCATTTTAAATCGGCCAAACGCGTTTCCAATGCCAAATTGGATGAGTTGGAAGCTGTGGTTGGGGTGTCGCGTGCGGAAAAGATTTATAATTATTATCATGGGAAGTGAGAGCGTTTTTGATATGAAAAGCTTAATAAAAAAAACATTAATAATATTTTGCTTACTTACTTTTTTAGTAAGTTGCTTTCAAGTTGAAACAACTAATCCTGATAAAGCTTATTCATATTGGGCTGGGGCAAAGCCTCCAAAGGACATTCAACTTATAAACGGAGAATATTATCAATCTCCTCATTTTACTCTCGAATATGAACTTTTTTTAGAATTTAAAGCAACAGAAGAATGGAGGCAAGAATTCATTAATTACAATGACTTAAAAATTGATATTCAGAATGAAGACTGGTCGAGATTTACAAAACTGCCTGAATGGTTTAAACCGAATGGCAATTATAAAGTTTACAGTAGAAATGATGAGTATGACCGGTCAAGATATTTTATTGAGCCTAAAAGTGGAATATGTTATATTTATGAAACTGTTGGAATGTAATGAGCTAACTATTTCTAATAAATTAAAATGGCAATTTTGAACCCCAAAGAAGCGCTCTTTTGCAACGAGGAATATTTATTTTAGTTGAAGAAATATGAGAAAAAGAGTAATTAAAATATTAATAGTAGTAATTGGTTTATTCACAATCGGGTTTATCTATATAAACTCATCCTTTTTTATAGAAAAGCAAGAATGGAAATATGCTGAAGGTACTCATATTGGAGACTGGTTAAACAAAAGTAATATGGAAATTAACGATAGAATAATTTATTCTTTCCAAAGAAAAGCAAAAATAGTTTTCTCGACTGGCTCAAGTCTTGTAATTGAAAATATCGAAACAAAAGAAAGGGGAATTTATATTAATAAAAGTTAAGCAAATAATAAAACTATAAATATGAAACCGCGTAATGTTTCAAACATTAAAAAAGTAGTAATACTAAAACAACAACTTGAACAATAAAACAATCATATTAGCCCTATTTCTAATCGCGTCACTTTCCGCGAAAGCGCAAGCTCGAGCCACCCAAAAACACGATGTAAAAGTCGGTTTGGTATTAAGTGGCGGTGGCGCAAAAGGGTTGGCGCATATTGGCGTGCTTAAGGTTATTGATAGTTTGGGCGTTAAAATAGATTATGTTGCCGGCACAAGTATGGGCGCTATTATTGGGGCCTTGTACGCTTCGGGATATTCTGGAAACCAATTGGATTCCATCTTTAAAAAGGTAGATTTCGATAAAATTATAAGCGACGATTTACCAAGGTCGTCCAAAGCCTTTTACGAGCGCAATAACTCCGAAAGATACGCCATAACGCTGCCGTTTAATAAGCTGAAAATTAAATTGCCGTCGGCACTTTCAAGAGGTCAAAACACTTACAGTTTACTGTCTAAATTAACATTGCACGTAAGCGAAATTGAAGATTTCAGCAAGCTGCCCATTCCGTTTTTCTGTATTGGCACCAATGTGGAAACCGGCGAATCGGTGATGTTGGATCGCGGCAACTTAACCCAATCTATAATGGCGAGTGGCGCGTTTCCGTCGTTATTTCAGCCTGTAATTATCAACAATCAAGTGCTTATTGATGGCGGCGTTGCCAATAATTATCCCATTGACGAACTCAAGGCAAAAGGCATGGATATTATCATTGGTGTTGATGTACAAGACGGATTGGCCAATAGAGAAGAGCTTACCTCGGCACCCGAAGTATTGTTGCAAATCAACAACTTTAGGACCATAAAAGACATGAGAATAAAGGCTGAAAAAACCGATATTTATATAAAACCCGATATTACGGATTTTACCGTTGTATCTTTTAGCGAAGGTGAAAAAATTATAAAACGGGGCATAACGGCAGCTTATGGCAAAATCCATGCGTTGAAGGATTTATCGAAATACGATGAAAACAAACCGAAGTTTAAAGTGAATTTACACACCCAAGATTCTATCAGAATTAATTCGGTAACCCTAAACGGAAACGATAAATATACACGGGCTTATGTTTTAGGTAAGCTGAGGCTGAGATTGAATGAAAAGATAGCTTTTAAAGAATTTTATAAAGGCGTTAACAACCTGGTGGCAACCAACAACTTTGATGCGTTTCAATACCAATTCAACAAATCTCAATATAGCGATGGGTACGATTTAACGGCAACCGTTAACGAAACCAACATTACCACCTTTTTAAAATTAGGGCTGCATTATGACGATTTATACAAAAGCGCAGCGCTAGTAAACGTGACCAAAAAAAGGTTTCTTTTTGATAACGATATCGCGTCTTTAGATTTGGTTTTTGGAGACAACGTGCGCTATAATTTCGAGTATTTAATCGATAAAGGATTTTATTGGAGTATTGGTGTGCGGTCTCGCTTTAATCAATTTCATAAAAACGTAAACGCCCAATTGTTTTTTGATGATAATGAAATTGCAACAACGGGATTAAATAAAATAGATATCGATTTTCAAGATCAAACCAATCAATTTTATTTGCAAACCCTAATAAAAAAAGATTTCGCCTTTAGTGTTGGCGCAGAGCATAAACGTTTGGAGATAAAATCCGAAACAGTTCTCACCAATAATAGCGAATTTGTGTTTGAAAACACCGATTATTTTAGCGCTTTTGGCACCTTAAAACTGGACACTTACGACCATAAATACTTCCCCAAGCGCGGTGTGCATTTTAATGGCGACTTACACATGTATTTATTAGCTTCAAGTTTTAACGGCGAGTTTGACGATTTCTCAATGGCCAAAGCAGATATGGGCTACGCCTTTAGTGTATCGGATAAATTAGCGATTAATTTAAAAACAAGCGGCGGTTTTAAAATAGGCGATAAATCTACACAATCCTTAAATTTTGCCCTTGGTGGTTACGGCAATAATTTGGTTAATAATTTTATTCCGTTTGTAGGTTACGATTTTGTGGCTTTAACTGGCAATAGCTACGTGAAGGCTCATTTAACGGCCGATTACGAAATATTTAAAAACCAGCATATTACTTTAGAAGGCAATTGGGCAAATGTTGATGACGATATTTTCGATACCGGCGAATGGTTTACACTACCCGACTATCGCGGCTATGCGTTGGGCTATGCTCTTGATACTTTAATCGGTCCCATTCAAGCAAAATTCAGCTACTCGCCCGAAGCCAAACAAAGCGTTTGGTTTTTTAACGTAGGGTTTTGGTTTTAGTAAGTGATTGTTTTTTACGATATTTGTAACATGATAGCACCATTTTGGGCAGATTTATTACAGTTTCTACACTACCTCATCAAGAGAAATCCTGAGTGAGAGCGCATTGTCATTCCTGCGAAGGCAGGAATCTTTTTAAATTCATTATCTTTATTTGAGTTTTAGTTATAAAGCCTTACAACTTTTCATTTTTAATATTTAAATTATGCCTTTTTATCATAAACTAGGAAACATTCCGCATAAACGTCATATTCAATTCAAAAAACCAGATGGTAGTTTGTATTACGAACAGCTCTTTGGCACCATTGGATTCGATGGCATGTACACAAATAGCTACCACGAACAGCGCCCCACACAAGTAAAAGAAATAAAAAAACAATACAGTGTCGCCCCAAAAATAGCGTTAAAGAACAATCTAAAATCATATCGTCTAAAAGGCTTTCAAGTAAAACCGGAAAATGATTTTTTAGAAAGCCGAAAAACCGTGCTAATCAATAGCGATTGTGCCATCATTTTGGCGGCTCCAAAACAATCCACACAAGATTATTTTTATAAAAACACCGATGCCGACGAATTGATTTTTATCCACAAAGGCACCGGTAAATTACGCACCATGTTGGGCAATCTCGATTTTAAATATGGCGATTACTTGTTGATTCCACGTGGCATTATTTACAAAATAGATTTCGACACTGAGGATAACAGACTGTTTATTGTCGAGTCCCGCCGTCCCATTTACACCCCAAAACGCTACCGCAATTGGTTTGGACAATTATTGGAGCACGCACCATTTTGCGAGCGCGACATCAGGCAGCCCCAAGAATTGGAAACCAATAATGAAAACGGCGACTTTTTAATCAAAGTAAAAAAACAAGACGATATTATTGAAATGGTTTACGCATCGCACCCCTTCGATGTGGTGGGTTACGATGGCTATAATTACCCGTATGCCTTTTCAATACACGATTTCGAACCCATCACGGGGCGTATCCATCAACCGCCTCCGGTGCATCAAACCTTTGAGACCGACGCCTTTGTGGTGTGCAGTTTTGTGCCGCGTTTGTACGATTACCACCCGCTGTCCATTCCGGCGCCTTACAACCACAGCAATATCGATAGCGACGAGGTGCTGTATTACGTTGACGGCGATTTTATGAGCCGAAACGATGTCGAGGCAGGCCATATCTCATTGCATCCCGCAGGCATTCCGCACGGGCCGCACCCCGGAGCCGCAGAACGCAGTATCGGCAAAACAAAAACCGACGAGCTGGCCGTTATGGTCGATACCTTTAAACCCCTAATGGTAACCGAAGAGGCCATGAAAATAGCCGATGAAAGCTACCACAAATCATGGCTGTAAACCAGCCTCCCCTAACACCTCCAAAGGAGGGGGACTAACAGCTAAAAAAATCATATTATTACTTGTTGTATAGTCAAAACGTTCATTAAAATAATTATTAGAAGCTATTTCCTGCTTTCACTACTCGCTGTTTCGTGCCTCAACGAGCTCAAACATGCCGTTCAATCAGGGCTAAGCCTATTTGCAAAGGCAATAGCTTCATAAAACAAAACACTCAATTACCCGAATTGGGTTTCTCCCCGTTTGGGGAGATTAAGAGGGGCTTCGTTATGAAAAACATAAAATCAGTAAACTACGGTTTAGAAAAAATATTTGGAGGCGCACAAGATTTCTTGCCGCTTTTAGGAACAGACTATGTAGAATTCTACGTAGGCAACGCCAAACAGGCAGCGCACTTTTATAAAACCGCATTTGGGTTTCAATCGTATGCCTATAAAGGTTTGGAAACCGGCTCGAAAGATACGGTAAGCTATGTGCTAAAGCAAGATAAAATACGCTTGGTTTTAACCACGCCATTAAACAGTAAATCCAAAATAAACGATCATATTGTAAAACATGGCGATGGCGTAAAAGTAATAGCCCTTTGGGTAGACGATGCTAGAAAATCTTACCAAGAAACCACAAGTCGCGGTGCAAAATCGTACATGGAACCAATCGTTGAAAAAGACGAGCACGGTGAAGTGGTTCGTGCAGGCATTTACACCTATGGCGAAACCGTGCACATATTTGTGGAGCGCAAAAACTATAACGGTACGTTTTTACCGGGGTTCCGCGAATGGAAATCAGATTACAACCCCACACCGGTGGGCTTAAAATATATTGACCATATGGTTGGAAATGTAGGTTGGGGACAAATGAATACTTGGGTAAAGTGGTACGAAGACGTTATGGGGTTCGAAAACTTTTTATCGTTTGATGATAAACAAATCCATACCGAATATTCCGCACTAATGAGTAAAGTGATGAGTAATGGCAACGGACGTATAAAATTTCCCATTAACGAACCGGCAAAGGGAAAAAAGAAATCGCAAATAGAAGAATATCTCGATTTTTACGAAGGCGCCGGTGTACAACATATTGCCGTAGCGACAGATGATATAATCAGTACGGTATCTCAATTGAGAGCAAGAGGTATTGAGTTTTTATCAACGCCACCAGAAGCTTATTACAAAGCTGTTCCGGGGCGTTTGGAAGAACACAGCCATGAGTTAAGAGAAGATATTGAAACCCTTAAAGGCTTAGGCATTATGATTGATGCCGATGAGGAAGGCTATTTATTGCAAATATTCACAAAACCTGTGGAAGACAGACCCACGCTATTTTTTGAAATTATTCAACGTATGGGCGCACGCGGATTTGGCGCAGGAAACTTTAAAGCCCTTTTTGAATCTATTGAACGCGAACAAGCCAATAGAGGTACGCTTTAAAAAGCAAATTGCACGTTTACAACTCCAGTAAACGTGCAGTTATCAACTAAACTAATTCAAATAAAACCTATAATATTTCAATAGGTAATCCCTACTAATAAATATTCAGTACTTAAATTATTTCACATTTTCAAGCATATAATTTAAGCTAGCACTTCACAACCTATAAAAACCTAGATTTTAATTAATTATACCCTTTCATCGAAAAAGAAATAAAATGTGAGCATAATTTTTAGCTCGATGTAACAAAAAAACGTTAAGAGCTTCTTATAATAACAGGCTGTGTAAAGAATTTTTATATTTTTGGAACAGTAATTGTAATTTCTTGCATACAACAATAAATGTAAACTCTAAGAGTTACAATATCTATCACCCAATAAAGCATGAAAAAAACACTACTTATAGTACTCGCATTTGGCACAATACAAATGGCTTTTTCCCAACAGGAGTCTGCGTTTGGTGATGGCGAATGGTTTAAATTCAGAATGAGTTACAGCAACTGGCTGAAAGCTGGAGAGGCCACACTTACCGTTAAAGACTCCAAATTAAACAACAAAGATGTTTACCATGTGGTTGGAAAAGGGAAAACCACGGGTATGATAAAGTGGTTTTTTAAAGTGAAGGACCGCTATGAAAGCTACTTCGATAAACACACCCTTTTGCCTTACAGGTTTATTAGAGATATAGATGAAGGCGGGCATACCAAAGATATTGAAATTGACTTCGACCAAAAAAACAATAAAGCCCACGTAAACGATAAAAAACACAACAAAAAAACAGTTTGGAACACCAAGCCTAATATACAGGACATGGTGTCAACCTATTACTATTTGCGCAACAACATCGATGTGAGCAAGTTAAAAATAGGCGATGAGTTTAAAATTGACATGTTTTTTGATGAAGAAACCTACGGGTTTAAATTACAGTATTTGGGCGAAGAAACCATCAGTACCAATTTTGGTAAAATTGAAGCCCTAAAATTTAGGCCTTATGTTATGGCAGGTCGCGTTTTTAAAGAAGAAGAAAGTTTAACACTTTGGGTGTCGAAAGACAAAAATAAAGTACCTTTGCGCATTAAAGCAGATTTAGCCGTAGGGTCTTTAAGAGCAGACCTTGAGGCTTTTAAAGGCTTAAAACATCCATTCCAAATAGTTGTTGAAAATTAAATAGATTTTGAGTACAGATATTACCAACCAGCTTAAAGAAAAATACGAGGCGATTGACCAAGATTTAGAGGTTCATCTTGAAGGTCTTTTATATAGCAAACCCATAAACTATTGGGACTATATTCAAACCGATGCCTTATTGAATTTACAAGTACAGCGCACCACCTTGCCAGACGAGATGGTGTTTATCATGTACCATCAAATAAACGAGCTGTTGTTTAAAATGATACTTGGCGAGATTGAACAAGTGGCAAAACACGACGCTGTTGATGCCGAATTGTTCACCTCGAAACTAATGCGTATTAGTCGTTATTTTGATATGCTCACATCGTCTTTTACTATTATGAAGGATGGAATGGACGTCGATCAGTACAATAAATTCAGAAAAACATTAACCCCGGCAAGCGGATTTCAAAGTGCGCAATACCGAAAAATTGAGTTTGCTTCAACAGAGCTCATCAATCTTATAGACAACAGGTTTAGGGATTCTATCGACAGAAACACCTCTTACGAACATGCCTTCGAACATTTGTATTGGCAAGCCGCCGGAAAAGATTATAAAACAGGAAAAAAAAGCTATACTTTAACAGCTTTTGAAGAACGATATAAAGAAGAGTTTATTAGATTTACCAAATTTTACAACACAAACAATTTATTATCAAAATTTAGAAAACTTCCAGAAGCAGTTCAAGCTGATAAAAGCTTAATAAAAGCCATGCGTCACTACGATTATACAGTAAACATAAAATGGGTGATGGCGCATTACAACACCGCAAACCACTATTTAAACATAGGCGGTAAAACAGCCGAAGCTACGGGCGGAAGTGAATGGGTGAAATACATGCACCCGAAATATCAAAGAAGAATATTTTTTCCAGAATTATGGACCGAAAAAGAATTACGAGAATGGGGAACAAATGTTTAGTATGGGCTTTACTAGCCCTAACCTTTATGGCTTGCAAAAAAGACAAACCCGAGCCAACACCAGTTTTACAAGAAGAAGTTGCTATAGTTGAGAAACCAAAGGAAGTTTATGAATTTGGCTTTAATTTAAACGACTATACAGTTAAAAGAGACACCATAAAAAAGGGAGATACTTTTGGAGTTATTTTAGAGCAAAACAACATAGGCTACCCAAAAATATTTCATATTGCTGAAAAAGCAAAAGATACTTTTGATATTCGTAGACTCCAAGTGGGTAAACCGTATACCATGTTGTTTTCCAAAGACTCTTTAGAGGTTCCAGAGAGTTTTATTTATCAACCCACAAAAGAGGAATATGTGGTTATAAACTTCAAGGATTCCATTCACGCTTTTAAAAGCCGGAAACCCATCACTTATGTTGAAAAAACATTGTCTGGCGTTATTACAAGTAGCATTTCTGAAACTTTGGACGAAAAAGGGATAAGCGCAGTGTTAACCAATAAATTAGCGGACGATATTTATGCTTGGACGATCGATTTTAGGAGACTTCAGAAAGGCGACCGTTTTAAGGTAATTTATACTGATAAGTATATTGACGATTCTATATACGGCGGCATACACGACGTAAAAGCAGCTTATTTTGAGCATAATAAAGAACCTTTTTACGCTTTTCAATTTGAAACAGATTCAACCAAGGGCATCATAGATTACTTTAATCATGAAGCTAAAAATTTACGAAGGGCTTTCTTAAAATCACCTATTAAATTTGGCAGATTATCTTCTCGATATAATTTAAAGCGAAGAATTGCATATTATGGCTATAAAATAAGACCACATAGAGGCACTGATTTTGCTGCCCCTGTTGGAACCCCCATAATGGCGACTGCCAATGGAACCGTTACGGCTTCAACACGAAGAGGTGGTAATGGTAAATATGTAAAAATAAGACATAATGCCACCTACGAAACCCAATATTTGCATATGAGCAAACGCTTAGTTAAAGTAGGGCAGTTTGTAAAACAAGGCGATATTATTGGAAGAGTAGGTATGACAGGTAATACCGGCGGACCTCACGTGTGTTATCGCTTCTGGAAAAACGGAAAGGAAGTCGATCCTTTTAAGCAAAAACTTCCGGAGGCAAAACCCATTTCGGATTCATTAAAATTTCAATTTTTAGAATATATCAAACCTATAAAATATAAATTGGACAATATTCAATTTGAACCGGAAATTCCTGAAAATCAAGACCCGGAACAAACTATAATTACTCCAGCAAATTCATAATATGTCACTACCAGCTATAAACCCAACCGCAACCAATTCTTGGAAAAAACTACAAGAACATTACAACAAAATCAATCGTGTTCACATGAAAGATTTGTTCGCTCAAGACAGCGACCGAGCCAATAAATTCACCATTAAATGGGATGATTTTTACGTTGATTTTTCTAAAAACAGAATTACCGAAGAGACGTTTAAATACTTGTTGGAGTTGGCTGATGATGTTAAATTAAAAGACGCTATTGCAAGTCAGTTTTCAGGTGAGAAAATAAATCAAACCGAGGGACGTGCCGTTTTACATACCGCATTGCGCGCTCCAAAAAATGCCCAGTTTTATGTTGATGGCGTTAACGTTATGCCCGAAATTCACCAAGTAAAACAAAAAATTGAAGGGTTTACCAACGAAGTTGTAAATGGCAACAGAAAAGGCTTTACAGGCAAACCATTTACCGATATTGTAAATATTGGTATTGGCGGCTCGGACTTGGGACCAGCTATGGTTGTGGAATCTTTGCAGTATTATAAAAATCACCTAACCACACATTTTGTTAGCAATGTTGATGGCGATCACGTCAACGAGGTCATTAAAAAACTAAACCCGGAAACCACACTTTTTGTGGTGGTTTCAAAAACATTTACCACCCAAGAAACCTTATCAAATGCAAACACCATTAAAGATTGGTTTCTAAATACAGCAAATCAAGATGCCATTGCAAAACACTTTGTTGCCGTATCTACAAATATTGAAAGCGTTAAGAGTTTTGGAATTGACGAGAACAATATTTTCCCCATGTGGGATTGGGTTGGTGGCCGTTTTTCGCTGTGGAGTGCCGTTGGTTTAAGCATCAGTTTAGCCGTGGGTTATAATAATTTTGACAGTTTGTTAAAAGGCGCCCATAAAATGGATAACCACTTTAAAACCGAGGATTTTAAAACCAACATTCCAGTGGTTTTGGCCTTGATAAGTATTTGGTACAACAATTTTTTTAAAGCTGAAAGTGAAGCTGTAATAGGCTACTCGCAATACCTAAACCAATTTGCAACCTATTTGCAGCAAGGCATTATGGAAAGCAACGGGAAAAGTGTAGATAGAAACGGAGATGCAATAGATTACGAAACAGGGACTTTAATTTGGGGCGAACCGGGAACCAATTCGCAGCACGCCTTTTTTCAACTCATTCATCAAGGCACAAAATTAATTCCTGCAGATTTTATTGGGTTTTTAAAATCGTTACACGGCAATCAAGATCACCAAGACAAATTAACGTCTAATTTTTTAGCGCAAACCGAAGCCCTTTTAAACGGAAAAACCAAAGACGAAGTTATTGCTGAAGGCACTGATGCATCCATAATCCCATTCAAAATATTTAAAGGCAATAAACCGACAAATACCATTTTTATAAACAAGCTAACACCCGAAAGTTTAGGGAAATTAATTGCAATGTACGAGCATAAAATATTTGTGCAAGGCATTATTTGGAATATTTTTAGCTACGACCAGTTTGGGGTTGAATTAGGCAAGCAATTGGCCAGTAAAATATTAATAGAATTTGGTGCAAGTGCAATTGGCAATCACGATTCTTCCACAAGCAACCTATTGAATTATTACAAGAATTTATCTTAATTTATTGCGATATCATTAAAATCAACATCAAAAAGGTAAATATTGTTAATATTTGCCTTTTTTTGTTTATAACTAAATGTTAAGTTTGTTAACATTTAGTTAATATTAATTGCTTAATTATATGTATTTTTGCGTCGACTAATTTCAAAATAATTAATTTAAAATTATGAAAAAAACTTCTCAATTTTTATTGCTGACTGTAGCGTTTTTATTTTCTACAGTAATTATGGCACAAAGTACTTTAACCGGTTCGGTTTTAGAAGCAGGAAGCAATATACCACTTCCAGGAGCTAATATTATCGAAAAAGGTACTACCAATGGTGTAACATCAGACTTTGATGGAAACTTTACACTTAAAACACAAGCTTCTTCTGGCGAAATTGTAATCACTTTTGTTGGTTACAGCTCGAAAACCTTATCTTTTTCTGGAGATGCCGATCTTGGAAAAATCTTCCTGGAATCTAGTCAAGTAGGTCTTGAAGAAATACAAATTATTGCTTCTGTGGCTGTTGATAGAAAAACGCCAGTAGCCGTATCAACTGTAAAAGCAGCCGATATAGAGCTAAAATTAGGAACACAAGAATTTCCTGAGATTTTAAAATCAACTCCAGGCGTATATGCAACCAAAGCAGGTGGTGGTTATGGTGACGGTAGAATTAATGTACGTGGTTTTAAATCTGAAAACGTAGCCGTTATGATTAATGGTGTACCAATTAACGATATGGAAAACGGTCGTGTATTTTGGTCTAACTGGGCTGGATTAGCCGATGCAACAAGATCTATGCAAGTACAAAGAGGTCTTGGAGCTTCAAAGGTTGCCGTGCCATCAATTGGTGGAACTATTAATATCTTATCTAAAACTACCGATGCAGAGGCAGGTGGAAATGTTTCTACTACTCTAGCAAACGACGGGTATTTAAAATACGGATTAACGTATTCTACAGGATTAAACGAGAACGGTTTTGCTGCTACAGTATCTGCTGCCAAAACTTCTGGAGATGGTTATGTAGATGGCACCGAATTTACTGGAGTTTCTTATTTTCTTAACCTTTCAAAACAATTCAACGAAAGCCACACCTTATCATTTACAGCTATTGGTGCGAAACAACGTCATGGTCAAAGACAAAATCGCCACACTATAGAAACCTATAGAAGTAGTGAAAGAGGTATTAAATACAACTCTGATTGGGGTTATAAAAATGGACAAGTAACCCATATTGAAGATAACTTTTACCACAAACCTCAAATTTCATTAAATCACTATTGGACACTAAGTGATAGAACAAGTGTGTCAACCGCATTATATGGCTCATGGGGCTCTGGTGGTGGTGGTGGAACCGCAGGATCGGATAGAAGTAAATTTTCTAGTGACGATTATAAAATTGGAAACTTTGGACCCGTGGATTTAGATCGTATTGTTGATGAGAATATTGAAAATGGCGCTCTTGGTTCTACTACATTCTTAAGAGCATCGCGTAACGATCACAACTGGTACGGGCTTTTATCTACATTAAAAACAGACTTATCTGATAATACCGTTTTATTAACCGGATTAGATTGGAGAAGCTATAAAGGTATTCACTTTAGAGAAGTTACCGATTTATTAGGCGGGCAGTATGCGACTGATGACAGCGATGTGAACGACCCAAATAAAGTACTTCAAGTTGGCGATAAATTCTCATATTTTAATGATGGTATCGTAGGCTGGTTAGGTGCTTTCGGACAAGTAGAGCACGATATTAATGAGAACTTTAATACCTTCGTTTCTTTATCTGTTTCAAATACATCTTACAAAAGAGTTGACTATTTTAACTACTTAGATAGCGACCCATTACAAGAAACAGATCGTTATAATTTCTTAGGCTATAGTATTAAAGGTGGTGCTAACTACAGGTTAGACGATAAACATAATGTGTTTGCCAACGTTGGTTATTTTGAAAAAGCACCAGGTTTCGATAGTGTGTTTTTACAATTTGATAACGAGCATATCAATGAAGATGCAGCAAATCAAAAAATTACAAGTTTCGAGTTGGGTTATGGTTATAGAGGCGACAAGCTTTCTGCAAACGTAAACTTATACTCTACAAGATGGAATGATAGAAGTGAAACAGCTTCGTTCCAACAACCAGACGGATCGTTTTTGGCAGCAAACATTTTAGGTGTAAACGCGCTTCATAATGGTATTGAACTTGATTTTGTTTACAAGGCTTCTTCAAAAGTAAAATTCACAGGTATGGCATCTTTTGGAGATTGGAGATGGGATAGCAATGTAGAAAACGTTGATATTATTGACGAAGAACAAAATGTTGTAGACACGGTTAATTTATTTATAAAAGATTTACACGTAGGTGATGCAGCACAAACAACTATGGCTTTGGGTATGAATTATAGCTTATCGCCAGAAACCACATTGTTATTAGATTACATCTATTATGATAATTTATATGCAGATTTTGATCCGAGTGATAGAGGAACTCCTGGACCTGAAACATGGGTAGTACCAAGTGTGGGGTTATTTGATATGGTATTAAAACACGATTTCGATTTAGGTCCTTTTAGAGGAACTTTAACAGGAAGAATTAACAACCTATTTGATACAGAATATATTTCTGATGCTAACGATGGTACAAATTCAGACGCAGATACTGCACTAGTTTGGTTTGGTAACGGAAGAACCTTTAGTGTTGGGGCAAAATTTAATTTTTAAAAAACTTTGAAAATGAAAAAAATAATTTATTTAATGGTAGTATTAGGAGTAACCCTTACGGGTTGTAATCCTATGGAAGACATCTATAACGACATAGATGCAACAGTAGACCCTATAGTTGGTGATGCTGTTATAACCTTATCGGACGAGGACTATGATGAGCTTGAATTGAATTTTGGGAATTTTAATTCTGTAGATGATGCAAAATCAATGTTGCCTAGCTTTTTATCAGATAAATATCCAGTATGGGGAGCAGGCTCTACGGCTTTGGTAACTTTTAAATGGTACAATCCCATTGAAACTTACGAAGCAGCTGTTTACGAATTATCGGATGCAGAACATAATGCCATTACCGGTACAACTTACGGTAACTTTGATGAAAGTGGGCACATCTATGATTATTTAGACGCTACGTATCCAAATCCAGAAGAAGGCGACTTTGTTTCTTTAAGATATCGTTTTTATAACGGAGGTGAAATGACATTAACCGATGGTTTTGCTTTTGAAAATGGATCTTGGGTAAAATTCACAGGGTTTACTGAAGACCAATATAATGCCATGGGTGAAGGCTTTCCTAACTTTTCTAGTGAAGATGAGGCCAACCAAAAAATTCCAATTGCATTATTAGACGTCTATAAATTCAACCCAAAGAGTGCTGGAGATATCGTTTTATCAATGTATGAATTATATGTTGGTGGCGGTGTAACAGAAAGTTATACAGCGGCCTATATTTTTGATGGTGAAGCATTTTCGGCTTACAACAATGTAGCAGAAGAAACAGTGCAATTTGGACATGATGGAACAACCTGGGTTCCAGACAATACCATTAAGTACACATTCACTAGTGCTGATGTTGATTTTATTTCCAATGCCCTTATGGCAACATATCCTGGACCTGCAGATAATGTTGGCTTCTTTGGAAGTTTTGACAGAAGAGAAAGCAGTAGCAATTACTGGAGTGATGCCATGCTTTTAGAAGCATTTAACTTACTGTTGGATAACAAACACCCTAGTGCCGAAGAAGGACAAAAATACGTGCTTACTTACATTATTTATAACGGCTCTACAACTAACGAAACAAAAAGCGTTATTAAAACTGGAGGCGTTTGGGTTTATCAATAATATTGTATATTGTTAAAGAAAAAAAACCATCTCAATCGAGGTGGTTTTTTTTCCTCAAAAAATTAATACATTTATTAATATTATGAAAAAAATCTGTTTATTATTACTTGTTGTCTTAGCCTTTTCCAATTGTAGCTCAAGTGGCAACGATGCGCCACCACCAACCCCAACACCAACTGATGATGGTAAGCCCGTAGCTGTGAACGACACAGCAACAACTGTGGAAGATGCCAAACTAATTATAGGCAACCTTTTGGATAACGATACCGTAGTTGATAATGCAAGAATAACCTCTTTTGATACCGCATCAACAAACGGCGGAACTATTGAAGACAATAGAGACGGAACCTATACCTACACACCGGCAAATAATTTTGTAGGCACCGATACCTTTACTTATACACTTTGTGACGATGATGATCCTAAAAACTGTTCTACCGCAACCGTTACAATAACGGTAACCGACGAAGGCAATCCCACAGCAGAAGACGATGCCATTAATGTCCTGGAAAATAGCACGAAAATAATTTCAACGCTTTTGGATAACGATGTCGTTATCGATGGTGCAGTATTAACTTCTGTTGATAACACCTCAACGCAAGGTACGGTGGTTTTAAATACCGATGGCACCATTAGCTATACACCTCCAACCGATTTTACTGGTTCAGATAGTTTTGTGTATACCATTTGTGATGACGATACACCAACTAATTCTTGCGATTCGGCAACCGTTACCATTACGGTACTTGCCGCTATAAACTTTAACATTCCTGCAGAACTGGTAGACTACTATTCTGGAGTAATATTTTCGGAAGACACCGATTTAATGTTTACGGAATTAGATGAACTAACAAAAGAAAAGCATACCACAATACTGTCTTATGGCCAAAGACACCAATATTTATACAATGCCGATGAAGACGAAAACAATGCGGATAATGTTATTTTGATGTACTCCGGGGAAAGCAGATATTGGGAAGAATATACCTCGGGAACAAATTCATATTCGCCGCAAACTTTTAATACCGAACATATTTATCCACAGTCTAGACTTGAAGCCAATGATGCCGTAACTGATTTGCATCATTTAAGAGCCTGCGATGCAACTGTAAATAGCAATAGACTTAATTATCCTTTTACAGACGGAACCGGTTCTTACGCATTGGGAACAGAAGAATGGTTTCCTGGTGATGACTGGAAAGGGGATGTCGCCCGTATGGTTATGTACCTAAATATAAGATATGGTGAAACTTTTGAAAAGGTAGGCACTCTGGAATTATTTATTAAATGGAACATTGAAGATCCGGTCTCGACGTTCGAAGAGCAGCGAAATAACATTATTTATGCCGCTCAAGGCAACAGAAATCCATTTATAGACAACCCGTATTTGGCAACACTGGTTTGGGGTGGCAATGATGCCGAAAACAAGTGGAATTAAAAACCCATAAACTCTAAAAAAACCGCTACCAACAAAGCGGTTTTTTTAGGTCTTTTATTATTACTTTTGCTATAATCAAATTTCAAAAAATTAAATTATGTATACTACGCTTTTAAATTTGCACTCCTATTGGGCTTATCTTGTTTTATTGGTTTTAATTATTGCTGCGGTTAATGCCCTATTTAAAACATTCGGTGATAAAGAATATACAGCCATAGATTTCAGAATATCGCTTTTTACATTAATCGTATCCCATATTCAATTATTAATTGGATTGATACTCTATTTTGTATCGCCAAGATTTGAATTATGGAGCGAATTGGGAGGTAAAGTTATGAGCAATTCCGTAGCACGCTTATTCCTTGTTGAGCATCCTTTTGTAAATATTATAGCAGTTGCTTTAATTACCATAGGCTATTCCAAACATAAAAAGAAACTAACATCGGCTTCTAAATTAAAAACAATAGCTGTTTTTTATACCATTGCCCTCGTGTTATTTTTATCAAGAATTCCGTGGAATACGTGGATGGGTTAAACACAAAAACAACCATTATATTACAAAACCTGACAGATTTTAAACCCTTGTCAGGTTTTCTGTTTTATGAAGATTTTTAATCTGCAACTTCTTTGATTATATATACATAAACAGGAAAGTGATCGCTAAAACCGTCGGTAAACGTCCCATTGGAAAAACTTCTTTTCGGATACCCTTTATATTGCCCACGGTTATTTATCAAATAATTTTTATTGAAAATGCCCGCTTTATAAAATCGGAATGACGAATAATCTTTTTCCAACAAAGGTTTGGTCATCAAAATTTGATCGAACAAACTCCATGTATCTCGGTACGCATTCGAACCCAATCCTTTTTTATAAAACCCTTCAAACGGATTATAAATCCCTTTTAACCCTACTTTTTTTCTGTCTTTTTTAGCTTTCAAAATACCTTTAACACTTTCGTTGGTTGGGTTGTCGTTTAAATCGCCCATAATAAATATTTTAGCATAAGGATTTATGGCTTGTACCGAATCTATTAAATGCTTACTCAATTTTGCGGCTGCAACTCGTTTGGGTCTGCTTCTCGCCTCCCCGCCTCGTCTAGATGGCCAATGGTTTACAATAACATGAATCACATCGCCATCTAAATTACCGGTTACTAAAAGTTGGTCTCTGGTATAAACCCGTTGTTTACCGGTATCGTCATAAATTTTTAGTGCATGGCTACTTGTATGCGTGGGTGTAAATATTTTTTTTTGAAACAATAAAGCCACATCAATGCCTCGTGTATCTGGCGAGTTGTAATGCACAATACCGTAATCTTTTTCAAGTAATAACGAATCGTTTACCACATCTTCAAGCACTTCTCTGTTTTCAACCTCAGAAACTCCAATAATTGCGGGGGCGTTATTTGCAATATCAGCACCAATATCTGCAATTACTCGGGCCATATTTTTTACTTTCTTTTTATAAATGGCAGAACGATTGGTTTTTAGTTCCATCATCGGGCTAAATTCATCAAATTTATTCGGGTCGTTTATAGTGTCAAATAAATTTTCTAAATTGTAGAAGGCTACAGTGTGGATTTTGAATTTTTTTTCTTGAGCATTTGCAGTCCAAATAAGCCCAAAAAATAAAATAGAAATGCTAAGTTTAATAATACTCATTTTTAATAACAAACTAACGGATTGCATTAGCTATAATACAAAACCTAAGCCAAAGTTATTCTAAATGAATTAAATTATTTTTAGATGTTTCTATGTCTAATCATTTGTTTCTAAATAGATATGAAGAAAATTGTACTGTTTTTTTTATTTGGATTTATTACAGTTTCATTAAGCTTTGGGCAACAAACAAGTATAAAAGGCAGCGTTTTGGATGCCATTTCTTTTGAACCCATTTCTAATGTCACCATTACTATTGAAGCAACCAAACAAACCGCGCAAACCAATGCTTTGGGCGAATTTGTTTTTGCTTTAAATGTGCCCTTGGGCGAACAGGTTTTAAGGATTTCCAAAATAGGATACATTACCAAAAGGTATCCCATAGTTGTAAATGAAAACAAAACGGTAAACATTACGGGCATGACTTTAGAAACGGAAGCCTCCAGAAACCAGGATTTATTTACCATTACACTTAGCGATGACGAATTGAACGATGATACCAGTGGCGCCGATAATATTTCGGGCTTGTTGGCATCGTCATTAGACATATTTCAACGTACCGCGGCATTCGAGTTTAGTGCATCCTTTTTTAGATTGAGAGGTTTGGATTCTAACCACAGCTCCGTTCTAATCAATGGTATTGAAATGAACAAAACCTATAACGGACGACCGCAATGGAGCAATTGGGGCGGAATAAACGATGTGTTGAGAAACCAAGAATTGGCAGCGGGATTAACGCCATCAAACTATAATTTTGGCGGTGTTTTGGGCAGTACAAATATAAACACGAGAGCCTCAGAAGCGCGGTCTGGCGGCCGTATAACCTACTCGTCTTCAAACCGTAGTTACACCAATCGGTTTATGGCAACCTATGCTTCGGGTTTATTAAAAAACAATTGGGCCTATACCATTTCGGTTGGGCGACGCTGGGGAAACCAAGGCTATCAAGAAGCGACGCATTATAATTCAAATTCGTTTTTCACTTCCGTGGAAAAAAAAATCAGCGATACCCATAGTTTAAACCTTACGGCCGTTTACACACCCAATCGTCGCGGTAAATCGTCTCCCAATACACAAGAAATTTATGATTTAAAGGGCATAAAGTATAATGAATATTGGGGTTGGCAAAACGGTGAAAAACGCAACAGTAGAATTAAAGAAGTTAACGAACCCATAATCATGTTAAACCATTATTGGGATTTCAATAGCAAAACCCATTTAAATACTAACATAGGTTACCAATTTGGAAAACTGAGCAATAGCCGATTGGATTATAATGGCACCGATTTGGTTAATGGCTTTCCCCAAGGCGGTGGCGCAAACCCAAGTCCGGCCTATTACCAAAAGCTCCCAAGCTATTTTGAAAGAAACTTTCCTAACGATTTGCAGTTTGCCTACTTAGCCTTAAATAAATTTTTGGATGATGGCCAAATAGACTGGAACGCCATGTACAGCACCAATATCAATAATGCCCAACAAGGCGGCAATGCTATTTATGCCTTGTATGAAGATCGGGTTGATGATTCGCAACTTACCCTAAATTCTATTTTAAATACCCAATTAAACGAGCATACCACCTTAAATGCGGCCCTAAATTATAAAACTTTAAAGTCTGAAAACTTTGCCCAGGTTTTAGATCTTTTAGGTGCATCAACCTATTTGGATATCGATGGTTTTGCCACAACTATCGAAGAAGCACAAAACAACTTGTTAAACCCCAATCGCGTGGTAAGTCAAGGCGACACCTTTAAATACCATTACAATATACTGGCGAGCGAATTGAGTGCCTATGCGCAGGCGCAATTCAAATTTAAAAAGACCGATTTTTATGTGTCTGCAAGTGTAAAGAACACCCAATACCAAAGAGACGGCAAGTACCAAAATGGTGGGTTTCCAGATAATTCCTTGGGCAAAGGCGACAAATTAAACTTCACAGGTTTTGGTGCCAAAGGAGGTCTTACCTATAAACTTACAGGAAAACATGTATTTGATGCCAATGCGGGTTTCATTTCCAGAGCGCCTTCCATACAAAACACCTATTCAAATTCAAGGGAAAACCATAATATAGTGCCTAATATTTCCGAAGAAAATATAATGAGTGTCGATGGCAGTTATATTTTCAGATCGTCCATAATAAAAGCAAAACTAACGGGCTATTTTACTAAGATAACCGATGCCAGCGAAATATCATTCTATTTTGCCGATGGCGTAGGAGGCGATAATACAGCCTTTGTTCAAGAGATTTTACAAGGCATAGATAAAAAGCATTTGGGAATTGAAGCAGGTATTGAAGCCCAAGTAACCCCAACCATAAAATTGAAAGGCGTGGCATCGGTTGGCCAATTTACGTATGCCAATAATCCAGATTTATTTTTATCGACAGAACCCGACGACGAATCTGTTGCCGCTGGTTTTATTAATGGATTTAAAGGTTTTGGACAGTCCAATTTAAAAAATTACAAACTGGCTTCGGGACCGCAACATGCGTATTCGGTGGGCTTTGATTATCGCGACCCCGATTTTTGGTGGTTTGGCGCTACGGTGAATTTTTTCGCCAACACCTATGTGGATGTCAATCCCTTAACTCGATCCTCAAATTTTACAACAGATTTTGATGGGAATGTTTTTAATGATTACGATGAAGATTTAGCACGAACCTTATTAAAGCAAGAACGTTTTGATGATTATATGGTTATAAATTTGGTCGGTGGAAAATCGTGGAAGCTCGGTAAATACTATGTGGGGCTTTTTGCAAGCGTTAATAATCTTTTAGACGAAACCTACAAAACCGGTGGTTTCGAGCAAGGTAGAAATGCCAATTACAGAGAGTTAAGGGATGATAAAGCGTTGGACAAACCCGTTTTCGGATCGAAATACTGGTACGGCCGTGGCACGACCTATTTCTTAAATTTGAATCTTAGATTTTAAAAAAGTTAATTATGAAAAAAAATAGCAAAATCAGAATACTTTTAAGTGTTGTTTTAATGCTTTTGGTTATATCGGCTTGTGTAAAAGACGACGATTACAGTGTACCCAATATTTCGGTGACCGAACCCCAAATTCCGCAAGATAAAATAACCACATTTAAAGCCATTAAATCGCTTTACGAACAGGCCGAAAACAATGGGAATTCAACCGTTGTTATCGATGACGACACCGATTTATATATTGTAGGCTATGTGATTTCTTCGGATAAATCCGGTAACTTTTTTAAAGAACTCATCATTCAAAATAAAACAGATGACAGCAGTCCGGATAACGACCCGAGGTTGGGTTTTAAGATTGATATCAATGTGAGTAGTTTATCAGACACCTATCAATTCGGACAAAAAGTTTACGTAAAACTAACGGGGTTAACCGTTGGCGAAAGCAATGGCGTTTTAACCATTGGAAAAGGCGATGCCGTAAGTGTGAAACAGATACAAGCTGCCGAGTATAAAGATGTGGTAATTAGAAGTAACGACATCGCAACAATAACCCCAAAAATTGCCGATTTATCAGAATTAAATGCATGGGATAAAAACACCTTAATTCAATTAATTAACATGCAACTAAACCGGTTTGAATTGGGCGCCACTTATGCCAGTGAATCGTTCGACGAGTTTGATGGGCACCGTTTGCTGGAAAGCTGCGACTCCGGTATTTCCATGATTTTACAAACCAGTACGTTTGCCGATTTTAAATCGCTAATTGTTCCGCAGGGAAAAGGTTCCGTTACCGGTATTTTTAGTAGGGATTTTGGCGACGATTTTAATGTGTTAATCATCAACAGCACCCAAGATATAAATTTTGATAGCGATCCCCGTTGCGACCCAATGGAATTGAATTGCGGTTTGGCATCAACCGTTGGCTCAGGAAATTTATTTATGGAAGATTTCGAATCTCAAAAAAACAATAAACCCATTGAAATTGACGGTTGGACCAATTATATTGAAGCAGGCACAGTAGCTTGGGAAGGCTATTCGTCAACATCGTCCAATGCTTCTTTGGGGCGTTCTGCGAGGTTTCAA
Source organism: Hwangdonia sp. (assembly GCF_048381975.1). Taxonomy (NCBI): domain Bacteria; kingdom Pseudomonadati; phylum Bacteroidota; class Flavobacteriia; order Flavobacteriales; family Flavobacteriaceae; genus Hwangdonia; species Hwangdonia sp. The sequence continues at coordinate 226,277 of NZ_JBLWYT010000001.1, read as the reverse complement.
CCCGCCAGTTCCGGAGACGATAGTAGCATTGGTTGGTTAATTACACCGGCTATTGATTTAGATGCTTATGAGGGCGTTACGCTGCGTTTTAAAACATCAAATAGTTTAGCCGATAGTAGTTTTATGGAAGTGTTATATTCACTGGATTGGAATGGTAATGAAGCTAATATTACCACGGCAACTTGGGGCGTGCTGTCTGCGGCTTATGTGGTAAAGGATACCGATTCGTTTGTGCCCTGGTTTAATTCCGGAACTGTCGATTTATCATGCGCAACCGGCACCATGCACGTCGCATTTAAATACACGGGCAGCGGACAGGATACTTTTGATGGGGTTTACGAATTGGATGATATTAGCGTAGATTATGTTGAGTAATTAAAATAGCATAAAGTCATTAAGAAAACATTAAATTCGCCAAATGACAGTTTTCGACCAATTTTACTACGCAATATTTTCGTTTTATAAAAAGCGATACAAACAAAAGGCAAATACTGTGGCGCTGGTTTATGTAACTATACTTCAAATAAGTTTAGCGTTTCTTTTAGGTTGTTTTTTTGCCGCCTTTTTTAATAAAATGCATGCCGATACGATGTCGAGCACGAGCGCCTGGACATTATTTATTTTGGTTTCCATTGGTATCCATTTTAAAAACTGGATACAATACACGGGTAAAAGACGCATGATGATAAACGCAAAAATGATTAAAAAGAAAAAACCACAAACCAATATTTGGCTGCTTTGGGTTTTACCCTGTGTTGTTTTAGGATTGGCTTATGTTGTGTTTCAGGCTGTTTAGTTGCCATCTCAATTAAACTTTAGAATTTTTATCTACAACAACAGTTTTAGTTAGTTTATCATACAAGTTTTGATTTTTTTCATCCCATAAAATCCATATAATAGGTATAATAAAGAAGCTGAAAACACCCTTTAAGAGCTCTCGAATAGCTCCATCTGATGCTTTATTAAAATCCTTTCCTGTTTCACTAGATATTACTTTTAAACCAAAAATGAGATGTCCTAAATTACCAGTAAATATCGGATAAAAAATAGCTCCTACAATTAAACCAAAAATTGCAGCAAATTGAATACCAATAGGGTTGCTATCTATATTATGGAATTCTTCTAATGAAGATAAAGTATAAAGAGTATATGGAATAAAAATAATAACGCTAAATATTAAAGTTTCTATAAGATTAGCTAAAAAACGAGTTCCTTTTGTTGCCAATGTGTATCCATGTATTAAGTTATTGGCTGTATAGTTAGTCTCATTTTTAATATTCAATAAGTCTTCAACGTTAATATCTAATACTTCACAAATTAAAATTAACGTTTTTCCACGTGGTTCGTTTTCATCATTTTCAATTCGTTGTATTGTTCTTAAATTTACTTTAGACAACTCCGCTAGTTCTTCTTGTGTAAGACCTTTTGCTTTTCTACGTTCACTAATTTTATTTCCTATTATGCTCATGTTATTTTTAATTTAATTCACTTCAAAGTTATACATGAATGTATTTTTTGATAGCGGTTTATTTACGACATTCTTACGGCATTTACCCGCAAATTCATATTGTCGTGTTTGAATTACTGGGTGTAAACTATCACTTCTTAAAAACAGCATATACCGGAAAATGGTCGCTGTAACCGCCTTGATATTTTTTGCCAATATAAGTTCTAAAAGGCGAGCCTTTAAATTTGCCGTTAAAAAGCTTTAAAAAATCTTCATCAAAAATATTGGCCGTGTAATATTCGAACAGTTTATCAGAAGTTTTAAAAAAATTGGTCGATATTAAAACTTGGTCAAACAAGTTCCACTGTCTACGGTGATAAGAGCTACCCCGACTGTACGAGCGCAATGTTTCCATAGGATTAAACAAATTAAACCCGTTAACCAACTGCTTTATGCTATGGCTATGCGGGTCGTCGTTAAAATCGCCAATTACAATAATTTTAGCGTTTTCATTGTCTAATCGTAACGTTGTAATAATCTCGCCAACTTTGGCTGAAGACGCCATGCGTTTAAATTCGGTTTCCTTTTCGCCTTCCCGTCTCGACGACCAATGATTCACGATAACATGTACAAGCTCGCCATCAAGTAAACCCGACACCAACAATATATCTCTGGTATAATCAGGAAAACCATCGACGTTAGTCAATTGAATGGTAAACGTTTCAGAATGGGTCACTTTAAAAGCCGTAGCATCGTAAAGTAAGGCCACATCAATCCCGCGTTCGTCCAAAGAATTGTAATGCACATACTTATAATTGCAGTTTTCCAAATGTTTCGAGGCTATTAAATCTTCAATAACCTTTGCGTTTTCAACCTCGCATAATCCCACAATAGCAGGCTGTTTCCCTGTTTCTTTTCGTCCTATATTCGAAATGGCAAACCCCAGTTTTCTAAGCTTGTTTTTGTAGCGTTTCGGTGTCCATTTTTTAACCGATGTCGGTAAAAAATCGTTATCGTTGGTATGTCTATCTTCGTTTAAATCGAATAGATTTTCAAGATTATAAAATGCAACCGTCTGCATATCGTCTCTAATCGGTAGGTCTTCAAAAGTGTCTAACATACTTCAAAAATAGAAAAAATAAAATGCTTGTAATTACGTAACTTTGCATTATGATAGAAGAGAAAGACCTCAGCTTAGAACGTGCCGTTTTAATTGGCATTATTACTAAAGATCAAGATGAAGAAAAATCTAAAGAATATTTAGACGAGCTTGAATTTTTAACCTTTACCGCCGGCGGCGATGTTATAAAACGCTTCACCCAAAAAATGGATATGCCAAATCCAAAGACCTTTATAGGCAGTGGAAAAATGGAAAATGTGCGCGAATTTATTGAAGAAAACGATATTGGCACCGCTATTTTTGATGATGAATTATCGGCCGCCCAAGAACGAAACATAAGTAAAATACTTAATGTAAAAGTATTGGATCGAACCAATTTAATACTCGATATTTTTGCACAACGCGCCCAAACCAGTTACGCCAGAACGCAGGTAGAACTGGCCCAATGCGAATATTTACTGCCACGATTAAGAGGGATGTGGACCCACCTTGAACGCCAAAAAGGGGGTATTGGCATGCGAGGACCGGGTGAAACCGAAATAGAAACCGACAGACGTATTGTACGCGATAAAATAGCACTTTTAAAAAAACGTATAGAAACCATTGATAAACAAATGGCCGTACAGCGCGGTAACCGTGGTAAAATGGTAAGAGTGGCATTGGTGGGCTACACCAATGTGGGCAAATCCACACTCATGAACGTGATAAGCAAAAGCGACGTATTTGCCGAAAACAAACTGTTTGCCACACTGGATACCACGGTTAGAAAAGTGGTTATTCAAAATCTGCCTTTTTTGTTAACCGATACGGTTGGGTTTATCAGGAAGTTGCCAACGCAATTGGTTGATAGTTTTAAAAGCACACTGGATGAAGTTAGGGAAGCCGATTTATTATTGCATGTGGTAGATATTTCGCATCCCAATTTTGAAGAACATATTGAATCGGTAAATAAAATTTTAGGTGAAATAAATAGCAGCGATAAACCCATTATAAAGGTGTTTAATAAAATTGACGCTTACAAGCCAGAACCTTTTGACCCAACAGATTTGGAAATCGAACGCAGCTCTGAGCACTACTCGTTGGAAGAATGGAAAAAAACGTGGATGAACAAATTAGGCGACAACGCCCTGTTTATTTCGGCACTAAACAAAGAGAATTTAGAAGATTTCAAAAAACGTGTTTACGATGAGGTTCGCGACATTCACGTAACGCGTTTCCCTTACAACCATTTTTTATATCCGGATTACGACGATATACAGCAATAAACCAGACTGTTTGGAATGAAACGTATAAGATTGGTACTAAAAAACAGATGGGTTAGGTGGTCTTTAATGGCAGCGGCAAGCATCGTCCTTTTTTTTACAATCATTTATGTTAGTGTATTTTTAGGAGCTTTTGGAAAACTTCCTACGGAACAGGATTTAGGTTCCATCAAACAAGCCGAGGCTACGCAAGTGCTGGATGCCAACGGTAAATTGATTGGGAAATATTACATTTATGACAGGCAGCCATTGAATTTTAAAGATTTCCCCCAGCATCTTATCGATGCGCTTATAGCTACCGAAGATGTGCGGTTTTATGAACACGACGGAATCGATAACGTAAGCTTAATGCGCGTGTTTGTTAAAAACATCATTTTTCAGGATAAATCTGCTGGTGGTGGCAGCACCATTACGTTGCAATTGGCAAAAAATCTTTTTGGGCGTAAAAAATATTTCGCTTTTAGCATGTTAATTAACAAGTTTAAAGAGTCGATTATTTCTAAACGCATTGAAACTATTTATACAAAAGAAGATATTCTTACGCTTTACCTTAATACGGTACCTTTCCCAGATAACACTTATGGCGTTGAAAGCGCTGCACGAAAGTTTTTTAACAAACCAGCTTCAAAATTATCTTACTCAGAAGCCGCCACTTTGGTTGGTACTTTAAAAGCAACCACCTATTTTAATCCACGGATTAATTTAGAGCGCAGTCAATCACGACGCGATGTTGTGTTTCAGCAAATGCTTAAATATGAATACATCTCGCAAGACTCTTTAGAGGCTTATACCAATCAAAATATTGTTTTAAATTATAAATCTTTTAATCACGATGTAGGGTTGGCACCTTATTTTCGTGCCCAAGTAAAAAAAGAGTTAACTGCTATTTTAGACACGCTAAAAAAACCAGACGGCAGTGTTTATGATTTGTATAAGGATGGCTTAAAAGTACACACAACATTAGATTCTACCATGCAATCTTTTGCTGAAAAAGCCATGCGCGAATACCTTATGGATTTGCAAAGTGTGCACGAAAAATCTTTTGGAAAAACAGCGCCGTGGAACTCTAATAAAGCCATTATCCAAGCTGCCATTAAAAACTTGCCTAAATATAAGTCCTTACAAAAAGCGGGATTAACTGAAGCTCAAATTTTAGATTCGCTTTCCGTAAAACGAAAAACAGAAATGTTTAATTGGATGGGCGATACCATTCAAAATATATCGGCAATAGATAGTTTAAAGCATTATTTAAAATTTTTAAACACAGGAATGCTTTCTATTGCCCCAAAAACCGGTGCTATAAAAGCCTATGTTGGCGGTATTGATTATAGGTTTTTTAAATACGACCATGTGTCGCAAAGCGAACGTCAGGTTGGTTCTACCTTTAAACCTTTTGTTTACACTGCCGCAATTGAAAATGGCATGAAACCGTGTACCTATTTTTCGTTACAAGAAGTCACTTACACTAATTTTGATGATTGGACGCCAACCAACTCCGGTGTAAAAGAAGAAGATCCGCACCTCAATTATAATTTAGAAATGGCTTTGAGCAATTCCGTTAACACCATAGCTGTAAAAGTTTTAAATGAAGTTGGTATTGATAATGTTGTACAGCAAATAGAAAAATTAGGCATTAGTAAAGCACTTCCTAAAGAACCTTCGCTGGCTTTGGGCGTAGCAGAAATAAACCTAAAAGCACTTACAGGAGCTTATGCTAGTTATGTAAACAACAGCAAAGGCGTTAAACCGTATGCGATAACAAAAATTGAAGATAAAGCAGGTCATATTATTGCCGCATTCGAACCACAAATTATAGAAAAACCTGCTTATAGCAATTATACAAGGCAGGTGATGCTACAAATAATGAAATCTACCGTTAATAGCGGAACAGCCTCTAGATTGCGATCAACCTATAATTTAAAAAACGAAATAGCAGGCAAAACAGGAACCACGCAAAACAATAAAGACGGTTGGTTTGTGGGTATTACCCCTAATTTAGTAACCGTTACTTGGGTTGGGAACGATAACCATAGCATTGGATTTAAATCTACAAGCCTTGGGCAAGGTGCAAATTCTGCATTACCTATTTTTGCTAAATTTTATCAGAAATTAAATGCCGATACGCATTTTAATAGTATTACGAAAAGCAATTTTGAAACACCTTCACAAGAGGTTATTAGTGATTTAGACTGTAATCCGGAAAAACGAGATGGGTTTTTTAAAAGGCTTTTTGGAAGAAAACATAAAAAGAAGAAGTTTAAAGGTGATGAATAAAAAAGAAGCTGTATAAAAAGTCAATTTCTACTCTAAATGTCACATTGAGCGCAGTCGAAATGTTTTGGTTTTCAGAATATTAAAACTTATAATTAAGTCCGAACACCCAATACGATTGTAGTTTGTTATCGGTATCTTTTAATTGCGCATTCGCACTCCCTGGTTGACTTTGTTGGTAGTTAAACGCTTCTTGTTTATTTTGCCTTAAACCAAAATCGAACCCAACGCCAATCATTTTTCATATCCGACTTACAATGATGAAGAAATGGAATGATGGTTTTATTTAAATTTCATATTCCAAGATAATCCCACATCAAAAATCCAAAAATACGAACCCGGGTTGAAACTAACCTCTTGATGCACAATGCCACTTCTTATGCCCCATGCATTTTTGTTGTTCTTCGATGTGAAAAAGTAGCCTAAATTTAATTTTTGGGATTTAAGGTTTATGATGGCGTTTTCATTGCCTTCAAATTCGAATCTGTAAATTTCGGGAGAAAAACCCATGCCCGCATCAATGCTAAAATAGTTATCGGAATTAATTCTATACTTTCTGTAATTAAGGGTTCCTGACATGCTCGCGCCAGAATCGCCAGGGGTAATGTAGGTTCTAAACGACCAATAATCATTACCGGTGTACCAACCTACAGAACCCGTATAAATGGTTGTGGTTTGCGAGTATTTTAAGGCTCTTAATCCGAGTGATGCCTCAAAACTTTTTGGTAAAGATTTGTATAGTTCGAATCCGTAGCGAATATCTGGAAACAGTGATGAACCGGATACGCCAACATTTAAATAAGCGTATAAACCTTTGGTTATTTTTGGATATAAATCAACTTCAAATTGTACACCATTTGAAGCAAACCTTCTGTTAAAATTAACTTTACCATGAATACTACCATATTTTGTTTGTCTTGAATATTTAAATAGATAATACTGCATGGGGTCGAATACTTCTGAATATATCTCGACCGACGACCGTAACCCTATGGTGTTTAAACTTAATTTATCAACTAAACTGGTTTTAAAGGATTGTGCTTTTTCATGGTTTGGATTTGTTTTTAGCAATGCCTCAATGGTTTGTAAGGCTTCGTTTTGCTCGTTGGTACCCTCTTGGGCACTCGCTTTTAAGTATAATAAATCCGGGTTGTTAGGAAAATAGGTTAATGCCTCGTTCGCCATTTTTAGGGCACTAAAAGGCACTTCGCTATACAACTCATTTTTAATGGCAGCCTCCCAAGTACCCAATCTATTGGAATCTTTTTTTAGAACATACTCAAAAGCTTCTCTTGCTTTTTTATATTCTCCATCCCAAGAATACGTGCTTCCTAAAAAGTCTCTGATATCGTGATAATCGGGATACTTTGTTAAAATCAACAACAAGGTGTCTTGTGCTTGCTTTCGTGCATTGTTAAATGCTAATTCCCGAGCTACTTCAAAAGCTCTGTCGGGGTCACCCTTAAAAACATTTTGCTGGCTAAATGCGCCAAAACTGATAAGAAATATTAATATATAATTGAGGTTTTTCATGATTTGAAACGGCCTTTACTGTAAGGTTTTTTTAAACGTTAAATAATTGGTGTTATTGGGGTGTTTATTAATAATACTATCCATTAATTTAATGGCTTGTTTGGTGTTTTGGTTTCTTAAATACGCTTGGGCCATTTTAAAACTAAGCTCTGGTTCTTTTATTTTATTTTTTATAGCTTTTTTAAATATAGCTTCAGATTTGTGCTCTTGACCAGACCACCAATACATATCTAAAAGCGCTAAATAGCTATCGTAATAAAAAGGCGATCTTTTAACAACATTCAATAATTCGGCTTCGGCTTTTTCAAAATACCCATCCCATGCTAAAGTTCTGCCTTTTAATGTGCGGGCATCAGCATGATTGGGAAGCTCGTTTAAAATATAATCGCATAACAATCGTGCCTTTTCACGTTCTTTATTAAAAGCTTTTTCTCTGGCTATTTCAAATGTTTCATCTAAAGATAATTTATTCGCCATAGCTTTTATTGATGCCAATTGCGCTTCAGAAAAATCGATTCGGGATTTCATGTATATATTTAGTGAATCGGGGAAAATCTTATTTTGCTGAGTTACATAAGCATTCATTTTTTTAAATGACATCAATGAATCTGACAGTTGGTTAATCAATACCTCATCGTCGATTATAGACGTATTAAAATTCTCTTTTATTTTGAACAATTCACCATCAGAATACAAATAATCTTGATACATATAATCGTTAATGCTTCCTTTGTAACGCATTAATGGAATTTTATGAATGTTTCTAAACTGCCGTGCCGTATCTAAGCCTTCGCCCATCCAAGCGGTTTCTTCTAAATTATTGAGCTTGTAGTTTTTCGCCAAAAAAGCAAGTATACTTGGTGCAACATCCCAGTGTGAAGACACAGATTTAAACCTTTCGGCTTTCTTTAAAAGAGGACTGTAAATATATAAAGGCACATGAAATCGACACAGTTTGTCTTTTTGTGAAATCGGAATTAGTCTGTGATCGCCTGTAATAATAAAAATAGTATTGTTGTAATCTTTACGTTTTGCATAGGCCGTCATAAAATCTTTGATAGACGCATCAGTGTAGTTTAAAGTGGCGTAAATATCTTTATGATTTAAAACCTCTTCTTTTGATATTTTTAGGTTTTTATTAGCGCTTAAAATACTGTCTACCTTTAACTCGTGAAGTTCTTTATTAGGGAATTTAAAAGGCTCGTGATTAGAAAGCGTCATGATTATATCTAATCGCGGTTGTTTTTTATCATCTAAAGAAGCTAAGGTTTTCTTGAAAATTTCGGCATCTGGATAGCCCCACGAAAAGCCACCGGAATTAGTTTCGGTTTTTATGTATTCCTGCTCGTATTTACTCTCGTCAACAATGTTTTCAATCTCGTTATATTCAAGAAAATTAATTTTTTTATCAAATCCAGATCGATCTCCAGAGTAATAAGAAGTCGTGTATCCATTAGCTTTTAAAACACTAATTAATGATATATGGGATGGTGTTTGAGGCACTTCCATAAAACCAGTGTCTCCAAAAGGCAATGACCCTAACAAAGAAGGTAGAACACCAAAGGTTCGCCCTGTGGTGCTTACAAAATGGTCCCAGTACAAAGATTTTGAAATTAAACCGTCTAAATATGGCGTAAAGCCACCGTAGGTTCTATGGCCAATAAATTCAGTACCCAAACCTTCTACAATTAAAACTACAATATTGGGCTTCTCTTCCTTCATGTTGAAGAATGGTGACAACACATCTTTAGACGTATGAAATGGTTTTAATAAAGGGTAATCGTTCCTGTTAAAAGCAGTTGTGCTGAGGTTGATTTTTTCACTCTGATATTTTATGATATCGGCCGTTAAATACGCTATTTTATTTTGATTTTTTTTGTTAGAAGTATTGTTGTACGATATTAACATGGCACTGCCAAATAGCACGATAAGTATAATGCCTCCGCCGGTTAACTTACGTTTGCTGACAAACTTTTCGATTAATTTGAAAAACAAAATCAGCAATATGGGAAATAAAATATACGGTATAAAATAGGTGACAGACAAGGACTCTGAAGCAGAAACGGTTTTATAAATATCATCAAAAGAATAGCCTAAAAGATCGGCACCTAAATTTAAAAGTGTTGTTACACTGTATTTTACAAGCGAAAACTGTATGATTATTATGATTACAAACAGGGCTTTGATAATATTAAGCGCATATTTTTTTGATAAATAATGAAGTAATAGATATACCGGAAACAATAAGATACCAACAATTAAAGCCACCCAAAAATCATTAATGAACTTAAAAAAAATCGTATTAAATAAAGTGTCGTGGGCAGTGGTTTTTAAAGACAAAGCTTCAAAAAGACTGATACACCAGAACACTCCAATTAAAGATAAGGTTGCACATGCGTACCCATAAAAATCCTTATTCTTAAAGTTAAACTTCATACCTACTTTATAATTAAATTTATCGGGATTAGACTTTAGCCTGTTAATCCTTTACGCGTCATTTTACCCCATTTTTTATTTTTGTTAAAATAGTAATCAATATTACCTCTTACAGCCGCATACAATATAAATGGGTGTAAAATAAACGGTTCAATAGCGCTTAATAATACAAGTTTTATGCCCATGCCTTTCTTCTTATATTGGTGAAATGATAATTCTTCAGAATACAATGCAAGGATTGATAGCAATACAGAAAATAAATAGGCCAATAAAAAGAAGGATAAGGCATACTCCCAACGTACGGCATTTAAAAACAATAATATTATAAAATATACAAGGCCAACAACCTCTATAACGGGCGCTAAACGCTCAAATATTAACCAATACGGATAGCTAATCATTCCAAAAGACCCATATTTGGGATTAAACGCTATTTTTCGATGTTTTCTCATGGTTTCAATAGTACCTCGAGTCCATCTGTTTCTTTGTGATATAAAATCTTTATAGTTATCGGGTGCTTCCGTCCAACATAAAGGATCGGGAATATATGATACTTTGTACTTTCTGTTACTTTCTTCCATGTAGCGTCGCATCCGCACTACAATTTCCATATCTTCCCCTACGGTATTGGTATCGTAACCGCCAACCTCTATCGCAATTTTTTTCTCAAATATGCCAAAAGCTCCCGAAATTACCAATAATCCGTTTAGTCTACTCCATGCCATTCTGCCCAGTAAAAATGAACGAATGTATTCTAATATTTGAGATTGAACAAGCAAATTTTTAGGAAGATTTACGTCTAATAATTTACCGCCGCTAATGGTACAAGAGTTTGCAATGCGAATTACACCTCCAGATGCAATAACCGTGGTTTCGGTTTCTTCAAGAAACGGTTTTATCATTTTCTGTAAAGCGTCTTCTAACAACAAACAATCTACATCTATACAAGCTACATATTTACTATTGCTTATATTAAGTCCCATATTTAAGGCATCGGCTTTACCACCGTTTTCTTTATCGACTACTATTAACTTTTCAAAAGCAGGATTTTTAGATTTAAAAACACCAGCCCGAAGTGGTTCGGTTTGTAGCTTTTCATTTATTAAAAACTCCGCTTTTTCTAAATCGTAAGCGGCAATTAATTTCTCTAAACTATCATCGGTACTCCCATCGTTTACAATAATAACATCGTAATTAGCATAATGATTGGACAACAACGACCGTACATTTTCAACCACATTAAGACTTTCGTTATAAGCTGGAGCTATAATACTTATTGACGGTGAAATGGAAGACGATAGAATATCTTTATAATTTATAAAGCTCTTTTTTTTAAGATACTGTGTGGTTTCTTTTGCAGAAATTACAGATAGTATAATGTATGATACTATGGCTAAAAAAGCGAAAGCAAAAAACAAATAATGAAATATTTGAATAATGATTTGTGCCGTAGTATTATCCATTATTTACAAATTTATACATGTCAAACTTATCCTTGTTTGTTGCCAATTCTTTTAACCCTAAAAACTTATCAAGGTTAATGGACTTTAATATTTTAAGCGCTAATAGTTGTATTTCAAAGTCTTTGTGAAACAGGTGTTTTTCAATAAAAGGCTCATCCGTTGGGACCACTAATTTTTCTAACATCTCAAAAAAGCAAAGCTGCTCTTCAATACTTAATTCGTTAAAATTGGTTTTTAATACCTCTTTAGCTTCGATACCGTATAAACTTGTTAAAACTTCTATGGTACAAATTCTAATGTCTTGGTTTTCATGTGAAAGCAAATCAATTAGTACATCTTTTACTTCAAATTGATTGTAAACCTTAGCGAGTTTTAAGGCAAATAAAACAACCGTATGGTTTGACGATTTTAACCAAGGCTTAATGTCGCAGATATCTTGTTTATCAAACCGTTGCAATATTCCGAGAATTTGCAATTGATCCCATTCCGATAGTGGGGTTTTTATTTTGTTTAAAAACATGAGGCCGTCAAACTGAAATAAACTCACAAAATACAAATGTGCTTCTTTACGAACTTCACGCACAGGATGTGTAATTAATGGCATTATTTCGTTTTGTATCTCAACAACCTGAAACCTCCTAAGTTCTCCGATAGCTTTTGAAATGATATGCCATTTTTTAGTTTTTAAACCCTTTAAGGCAAACTCAAATAAACCGGTTTTAAAATAAAATATTTTTGCGGCTTCAGACATTTCACCAGAAACCTCACTCATTAATTTATAAAGAATTAAAACAATAATTTTTCTTCTCGATTTAATGGTTGCTTCTTTCTTTAATCTTGAAATTATAGATAATTGATTCTCCGTTAAATGTTCTGTACTGCTTCCAGAATACAGGTATTCTACCAATAAAGTTTCGTATTCACTTTTAAGGGTTTTAATTTCGTTATCCTTTATTCTTAAATGTAACCGAATGAGCCGTAGATAAAGGATTAGTATTATTATGAGCAAAGCTAAAATACCACTAAACCACAAAGTAGATTTAACCAAAAATGGAAAATCTTCAATATAATTGAAAATGTAGTTTAGGCTATCCATCTTCTAATTAATTAGTCTATTGACTCTAATCATTAATTCGTTTGGACTAAAAGGTTTTCCCATAAAATCGTTGGCACCTAAACTGAAAGCTTTTAAAACCATTTCTTCTTGACCTGCAGACGAGAATACAATTATAGGTGTGTTCGAATCCAGTTTAATTCGTACATGACTAATAACCTCTAAACCGCTAACAAACGGCATCATAATATCGGTTATTATTAAATCTGGTTTTTCGGTTTCAATGAGTTCCAAAGCTTGCTTCCCGTTTACTGCAGATAGTAAATGGTATCCCTCTTTTTCTAGACGGAATTTTAATAGCATTGATAGTGTAGAGTTATCCTCTGCTAGTATTATTTTCTTGGTGGCCATAAGTAGTTAATAAAGTTGGGAGCTTAATTGGGGGCAATATAAATAAAATTATCGATTAAATACAAATAAAACAGATAAAATGCATTAATCTCAATTTTTGAAAGAAATTTATTTAGGTTACAATATTTGCATATATGCTTAAAAATGAAGTTTATAAACAAAAAAAGACTATCTAACAGATAGCCTTTTTGCGTGGTATATTTTTTAAATGGTCTAAAACTTATAATTAAGTCCGAACACCCAATACGATTGTAGTTTGTTATCGGTATCTTTTAACTGTGCATTTGTACTTCCTGGTTGACTTTGTTGGTAGTTAAACGCTTCTTGTTTGTTTTGTCTTAAACCCAAATCAAAACCAACACCAATCATTTTCCATAAGGTATATCCAAAAGAGTTCGTCCAGGTCCAGTTCGATAGATCTCCAGATTTATAACTTTGGAACATCGATAAATTGGTTTTGAAACTTACAGCATCAATTTGTCGCGTATAATCAACAAGGATTTTAGCACCCATAGACGACTCAAAATCTATAACCGAATTGCTGCTAAACACAAAGTTGTAGTTTAATGGATGCACAACAACCACTAAATCTTTAGCCGGTGTCCAAGTGGCACCAACACCCAAATCCAAAAATCCGGGATCGTTAAAATTGCTTAAAATGGTTGTTCTGTATTCGGCTAAACCGGAAATCGCGAATTTTTCGCTTAGTTTGTGCCCGTATAACGAGTTGATATTAAAAACATCGGTAGCTTCCCTAAATTTATCGCTATCCGTTGGGTCGTCTTTGTCATCCAATTTTACCCAAGATAAGTTTACGTTTGCCGCATTTCTCCAAAAGAATTTATCCTGATTTAAGTTTGCAAAAGCATTAACCGTAAAGCCAATGTTTCCGGAATTATTATTGGGTGTGCCTTGAGCGTACCAGTTTTTAAAACTGGAAATGCTTCCGCCAATGGTACCAAAAGCCCCTTTTTTCCAACCGGGCAGTGCATCAATTTGCCCTTGAATGGCATTAACGCGCCCTTGAATGGCTGCAATAGAATCTTTTTTTTCCTTTTGAGTTGCTTTTAACTCCTCTAAAGTTTGAGCGTTTATAGAAATTATTCCAATAAGAAAAGTAAAAAATAATAGCGTTTTTTTCATTTTAATTGTGGTTAAATTATATGTTGTTACATGTTTAGACACCAACTTATTAGTTTAAGTCACAACAAAAGTAAATCTTATTTTTTTTTGAATAAAGGCACCGAAGAACAGGCTTCGCCATACATAATAGATTTAGCCACTGGTTTTAGTTTAGTCGCCAACATAATATACGCGTTTTGCGGCACTGGTTTTTTAGAGCAGCCTTTAATAATAATAGGTTTGTCTGCGTATTCCGAAACATCGAGTGATTTAAGAACATCTTGATAGATGGAAGTTTCTAAATTCTCAAGATTACCGATAATAGTCTTTTTAGCAAAAGGCTCTAAATGAAAACTTAAAAGCATAAACGCCCAAGCCGGAACAATGGCATCGGTACTGCAAGTTAACGCCACATAGCTGCCTTGATATTGCGACCAATCGTGTTCTGAGGCTTTTTGCCTAAAATCTTTTTCGCGCAAAACGAAACCTTCAAACAACCAATCTTTGATATCAAAAAGCACACGTTTGCCATCGGGATAATAATCCTCAAGGTTAACGGTTATTAACTTGCTATTCGCTACGCGATTTATAATTTCGTCTTTCAAAAAAGTAGGCGTTAAATTGTTTAATGTTAAACTGAAAACTGAGACTGAGACTGCAACCTAAATTACAGCATGCCCAATTCCAACTTCGCTTCCTCGCTCATTAAATCTTGGGTCCATGGCGGATCGAAAGTGATTTCAACCTCGGCAGATTTTACCTCGTCCAACGATTTTACTTTTTCCTCAACCTCCAAAGGCAAGGTTTCTGCAACAGGGCAGTTTGGCGTGGTTAATGTCATTAAAATTTTAACGTCGTAATCTTCGTTTACAAATACATCGTAAATTAATCCAAGTTCGTAAATATCAACAGGGATTTCCGGATCGTAAATTGTTTTTATAACATTTACTATTTTTTCGCCTAAGGCGTTTGTGTCTATTGTTGTATCGCTCATAATAACTAATTTTTTTGTCATTCCCACAAAGGTAGGAATCTTATTAAGTGGATTCCCGATGTCTCGGGAATGACAGTTTATTTGAAACCAAAAGTTTTTAACTTTTGGAGTGTTTCTTTAATTTAACTGTGTTTGATATGCGATAGCATACATTTTAAGTTGTTTTACCATACTTACCAAACCATTGGCGCGTGTAGGCGACAAGTGTTCTTTTAATCCAATTTTATCGATAAAATCCGTATCGGCATCAATAATATCTTTTGGGTGTTGATTTGAAAATACGCGAATTAAAATAGCAATAATTCCTTTTGTAATAATGGCATCGCTATCGGCGGTAAATACAATTTTATCGTCGTTCATTTCAGCATGCACCCAAACTTTACTTTGGCACCCTTTAATGATGTTGCTTTCGGTTTTATATTGCTCATCAATTAAAGGTAAATCTTTGCCCAAATCAATCATATATTGGTAACGCTCTTCCCAATCTTCAAACATTGAGAACTCGTCTATTATTTCGTTTTGAATGTCTTCAATACTCATAGATTCAATTTTATACAAAAATACAATAAGAAATGTTGCTATTCAATATTTTTGGTAATAGATAGCATTTCTTTAACAAGTGCAGCGATTTGTTTTGGTGGATTACCGTGATCGAAAGATTGCGACTCGTAAACTTTACCGTTGTATGTGATTTTTAAATTCGCTATGGCGGCACCATCAAAAAAGCGATCTTCGGAAGGTGCTTTTAAATTCGGAATATTTTTAACATCAACGGTTTTAAGAGTTTTCATTAATTGGTTCCAATCTGTTTCGCTACACGTTTTTATGTCTGGTTTAGCTCCGTGCTTATTTACTGTTGAAACTTGCTTTTTATTTATTACAATACATTTGTAAGCACCCCTAGTTTGCGTGGTATATTCCAAAGTAATGGCATCTTGATTTATTTTTGATTGTGTGCAACTATTATCTACAAACACTAAAGAAAGTATTAAAAACAGATGTTTCATTTTTATTGATTTTAAACTATATAAGAATACAAAAAAGACGCCAAAATTGGCGTCTTTTTAACTTTTATTAATGAATACAATTTAGCTGCCTATCATTGAGGATCTTGCGCCGCCCGGTGCAAAAATAGCTCTCATTCTGTTACGTTGGCCATCTGTAAACATATACATGCAAGAATCGTAAGTATAGTCCATATAATTCATTGTCATGTCGGCAGATTTACAATGTGTGGTTGGAAACGTAGGACAACCCCCATTGGATCTATCAGATTTAGGTGTGTCAGCAACAAAATCATCTCGATTACATCTACCATCACCCCAAATATGGCGCAGGTTAAAGTAGTGCCCAACTTCATGCGTTGCGGTTCTACCCAAGCCGTATGCACCACTTGTGTTTCCAAAATAGTTACCACCTAACACGACACCATCTGTTGATGAATTGCCACCCGGAAATTGCGCATACCCTAAAATGCCACCTCCTATTTCACACACCCAAATATTTAAATGTGTTTCTGGTGTAATTGGCGGATAAGCACTTTTTATAGCATCATTTGTTCCCCAAGAAGACCTTGAATCGTTATGTCTAAATGTCCCTGCCAACGAAAAACTAAAACCTGCATCTGTAGCATCATTGGCAAATGTAGTTCCCGATGGAAGTAAGTTGGTATTAATATCTCTAAAATCAGCATTTAAAGTAGCCATTTGAGAATTAATTTGAGAAGTAGAAATACTGTTTGCATCGGGATATACGATGTGTATATAAACCGGGATATTAATAATACCTAAATTGTCCTGGATTGGTAATACGTCAACATCCGTATCTCCAGAACCTCCTCCAGAGCCACCGCCCCCTTTAGGTGGTTTTCCTTTTCCGGCGAGAAATTTTCGGGTATGATACTCAACATCATACATTTTTTTCTCTAAACCTGGGTTTTGGTTTAATTGGCGATTTAAATTTTCCATTGCGTAACAAAACTTGGAATTGCCCTTTCCTTTGTTTTCCTTTGAAGCTAAATCGTCATTCGAATCTGTGTAGACATAAAAATCACTCATGTCGATGTTTTGTTCTTCAACGATAGCTTCTTTAGAATCGTCGCTACAAGCTGCAAATAAAAAGGCTACAGCGGCCATGCTTAAAAATACTTTTTTCATTTTTAAAAATTATTTGAATTAGTCGTTGCACAATGTATAATTTTTTGTGTAAAAATTAACAATTCAATAAATTAATCGTTAATTATTAGACAAAATACATTGCGCTGTTAATTATTTAACAATAGGAAATTTTAAAAAATGAAATATGTAGATATATAAAAGTGTACCCTATGAAAGCATCATTTTAGCCTTTTTCACCCCTTCAACCAACGCATCAATTTCTGCTTTTGTGTTGTAAAACGCAAAGGAAGCGCGAACGGTTCCCGGGATTTTATAAAAATCCATAATGGGCTGCGCACAATGGTGGCCCGTACGAACAGCAATGCCCAATTTATCTAAAATTGTGCCCACATCGTAGGGATGAATGCCCTCTAAATTAAACGAAACAACCGATGTTTTGTTTTTTGCGGTGCCATAGATTTTTAAACCTTCTATCTCCAGAAGTTTTTCTGTGGCATAATCCAACAGCTCGTGTTCGTAGTTTTCAATGACATCAAAACCAATTTGGTTCATATAATCGATGGCTGCCCCAAAGGCTATACCTCCACAAATGTTTGGTGTGCCGGCTTCGAATTTATGTGGTAAGTCGGCATAAGTGGTTTTTTCGAACGTAACTTCGGCTATCATTTCGCCACCACCTTGATAGGGCGGTAATTTGTTTAACCAATCTTCTTTTCCGTAAAGCATACCAACGCCCGTTGGTCCACACATTTTGTGTGCCGAGGCAACATAAAAATCGACATCCAATTTTTGAACGTCTGGTTTTACATGCGGACAAGCCTGTGCGCCATCAATTAAAACGGCGGCGCCAACGCTGTGTGCTTTTTCAATGATATACACGATGGGGTTTATAGTCCCCAAGGCATTTGAGATATGATTTACAAAAACAAGTTTTGTGTTTTTTGAAAGTAATTTATCGTATTGTGCCATTTCCAATTCGCCGGCATCATTCATGGGAATCACCTTTAAAATGGCACCCGTGCGCTCGCAAAGCATTTGCCAAGGCACAATATTACTATGATGCTCTAAAGCTGAAACAATAACCTCATCGCCTTTTTTTAATAGTGACGAAAAGCCGTTTGCGACTAAATTTATACCATCGGTTGTACCTGATGTTAAAATGATTTCGTGCGCGTATTTGGCATTAAAATGGGCTTGTATTTTTAAGCGCGCTTGCTCGTATAAATCGGTAGCTTCTTGACTTAAGGTATGCACGCCGCGATGAATGTTGGCGTTGTATTTTGAGTAATACTCCACAATAACATCGATAACCTGTTGTGGGGTTTGCGAGGTTGCTGCATTATCGAAATACACTAAGGGTTTTCCGTTTACTTGTCTGTTAAGTATGGGAAAGTCTTGTCTTATGTCGTTTACCTTGAACATGGCTGATGGTTTAGCCCCGATAGAAACGGCATCCTTTTTTGAGGCACGAAAAAAAGATACAGTGGATAGCGGGAAATAGCTTCAAAAAAAATTGTTTAAATATCATAAGATTCCCTCCTTCGAGGGAATGACAAAGTTGTTACAAATCGAACCCAATATTTACGCCTAATTTATTGGCGATTATTTTGGTGATGCGCTGTTTTATCTCAGGAATTTTAACCGAGCTTAACACGTTGTTGCTAAAGGCGTACATTAAAAGGGCTTTGGCCTCTTTTTCTGGAATACCGCGCGAACGCATGTAAAACATAGCGCTTTCGTCGATTTGCCCTATGGTACAACCGTGCGAGCATTTTACATCGTCGGCAAAAATTTCGAGTTGCGGTTTGGTGTTTATGCTGGCTTTGTCGCTTACCAAAATGTTGTTATTGGCTTGAAAGGCATTGGTTTTTTGCGCTTCTTTTTCAACAATGATTTTTCCGTTAAATACACCGGTTGAATTTTCGGCAAAAATACCTTTGTAATCTTGATGGCTCTCGCAATTTGGCTCGATGTGGTGCACCAAAGTGTTGTGATCGACATGTTGTTTGTTGCCAATGATGGTAACCCCTTTTAAGATGGAGTTGATGCGCTCGCCTTCTTGATAAAAATTAAGGTTGTTGCGCGTTAATTTACCGCCAAAGGCAAAGGTGTGCACCGATGCGACACTTTCGCGCTTTTGCTTAATAAAGGTATTGTCTATTAAGGATGCGTTGGCGTTGTCATTTTGTATTTTGTAATAATCTACAATGGCGCGTTTATTGGCAAAAATTTCGGTAACGCTATTGGTGAGCACCGCGTTATCGGTTAAACTTTGGTGGCGCTCTATAATTTGCACATGCGAATTCTCGTCGACCACTACCAAGTTACGTGGTTGCAACATGGTTGCCGACTCGTTTCCGGTAGATAAATGTATGATTTGAATAGGCTTTTCAACCAACTTATTTTTTGGAATATGAATGTATGCCCCTTCTTGGGAAAACGCCGTGTTTAGTGATGTTAAGCTGTCTTTTTCGGCAGCTTTGTTGAAATAATTTTCAATCACCAATCGGTATTTTGGTTTTGATAAAGCTGATGACATTAAGCACACATCGATACCATCGTGCGTGGTTTGCGAGAGGTGCGATGAATATTTACCATCGATAAACACTATTTTATAGCTGTCTATATTATGGATGAAATATTTTTTAATATCGTTGTAATCTATAGTGCTTTCTTGTTTTGGGAAAACACTGTAGTCTTCTTTAAGCAGCTTGTTTAACGAGGTGTATTTCCAAGCTTCTTCCTTTTTAGTGGGAAATCCTTTTTCTTCAAATATTTTAATAGCATCGTTTCTAACATTGTGCACATAGGTGTCAACATCAGCTTGGTCTTCAAATACGATGAAGGATGATACTAATTTTTCTTTTAAATCCATATTAATAAGTATTCAGTTTGCAGTCTTCAGTTTACAGTTAAAAAGACTGCTTACTGTGGACTGTGGACTAGTTACTGTTATGCGTTCGCTTTTTCTTTAATCCAATCGTAACCTTTTTCTTCTAGCTCGTGTGCCAATTCTTTTGTTCCGGATTTTACAATGCGGCCTTCGTGAATAACGTGTACAAAATCGGGTACGATATAATCCAATAAACGTTGGTAGTGCGTAATAACGATTACGGCGTTGTCTTTACTTTTAAACTTATTTACACCGTTGGCAACAATGCGCAAAGCGTCAATATCCAAACCAGAATCAGTTTCGTCAAGAATGGCTAATTTTGGTTCGAGCATGGCCATTTGAAAAATTTCGTTTCGTTTTTTTTCACCACCGGAAAAACCTTCGTTTAACGAGCGCGATAAAAACTTTCTGTCTATTTCCAACAAATCGGCTTTTTCACGGATTAGTTTTAGCATGTCTTTTGCCGGCATATCTTCCAAACCTTTTGCTTTTCGGGTTTCGTTAATAGCGGTTTTAATAAAGTTTGTTACCGAAACCCCTGGGATTTCCACCGGATATTGAAACGACAGAAAAATGCCTTTGTGTGCACGTTCTTCGGCCGAAAGCTCGTTGATGTTTTCATTTTGTAAAATGATTTCCCCTTGGTCCATTTCATACTCTTCCTTTCCGGCAATAACCGATGCCAATGTACTTTTTCCAGAACCGTTTGGTCCCATAATAGCGTGTACTTCTCCTGGTTTTACCTCAAGGTTTACACCTCTTAAAATGGCCTTGTCTTCAACACTTGCGTGTAAATTCTTTATCTTTAACATAATTACTCTTTTCCTAGTTTTACTAAATTATCGTTATCGTTTTTTGAAGCTGTAACGCTTAATATTTCTTTTATTTCTACGCGGTTGTCCCAACCTTCTTCACCTTCTGGTTTTTGGGTTATTTTTCCGCGAATCTCAACTTGTACAAAATCGGTTGGTTCTTTTTTAAATGCTTTTGCTTTATTGTTTAATTCTTCAACCTTATCGTTAAGAATTACACCGTAAATTTGGGCATGCGTTTGTAAAACAGCAGCATCGGCATAATACACAAACTCACCTTTTAAAAGGGTTAACCCATCGCTTTGTTTTGCTGTCCTTTCTTCACTATCCAAACTGATGGTTTCTTCGGATTTCTGAGATTCGGCATCTTTTTTACAGCTAATAAATACTGTTAGAACTAATGCGATAAAAAATACTCTTTTCATTTATTTAAAATTTTTGGTTGGATTACTGAGATTCCTGCCTTACTGAAACAAGTTCAGCACAGGTCGCAGAAATAACAAAAGATTACCCAACACTTCCTTCTAAACTTATTTCCAATAGTTTTTGAGCCTCAACGGCAAACTCCATCGGGAGTTTATTCAACACCTCTTTACTAAACCCGTTTACAATTAAAGCAATCGCTTTTTCGGTATCAATACCACGTTGATTACAGTAAAAAATCTGGTCCTCGCCAATTTTACTGGTAGTCGCTTCGTGCTCGATTATTGCGGTTTTGTTTTTCGCTTCAATGTATGGGAAGGTATGTGCACCACATGCGTTGCCCATTAGCAAACTATCACATTGCGAAAAATTACGTGCATTTTCGGCTCTTGAATTTATTTGAACCAACCCACGATAACTGTTTTGTGATTTTCCGGCAGAAATACCTTTTGAAATGATAGTGGATTTTGTGTTTTTACCTAAGTGAATCATTTTCGTTCCCGTATCGGCTTGCTGATAATTGTTTGTTACTGCGATTGAGTAAAACTCACCAACAGAATTATCGCCTTTTAAAATACAGCTCGGATATTTCCAAGTAACGGCAGAACCTGTTTCCACTTGTGTCCACGAGATTTTAGCGTTTTTTTCGCATAAACCACGCTTGGTAACAAAGTTATAAACACCACCTTTTCCTTGGTCGTTTCCAGGATACCAGTTTTGTACGGTTGAATATTTTATTTCGGCATCATCTAAAGCGATCAACTCAACAACGGCGGCGTGCAATTGGTTTTCATCTCTGCTTGGAGCCGTACAGCCTTCTAAATAACTTACGTAGCTACCTTCGTCTGCAATAACAAGTGTACGCTCAAACTGACCAGTTCCCGCTTGATTGATTCTAAAATAGGTTGACAATTCCATGGGGCAACGCACCCCTTTTGGAATGTAACAGAAAGAACCATCGCTAAATACAGCCGAATTTAAGGCGGCATAAAAGTTGTCTTTTTGTGGTACAACGGTACCTAAATATTTTTTCACAAGCTCTGGGTGCTCTTTAATAGCTTCAGAAATACTCATAAAAATAATACCTTTCTCACCCAATGTTTTCTTGAATGTGGTGGCCACCGAAACGGAATCAATAACTACATCCATGGCTACGCCAGCAAGTTTTTTTTGCTCGTCTAAAGAAATTCCCAGTTTTTCAAAAGTTGCCAATAATTCGGGGTCAACCTCATCAATACTATCGTATTTAGGTTTGGTATTTGGTGCCGAATAATACGAAATGCCTTGAAAATCCGGCTTTTCGTAATTTACATTGGCCCAGTCCGGCTCTACCATTTCTTTCCAAACTTTAAAGGATTCCAATCTCCAATCGGTCATCCATTGCGGTTCTTCTTTCTTTTTGGAAATAGCGCGAACCACATCTTCATTCAATCCGTTAGGGAATGTATCCGATTCTATATCGGTATAAAAACCGTATTCGTATTCTTTGGTTTTTAGCTCTTCGCGTAAATCGTCTTCAGTATACTTGTTCATATTCCGAGTTTAAAATTTAAAATTCAAAGTTAGGCTAATTTGCTTTGTACTTGCTTCCCTTTAAATCACTTTTCTTAAGATAGTTCATAAACCCTCCAATCATTTTTCCTAGAATAATCGTTTGATCATAAAGTTTATTAAACTCATCTTTATTAATATAATTTCTATCAAAAACCCTGTATAATTGAGATCTTGTCTCACCACAGGAGGCCTTTGATATAGATAGAAATTGAATAAATTCTTTATTTCCATTTCTTTCAAATCCTTCAGCAATATTATCCATTACAGATCCTGAAGAACCATCTATTTGACTATACAATTTATAATCTTTTCTTAATTCTGTACTGTTTGCAATTTTGTTGATGTCTTTGCAAAGTATTCTAGCTAGTTTCCAAATATCTAAATCTTCAAATTGTTTTACAGTTGCCATAACCTTGAATTCAGAATTTTAAATTTTGAATTTTTACAAGGAAAAGCTCTCCCCACAACCGCATGTACGGTTTGCGTTAGGGTTATTAAAAACGAAACCTGTTCCGTTTAATCCGCCTGAATATTCCAGTGTCGTCCCAATGAGGTATAAAAAGCTTTTTTTGTCAATGATGATTTTTACGCCATTGTCCTCAAAAACCTTATCGTCGTCTTGTTGTTCTTTGTCAAATTTTAAATCGTAAGACAATCCAGAACAACCACCACTTTTTACGCCCACACGAACATAGTCGGTCGCAGCATTATAGCCATCATCTGCCATAAGCTCCACCACTTTTTTCTTAGCTGTTTCAGATACTTTTATCATATTCTTGTTTATTAGATTTAGTGTCGCCTTAACCGTGTTTTATTAAGACAGTTTCTAAATAGAGTGCAAATATACAATATAAGTCATGGATTACCATACAACCTAACATTATATTAGCATATAGTTTTATAGGAATTTTTTATTGGTTTAGGAAGTCTGGATTACTTATAAATTCATCATCTGAAAGGGATAGTAAAAAGGCTTTTAAATCGGCTTTATCTTGAGCTGATAATTGCACGCCGCCTTGGGCGACTTTCTTCATTAAGGGATCGATGGTTGACGAGTTTTGCAAGCCTTCGCTATAATGGTTTATCACTTCGTCCAGTGTGGCAAAACGGCCATCGTGCATGTAAGGTGCGGTAAAAGCAAGGTTGCGTAATGATGGCGATTTGAATTTACCGTTGTCTGCCGGATCGCCGGTTACCGCGCCCAAACCCAAATCGGTAAACGTGGCATCCAAACCGTTGTTATGAAATATATTATCGGTCCAAAGCGGGTTTTTATCGCTGCCGTGGCAATGAAAGCAATCGCCTTTGGTTTCGTCCATAAATACATTAAACCCGTTGAGTTCTTCGGGCGTTAAAGTAGCTTCGCCCAAAAGGTACTTATCGAATTTTGAATTGGACGAAATTAAAGTACGTTCAAATTGTGCAATCGCTTTGGTAACCAAAGTTGAATCGATTTTTGAGGTGCCAAAAGCCTGTTGAAATAAATTGGGATATTCTGGATGTTGCTGAAGCTCGGTTTCCAGTTGTGTCCACGAACTTTTCATTTCAATGGGGTCTGAAACCGGCACAAAAGCTTGATGTTCCAAACTGAATGAACTGCCGTCCCAAAAGAATTTTTCATCGTAATTCCAAGCGAGATTAAATAGCGGCATCGAGTTTCTGTTCCCACGAATACCGTCAATGCCATCGCTAAATCTATCGGCATCAGAAAAAGCATTCCCCGGTGCATGGCAATCGGTACAAGCTTGGGTGTTATCTCCCGATAAAATAGGATCGAAAAACAGCTTTTTACCTAAAGCTACACCTTCAACGGTTTGCGGATTATCAACTGGGATTACGGGGTTTAGGATGTTGTCTTCAAATAATTGGGGAATTTGTAACGGACTCGGTGTTGCCACGTAAGTTTCCACACTTTCATTTGAACACGACCAGCCCATGAAAATGAAAATACAACTCATATGTGCTATCCATTTTTTCAATATATTATGGTGCAACAGATTTTAAACCAAATACATGTTGCCCGTTTTCATACATCATAACTTGGGCATTAAAATTAGGCATCAACATATTGTTCAATACATTCAAATCCCAAGTATTTGGGTTTTTAAACCATTCGGCAATATTCATTTCAATATTAAAAGTGGTATGGTTTGTAATGGTAACCGCGCCCAAATCAACCTCGAAAAAAGTATCTTGAAATTCTTGTGGTGTTTTAGAATTATCGACAGCTCTAATGGCATGATAAGCGTAACCCGTTTCGGTTGTTGTGTTATCGATAAACTTGCCTTCTAATTGCATAAAATGATAACCGCCACCAAGCATTGAAGGGACATTCCATGAGGCCGAATTCAAGTCTGGGTAATTCCCGTTATAATTGGCGTCGTTATCAAATCCGAAGGTAAAATATACATGACTATAGTTCCCTGAAGGAATTGTTGCCGTTGGTGTAAACGACAGATTCGTGCCGTTGGTAACATCCACTAAATTATAACCATCTAATAGGGTTTTTTCACCGTTTGATTTTTGAAAAGTGATTTTTGAAATTAAATACCGGAGCTTTGTAATGCTTAATTGCTCGCCGTTGGCATTGGTATATTGAATGCTGTTGAAATTTACATTTGAAACTGAAGTGCCATCCCAATTGTGGGTAAAATTGAAGGTTATATTTACTTGAGTTGCGGTGTCATCATTATCTTCACTACACGATGTGATGAGCAAACAAGTAAATAATATGGGAATTATGTTTTTCATTTCTTTCTTTTTTTCAGATCTACAGGGTTTTTAAAACCTTGCAGGTCTCTGTAATGGTGTTATTTTATTTTAAAAATCAACACATCGGTAAACCCTTTGTTTTCTGGAATATCAACATCCGCACTATTGGTTTCGCCAACCACAATTATAGATTTATCGTTTAACTCCACAGCATCGTAAGCAAAATCTATGGCGCTGCCGCCAATGGTTTTTTGCCATTGTAAATTGGCATTTGCATCTATCTTTAACAACCAAGCATCGTTTTGTCCGTTATTCGTTGTCACATCACCATCGCTGCTTCTTGAGCTTCCGGAAATCAAATAGCCATTGTCTTGGGTTTTTGTGACCGATCGCGCCACATCAAAACTGCTGCCTCCAAAAGTTTGCTCCCATATGATATCGCCCAATGGCGACATTTTAACCACCCACAAATCGGCTGCTCCGTTGTTTTGAGAAACGTTTTGATCGTTACTTCTAGTATCTCCAACAACAATAAAATTGCCGTCGTTTGTGCTTGTAATGCCTCTAGCTTCATCGATTTCTGAACCTCCAAATGATTTTTCCCAAAGTAAAGTTCCCGTTTCCGAAATTTTAATCACCCAAAAATCATAGGAGCCTTTATTATTTGAAATATCGACATCGTTACTATCTGAAGAACCCACCAAAATATAACCGTTATCGCTGGTTTGAATGACATCGTAAGGTGTATCGGTAAACGACCCGCCGTAAAATCTGCTCCATTGTTTGTCGCCAATGGCGTTAAGTTTTATGGCCCAATAATCGCCGCCGGCATGTTTAGTTGCCAACGCTTTACTGTTTCCTAAACCGCCGGAAGCCGTAACATCCAAAACACCTGTTATAAGATAGCCATTGTCGGTTGTTTCAATAATGGAAATACCATCGTCTGCTCCAGAAAACCCATACGATTTTTGCCAAGAAACAACTCCTGAAGCATCGAGTTTTACAATCCAAAAATCACTAGCGCCAGCGTTTGCGGTAACATCGCCATCGTTACTTTGGCTAAATCCGAAAATAGCGAATCCGCCATCTGTGGTTTGTACCATATCGGCACCTCTGTCGTCGTCACTTCCGCCGTAGGTTTTTTGCCATTGAAGGTTGTTGGCGGCGTCAAATTTAAGCAGCCAATAATCGAACAAGCCATTTTGTTTATTGGTTACATCGCCGTCGTCACTTTGTGTATAACCAAAAACGGCATACCCATTGTCTTGGGTTATAACGACTGCTTTGGCGCTTTCATTTTTAGAACCCCCAAAGGATTTTACAAATTCTATTTCGGGTTGAAACGGAGGGGTTTCTTTTGCATCATCTTCATTTTTAGAACAATTTCCAAAGAAGAAAACAAGCATATAAAGACATGAAATTTTAAAACATTTTTTCAGCATAAAACTGGATTATGTGCCGCTTTTTCTAACAATAAACAATCCGCCTTCAATATCGCTAATTACAATATTTCCGCTTTCAAAATACGGATATACATTCCAAACCCCATTAAAATTGGCACTATCGCTTGACGGATAGGTATCGAAAAAACCCACTTCGGTCATAGCGTTAGATGAGGCTGCTATGTTGGTAATATCCAATACCCGTAATCCGGCTCTGTAATTGGCCAAATAATAAGTATTTCCTTTTACGTAGCCGTTATGGTCTATGGCAAGCGTTGGCCCAAAATAAGTAGATGATAATATGGGATTGTCTAAATCGCTAAAATCGAAAACCATTGTTTTGGTATTGTTACCAAAAAACTGTTCGTCGAGTTCATCACCTAAAATAAAATGCTGTTGATTTTCGGTAAACCAGCCTTGGTGCGTATAACCCGGATTTGAGTAAGTTACATTTGAAATAAATTGTGGGTTTGCTTTATCTGAAACATCAATAATTACCACCTTATTCGTACCCGAAGAACTGCCGTTGCTGCCTATATAAATTTGTTTGCCAGTGTAATCGGTATCGGGACCATTATAGGTTATAACTTGCGCGTCGTGCGAGTATCCATCGGCAGCATAACCACCAGCACCTACAGGGTTTTTAGGATTAGTTATATCAATAAAATTTGGCCCACCGCTAAAGGTATTGCACCCAACCAAATAAGCAAAACCTTCTTCTTTGTTAATTACAATGTTATGGCAACTATTTACGCCCGTGTAAACCGCATCGGCAGAAAAGGTTTCTGGCGGATTAGCAACATTTCGCAAACGCGTTAAGTCGAATACTTGCATGCCATGGGGACCAACATTATCGGCAACTATAAAGGCGTGATCATTATAAACCTTTACATCGCGCCAAGAACTGTTTACGGTTTCAGTTGGTATATTACCCAAATAAATAGGGTTTGTTGGTTCGGTAATATCAATAAAGGCAACGTTGGTATTGGTTGCCAATAAAACATACTCATTACCGGTAGTTGGGTCTGTCCAACCCCAGGAATCATTTCCGGAAACGGCGCCAAAAGTAGCTATGGGTACATGTGCCATTAAATCGTAATCGTTACAAGGATAAATACCGGCAAAGCCATTTTCGCAAATCGCCATGGGTGCGTTAGAATCATCAAAATCGCTATCGCACAAATTACCTATACCATCACCATCGGCATCTGCTTGATCTGGATTTGCAATAGATGGGCAGTTGTCTACACTTTCTTCAATGCCATCATTATCCGTGTCAATAAAAACCGTTGTAAGTTCTACAGTTTCGTTCTCGCAAGAATAGGTTAGTGATAACAAAATACACCCTAAAATTATGGTTTTTAGGATATTTGTACTTTTTAGAGACATACTCATATTTGCAATTTTTTAATTATTCTTTTTCAATCTTTTCAATCTGTTTTAATATCATAGCATTGTATTAAAACGAATTAGTGAGTCACATATTTTAATCTTAAGAAACTAATAAATAATGATTTATAAATATAAGATTAGAAGCAAAATTAGTTTAATATTAATTAAAAAGACGGCAACTCAACGATTTTAATGTTAAAATTGAATGATTGTTTTTTGAAGAAACCAACATCTTTTTAACGTTATAATACACAAAGCATGTTGGTTAATAAGAATTGCTTCTTATTTTTGCAACATGATAGAAGATAAAAATCAACAGAGCACGCCGTTAAGCGATTTAGGTGAATTTGGACTTATTGACCATTTAACCAAGAATTTTAAAATTAAACACACATCCACCATTAAGGGTATTGGTGATGATGCCGCGGTTTTAGAATTTAAAAATAAAAAAATCGTTGTTACTAACGATTTACTAGTTGAAGGTGTGCATTTCGATTTAAGCTATATGCCCCTTAAACATTTGGGTTACAAAGCTGTAATTGTTAATTTATCCGATGTGTATGCCATGAATGCCAGCGCTACGCAAATTACGGTTTCCATTGCGGTGTCTAACAGGTTTCCGCTTGAAGCACTCGAAGATTTATATGCCGGAATTGAAACTGCTGCCAACATTTATAACATTGACGTTGTGGGCGGAGACACCACATCGTCTACAACAGGCTTACTAATTTCGGTTACTGCTATTGGCGAGGTTGAAGCTGGCGCAGAAGTTTACAGATCTGGCGCAAAACCAAATGACTTGTTGGTGGTTTCGGGCGATTTGGGCGGCGCATATATGGGATTTC
Organism: Hwangdonia sp.; assembly: GCF_048381975.1. NCBI lineage: Bacteria > Pseudomonadati > Bacteroidota > Flavobacteriia > Flavobacteriales > Flavobacteriaceae > Hwangdonia > Hwangdonia sp. The sequence continues at coordinate 196,974 of NZ_JBLWYT010000001.1, read as the reverse complement.
AGGTGCTTGAACGCGAAAAAGAAGTGTATAAAGTAAACCCAAATAGCCAACCCGATTTAGAACCTTATTCCTATATTATTGAGCGTCAATTAAAACCCGAAGCTCGTAAAGATGTTGTTAAACTATTAAGCGATTTAAAGCTGAAACCAACCTCGATGATTGATATTAGCGATGGGTTGTCTTCTGAAATTATTCATATATGCAAACAAAGCAAAGTAGGTTGCGATTTGTATGAAGAGAAAATTCCGTTGGATCCACAGGTGATTTCAACTTGTGAAGAATTTAATATTGATAGCACTACCGTGGCTTTAAATGGCGGCGAAGATTACGAACTGTTGTTTACGATTTCTCAAGATGACTATCCAAAAATTAAAGCAAACCCCAATTTTTCAATAATCGGACATATAAAAGAGGAAAGCGAAGGCATGCATTTAGTAACCCGAGCAGAAACAAGAATACCAATTAAGGCACAAGGCTGGAAAAACTTTAATGCTTAAAAACCAATAAATTAGGATTGAGGTTTTTGCAAGTGGTTTTAGAAATACGCTTGTTATGGATGTATTCTAAAACGCTGTTAATCTCTTTATACTTTGAGGTAAGCTCGGTTAAATTCCCTGAGCTGCTGGTTGTAAATTCTTTTCTGCAATACTTACAGGCGTATTCTTTAACATGATAGGTTACATTTCGTGATACTTCCAAATCATGTCCAAACACCTTGCAATGAATGTTTTTCATTTAACTTTAACTATTAATTAATACTATTTTAAGGGAGAGGTTTAAATATATTAAAAAGCCGTTAAAGTTACATTCAAGTGGTTAATAAATCGACGAAACGGCTGGTTTCTTCTTTAAACGTTGCATTCTTGAAGCATGTATGCGACTCAGTATCGCGTTTATCTCTCTAAATTTGGGAGTAAGCTCTATTAAATTGCCGTTGCTGTTTGTGGTTAATTCCTTTTTGCAGTGTCTGCACGTGTACTCTTTTACGTGGTAAGTTACTTTTTTACTTACTTGATAATCATGCCCAAAAAGATTGCAGTACATTTTTGGGATAAAAGTAGGTTTGTTGGTAGTTTTTTCCATGGGTTAAAGATTTAGGGTCAATAAACATAGTAAAAAAAAACAATAAAACGATAAAGTGCTATTAATTTTCGATGAAATACAATATATTGCGTAAGAAATCCTCTTTATTTTCAATATGAGACATATGTCCATCAGGAAACTCAACCACTTTTATATTCGCTTTTTTTGCTTGTAATATTAGTGCGTTATAATCTAAAACAGGGTCTTTTTTGCTAATTATCATCATTACTTTATAGCTTTTGGATTTTAAAACAGCTTCTCTGTTTGGTCGAATTTTCATGCCTTCCAACGCCGCAATAATACCTTGTAAAGGTGTTTGCAAAGCTTCAATGATTATTTGTTTTATGGTTTCAGAAAAAATGGTTCTGTTTTTTGGTCTGAATAAATTATTAATCGCAATCCTAATAAAAACTTTATGGTTTTTTTTAACGGCAATTACGGCTCTATCCCTATTTTCTTTTTTTTCTGTTGAATCCGCTTCGGCCGTAGAATTCATTAAACACAAGCCCGTTAACGCATCTGGGTTTCTTTCCGCGAAAGCGAGCGCCACATAACCGCCCATGGAATGCCCGATGAAGGTGGATTGATTGATTTTTAAATGATTTAAAACCGCCGAAACAGCATCGGCCATAAGTTCCATGGAATGGATGTACCCTATGCAACCCGTTTGCCCATGACCCAACAAATCTATACAAATAACCCTATTGTTTTTGGTCAATTGTGGCAGAAACACATCCCACATGTTCGAGTTTTCCAAAAACCCGTGCAGCAGCACTAGGGCTTGCCCTTTACCTTTATCGGTATAAAAAATATGAATCCCTTTGTATTCTAAAATCATTTTTAAACTATATTAGACAAAGATAAACCAACCAATGAATAAAACGAAACAGACCTTTGTATTTGGCTTTGCCTTATTTGCTGGTTTTTTTGGCGCCGGAAATTTAATTTTACCTCCATTATTGGGATACAATGCAGGCACAGATTGGTGGATGGTTACCTTGGGTTTTGTAACATCGGCAACCGTAATTCCGTTACTGGCCATTTTCGCACATGCCAGATTACAAGGTACCATGTTCGATTTTGGCAAAAAAGTATCACCGCTTTTTAGTCTTGCTTTTTGTTTTTGCATGTATGCCATTACCATTGCACTGCCCTGTCCCAGAACGGCGGCCGTAGCCCACGAAATGGCCATAGCGCCTTTTTTTGATACAAGCGCGTTACTTACCAGTGTTGTTTATTTTGTATTGGCATTTATTTTTGTGATGAATCGGAATAAAGCACTAAGCATACTTGGTACATACTTAACGCCGATAATTGTTTTAATCGTATTATCGATTATTGTTATTGGTGTTTTTTCTGCTGAAACAACAATAAATCCTTCAAATTTTGAACTTCCAATAATAAGCGGTTTGTTGGAAGGCTACCAAACCTACGACGCTATGGCAGGAATGGTTATGGGTGGTGTTGTGCTGGTTTCAATAAACAGCTCTAAAAATAATTTATCCTTTTTAGAAAAAAGAAAAATGGTTGCTAAATCAGGTTTGATTGCCATGACCGGCTTGTTTACTATTTACGCCGGTTTAATTGCCATTGGCGCATTTTACAATGGGCAATTTGATGCTGATATTTCTAGAACGGATTTACTTTCTGGTTTAGCCACAAAAACCTTAGGAAACATTGGGTCTACTTTTTTAAGTGTATTGGTAGCTTTAGCTTGCTTTACCACAGCCGTAGCCATAATTGTAAGCATTGCCGATTTTTTTAAAGCCTATTTTAAAGCCTCTAAAAACGCCTATTTAATTACAAGTATTATATGTTGTTTAGTGGGCATATTGGTTGGGCAAATGGAAGTTAAGTATATTATAGATGTGGCACTTCCTGCCTTAATGTTTATTTATCCGTTGTGTATCGTACTTATTTTGTTGAATGTAATTCCAGAAAAAATGGCAACAACACAAGTTTTTAGAGGCGTTGTTCTCATCACTTTTGTTTTTAGCATACCGGACTTTTTAGGATTTATTATTGATCCCATTTATCTTGAAGGTATTAAAAGCAGCCTGCCGTTAGCCAATCAAAATTTGGCTTGGGTGCTACCCGCATTAATTACATTTTTAGTGTTAAATATTAAAATTTTTACGACTAAAGGCCCAACTAATTAATTTGATAAATGGCTGTTCAAGAAATTTCAACCTATTCCTATAAAGACATTTTTTCTTTAAGCATCATCCAATTTGAAGAGGCTTGTGTATTTAATAAGCCCGAACAAATAAACGCTTACAATATCTATTGGATTAAGGAAGGTAAGGGCGTTTATAATATCGATTTTGAAAGCTATGCCTTTAACGATAATGTATTGTTTTTTTTATCGCCGGGGCAAGTGTTTTCGGTTGAATCGGAAGAAATAAAAGAAGCTTACAAACTAACTTTTGTTCGCGATTTTTACTGCATTCAAACGCACGACCAAGAAGTGGCGTGCAACGGAATACTCTTTAACAATGTATACGAAACCCCTTTTGTAAGCCCTTGCGAAAGCGACACAAATAAGCTCAATTTTATTTTAGAAAGTTTGATAGATGAGTTTAAACGCGATGACGTTGCAGCGCAATACGATATGCTTCAGTCTTATTTAAAACAGTTTATCATTCATTCTGTTCGCATAAAAAAAGAAAACCATATTATAAAAGATGACGCCGAAACAAAACTCTTTAAAGATTTTAGTGTTTTGGTTGAGCAGAATTACAAAACCCTACATACGGTAACCGATTATGCCAATCGTTTGGGGCTTTCTCCAAAATCGTTAGCCAAACATTTTCAAAAAACAGGAAATCAAACACCAAGCGATTTTATAAAACAACGAATCATTCTTGAAGCTAAACGTAAATTAATTTACAGCACCTCTTCTGTAAAACAAATCGCTTATAAATTGGGTTTTAACGATCCTGCATATTTTACACGTTTCTTCAAAAAAGCGACTACAAAATCGCCTCTTCAATTTAAAAAAGACTATTAGTTTTATTTGGGTGTGCCTTTGCAGGTTAGCTGTAAGTTTATCTTGAGCGTAGCCGAAAGGTTGTAACTTTTTCACGCGCATCAAAAAAGGACGCCACTCCCATCCTTTTCGTAAAAAACCAGTGCTAAAGCGCAACAGTCCAAGCATAAGGAACCTTTGTCCATTTTTTCAGCCTACTATCGGTTGCATCTTTGCATTGTAATCAAAACAACGCATTATGAAAACAATACAAAACGAACAATGTCCAAATTGTTGGGGCTATCAAGAGTATGATGAAAACCATCCAGAGCGCCAATTGTGCGAATGCAAAAACATGAATAAATAAATTTAATAATAATTAATACATAGAAATTATGAAAACAAGAATTGAAACATTAAACCCAGAGACCACAACAGGTAAATCGAAAGAATTATTTAACGCCGTTCAAGACAAATTAGGCTTTATTCCAAATTTGGTTAAAGTATTTGGCAACTCACCGGCAACCCTTCAATCTTATTTAAGTTTAGGCGAGTTAACCGTAAGCGGGAACTTTAGCAACAAATTCAGAGAGCAATTGGCACTGGCCATTGCCGAAGAAAACGCTTGTAACTACTGTTTATCTGCGCACACTGCCATTGGTAAAATGAATGGTTTAACCATTGAGGAAACCGAACAAAACAGACAAGGTGTTGCTGCCGATACTAAAACCCAAGCAGGCTTACAATTTGCACAAGCGGTTACAAAAAACAGAGGGCAAGTATCTACCGAAGCTATTCAAGCTGTTAAAGCAGCAGGTTACAACGATGGTGACATTTTAGAAATCATATTAAACGTGGTGTCTAATACCCTAACAAATTATGTTAACCATATTGCGGAAACCGAAGTGGATTTCCCAAGTGTTGAAGCTGGAAAATTTACAGTTACAACAAGCTAAATATTTTTATAAAACAATAATTAAAATTGAATTAAAAATGAAGACAATGAAAAATTTAATAGTAGGATTATTTTTAGTCGCCTTTACGTTTACCGCTACGGCGCAAGACAAAATGGCAAAAGCTGATGCTGTAAAAACAATATCGTTAGAGCAAACAAAAGGTGAGTTTACCCAAAAAACATTAACACTTTCTGAAGGGACTTATATTTTTGAAGTATCAAATAACAATGCTGCCCCTGAAGTAGGGTTGGTTTTAATCGAAGATGGGAAAGATGGCTCGAAACCAGAAAACCATATTACCGAGGCTTACGTGTCGCAAATGGTGAAACATGGCAAAACAGAATCTTCAAAAGAAGTCACTCTAAAAAAAGGAACGTATAAATATTTCTGTCCTTTTAACGAAACACCCGAATACACTTTAATAGTAAAATAAGTTATTGACTGTGACTAATTTACTACCCAAAAGGCGTGCTGATTATTTAGCACGCCTTTTCTAGTTTTTCACCCTTTTTATGGCTGTAAATGCTTTATCGACATACTCATCTTCAACCAAAATAGTAAACTCGTTTGTGGTAGAAATTACCTCGTAAAGCACCACACCTTCCCAAGCCAATCGCTTAAAAAAGTGATAATACAGCCCTGCAATTTTAGAGTTATCCTGTGGTAAGTTTATGGTTATTGCCGATAAATTATCCTGTACCGCAAGAAATGTTTCATGTTGCAATTGTGTGGTAATGTAATCTTTTAAACTGCTCGAAATAATCATATTGCTTTCGTGGATACCTCTGGTAAAGGTGTAAAACAATTTAGATTCATCATCTATTTTTTCCAAAACCTTAGCGTGGTTGTGTATTAATGTATTCGAGTTTTTTACGGTAAAATCGGTTAGGTTGGAGCGCACGGTAATATCGCCCAAATTCTGTAGCATCCGTTTCATTTTTACAGAATTTGACAAGGTTACCGGCGGATTGTAACGCCTTAACGCCATCATAATCGCACCTGGTTTTACTTCTTTTTTTAGCATCTCGCTAATGGGTTGGGTGAGCTCGATAGCCAACGCACTAAAATTTATAATGTTTCTCGACAGAGCTTCCTCTAAGTAAGGTTGCGAAATTAAAATGTCTTCTACACAGTTTGATACAGTTTTCATGTGATAGCTTTTATAGTCTTTTTTTAAGAACGCATGTAACATCAATATTATAAGTTTCCAAAAAGTAAACTTTCTATTTTTGATGCATCATGTTAATTATATAACAATTTGTGTAAATATAAACATTTTTTTTAAAAAATATCTTTATTGCAAGAATGAATTATAATTTTACACCATAAATAAATGAACAATGAAAGTATTAAAGTTTGGTGGTACATCGGTTGGGTCTATAAAAAACATGATAAATGTTAAGAATATAATTAACGACGGTAATAAAAAAATCGTGGTTTTATCTGCCATGTCCGGAACCACAAACGAGTTGGTTGCCATCGCCAATCATATCAAAGAAAGAAACTCGAACGAAGCGATTGATAAAATACATAAGCTTCAAGAAAAATACAGCCTTACCATTGATGAGCTTTTAACTAACAAAACTCTAAATAAAGAGGCCAAACTATATGCGTCAGATATTTTTAGTTTGTTAATAGACTCCACGTACAAAGCGTTTTCAAAAGTGTTGGAAAACAAAATTTTAGCACAAGGCGAATTGCTTTCAACCTTTATGTTTAATAGTTATTTGCAACAAGAAGGGATTCGTTCTACTTTATTGCCAGCATTAAGTTTTATGCGCATTGATGCTACTCACGAACCCGATTTGCCTTATATAAAATCCCATTTTGAAACTGTTTTAAATTCCGCTGAAGCGTCAGATATTTATATCACCCAAGGTTTTATTTGTTTAGATGCCAATGGCGACATATCGAACTTACAGCGCGGTGGCAGCGATTACACAGCAACCATAATAGGCGCTACGATTAAAGCTGAAGAAGTACAGATTTGGACCGATATTGACGGCATGCACAACAACGACCCAAGGTATGTTGAAAACACCAAACCCATTTCAAATTTATCTTATGATGAAGCCGCGGAATTGGCCTATTTTGGCGCTAAAATACTGCATCCTCAAACGGTTACTCCCGTAAGGGCAGATCATATTCCCGTGAGCTTGAAAAACACCATGAATCCTAATGCTCACGGTACTTTAATCTCCAGCCTAACATCAGAAAACGGCATTAAAGCCATTGCGGCAAAAGACAATATTACGGCCATAAAAATTAAATCAGGGCGCATGCTGCAAGCCCATGGCTTTTTAAAGAAAGTTTTTGAGGTTTTTGAGATTTACGAAACGGCTATCGACATGATTACAACCTCTGAAGTTGCGGTGTCGCTTACCATTGACGATGATAGAAATCTGGATAAAATTGTTGCGGAACTCGAAAAATTCGCATTAATTGAAGTCGACAAAAACCAGAGTATTGTTTGTTTAGTTGGACATTCGGTTGTAAATCATCAATATACGTATAAGCTATTCAAAATTTTAAAAGATGTAAAAATCAGGATGATCTCTTATGGCGGCAGTAACAATAACATCTCCCTTTTGATACATTCCAATGATAAAATTGAAACCCTAAAACGACTTAATAATTATTTATTTGAGTTGGTAACGGTATAAAAAAAGAGATACGGCTGTATAAAAAGTTGATTTCTACTTTAAATGTCACATTGAACGCAGTCGAAATGCTTTGGTTTTCACAATATTAAAACTTCGACTGCGCTCAGTTTGACACAGGATAATCACTATTATATAGCCTCATCCCATTTGTTTTACGAGTTCATTAAATCTTCAATTTCATCGGCCTCAATAGGAATGTTTCGCATTAAATTAAAAGGGGCACCAGTTTCTTGGATAACCACATCGTCTTCTAATCGAATTCCAAAACCTTCATCCGGAATGTAAATCCCAGGCTCTACCGTAAACACCATATTGGCTTGCATTGGTTCTGTTAAAATGCCGTAATCGTGTGTATCTAATCCCATGTGGTGGCTTGTTCCGTGCATAAAATATTTTTTATAAGCGGGCCAATTTGGGTCTTCGTTTTGCACATCGGCTTTGTCGAGCAAACCCAACCCTAGCAATTCGCTCGTCATTAATCTACCTACCTCAACATGGTAATCTTCCCAAATGGTTCCGGGAACCAGCATTTTAGTCGCTTCATTTTTAACGCGATTAACAGCGTTATAAACGGTTTTTTGCCTTTCGGAAAATGTACCGGAAACCGGAATGGTTCGCGTCATATCGCTTGAATAGTTTGCATATTCGGCACCAACATCCATCAAAATTAAATCGCCCGCGTTACAAGGTTGATTGTTTTCTATGTAATGTAACACATTGGCGTTATTTCCGGAAGCCACAATGGGCGTATAGGCAAATCCTTTTGAGCGATTATTTAAAAACTCGTGCATAAATTCGGCCTCAATATTAAACTCATAAACCCCGGGTTTTACAAAGTTTAAAACACGTCTGAACCCTTTTTCGGTAATGTTACAAGCCTGTTGGATTAAATCAATTTCTACTTGATCTTTAACCGATCGAAGCCGTTGTAAAATTGGATTGCTTTTGGCTACCGCATGCGCGGGATATTTATCCTTTAACCATTTTGTAAAGCGCGCTTCTCGGGTTTCGGTTTCTATGGATGCGCGGTAATGCTCGTTCGTATTTATATAAACGGTGTCGCATTGTGTCATGATTTCAAACAGGATTTTTTCTAGGTCTTGCAACCAATAAACCGTTTTTATTCCACTGGTTTCAAAGGCTTTTTCTTTGGTCAATTTTTCGCCTTCCCAAACCGCAATATGTTCGTTGGTTTCTTTTAAAAACAGAATTTCACGATGCTTTTCCTTTGGGCAATCGGGGAACAAAACCAAAATGCTTTCTTCTTGATCGACACCGCTTAAATAAAAGATATCGCGATGTTGCTCAAAAGGCATGGTGCTGTCCGCCCCTATTGGATAGATGTCGTTGGAATTGAAAACGGCCAAGCTATCGGGCTTCATCTGAGCGGCGAAATTTTTTCTGTTTTTTATAAAAAGGTTTGAGTTAATTGGATGATATTTCATAATAAGTATTGAATTAAGTGGATAAATGTAGTAATTCTAAGCAAATTATTGGCTGTAATTTGCTATATTTGGTATTCTCCCCAGATTTTATTTTAAAATCTATTAGCTTGATTTTGAAGCCATAAGATTTAATTTACAGCATTTATATTAACACTAAAACTTAAGATGATGAAGAAAATTACTTTATTTATGGCATTGTTGTTTTGTTTAATAACTACCGGTCCATTATTGGCACAAGCCAGCCTCAGAGAAATACCGTTACAACAGCAAGTAGAAGCATCTGGTTTAATAGTGGAAGGAAAAGTTATATCACAAAAATCTTTTTGGGATTTAAAAAGTAAAAATATTTATACCTCTAACATTATTGAAGTATATAAAGTTTTTAAAGGAGAGAAAGTTGAAAATGTTGATGTGATTACCTTAGGTGGCGTTGTAGGGCTCACTGCTCAAATTTCATCTCATAGTTTGCAATTATCAATTGGCAGACAAGGTGTTTTTATGCTCAATCCAACAAATAAAGTGGAATTAGCAGACAAAGGGACTACTAAAAGATATGAAGCCTACAGCGGAATTCAAGGGTTTTACAAATATAACATTAGGGCTAATTCCGCTAATAATGTGTTTAAATCTTATAAAAAGATAGAAAAAGGATTTTATACACATGTAGAAAATTTGACCCAACAGAAAATGGTTGAAGTAAAACCGAACGCTATTGTACTACACAATGGCAATAAAAACAATTCTGGTTTAGCAGTAGCGATTTCAAACATATCTCCTACTTCAATAGTAGCAGGAGAAAAAGCGATTTTAACAATCACGGGCACTGGATTTGGCACAGCTAAAGGAACAATTGGGTTTCCAAATGCAGATGATGGTGGCGCAACATTGACCAGTGAATTATTAGCTCCAGATAATTCGCCAGCACCTATACCAATAGCATCACAAATAATAACATGGAATGATACAACAATTGAGGTCGAGGTGCCTACTGAAGCCGGAACAGGCCCTGTGACTGTATTTCATAATTCCAATGCTACCCAAGCTACTTCTTCTCAAACGTTAACGGTAACTCACGCAGAATTAAATGTGGTTTCTGCCGGAAATGCCTATCAAGTACAGCATGTAAACGACAACGGAAGCGGAGGCTATACATGGGAAATGTTTACGGATTTTTTTAATGATACCGAACACCCTGGAGCAAAAGCGGCATTTGAAGCGGCTTTAGATAATTGGAGATGTGAAACCAAGGTAAATTGGATTGTTAGCGGCGTTGCTACCACCGTAGATGTAATTGGTGTTGATGGCGATATGCCACCAGACGGCAACCTTGATGCCGATGGGACCAACGTGGTAAGATTTGACAATGGAAGTGAACTAGAAGTTGGTGTTTTAGGGCGCTGTACGTCTTGGTACTCCGGTTGCGCAACTGGAGGAACACCTGATGCTAATTGGTTTGTAAGCGAAATAGATGTTGTTTTTGACGATGCAACCGATTGGTATTTTGGCAGTGGTTTTCCTGGGTTTTTTCAGTACGATTTCCATAGTGTAGCACTTCACGAGCTAGGGCATGCGCATCAATTAGGACATGTTATAGATAATTCTGCTCAAGTAGATAATAATAATGATGTTATGATTTATGCATTGCAAAACAGCGAACAACAGCGGGTTTTAAGTAATGACAATATAGCAGGAGGAAATAGTGTACAAGATAGAAGCACTTCTCTTGTACCTTGCGGAGGAACATCTGTTATGGTAGACTCTTCTATTTGTAACTTAAGTATTGAAGAAGATGAATTAAACAATGCCATAAGCCTGTACCCGAACCCAGCAAAAAATCAATTTTATATTAACAAAGCGTCTTATATCAATTTAGAAAAAGCCGTGATTTACGATATTAGCGGTCGATTAATTTCCGAACACGATATTTCAAATCAATCAAACACAAAAACCATTAAAATGAATGGTGCTTCAAAAGGTATTTATTTTGTGAATATTCATTCTGATTTGGCGGTAATTACAAAAAAGATGGTGCTAGATTAATTCACGTTATTGCATTGAAGAATTAACAAAAAAACTAGCATATGCTAGTTTTTTTGTTATTTTTGATAAAAAAATTTAATAAATTATGAATAAAACTACGCTGGCAAGCATTGTTTTTACAATGCTTTTTTTTCTATCCTTCACGTCCAAATTACAGGCTCAAGGCGCTTTAATTGAAATGCCTTTAAATGATCAAATTGAAAACACACAATTAATTGTTGAAGGTAAAGTTATTGCTCAAAAATCATTTTGGAATACCGATTACACAAATATTTTCACGAGCAATACAATCGAAGTTTACAAAGTGTTTAAAGGTGATGCACCTGGTCAAATAGAACTGATTACCAAAGGTGGTTGGGTAGGAGATATGGGGGAAACAGTTACACCCAGTTTGCAGGTAAAACCAGGAGAAACAGGTGTTTTTTTTCTGTATGACTCTAAAACAGAACTTGTAAACAGTATTAGCACTTTACAAAAATACAACCCATATAGCGGGGCACAAGCATTCTACAAGTACAACACACAATCAAATACGGTAAATAATGTTTTTAAATCGTTTAAAGGCATTGAGGATAATTTTTACACCTCCATTACCTCAAAAACCAAAACCAATTATAAGGAATTAGCAAGCAAAAGTTTTAAGCCTAAAGCAAACTCAGCAAGTAAAGCAAAAGGGCCTACCATTGAAATTACCGGTGTATCTCCTACAACCATTACGGCAGGAACATATTCCGTATTAACAATTACAGGAAATGATTTTGGAGCAACTATGGGTAAAGTATATTTTCAAGATGCCAATTCAGTTTCTGGTCAAATTACTGCATTAGATACTCAAATAGTAAGCTGGACGAATACTGAAGTGCAAGTACAAGTACCAGGAGATGCAGGAACAGGATCCATCCAAGTAGAAGACGCCGAACCAACACCAAACAAATCCAACTTTAGTGGGCTAGCATTTATTACTGTGCCATATGCTCAAATAACGATTTTAAGTGGAGGTTTTGAATATCAAACACAACATGTAGATACTAATGGTTCTGGAGGCTATACATGGCAAATGTTTACTGATTTTGATGCCAATGCTGCCGCAAAGGCATCCTTTTTAAGAGCCTTTGATACTTGGAGGTGCGAAACAGGTGTAAATTGGGATATTGGCGCAACAACTATGGTAAACTCCCAACAAAGGGACGGCACAAATATTATACGATTTGATGTAGGAAGCGAACTTGAAGCCAGCACTTTAGGTGTTTGTTATACCTATCCATCAACCTGTTCGAGCACTGGGACCACTTATGTGATAGTAGATGAATTGGATATTGTGTTTAACGATGATACAAATTGGGAGTACGGAACAAAACCGGCTGTGAGTCCAAAAACAGATTTTGAATCTGTAGCCGTGCACGAGTTAGGTCATGGACATCAATTAGGCCATGTTATAAATTCAAGTGCCATAATGCACCGTTCAATAGGTGCTGGTCAAAATAATAGAACATTGAGTAGTGATGATATTAATGGTGGAAACGATGTGCAAAGCAGAAGTATATCGATCGATGCCGGTTGCAGCAGTAACTTAATGACCAACCACTCTTGTTCTTTGAGCGTTGCGGAAGATGAACTAAACAATACCATAAGCCTATACCCGAACCCAGCAAAAAATCAATTTTATATTAACAAAGCGTCTTATATCAATTTAGAAAAAGCCGTGATTTATGATATTAGCGGTCGATTGATTTCAGAGCACGATATTTCAAATTCTTCAAACACGAAAACCATTAAAATGCAAAACGCATCAAAAGGTGTTTATTTTGTAAATATCCATTCAGATTTGGCAGTAATTACAAAAAAAATAGTGCTAGATTAGTTAAGCTTATAAAATAAGATGAAAGCCTGTGAAGTCAAATTTACAGGCTTTTTTTTATTCCAACCCATCAGAAGTTTTCAATAGAATGTAAATAAAAACAGTTAAATTTTGCCACTACAATTAGAATAGTTAATTTTCATAACCATAAAAACCAATCAACATGCGCATTATAAAAAAGCTTACTTTTTGCTTCATTTTATGTTTCTATTTTGGCTTTAGTCAACAGCCATCAACACCATCAAGAGTTTTAGAAAAGGCCATTCAGCAAAAGCAAACCTCAACTCAAAATTCATTGGTTAAAAATGTGTATTTTGAAAATATTGGACCAACCATTATGAGTGGCAGGGTTGTGGATTTAGATGTAAACCCCGAAAACCCAACAGAGTTTTATGTAGGCTACGCTTCGGGCGGTGTATGGCATACAACCAATAACGGTTCTACCTTTGAGCCAATTTTAGATACGTCAAACACTCAAAATGTTGGCGATATTGCCGTAGATTGGAAAACCAAAACCATATGGGCTGGCACCGGAGAAAATAACGCATCGCGCTCCAGTTATGCGGGAATCGGTATTTTAAAATCTTCTGATAACGGCAAAACCTGGGTGCATGTTGGGCTACCTGATTCGCATCACATTGGCAGGATTCTTATTAACCCTTATAACGCCGATGAGGTTGTAGTAGCTGTTACGGGGCATTTATATTCTCCAAATAAGGAGCGAGGCATTTACAAAACCACCGATGGCGGTAAAACTTGGGAACAAAAACTATTTGTTGACGATGTAAGCGGCATTATTGATGTGCAGCACGCGCCAAACAACTACAATATCATGTTTGCCTCCTCGTGGACAAAAGATAGAAAAGCGTGGAATTTTAATGGGAGTGGCAACCAATCCGCAATTTATAAAAGTACCGACGCCGGCAATTCTTGGGTTAAAATATCGACTTCAGAAAGTGGGTTCCCTACGGGCGATGGCGTTGGCAGAATTGGTTTGGCAGTGTTTAACGAAAACATTATTTACGCCTTGCACGACAGTCAATTCAGAAGGGCTTCAGAAAGTAAAAACGACAAAAAAAACGGTTTGACCAAAGAAGATTTTAAAACCATGACCGTTACAACCTTATTAAATATTGAAGACAAAAAGCTTAACGAATTTTTAAAAACCAATGGATTTCAAGAAAAATACCGAGCCGAAAACGTAAAACAATTGGTAAGAAGCGGTAGCGTAAAGCCTATTGATTTGGCTAAATATCTTGAAGACGCCAATTCACTCCTTTTCGATACGCCAGTAATTGGCGCCGAGGTGTACAAAAGTACCGACGGTGGAAAAACATGGCTAAAAACACACGAAAACTATATAGACGATTTGTATTATAGTTACGGGTATTATTTTGGAGAAATACGCGTGGATCCGCAAGACAAAGACGGCATTTATATTATGGGCGTGCCCATTTTAAAGTCTAAGGATGGCGGTAAAACATTTACATCCATTAACAAAGAAAACGTGCATGTAGATCATCAAGCGCTTTGGGTAAACCCTAACAAACAAGGGCATTTAATTGATGGAAACGATGGTGGATTAAACATTAGTTACGATGATGGCGAAAGTTGGGAGAAGCTAAATGTAACATCCGTTGGGCAATTTTATGCTATAAATATTGATCACGAAACACCATATAACGTATACGGTGGTTTGCAAGATAACGGTGTTTGGGTTGGTACCCATAATGCCAAAATGGACAAACAGTGGCAGCAAGAAGGCAAACACCCGTGGCAAAGACTTATGGGCGGCGACGGTATGCACATTCAAATAGATAACAGAAACTCCAATGTGGTTTACACAGGCTATCAATTCGGGAATTATTTTAGAATCAATAGAAAAACTGGCGAGCAAAAATACATTCAACCGAAGCATAAATTAGGCGAAAAACCCTATCGTTTTAATTGGCAAACCCCTATTTTATTATCGCCGCACAATCAAGATATTTTGTATTTGGGCGGCAATAAATTAATGCGCTCCATGAATCAAGGTGATGATTGGACGGCCATTAGCAACGATTTGACCAACGGCGGAAAGCCTGGAAATGTTGCCTATGGAACCTTAACAAGCATTAGCGAATCGCCTTTTCAGTTCGGATTGATTTACACCGGAAGCGACGACGGCTTAATTCACGTCACAAAAAACGGAGGTGGAAGTTGGGAGCATATTTCAAACAACCTGCCAAAAGATTTATGGGTGTCGCGCATTATAGCATCGCAACATAAAAAAGAGCGTGTTTACGTGACTTTAAACGGCTACCGTTGGGACGACTTTTCGGTGTATGTTTACAGCAGCGATGATTATGGAAAAACATGGAAAGACATCGGTTCAAACATTCCACTTTCACCAGTAAACGTGATTAAAGAAGACCCTAAAAACGAGCATATTTTATATTTGGGCACCGATAATGGCGCTTACGTAACCTTTAATAATGGTGAAAACTGGGAGGCTTTTAGCAAGGGATTGCCAGCTGTTGCCGTGCACGATATTGTGGTGCAACCAGATGCCAACGATTTGCTTTTAGGCACCCACGGGAGAGGTATCTACAAAACCAATATTGCACACTTTCAAACCGTGGATGCATCTAAGATAAACCAACCTATAGTGCTTTTTGATGTTGACGATATTAAACACTCCATACGTTGGGGAAGTGCCTATAGCGCATGGTCCAATGTTTTTGAACCATCAATCGGCATTAAATTTTATGCCAATAGTACAGGTGATCAAACCATTAAAATCTTTTCTGAAAACCAGTCTGAATTGCATCAAATAAATATAAAAGCAGATAAAGGATTTAATGTTACAGAATACGATTTAACCATTTCTGAAAAAGCTAAAAAAATGCTAATGAAAGAAAATACAAGTATTAAAATAAACAAAGCCGAAAATGGAAAATATTACTTACCAAAGGGAAAATACGGGGTTCAATTAGGGTCTGAAAAAACTATTATTTCAATAAAATAAAGGGTTACAGATTAAAACCATTCTAAATAGTAAAAACATGACATTTGTTATTTGTCTATAACTCCATCCATAACTACCTTTGTAAAACTATAAACTAACTTTAAAAATAATGAGCGGATTTTTTAAATCTTCGATTGGAAGAAAAGTAGCTATGGCACTTTCGGCTTTTTTCTTAATGTTTTTTTTACTTCAACATTTTGCAATTAATATTTTATCTGTTTTTAGTGCAGATCTTTTCAATGAGGTCTCTCATTTTATGGGAACCAATTGGTTGATTCAATTTGTAATGCAACCCATTTTAATTTTTGGCGTGGTATTTCATTTTGTAATGGGGTTTGTATTGGAAATTAATAATAAAAAAGCCCAAGGCATTGCTTACGCTAGAAATAACGGTGCTGCAAATTCTTCGTGGATGAGTAGAAACATGATTTGGAGTGGCGTTGCCATTTTAGCTTTTGTTGTTTTGCATTTTATCGATTTTTGGTTCCCAGAGATTAACACCAAATTTATACAAGGCGACTGGTCTGGAACAATGCAAGGAGTGGAAGGCCTTCGTTATCACGAAGAACTAACGCATAAATTTCATAGCCATATAAGAACCATAGCTTATGTTATTGCCTTTGTGTTTTTAATGCTTCACTTATTGCACGGTTTTACATCGGCATTTCAATCTATGGGCTCAACGGTTTGGCGTAAAAAAACGCTTCAAAATATAGGTAAGGCCTACTCAATTTTAATTCCGCTAGGATTTATCTTTATAGCACTTTATCATCACCTTAAATACGTATTATCATAGATATGGCAACA
Organism: Hwangdonia sp.; assembly: GCF_048381975.1. Taxonomy (NCBI): domain Bacteria; kingdom Pseudomonadati; phylum Bacteroidota; class Flavobacteriia; order Flavobacteriales; family Flavobacteriaceae; genus Hwangdonia; species Hwangdonia sp. The sequence goes on along the minus strand of NZ_JBLWYT010000001.1, from coordinate 180,147 downwards.
CTAGATTCAAAAATACCAAAAGGTCCATTACAAGATAAATGGACAGATTATAAAAATCATATCGATTTAGTAAATCCAGCCAATAAACGTCATATCGATATTATTGTTGTTGGCACGGGTTTAGCCGGTGGTTCGGCAGCAGCAACCTTGGCCGAATTAGGCTATAACGTAAAAGCGTTTGCTTATCAAGATTCTCCTCGACGTGCGCACTCTATTGCCGCTCAAGGCGGAATAAATGCCGCTAAGAATTATCAAGGTGATGGCGATTCAACTTACAGATTGTTTTATGACACCGTAAAAGGTGGCGATTACCGTTCGCGTGAAGCCAATGTTTATCGTTTAGCCGAAGTGTCTGGAAACATTATCGACCAATGCGTTGCCCAGGGCGTACCCTTTGCTCGTGATTATGGCGGGTTATTAGATAACCGCTCGTTTGGTGGTGTTTTAGTATCACGAACGTTTTATGCCAAAGGACAAACAGGTCAGCAATTATTGTTGGGTTGTTATTCTGCAATGAACCGACAAATAGCCCGTGGTAAAATTGAAATGTTTAACCGCCACGAAATGCTCGACGTTGTTATTGTTGACGGAAAAGCGCGAGGTATTATTGCCCGTAATTTGATTACCGGTGAAATTGAAAGACACTCCGCTCACGCTGTTGTTGTGGGTTCGGGTGGCTACGGTAATGTATATTTCCTATCGACCAACGCTATGGGCTCAAACGCCACGGCAGCTTGGAAAATTCATAAAAAAGGAGCGTATTTCGCAAACCCTTGCTATACACAAATTCATCCAACATGTATTCCGCGTTCGGGTGATTACCAGTCTAAATTAACATTAATGTCCGAGTCGTTACGTAACGATGGCCGTATTTGGGTACCAAAAAACATGGACGATGTGATGGCCATACGCGAAGGCCGAAAAAAACCAACCGATTTATCGGAAGACGAACGCGATTATTACTTAGAGCGTCGTTATCCAGCCTATGGAAACTTAGTACCTCGTGATGTCGCATCACGTGCCGCAAAAGAACGTTGCGATGCCGGTTATGGTGTAAATGCAACAGGTGAAGCCGTGTATTTGGATTTTGCTTCGGCTATTGAACGCTACGGAAAAGAACAGGCTAAAATTCATAATATTTCCAATCCTTCAAAAGAAAAAATAACAGCATTAGGTGAAGGTATCATTGAGGCGAAATACGGTAACTTATTTCAAATGTATGAGAAAATCATAGCTGAAGACCCTTACAAAACGCCTATGATGATTTACCCAGCGGTACATTACACTATGGGTGGTATTTGGGTAGATTACAATTTAATGACTACCATTCCCGGGTGTTACTGTATTGGTGAGGCTAATTTCTCAGACCACGGCGCAAATCGTCTTGGAGCATCGGCATTAATGCAAGGTTTAGCCGATGGTTATTTCGTATTACCATACACCATTGGTGATTATTTAGCGGACGATATCCGTACCGGAAAAATTTCAACGGACACTAAAGAGTTTGAAGAAGCCGAAAAAGAAGTTAGTGATAGAATTAATTTCTTTGTGAATAACAAAGGCACAAAATCTGTTGATTATTTCCATAAAAAACTAGGAAATGTGATGTGGAATAAGGCAGGTATGTCCAGAAATGCTGAAGGTTTAAAAGAAGCCATGGTAGAAATTAAAGCCATTAGAGAGGAGTTTTGGAAAGATGTTTATGTTCCCGGAACAGCAAACGAAATGAATCCTGAACTTGAAAAAGCAGGTCGTGTTGCCGATTTCTTAGAATTAGGCGAGCTGTTTGCTAAAGATGCTTTAATGCGTAATGAATCTTGCGGCGGGCATTTTAGGGAAGAATCTGCCGAAGAATCCGGACCACAAAAAGGCGAAGCCAAACGCGATGATGAAAACTTTGCATTTGTAGCCGCTTGGGAATATAAAGGCGATCCGGCCAATGCCGTTTTACATAAAGAAGAATTAGAATTTAAAGATATTGAACTTAAACAACGTTCATACAAATAAGATTGACATTATGAATTTAACACTTAAAATTTGGAGACAAAAAGACTCAAATGCAAAGGGTCAAATGGTCGATTATAAAGTTGCTGATATTTCAGAGCACATGTCTTTTTTAGAAATGATGGATGTTTTGAACGAGCAGTTAGTAAACTCTGGCGAAGAACCCATAGCATTCGATCACGATTGTCGTGAAGGCATTTGCGGTACGTGCTCCATGTACATAAACGGAGAACCGCATGGCCCAGACCGAGGCATAACCACATGCCAACTGCACATGCGTTCCTTTAAAGATGGCGATACCATTACTATCGAGCCCTTTAGAGCTGCAGCATTTCCTGTGCTAAAAGATTTGGTTGTGGATCGAACAGCTTTTGAGCGCATCCAACAAGCGGGTGGTTATATTTCTGTAAATACATCTGGGAACACCCAAGACGCAAACTCGCTTCCTATTTCAAAACACGCTGCCGATGAAGCCATGGATGCTGCGGCCTGTATTGGCTGTGGTGCTTGTGTAGCTACTTGTAAAAATTCAAGTGCCATGTTATTTGTTGGCGCCAAGGTGTCTCAGTACGCTTTACTGCCTCAAGGCCAAGTTGAAGCTGCCGATCGTGTTAAAAACATGGTGGAGCAAATGGATTTGGAAGGTTTTGGAAATTGTACCAATACTGGAGCTTGTGAAATTGAATGCCCTAAAGGCATCTCGTTAGACAATATTGCGCGTATGAATAGAGAGCTGATGAAGGCTAATATTTAGTGTTTTGTCATACTGAACTTGATTCAGTATCACATTATAATAAACAAAAAACTCTTAAAATATTCTTTTTTAGGAGTTTTTTTATGGCTTAAAAGTAAGCTTTTAATTGAATGGTTCCCGTGTGGATGGTTTTACTGGTTTCCGTTTTCCTGCCAAAATAATTTAGGTTTAAATCCAAAAAGTCGGTCAGTTTCTTTTGTGCCAACAAACTCCATGTAAAGTTTTTTCCGGGTTGCAAACCTTCTAACATTTGATACGAAACGGGTGTATTCGCATTGCCATTAAACGCATTCGAAAAATAATTAAACTCACCACTTATCGCATGATTTTCTTTATTTGAAAATGCAAACGAAACTCCGTATTTTTGTTGCTTTAAAGTTTCAAAACCACCAATGGTATTTTCTTTTTTAGTGTGCTGGTAAAAGATATCGAAGCGCGAATTATCATTAAACAAATAAGAAATCTTTGGGTTGAAAAGCGTTTCATCAAAATTGTAATTTTTACTTGTAAAATTTTCGCTGAGGCTTTCATTTTTATCAAAAGCCGTTTGAAAGGACAGCAACCAACTTTCTTCAATTTTATGATTAAAATTAAACTGATGGCTTTTCAGGCTATTTTCAATAAAACCGATGGATAAAATATTTCTGGATTGATTGGATAAATACGTGTACGATGTAGTGTAACGCTGTTTTCCGCGATTAAAAAACAACACGTTTCTAAAGTTTAACTGTAAACCCAATTGGTTTTCCGCATCGTTTTCAAAAGGATTTAGGTTAAAACCATGCCCTTCCCTTTTAATTTTTCTGTCGATTAAATAACTGGTTTGATTGTAAAAATGCGACCAAAATTTTCTAGACCTATTCTCGCTAACCGACCACTGCGACGGATTAATAGTCAGTGTTTGGCTCAATCTATTTTGATGTGTTTTTAAATAAATACGATTGGGCAACAAAACCCGAATGTATTTTCCTTGATCTTGAAATTGCGCCAATTCAAACTCTTCCAATTCCTGAATGCCATTGGCGTTGTAATCAATCCACGTGTAATTGCCTTGTCCGGGTTCAACTTCCACATAAGTAAAATCTTGTTGCGGCAACGTGCCCGAATTGGTTTCAAAAACAGTATTCCATAAAATGATTTGTTTAAAAAGTTTTTGGTTGAACTGCAATCTGGAGTTTATAGATTGCTCGTCGCCTGCGCTGAGCGGAGTCGAAGTGGCAATCGTGTCGTTTTCGTTTTTAAGTGTTCTATAATTGGTGAAAAGCGACAAATTGGTGTTGCTGTTTTGAATAAGTTTTGAGTCTAAATAAAAGGTATTGGATGTATTAACCTTTTGCAATGCGTTGTTTCGGATGCTGTCGTTAACCCTATTTTTATATCCAAATTCTGCAAAAACCGCAGTGCTATCGCCAACGCCAAAAAACAGTTCGTACGATTTGAATTTCTGGCTTAAAGGCGTTAAAATTTGTGTGGCATTATCTTTTTGTTCATTATTTTCAATCGCCAATTTAGTACCAATCCAACTGCTTTGCATACCGTAAGTTATGCTGTTGTACGACCTTAAAAATGTTGATGAACTCTTATCCGACTGCGCCTTTAAAAAACTGGAATTAGAATGAATGTTGAATTTATTAAGGAATACATTGATGTTGGCAACATGCCGGTTTCCGTTAAAATTTTCAGAGAATTCCAAATGCTCAAACTGATAATTTACAATGCCCTTTTTAGGGTGAATGAGCTGCAGACCTGTTTTTGTAAATTGCTGATTGCCCAAAGGGTTTTCAATATTCCAATCACGCGAAAATTCAGCATTGTACAAACGTTCAATGGTTTTAAAGTTTTTTTGAATATAATCGCCATCAATAAAAGCGTTTAAATTCCAAAGACTATCTTTTTTAATGATGTTTTGGGTAATCTTTAGTTTGCCGGCAAATCCGTCATTGTCTTCATCATTCAAATTGGAAAAAAGGTTTAAATCGTTTTTACTACCGGCAGCTTCAAAATGAATGGCCGTTTTTTCGGTGGGATTATAGCTTCCGTTAACCACTGCAATTTGAAGTTTTGTGGGCGCAACCAATTGAATAATGGGCGCGTAATCCCCTTGATTAATACCCACATATTCATAAATATTATTGATGGCATTCACACTGCTTAAAATATAATCGCCTTGATTTTGGCCAACTTGCGTAAAGGTAACCCGATACAGTTCGTCGTCCGGATTGTTTGAAAACACAAAGGCTTCATTTCCTCCAATAAGTTCCTTTTTATAAAGAATTCTATTCTCGTTTAAAGCCTCTAAAACCTCAGACGGTGCTACCATTTGTGCTCTATCGTCACCGGCATTTGCAAGAATTTGAACTTGTTCGGTCGATAAATTTTGTTGTAACGGCTGATTTTTTGCATCATTTTCAGAATACACCGAAACACCAAGTTTGAGTTTATCACTTTCAAAACGGCCGCCACCAAAAGCCACCAAACGCGAATAATTGCGTTCGCTTACTTGATAATCTACCGTAATGCGCATTTCGGAAGTGATGGGAAATGTGGAGTTAAAAATGATTTCGCCCGCGTTATAATCGATAATATAATCTTCGTTTTCACCACGTTTTGCGGCAACGCCATTTACGTAAACCGTTTCGCTACCCGATACAATAAGCACAAACAATTCGCCATTTTGCCCTTGCAATTTATACGGGCCTTGGTTGCCTTCTTGTGCTTTAAATTCGCTTCTTGTAAATTGCCCACGTACAAAAGCACCAGCGGCAAAAAGGTTGGTTTGTGCATCGTCGTTGCCCAATTTCGCATGGATATTTAATCCTTGAACACGCTTTGAAAAACTTGCAAAGTAAGAATCGGTATTTACCAAATCGATATCGCCCGCGCGAATGTTCCAATTATCGCTAAATAGTTCGATAAACACTTGATCGAACTCATCCAAACGCTGCGAATAACCACTTTCTTGTAGCGGAATATTAGCGTCTTGGATGGATGCTCGCAACGACACTTTATCGTTTAATTTTCCTGTAATTTGTAAATCCAATTCGCTATTTAACACCGAATTTTGATTGTTGCCAATAGTCACGCCCCTCGAAATACTCCCGGATGTTGTTAGGCCATCAAAAGGAATAAAATTTTTGTTCGCGTTGGGTTGGGATAATTTGTATAGAGTTTGGGCATTACTGTTGTTTTCAACAATTATGTTTTCGTCTAACTGTTTATAGGTTTTGGTTAAAAAATCCGGGAATTTTAAATAATTTATAATGATGGAATCGGTTTCAATCGGCTTTTTAAACGTTAAAAGTGCTTTGGCAAAATCGACACTGTAATATGTGGAATCGATTACAGAGCTATCCTTCCTTTTAATTGAAAACGAATGGGGATTAATACTTACGCTATCAATTCTAATGGTATCGTTTACAGCAACTTTTTTAGTTTTGTAATTAGAATTTTGGTCTTGGGAAAACCCGCAAACACCAATCAAAATAATAAAAATGCATGTAAAAAACTTCATCAGATACTTAAACTGCAATACGCTTAAAATATTTTGTTAATAGCTTCGTTAAAACTCCTGCTAGATTTAATAGTGTAAATGTAACGCATTATTTATTTTAGCTGAAATTCTTATTAAGTTGATGAAAATTATATCCTATAACGTAAACGGTATTCGCGCCGCCATTAACAAAGGCCTTATTGATTGGTTAAAAAGCGCTAATCCCGATGTGATTTGCCTGCAAGAAATTAAAGCGATGAAAGAGCAGTTGGATTTAAGTTTGTTTGAAGATGCTGGTTACAAATACAACTATTGGTTTAGTGCACAAAAAAAAGGCTATAGCGGCGTAGCTATTTTAAGCAAAATAAAACCTAATCATGTGGAATACGGCACAGGAATTGAGTCCATGGATTTTGAAGGCCGCAACCTTCGTGCCGATTTTAATGGGGTTTCTGTAATGAGCTTGTATTTGCCATCGGGCACAAATGACGCACGGTTAAACCATAAATTGGAATATATGGACATGTTTCAAGACTATATAAATACGCTGAAAAAAGACATTCCGAATCTGGTAATTTGTGGCGATTACAATATTTGCCATGAAGAAATAGACATCCACAACCCTAAAATGAAAGGCGTTTCGGGATTTTTACCCGTAGAACGCGAATGGATTGGCGACTTTATAGACAGCGGATTTATTGATTCCTTCCGTTTTTTAAACCCCGAATTACAGCAATATAGCTGGTGGAGTTACCGCGCCAATGCCCGTGCCAATAATAAAGGTTGGCGATTAGATTACGCTATGGTTTCACTTCCGTTACAAGAAAACATCAAAAGAGCCGTTATACTCTCTGATGCCGTACACAGCGACCATTGCCCCATTTTATTAGAAATTGAAATTTAATATTTAACGAACAATAAATTTAACCCATAATCATGATTAAAAAAATTCCATTAGCAGTATTAACCTTAGTGTTGGTAGCTTCTTGCGTATCGCCTAAAGTATATAAAGAATTAGAAGGCAAGTATGCCAATTTAAAACAGGAAAACAGAAAACTTTCAGATGAAAACGATGCTCTTTTAAACGCAAAAAACACAGCTGAAAATGAACTGAAACAACTCACAGCGGCCTATAATGAAGCTGTTGCAGAACGCGATAAACTACAAGCCGATTACAATGCCACAAAATCCAATTTAGATAATTTAAAAGCCTCTTATGATGCTTTAGAGAAAAACAGTTCAGCTTCAATTGCCGAAAACTCCAAAAAAAACAGAGAATTATTAGCCCAATTGGAAGCCAAGGAACAAGCGTTGGCAACCGAAAACGCACGTTTGGCAAAACTTAAAAAAGAGCTGCAAGAACGCTCAGACCGCGTGGCGGAATTAGAAAGTGTAATCGCCTCAAAAGATGCCGCCATGACCGCCTTGAAAAATGCCATTTCAAGAGCTTTAACCGATTTTGAAGGCAAAGGATTAACCGTTGAGCAACGCGACGGAAAAGTATACGTATCCATGGAAAACAAGTTGTTATTCGGCTCAGGAAGTTGGGCCGTAGGCACCGAAGGTCGTAGAGCCGTTCAGCAATTAGGCAGTGTTTTGGGCGTTAATCCAGACATCGCCGTTTTAATAGAAGGCCACACCGATAATGCACCCTATCAAGGCAGCGGTAACTTAAGCGGTAACTGGGATTTGTCAACCAAACGCGCCACGGCCATCGTAAATATTCTTAGAGAAAACCCGTCTATAAATGCAGAAAATTTAACCGCTGCCGGTCGAGGTGAATTTGCGCCAATTGCATCAAACGATACACCCGAAGGCAAAGCAAAAAACAGACGGATTGAAGTTATTCTAACACCAAAGTTAGATGAGCTTTCTAAATTGCTAAATGAACATTAGTATTTGGGCGTTCCCTTTCAGGTCGGGCTTTTCGTTCCCAATCTTTTTGCTCGTGCCTCACAAAAAGGATTTCCACTGCAATCCCTAACGCATAAAAAACCTTTAAAAGCCCTAATAGCTTTTAAAGGTTTTTTATCTTTACATCTTAATTAAAATACGATCGATTTGTTATTCCTGCGCATGCGGGCATCCACAATAAACTTTTAAATTAAAAAAATTCCGTCCCGATAACCATCGGGATTCTCGGGACTATCAAATGCATTATTTATGAAATACACAACACTACCAAACACCAAAATAAAAATCAGTAAAATATGCTTGGGCACCATGACCTGGGGAAACCAAAACAACCAAAACGATGGTTTCGCCCAAATGGACTATGCCTTGGAGCACGGTGTAAACTTTTGGGATACCGCCGAAATGTATGCCGTTCCCTCAAGTCCGGAAACCTATGGCACTACCGAAACCATTATTGGTAATTGGTTTGCAAAAACAGGCCACCGCGACAAAGTGGTTTTAGCCTCAAAAATAGCCGGGAATGGCGATTACACGGCACATATTCGTACCAATGGTTTTGCGCCCGAAGCCCTCAAAGAGGCCGTAAATAATAGCTTGAAGCGTTTGCAGACCGAATATATTGACTTATATCAGTTGCACTGGCCCGAACGCGATACCAATTACTTTGGAGTTCGGGATTATAAACACAATTCGGAAAACGAATGGAAAGATAATTTTAACGAAATCCTGCATACTTTCGATGGTATCATTAAATCGGGTAAAATTCGGCACATAGGCATTTCAAACGAAAAAGCCTGGGGAACCATGCGTTATTTAGAAGAATCCAAAGCGCACAATTTACCAAGAATGGCAACCATTCAAAACCCGTATTCCTTATTAAACAGAACCTTTGAAGGCGATTTGGCCGAGGTTTCCATCCGTGAAAACATTGGTTTATTGGCTTATTCACCCATGGCATTTGGCGTGCTCTCGGGGAAATATATAAAAGGAACGGCAGCAGATAATGCGCGATTAAAACTGTTTCCAAGATTTGGACGATATACGAATCCGCAAGCTACAGAGGCTACAAAAAAATACCTAAAAATTGCAGAAGACAACAACATGAGTTTAGCCCAAATGAGTTTAGCTTTTGTGACCCAACAACCTTTTGTAACCAGCAATATTATAGGCGCTACCAATGTAGAGCAACTCAAGGAAAATATCGATAGCATTAATGTGGTTTTAAGTGATGAGATTCTGTCACAAATAAACGAAGTGCATGATGCCATTCCCAATCCGGCGCCTTAAGCTTATATAAGGATTGTTTTTTTGTATCAAAAAAAGATAAAGAAGCCTAAACGTCGTACCTTAAAAACTGGGTTTGATGCAACTTTTAGTGTGTTGTTTTTCAAATACATAAAAATAGTGACTTCCTAAAGGCAAAACACAAACCCTGAGCGCAGCAGACAGGCTGAAACAGCGCTCAAATAATTATTTACACACCAAAACTTTTAAACCTCTAAACTTTACCTTATTTTTGCTTCTTTAAAATCAATCTAAATAAGCTTGCAAGACACAATAGCAAATTTAAAACGCGGAGAACGAGGCATAATCACTGATGTTTCGTCCATTCATATCCCTTTAAAACTTTTGGAAATGGGGTGCTTGCCAGGGAACCCTGTACAGCTATTACAGGTAGCTCCTTTTGCAGACCCTATGTATTTAAACATAAACGGTACGCATTTAGCGATTAGAAGAGAAACGGCTATTCATATTTTAATAGAAAAAATAGCAAATGAGTAAGCAAATAAATGTAGCTTTAATAGGTAATCCAAACACTGGTAAGACCTCGGTTTTTAATGCTCTTACCGGATTAAACCAAAAAGTTGGCAACTACCCGGGCATTACCGTTGAAAAAAAAGAAGGTATATGTAAATTACCGCGTGGTGTAAAAGCCCATATTATAGATTTGCCCGGAACCTATAGTTTAAACGCATCATCACTTGACGAAAATGTTGTCATTGAGCTTCTGCTAAATAAAAACGATAAAGATTTTCCTGACATTGCCGTGGTTGTTAGCGATGTGGAAAACCTTAAAAGAAACCTCTTACTGTTCACCCAAATTAAAGATTTAGAAATTCCAACGGTACTTGTTATTAATATGGCAGACCGCATGAATTACAAAGGTATTTCTTTAGATATCCCCTATTTGGAAAAACATTTAGAAACCAAAATTGCTTTGGTAAGTACTAGAAAAAATCAAGGCGTTGACCATTTAAAAGATTTAATTGCCAATTATAAAGAGCTTTCCGTAAACCCATGTATTGATGCTTCAGAAATTGACGCAGAATATTTCGACAACCTAAAAAAGGCCTTTCCAAACCAATTATTGTACAAACTATGGTTGGTTATTACACAGGATGTGAATTTTGGAAAAACGGACAGAAAGGAAATTGATGCCATTGCCGGTTTTAAAACAAAAAGTGAAAGCGAATTAAAACGATTACAGCAAAGAGAAACCATTAAGCGTTATCAGTTTATTAACAACGTCCTTAAAAAAGGACAAACCATTGATGCGTCTCAAGCTAAAGATTTGCGCGCAAAACTAGATAGGGTTTTAACCCACAAAGTTTGGGGCTATGTAATTTTCTTTATCATTTTACTCACTATTTTCCAAGCCATTTACGATTGGTCTAGCGTACCCATGGATTTTATTGATAGTGTTTTTGCATCCCTTAGCGAGTGGACTAATGATAAATTGCCTAGCGGGGCTTTTACCAATTTATTAGCTGATGGAATTATTCCCGGCCTAGGCGGCATCGTTATATTTATTCCGCAAATCGCCTTTTTATTTCTGTTTATTGCCGTGCTTGAAGAAAGTGGCTATATGAGTCGTGTGGTGTTTTTAATGGACCGTGTTATGCGTCGTTTTGGTTTAAGCGGAAAAAGCGTCGTGCCATTAATTTCGGGTACAGCCTGTGCCATTCCTGCTATTATGGCCACCCGTAATATTGAAAGTTGGAAAGAACGCTTAATAACCATTTTAGTAACGCCGTTTACAACCTGTTCAGCTCGACTTCCCGTATACCTAATTATTATTGCGTTGGTAATTCCCGATGGTCGATTTTTAGGTTTAAGCTTTCAAGCCTTAACATTAATGTTGTTGTACCTTATTGGTTTTGGAACTGCCGTAGTTTCGGCCTATATTTTAAATAAAATCTTAAAAATAAAAAGTAAATCGTTTTTTGTGGTTGAAATGCCAAATTACAAGCTCCCGCTAATTAAAAATGTAGCTTTAACGGTTGTTGAAAAAACCAAAGCTTTCGTGTTTGGTGCCGGTAAAATTATTCTTGCCATTTCTATTGTGCTTTGGTTTCTGGCCTCTTATGGCCCCGGAGAAGATTTTAATAATGCTGAAAATATTGTAAAAGCGGAGTATGCGTCACAAAATTTAAGTGAAGATGAATTGCATCAACACATCGCATCGTATAAATTAGAACATTCGTTTATTGGTATAACAGGAAGAGCCATAGAACCTGCAATACGCCCATTGGGTTACGACTGGAAAATTGGCATTGCCATTGTAAGTAGTTTTGCGGCTCGTGAGGTGTTTGTGGGTACGTTGGCAACTATTTATAGCGTTGGAAGTGATGAAGAAGAAACCATTAAAAACCGAATGGCGGGAGAGGTTAACCCCATTTTAGGTGGGCCGTTGTTTAATTTTGCATCGGGCATTTCGCTATTGTTGTTTTATGCTTTCGCCATGCAATGTATGAGCACGCTAGCCATTGTTAAAAAAGAAACGAACAGCTGGAAATGGCCCATGTGGCAACTTATTATCATGAGTGCTTTTGCTTATGTAGTTGCCCTAATTGCTTTTCAAGTTTTAAAATAATTCCGTTCCTACAAAAGCAGGAATCGTATGAAATGAAACTAAAATATTTACGACAAAATAAAATATGAATACCATCATACAAAACATACTAGCTTTTACGGTACTCGCTTTTGCGATTAGGTTTTTAGTGTTAAAGTTTGTTTGGAAACCAAAAAAGAAAACAGCCAAAGCTTGCGGTGGTACTGATGGCTGTGGTTGTCATTAAACTATTTATTATACTTTTCAAACCATGCCAAAGTGTGCGCCACTTTGCTAATTAAGTTACTTGGTTTGTTGGCAATACCGTGAGATGCCCCGGGAATTTCAACTAAAACCGTTTCAATTTTTCGCAGCTTTAAAGCGTGATACAATTGTTTGGCTTCACTTGGTGGCGTACGCAAATCGTCCATACCAACCATAACCATAGTAGGCGTTTCAATATTGCCAACCAACGATATGGGTGAAAACTTCCAATAGGTTTCAAAATTTTCCCAAGGTTGCCCCGGATAACGCGAGTTCGCATAACCATAGTAATTATCGGCAACCAAGGTTTTACTAATCCAATTTATAACGGGTTTTGCAACCACAGCGGCTTTAAAACGGTTGTTTTTGCCAATAATCCACGTGGTCATAATACCGCCTGCACTTCCGCCAGTAACAAAAAGTTTTTGATTATCAACGATGCCTTTTTCAACCAAATAATCAACACCATCCATAACATCGTTATAATCTTCACCGGGGTAATTATTGTACAACAAGTTTGCAAATTCCTCACCATAACTTGTACTTCCGCGAGGATTCGGGTAAAAAACCACATAACCTTCGGCGGCATATAATTGAATTTCTGCGGTAAACCGATCGCCATAATTTAGAATGGGGCCACCGTGATTTTCAACCAACAAAGGATATGTTTTCGTAGCATCATAAAAAGGCGGTTTTACAATCCAACCTTGAATATCTCGACCATCGAAGGAAGATTTATACCAAACTTCTTCGGTCTGTCCTAATTGCCTATAATCTAAAACATCGGCATTCAAATTTGTTAATTTTTTTGCTGATTTTTTATTTTGAATAACAGCCAATTCCGCAGGATAATCCGGGGTGGATTCAGTAAAAACAATAGTGCCATTATCAGAAACCGAATATGAGCCAGAAGCATAAGGACGACCAATAGTTGTGCCGCCCATATTATCGGCGAGTTTTGTAACTCTTCCCAAAGTAGTCATATGGGCAATTTTAGAATTTCCTTTATCATCGTAAGTGAAATACAAACCTTTACCCGAGTTATCCCAAGAAATATTGGATACGCTACGGTCTAGATTTGAAGATATAATACGCCGATTGCTACCATCGGCATTCATAATATTTAATTGCATCGTTTGAAAAGCTTGCACTTTATCTTCATAGGACAAAAAAGCAATGGTTTTTCCGTCTGGAGAAACCTTTGGCGAAAAGTCCGGTCCGTTTTGGGAAGTAAGTGCCGTTATGCTTTTGGTATCAATATTAACTTTATAAACTTCGCTGTTCCTAAATTCATACTCCCAATTATCACTTCTATTGGCGGAAAAATAAATGGTTTTGCCGTTGGGTGAAAATGAAAAATTGCCACTATGGTTATAATTTCCCGAAGTGATTTGCCTTGCAGTTCCACCTTCAGCGGGGATTGTAAAAATGTGCGTAAACCCCGGTTCCATATACCCTTTTCCGTCTGCTTCGTGTTTCAATCTATCTGTTATTCTAGCTGGTTTTGCCCAAGTTGCCCCTTTTGGTTTGGTGGGCATTTTTATTACTACCGGTGCTTTTTGAGAAACAAACATGGTAAATGCAAGTTGCTTGCCATCGGGCGACCAAGTTAACGACCCCGGAGAATGTTCTAACTGAGACAGTTTTGCTATGTTACCGGAACTGACCCAATACATGTATAATTCCGAACCTTCTTCCGTGGAACTCGAAAATGCAATTCTATCACCGGTTGGCGACCAACTTGCTTGCGATTCGTTAACTTCTCTAGCGGTTAGTTTTCTATGAAACGTGCCATCCGTATTTATAATCCAAAGATTGCCTTTGGCGGCATCCTTCATGATATCAAACCCATTTCTTTTGTAAACAATTTGTGTTCCATCCGGTGAAATTTGAGGATCTGAGGCCCACTCCAACTCAAAAACATCCAAAGGCTGAAACAGTTCTTTTTTAATTTGACCACAAACGGCATTGACAAAAACGACTGAAACCAGAAAAACAATAACACGATTCATAAATATTTCTTTTTAAAAGTTTAAAGTTAATAATTATAGTGTTTGGTTTGAGAATTAATTTTTTTAGTTATATTTGAAAATTATTTAAGCTTACTTAAATTTTTAATTAACCAAGCAATAAATGTCTACAGCTATTGAAAATTTTGTAAAGGCCATTTACAAAAACGAAAAGAATGATAGTGATGATACCAAACCTGGAAACATCGCCAAAAAACTGGGTATATCTAATGCTGCCGCTACCGATATGGCTAAGAAATTAGCGACTAAAGATATCCTTCATTACGAGAAATACCAAGAGTTAAAGCTCACAGAAAAAGGCACAAAAATGGCACTTAATGTGGTGCGTAAACATCGGCTTTGGGAGTCTTTATTATTTAGAATGTTCGATATGTCGTTGCACGAAATCCATAGGGAATCTGAATTATTAGAGCATCAAACCTCCGATTTTTTAGCCAATAAAATAAGTGAATATTTAGGCAACCCTAAGTTCGATCCGCATGGCGACCCCATTCCAAATGCCCAAGGCGAAATTACGACTAAAGACACCTCGGTAGCCCTTGCAAACACCCAAGAAGGCAAGACGTACACCATTTCCAGATTGATGAGCGACGACAAAGAATTCTTTGACTTTTGTGCGTTAAACGGTTTGAAATACGGAAACACCATTGTGGTTACCAAACAATTTTCAAAAAACAAAATGACTCAAATTCTAATTAACAACAACACCATTATTTTAAACCAAGATTTTACAAATATTATTTATGTTAATGAAACCAACTAACAGCAACATATTTTTAGGCTTAACATTTTTTGCTTCCACTTTTTTATGGTCTCAAGAAAAAAAAGAACTTGAGCCATTAATTACGGACAGACCCGATCAAACTGAGTCGCCCAGTGTAGTGCCCAAAAACTTTTTGCAAGTAGAAACGGGAGCGTTTTACGAGTCGTTTAAAACCAACAATATTAAGACCGAAGATTTTACGTTTAATTCAACTTTATTGCGATATGGGCTGTTGGATAACCTGGAATTGCGTTTAGGTTGGGATTTTGTTGAAGGCAAAACCAAGGTAAACGGAAACACTTTAAACAACGTATCAAGCGGATTTAACCCCTTATTATTAGGCGTAAAAACGAGCATAGCCAAAGAAAACGGATGCTTTCCGGAAATAGGTTTATTGGGTCATTTGTATTTGCCCTTTACCGCAAGTACAGATTATAAGCCAGAAACAACGGGTGTGGATTTTAGGCTGGCGTTTGCGCATACACTCAGCGAAAACAGCAGTTTGTCTTATAATCTCGGTGCAGCATGGGGTAACGATTCACCCGAGGCTTCATATGTTTACACTATTGCCTTCGGACAAAGTATTACAAATCGTTTGGGCGCTTACACGGAATTGTACGGCGACTTGCCAGAAAACAGCAAAGCCAATCATTTATGGGATGCAGGCTTAACTTATTTAATAAACAACAATGTACAATTAGATGCCACCGTTGGCTCTAGTATCACTAAAGGACAAGATATATTAATAAGTGCTGGGATAAGTTTCAGAATACCAAAAACCAATAATTAAATCCTGCAAGGTTTTCAAAACCTTGTAGGTATAAAAAACAACCATGAAGAAAACAATATTAATCATTGCAATAACACTAGCTTTTTTCAACTGTAAAAACAACAAACAAGAAAACGGCAAACCAAACATAGTTACCACAACAACCATGATTACCGATTTGGTTAAAAACATTGGTGGCGACCTGGTTAATGTACAGGGTTTAATGGGAAGCGGTGTCGATCCGCACCTCTATAAAGCAAGCGAAGGCGATGTATCAAAATTGGTTAATGCCGATATTATTTTTTACAACGGATTGCATTTAGAAGGGAAATTGGTTGAAGTATTTGAAAAAATGGAAAGCCAAACAAAAACACCTATTGCTTTGGCCGAAGACATTGATAAAAGCACCTTAATTGGTTCTGATTATTTCGCATCGAACTACGACCCACACGTTTGGTTTAATATCGCATACTTCAAGCAATTTGCTAGTAAAGTAGCTGCGGTATTATCTGCAAAAGATCCAAAAAATTCAGTCTACTATTCCGAAAACAAAAAGCAATATTTAGCAAAATTAGATACGCTTCAGAGCACCATTAAAAGCATCATTGAAACCCTTCCAAAAGAAAAAAGAATATTGGTTACGGCACACGACGCTTTTAATTATTTCGGGAAAAGCTATGGTTTCGAGGTGGTTGGATTACAGGGTTTATCAACAGCAACCGAGGCTGGAGTTCAAGATGTTCAAAAATTAGCAGCATTCATTATAAATAAAAATGTAAAAGCTATTTTTGTTGAGAGCTCTGTGCCAAAACGCACGATTGAAGCCTTACAAGCTGCAGTAAACTCAAAAGGGCATAACGTAGAAATTGGCGGGACTTTATATTCTGATGCCCTGGGAAATGCGGGAACGGTTGAAGGCACTTATATTGGTATGTTCGAATATAATGTGAATACAATTGTGAATGCTTTAAAATAATTCCTGCGAAAGCAGGAATCCCAACAAAAAAATAGTTGAATCTTAAATGGAAAAAAAAACAAAGAAAAATATAAGAGACAGTAATTCTATTAATAAGACTCCTGCCTCCGCAGGAGTAATAGCAGTACAAGTAGACGATTTAACGGTTGCATACAACTACAAACCGGTGCTTTGGGATATTGATTTGGAAATCCCAGAAGGCGTACTTATGGCTATTGTAGGGCCAAATGGCGCAGGAAAATCAACCTTAATAAAAGCCATATTAGGCATTTTAAAACCGATTGCCGGTAGCGTTAGCATATATGGAAAACCATATAACGCGCAACGCAAATTAGTTGCTTACGTACCCCAAAAAGGAAGTGTAGACTGGGATTTCCCAACAACCGCCTTAGATGTTGTGATGATGGGAACCTACGGCAGTTTGGGCTGGATAAAACGTCCGCGGCAAAAAGAGAAAAAAGCAGCACTTGAAGCTTTGGAAAAAGTAGGCATGCTATCGTTTAAAGGACGACAAATAAGCCAGCTTTCCGGCGGACAACAACAGCGTATTTTTTTGGCGCGTGCCTTGGTGCAAAATGCGTCTATTTATTTTATGGACGAACCCTTTCAAGGTGTCGATGCCTCAACCGAAATAGCCATTATCAATATTTTAAAAGCACTGCGAAAAGCCGGAAAAACTGTTATCGTGGTACATCACGATTTACAAACCGTTCCAGAATATTTTGACTGGGTAACCTTTTTAAATGTGAAAAAAATTGCAACAGGTCCGGTTAAGGATATTTTTAACGACGATAATTTAACTAAAACCTACGGTATTAATTACAAAGTAAGTATTCAGGAGTAATACAAGTTGGCAGTCGCAGTCGCGGTTTACAGTACATACTCAAATGGTAAAAACAAAAAGGAACAATAAAGGAGGAAATAAACACAAACATTGCAAAAGTGAGAGTCCCGAGTTCGGACAGCGTCCGAATCGTCAATCTGCAGAAATAATGAACAAAGGAATGGAGATGCGAAACGAAGTTTCAAGCACGTAATTCCGAGAGTGAATGTTCCGCAAGAATTTCCTCAGATTAATATGATTTTTATGGTTTTGTATTTAGTTTGAAATGTCTGCTAGACATTCCTAAAAAAACTAAATAGTGTATCAAGACAAAATGAACAGAAATAGATTCAAAAAGAAAAAAATTAATAAAATAGGTTTCTGCTTCGCAGGAATAACAAAATGAATTTGCAAGAATATTTTTCTTTGGTATTCAGTGATTACACATTGCGAACCATCACACTCGGAACAGCCATTTTAGGTGCAGTAACGGGTATGCTTGGAAGTTTCGCGGTGCTCAGAAAACAAAGCCTTTTAGGCGATGCTATTTCACACGCAGCGTTACCGGGCATTGCAATCGCTTTTTTTATTACGGGCGCAAAAGACAGCAACACACTCATTTTAGGTGCTTTAGTAAGTGGATTAATTGGAACGTTTTGGATTCGGGGTATAATCACCAAAACCCATTTAAAATCTGATACAGCTTTGGGTTTAATACTGTCTTTATTCTTTGGATTTGGCATGTTACTTCTCACCTTTATTCAAAAACAACCCAATGCCAATCAAGCGGGTTTGGATAAATATTTATTCGGGCAAGCCGCTACTTTAGTGGTAAGTGATGTTTGGATGATGACCATCGTAACTGGTATTTGCCTCATCGTGCTTTTGCTTTTCTGGAAAGAATTTAAAATTCTTTTATTTGATGCCGATTACACAAAAACATTGGGTTTCAACACTAAGTTTATTGATGTTTTAATTACCACTTTTATTGTTTTGGCCATTGTTTTAGGCCTACAGACCGTTGGTGTGGTATTAATGAGCGCTTTGTTATTAGCGCCCGCAGCCGCCGCTAGGCAATGGACAAACAGTTTAAGCACCATGATTTTTCTTGCTGCCGTGTTTGGTGCCTTTTCAGGGGTTTTCGGAACCGCCATTAGTGCGAGTCAAAACAACCTTTCAACGGGACCGATCATTGTTTTGGTCGCTGCCGTTTTTGTGGTGTTTTCGTTTGTGTTTTCCCCAAGTCGCGGGTTGTTATTTAAACAAATCCGATTTATAAAAAACAGACGTGATTTAGAGCTTCATAAAACCTTGGCTTTTATGTATCATATAGCTGAAACACACGAAAATATTTCGCATCCGCATGCCATTAAAATATTGAATAATTTTCAAGGCTACACCAAAGGAAGCCTTCAAAAATTAGTGAAAAGAAACTATGTAAAACTAGATGGAAGCATGTGGAGTTTAACTGAAGAAGGCTTTAAAACCGCTTCTAATTTATACAATCAACAAACTGATGAATAGCGCTCAAATCGAAATACAATTAATTGCGAGTTTGGTGGCTGTGGCTTGTGCTATTCCTGGCACATTTTTAGTGCTCCGTAAAATGGCCATGATAAGCGATGCCATTAGTCATTCCATTTTACCAGGTATTGTTATCGGGTTTTTCATTACCCAAGACCTCAACTCGCCTTTGCTCATTTTGCTCGCTGCTTTAACAGGAATTGTTACGGTTATTTTAGTGGAATATATTCAAAAAACAGGTTTAGTAAAAGAAGACACCGCCATTGGTTTGGTGTTTCCGGCACTGTTTAGTATTGGGGTAATTATGATTGCCAAAAACGCCAACGATGTGCATTTGGATGTCGATGCCGTTTTATTGGGCGAATTGGCTTTTGCGCCATTTGATAGATTGCTTATTTCGGGTGTTGATGTTGGCCCAAAATCTTTATGGATTATAGGCAGTATTTTAATAGTTACCGTAGTATTATTAATTACTTTTTTCAAGGAATTAAAAGTAAGCACTTTTGATGCAGGTTTAGCGGCCTCACTTGGTTTTTCACCAACCATTATCCATTACGGATTGATGTCGGTTTCCTCTGTAACCACTGTTGGTGCTTTTGATGCCGTTGGCGCTATTTTAGTGGTTGCCCTCATGATTGCACCCGCTGCAACCGCATACCTTTTAACAACCGATTTAAAGAAAATGCTCGCATTGGCCATAACATTTGGGGTTTTTGGCGCTATTTCCGGATATTGGTTTGCACATTGGCTCGATGCCTCAATTGCCGGCTCCATAACAAGTATGTTAGGTTTGCTGTTTTTATTCGTGTATTTATTTGCCCCAAGAAAAGGTATTATTGCTGTACTTTACAGGGAAAAGCAACAGCGCACAGAAGTATCCTTATTGACTTTTTTACTGCATTTAAAAAACCATAACGAAGAGGAAGAGCGTCATGTCAATCATTTAAACGAACATATTAATTGGCAAAAAATACGCTCTAAAACCGTTTTGGAATTAGCATTAAAAAACAATATGATTTTAATTAAAAACAACATCGTGTCGCTAACCGAAAAAGGCGACGATTTTACCTCGCAAGCCATCGACTATATTATAACCAATGAAGATGCCGAAATTGAACACATGAAAGACGATTTCTTTTTGTTTAGAGGGTAAAGTCTTTCATATTGAGGATGCAATTAAAATAAAAATACTAATTAAAGGCTGGAAAACACTGAAAATATAAAAAACACTAACTTTAGCAGCATGGCACAACACAACGAACTCGGTAAAAAAGGCGAACAATTGGCAGTCGATTTTCTGTTGAAAAACGGATACGACATTATTGAACGCAACTACCGTTTTGATAAGGCCGAGGTTGATATTATTGCCCGAAAAAAAGATGTTCTTGCCATTATTGAGGTTAAAACACGCTCGACGACCGATTTTGGAAATCCGCAAGATTTTGTAAAACCAAAACAAATTCAACGACTTGTAAAAGCTGTAGACGAATATGTTACGGTAAACGATTTAGATGTGGAAGTGCGCTTTGATATTGTCGCGATTGTTAAAGAAAAAAACAGCTATTCCATTGAGCATTTGAAAAATGCTTTTTATCATTTTTAATCGACGATTTTTTTGTCATTCCTGCGGAGGCAGGAATCAATTTTAAGTTGATTGCAATGTTATGGGTTCCTACCTTCGCAGGAATAATAAGCTTTTAGCAAACTATTCTTCTTCAAAAAACATTTTTAAGGTCTCGACGTCTTCAGGTTTTGCCACAATTTCCTTGGCTTTGTTTAAAATAAAATAAGTTGGTGTGGCAGTTACGCCATAAGCATCACCTATTTTATTTTCCCATTTGCCTTCACCGTAGACATGTATAAATTCCGGATAGTTATCAATTAGGTTTTTCCATGCCTGCGGTTCGTCTTCCAAACCTATGGCAATAACTTTCAATTTGCCCGCTTCTTGGGTTTTCACAAAGGTCTGTAATTGCGGGATTTCATCTAAACAATGTGAACACGAGCTGCTCCAAAATACGATGATGTAACGTTCGGCAGTGCTTATTTCGCTTAATTTTTTGTTGGTTTTTACACCTGATTTTTCAATTTGAAATGAAAAATCCGGAGCTTTACTTCCTATTGAGGTGTTCTTAAACAAGCGCAATCCTTTAACCAAGTCTTCATCATTCAGTGTTTTGGCAACATCAATTAAATGCGTTTCAGAAATATAATTGGCTACATTTTCGTATCCTAAATCTACCATTTGTTGCCATAGATCTACCAGTAAAACCCTTTTGGTTTCGGTTGGCGCGTTTTTCATCGCATTGCAAAAAGCATCAATATTGTTTATGTAATTCGTAAATTCATCCACATCGTCATAAGATAACCCAAACACATAATTTAGCATGCGCTCATCAAAAAAATTGGAGCTTTGCAGTGTTTTGTTGGTAAAATCCACATGGTCAAAATAATGTGTTTTTAAATTAGCGACATAGGTTTTTACATCTTCGAATGTTTTGGGGATATACGGTGTATTTGCTTTAATAAACTCTAATGCTATGGTGCCTTTGGCCAACGATTCGAAATTAGATTGTGCTTCGCGCTGGGTCTTGAAAATAGACTTTAAAGCCAAAGTATCTTTGCTTTGTTCTCTATAAAACTTGCCAATACTGTGCGTTATCATAGACATACTATTTTTATAGGATGCCAATAGTTTATTTTCTGATGAGGATTTAAATTCGACACCTGTTTCAGAATTAAACGCGAGTTCAATATCCTCTTTTCCGTTGTAGATTACATCAAAATTATAATCTTCTTGCGGAATCGCATAAACGATTCTGTACATGCCTTTTGTTGCAGTAGCCTCTAATTTAAACTCAAAAACTCCATCCTCAATTTCGGAATTTGTGACGTATTCTGAAACCGTAGGCGTTACTTTATATAACAATGCCACATTGTAATCTTCGGCGGGAGTAAATGTGCCTGTAATGGTGTGTTGCCCAAAAAATACATTTGGCAGTAAAACTGCTAAAGCAACAATTCGTTTTAACATGGGTTATAATTTAATTTTAATAAAACAACAATTAAGCCATAATGGGTTTTAAAACTGCTAAGGCTTGTTTTACAGATTTTATGGATTCAAAAGTAAGTAATAAACGTAAACCATTTCGGGTTTGCTTTTCTTTCATCTTACAAATTCCAGGGTTTGATTGTACAAATTTAAGAACTTTTGTAAAGTTATCGCTTTGATAAAACGGACTTTGTTGGTCGTTTACAAAATACCCGACAAATTTGCCTTTTTTCATTATTATTTTTTCAAATCCTAACTTGGTTGCTATCCATTTTAATTGGACACTATTTAGTAAATCGGTCACTTGTGTGGGCAACTCTCCAAAGCGGTCTATCAGTTCGGTTTCAAATTTTTGCAATTCCGCTTCGGTATTAAGGTTATTTAATTGTGTGTATAAGTTTAAACGCTCGGTAATATTGTTTACGTAATCGTCTGGAAATAGCAACTCAAAATCAGTGTCAATAGTTACCTCTTTTACATAAACCTTATCGGTTTTATCTTCATTGTACAAATCTTTAAACTCGTTTTCTTTGAGCTCTTCAATGGCTTCGTTTAGTATTTTTTGATAGGTATCGAAACCTATTTCATTTATAAATCCGCTTTGTTCGCCACCCAATAAATCGCCAGCGCCACGGATTTCCAAATCTTTCATGGCGATGTTAAAACCACTTCCAAGTTCTGTAAATTGCTCTAAAGCGGTGATGCGTTTTCTCGCATCATCGGTCATTGCCGAATATTCCGGTGTTATAAAATAACAGAACGCTTTTTTATTGCTTCGCCCCACTCGCCCACGCATTTGATGTAAGTCGCTCAACCCAAAATTATTGGCATTATTGATAAAAATGGTGTTAGCGTTTGGCACATCCAATCCACTTTCAACAATGGTAGTGCTCACTAAAACATCAAATTCGCCATCCATAAAAGCCAACATGAGCTGCTCCAATTTTTTGCCTTCCATTTGGCCGTGGCCAATACCAATTTTAGCATCGGGCACCAACCGCTGCAGCATGCCCGCAACTTCTTTGATGTTTTCTATGCGATTATGAATAAAGAATATTTGTCCGCCTCGTTGAATCTCATAACTCACTGCATCCCGAATGGTTTCTTCGTTAAACCGGATAACATGGCTTTCAATAGGGTAACGGTTTGGTGGCGGCGTTGTAATGACCGATAAATCGCGCGCCGCCATTAAACTAAATTGCAAGGTACGCGGAATGGGTGTTGCGGTTAGCGTTAGCACATCCACATTATCCTTTAAAGTCTTTAATTTTTCCTTTACGGCCACACCGAATTTTTGCTCTTCGTCAACAATCAACAATCCCAAATCTTTAAATTTGACGTTTTTATTGACGAGCTGATGCGTGCCGATAATAATATCAACATGTCCTTTTTCCAGACCTTCCAAAGTTTCTCGTTTTTCTTTGGCTGTTCTAAAGCGGTTTACGTAATCTACGGTAACTGGAAAGTCCTTTAAACGCTGCTTAAACGTTCTGGAGTGCTGGTATGCCAAAATGGTAGTTGGCACCAAAACAGCCACTTGTTTTCCGTTATCAACGGCTTTAAAAGCAGCGCGAATGGCTACTTCGGTTTTACCAAAACCAACATCGCCACACACCAATCGATCCATAGGGCGTTCGCTTTCCATATCGGCTTTAATATCGGCAGTTGCCGTACTTTGGTCCGGCGTATCCTCATAAATAAAAGAGGCTTCCAACTCATGTTGCAAATAGCTGTCCGGATTGTACCGATAGCCCTTTTGTGTTTTTCGTTTGGCGTAAAGTTTTATTAAGTTAAAGGCCACGTGTTTTACACGGGCTTTGGTTTTTTGTTTAAGGGTTTTCCAAGCTTTACTGCCTAATTTATAAATTTTTGGCGGCTTGCCATCTTTACCGTTAAACTTCGTGATTTTATGTAACGAATGAATGCTTAAATACAGCACATCGCGCTCGCCATAAACCAACTTTATGGCTTCTTGTTTTTTACCCTCGACATCTATTTTTTGAAGACCACCAAAACGCCCAACGCCATGGTCGATATGTGTTACATAATCGCCAATACCTAAATTAGTAAGCTCTTTTAAAGTAATGGCCTGCTTTTTGGCATAACCGTTTTTAAGATGAAATTTATGATAGCGTTCAAAAATTTGATGATCGGTATAACAAACGATTTTGTTGTCGTGATCTATAAAGCCTTGATGCAACGATAAAATGATGGTTTGGTATTGCTTGACATCGAGATTTGAATCGTCAAAAATATCATGAAAACGTTTGGCTTGCTGCTCGCTAATACAGGCAATATAATTGGTGTAACCGTTTTCGTGGTTGGTGTTTAAGTCTTCTATTAAAAGATTGAACTGCTTATTGAATGATGGTTGTGGTGTTGTTTTAAATTCAATTTGGTTTACGTCATTTCGAGGAGCTTGCGACGTGGTAACCTCTTCCTTTGAAACAGATTGCGACGTTTCACTCGCAATGATGTTATTATTAAAAACCGATGTTGTTCCAAACTCAACAATAGAAAAATCCAATAATTGTTTTTTTAATACAGCTGAATGAGCAAACAATGCTTTGGGTTCGGCGTGTTTTAAATCTGAATTGAGCGCTTTAAAAGCGTCTTCGGCTTTTTCGTAAAAATCGTCTATTCTTGAAAAAAACAAGTCGGCATTTTTAAAACAAACCACTGTTTTTTGAGCGATGTATTTTAAAAAGCTTTGACGTTTTTCCTCAATGAGCTTATTGGCTACATTGGGAATGATATTGATTTTTTTAATCTGTTCGACAGAGAGTTGTGTTTCTACATCAAAGGTTCTGATGCTATCTACCTCATCGCCAAAAAACTCGATACGATAGGGCTGGTCGTGCGAAAACGAAAACACATCCACAATACCACCACGTACCGAAAACTCACCGGGTTCGGTTACAAAATCGACGCGTTTAAATTGATATTCAAAAAGTACTTCGTTTACAAAATCGATGGATATTTTATCGTTTACCGATACTTTTAGGGTGTTGCGCTCCAACTCTTTTCGGGTGACCACTTTCTCGAAAAGCGCATCGGGATAGGTAACAATTATGGCCGGTTTTTTTTGCGAATTAATACGGTTTAAAACTTCGGCACGAAGCAGCACGTTCGCATTGTCGGTTTCCTCTATTTGGTAAGGTCTGCGGTAACTTCCGGGGTAAAACAGCACGTCTTTGGGGTTGCACAATTGTTCTAAATCGTTTAGATAATGTGCCGCTTCTTCTTTATCGTTAAAAACAATTAGAAAAGGTTTTTCGGCCTGCTTAAAAACATTTGAAATAACAAAGGACAAAGAGGAGCCAACGAGCCCTTTTAAATGTGTTTTACTTTGATTTTGGGCAATAGCAGTTTGCAGATTTTGCATGTGCAAAGTCTGTGAATAGGTTTGCGAGAGGATGGATTTACTCACCTAATTATTAGATTTTAAGATTGCAAATATACGGTTTAGAATTATTTTTATAAGGATTTGCCAAAAATTCGAAAATGTTTGTTTTTGAACAGCACCAACGAATTTTTTGGGTACACTTGTGTTTAGGCATTTTTAATCCTGAACTTAAGATTACGTATGTTAGTACTGGTTTTGCGTTAGCGATTGAAACGGCATCCTTTTAAATAGAAAAAAACTGCCTAAAAGCAGTTTTTTCTATTTAAAAGATATAGTGGAAAGCGCGACCCTTTTTATTTTTCTTAAAAAGGGTAACGCCCCAATAATTTGAAATTTATTCGCTTAAAAGCTGCAGCTTGTAATTTCGGTAACCCGAAGTGTGTTTACCATGCCCTTTTCTTTTATTGGCATTGCCGCTAAGCTTATTAACATATCGCCCGTTTCCAAATAGCCTTTTTTACAAGCTATGGCGTTTACGTCTTCAATAGTTTGGTCAGTGCTTACATACTTATCGTAATAAAAAGCCTGAACGCCCCACAGCAAACTAAGGCGTGTTAAAATACGCTTGTTTGAGGTGAATACCAAAATGTGCGATGACGGTCTCCAAGCCGAAATTTGAAACGCGGTATAACCACTATTTGTTAGTGTTGAAATGGCTTTGGCATTAATTTCGTTGGCCATGTTTGCCGCGTGGTAACAGATGGATTTTGTGATGTAGCGATTGGTACGGATATGTGGCGGCAATT
This sequence comes from Hwangdonia sp., assembly GCF_048381975.1. Taxonomy (NCBI): domain Bacteria; kingdom Pseudomonadati; phylum Bacteroidota; class Flavobacteriia; order Flavobacteriales; family Flavobacteriaceae; genus Hwangdonia; species Hwangdonia sp. Next base: position 153,800 of record NZ_JBLWYT010000001.1, on the reverse strand, counting down.
GCGGCACTTTAATTAAATCGGAGTTTTCTACGCTTATTAAAATGTCTGCCATTTGCTTAATAACCTGCACGGGGTAACTACCTACCGAGGTTTCGCCCGAAAGCATAACCGCATCTGCACCGTCCATTACCGAGTTTGCAACATCGTTTACCTCGGCCCTTGTTGGGGTTAAACTGGAAATCATGGTTTCCATCATTTGCGTTGCTATAATTACCGGAATTCTGGCTTTTTTGGCACGTAGCACCAATTGTTTTTGGATAAGCGGAACTTCTTCAGCCGGTACCTCAACACCTAAATCACCACGGGCTACCATTAATCCGTCGCAATGCGCTATAATTTTATCAATGTTTTCAACCGCTTCAGGCTTTTCGATTTTAGCGACAATAGGAATTTTGTAATCATTATGTTTACTGATTAAATCGCGCAGTTGCATTAAATCTTCGGCATGACGCACAAATGATAACGCAATCCAATCGACACCCTGCCCAATGGCAAAAATGGCATCTTCGATATCTTTTTCGGTCAAAGCCGGTTGGGAAATATTGGTATTGGGAAGGTTTACGCCTTTTTTCGATTTTAACGGCCCGCCTTGAATTACGCGTGCCTTTACTTCGGTTTTCTTATTGGTAGAAACCACTTCAAAAATTAATTTCCCATCGTCTAAAAGAATGCGTTCGCCCGGGTTTGCATCTTGCGGGAACCTATCGTAGGTCATATAAACACGTTCTTTTGTGCCTTCAAAACGCTCGCCGGTTGCAAATATTATTTCATCGCCTTCATTAACAACAACATCGCCTTTCATGACGCCCACACGAAGTTTAGGCCCTTGCAAATCGGCTAAAATTGCCGCCGTAAAACCAAACTCTTTGTTGAGTTCGCGTATCATTTTTATACGGGCTTCGACATCTTCATATTTTGCATGGGAAAAGTTAATTCTAAATACATTAACCCCCTCTTCAAGCATCCCTTTTAAAATTTCTTTGGTGCTTGTGGCTGGCCCTAATGTGGCTACTATTTTGGTTTTTTTTCTTATCGGCATTAGTTAAAAATTAAATTATCTTTTGATTTTAGTTGATTAACATCAACGCTAAAGGCAGTGGCAACTTGCGGTATATTTAAAATACTATTTAAAATATAAGCTTCTTTACTGAAATTGTTGTCGTTATCTATTTTTAAAAAATAGTTTACACCTTTATGTTCTGGTATTAAATTAAATGTTTTTGTTATTTGCTCTTGTGTGTTAAATAATGATTGTTGGTTATTTTGTGGCACAGCTTCGTGAGTTTTACAAATATTAGACACTAAACTCCAGGTTGTAAGCTGTTTGTTGTCTTCCCATTCAAAAATGGAATACGTCGATTTATCTTTGTTATAATCCAAATCCAATGGCTTTCTAACAAGGCTTATTCCTAAATGTTTATTAAGCATATAGGCTAACCTGTAATCTTCAATGGTGCAATGAATTGCAATTAAGGTGTACAGTGCTTCTTCAAAAACATCATCTAAAACAAGTTTGTGAACAGCCATAACTCTTCATTAATAACTGTAAATATAGTATTTATAATAGTTAATTGTAATAAGTTTGTCTTAATCTTAACGATAAACGCTACTAAAACGTTGTAGTTGATTTTACTGAAAAAGTGTTTTTAAATCATTTTTGACATCCTTTTCTGAAACGCAAAAAAAGCACGCTTAGACGCTTTTTCTTCGGCCTTTTTCTTTGAAGTGGCTCTTGCTTTGGCTATAACTTTTTCGTCGATTGAAAGTTTTACCGAAAAATGCCTAACTTCATCATTCCCGGTATCTTCGTAGACATTGTACCTAAATGTTTTCTTTTCTTTCTGGCACCACTCAATGAGTAAACTTTTGTAGCTAATCACTTTTCCTTCTAAGGTTTCAATATCTACATAAGGAATTATAACGCGTTTGAATATAAACTTCTCGCAGTATTTATAGCCCCTATCCAAAAAAATGGCGCCTACTAAAGCTTCAAATAAATTGCCGTGAATATTATCTCCAAATTGTCCTGACGGAATTTTGCTTTCTACCAAATCTATCAGGTTTAAGTCTCTCCCCAGTTCGTTTAAATGTTCTCTACTTACAATTTTAGAACGCATTTTGGTGAGATAACCTTCATCGCCACTGGGTACTTCGAGGTACAAATGCGATGCAATAACAGAGCTTAACATGGCATCGCCTAAAAACTCTAAACGTTCGTAATTTATAGCATTGCCCTTACCATCTTTTATGTTCATTGAACGATGCGTAAATGCCGTGCTGTAAAACTTTAATTTCTTTGGTTTAAACCCAAGGATTTTAGTTAATTGTATAAAAAAATTCCCGTTGCGTTTAAAACGGGAATTTAATATGTTACGAATGTTTTTCATTCGGGATTCAATCTAATTTCTTGAACAATACACAAGCGTTATGTCCGCCAAATCCAAATGTATTACTCATAGCTACTTTAACATCTCGTTTTTGAGCCTTGTTTAATGTTAAATTTAATTCAGGATCAATGTTCTCATCCACCGTTGTATGGTTAATGGTTGGTGGTACAATACCGTGCTCCATCGCCAATATAACCGATATGGCTTCAATGGCTCCCGCTGCACCCAACAAGTGCCCTGTCATTGATTTGGTTGAATTAATATTTATGGTTTTTGCATGACTGCCAAACACTTTTGAGATGGCCTTAAGTTCTGCCACGTCTCCTAAAGGTGTTGATGTTCCATGTGTATTGATATGGTCTACATCTACTGGTTGAAGCCCTGCATCTTTTAAACAATTTTTCATTACCTCAACAACCCCAATACCTTCTGGATGTGGCGCCGTCATATGATAAGCATCGGAAGATAATCCTCCTCCTGCTACCTCGGCATAAATTTTAGCACCTCTTGCCTTGGCATGCTCGTACTCTTCTAAAATTAAAGCCCCGGCACCCTCGCCTAAAACAAAACCATCTCGGGTTCCATCAAAAGGCCTTGAAGCTGTTTCTGGACTTTCATTTCTGGTAGATAGTGCGTGCATAGCATTAAAGCCGCCCATACCGGCAATGGTTACAGCCGCTTCACTTCCTCCGGTTACCACGACATCGCAATACCCTAAACGTATAGAGTTTAAAGCATCGAACATGGCGTTGGCTGAAGATGCACACGCTGAAACGGTGGTGTAATTTGGCCCCATAAAACCATGTTTTATAGAGATGTTTGCAGGTGCAATATCTGCTATCATTTTAGGAATAAAGAATGGGTTAAATCTTGGTGTGCCATCGCCTTCTGCAAAGTTTAAAACTTCTTGCTGAAAGGTTTCCAAACCACCAATACCTGCGCCCCATATAACACCAACACGCAATTTATCGACTTTCTCAAGGTTTAATTTGGAATCTTCAATGGCCTCGTCTGCAGCTACCATAGCATATTGTGCAAACTTATCCATTTTCCGGGCTTCCTTCCTATCAAGAAAATCTGTTGCGTTAAAGTTCTTAACCTCGCAAGCGAATTTGGTTTTAAACTTCTCGGTATCATAATATGTTATAGGCGCAGCACCACTTTTCCCACTAACTAAACCGTCCCAATATTCATCTTTGGTATTGCCAATTGGTGTTAAAGCCCCTAATCCTGTGACTACAACTCGCTTTATTTCCATAAATTTCAGTGCTTATTTTGCAGCTTCAATATAAGATATAGCTTGACCTACTGTTGCAATGTTTTCAGCTTGATCGTCTGGAATTTGGATATCGAATTCTTTTTCAAATTCCATAATTAATTCTACAGTGTCTAAAGAGTCTGCTCCTAAATCGTTAGTGAAGCTAGCTTCTGTTACAACTTCGTTTTCATCAACTCCTAATTTATCAACGATAATCGCTTTTACTCTTGATGCAATGTCTGACATAATATTTTAATTTTAAGTTTTAATTAGTTGGCAAAAATAAAAAACTTTATTTTTAAAACACACCTTTACTTTAAAAATGTGTCGGTAATTTACTAAAATTACTTTTAAGTATTTATATTTTCGCAGCTAATTGTTAATAATTATTCTTTTTTGTTTGAATAATATTAACATTATAAGCTATAATATGAAATGTGCTTGATAATTTTGCTGAACATTGTTGTAATTTCGATTTACGAATGGCACCCGATATTAATTTTAAAATAAAAACCAACAGATGAAACGTATTGTAATTTTTGCGTCCGGAAGTGGTACTAATGCTGAAAATTTAATTAAGTTTTTTCAAAACAGCCATAATGCGTCTGTTATTCAGGTACTTACCAACAATCCTCATGCCAAAGTTTTAGAACGATGTAAAAAACTGAAAATCAGTGCTTTATCCTTCAACAAAATAGCATTAACAAAAACTGAAGATGTGTTGAATATTTTAAAAGCATCGCAGCCAGATTTAATCGTGTTGGCCGGTTTTTTATGGAAATTCCCCGATAATATTTTAAACGCATTCCCTAATAAAGTGATTAATGTGCATCCGGCTTTATTGCCCAAATATGGTGGCAAAGGCATGTACGGTATGCATGTGCACAACGCGGTGGTTGCCAATAAGGAAAAAGAAACAGGCATTACCATCCATTATGTAAATGAACATTATGATGAAGGCGCCATTATTTTTCAGGCGAGATGCGATGTGGATCCAAATGATTCAGCCGAAGATGTTGCGGCTAAGATTCATGAATTGGAGATGGAACATTTTCCGAAGGTAGTTGAAAAACTTTTAAATGGATAATTCAATGAATGCTGAAAGTATTAAGGGTAAGTTTAAGGTCATTGAAAGTTTTGCAATTAGAACTAAAAAGGAGTTTTACTTGATTGGGAATCTTACAGAAGGACAAATACGAAAAAAATGGTTTGTTTATGTTGTTTTAAGCGGTTCATTATCTTTGACATTAAGAGTTTCTAATATTGAAGAAGTAGAAATATCAGGTGAAAACGAAAAGTATAAATTTTTAACTGTTTCAGGAGATAATGAAACTTTAAATATACTACTTGGGCTTAAAATTGGTAATGAAAACCTTAATATTACGATAGAAGGTAACGATTAATAGATTCCCGCCTTCGCGGGAATGACAAAATGAGCAAAAAAAAGAAAAAATATTATACCGTTTGGAAAGGCCACAAAACAGGGGTTTTTGAAACATGGGACGATTGCAAAGCCCAAATAAAAGACTACCAAGGCGCGGTATACAAATCGTTTTTAACTTTTGATGCTGCAAAAAAAGCCTTAAAAGGGAACTTCAAAGATTATATTGGTAAAACCTCAAAATTTAAAAGTGAGCTTTCTGAAGCGCAATTAAAAAAAATAGGGCTGCCCAATTACAATTCCATTTCAGTTGATGCCGCTTCCAGCGGAAACCCAGGCAAAATGGAATACCGAGGTGTTGATACCAAAACAAGAAAGCAGCTTTTTATTCAGGGTCCTTTTGAAGAAGGTACCAATAACATAGGCGAATTCCTTGCCATTGTTCATGGTTTGGCATTGCTTAAAAAAAACAATAGCGACCGCACTTTGTATACCGATTCCAGAACCGCGATAAGTTGGGTTAAAAAGAAAAAATGCAACACAAAGCTTGAACGCAACGAAAAGAACAAACCCCTGTTCGAACTTGTTGATAGAGCCATCGATTGGTTGAAAACCAACAGCTACAAAACCGTTATTGTAAAATGGGAAACCAAAGCTTGGGGAGAAATTCCTGCGGATTTTGGGCGAAAATAAGCTAATTTAGTAAGCCAACAGGGTTTATTTATGAATGTTATGAGAACCCAAAAATAGCGTATGCCATATTTATCAAAATTACATATCAACACAGATAAAAAACACCCATTCCCTTTTGATGTTCCTGCTGTGAAATATGCCAAAAACATCGACCTATCAAATCCAATTACATTTTTGGTAGGCGAAAACGGCACTGGAAAATCAACATTGTTGGAAACTTTGGCTTGTCGTTTACAACTGCCCCATATAGACGGCTCAAGCTATTCAAAAAACAGTTTTGATGTGGCCAAAACACTATTGCCCTATTTGGAATTATCGTGGAACATGGAGCGGTCTGTTGGCTTCTTTTTTATGGTGAAGATTTTGGAGACTACCTGAACAGCGTCCATAGGGTGGGAACTAAAATTCAAGACCAAATGGGAGATTTACCAGACAGTATTCCGAAACACGTTATTGACCAAATGAAGGAAAGTGCAAATTATCAATTAAAACGAATGCGATTAGATTATGGGCAAGAACTCAATACGTTTTCGCATGGTGAAGCCTATCTGCATATCATGAACGAAATGATAAACAGCAGAGGCATTTATCTTTTGGATGAACCAGAAGCAGCATTATCTCCAGCAAAACAACTTACGCTTATTTACTTTTTAAACAACCATCTTCAACAACACAACTCGCAATTTATTATTGCAACGCATTCGCCCATGTTACTGGCTTATCCCAAAGCATCTATTTATGAAATTACACCGGAAAGCATGAAACAAACAGCCCTTGAAAATACAGATCATTACTCGGTAACTAAATCATTTTTAAACAACCCAAATGCTTTTTTAAGGCATTTTGATTCTGGATATTAAGGTGTATTATTCAAAAAAATATTCGTGTATTCGTGGCTAAAACACTTATATTTGCAAAAAATTATAACACCTTTTTATGGGTAAATTAGTAATAGTGGGCACCATGGCTTTTGATGCCATTGAAACGCCTTTCGGAAAAACCGATAAAATTCTTGGTGGAGCTGCCACTTTTATTGGTCTTGCAGCGTCTCATTTTAATGTTGATGCCACAGCCGTTTCAATTGTTGGTGGCGATTTTCCTCAAGATTATTTAGATTTATTATCAAACAAAAAAATCGATCTCACTGGAGTAGAAATTGTTGAAAATGGTAAAACGTTTTTTTGGAGCGGACGTTACCATAACGACATGAATTCCAGAGATACGCTTGTTACAGAATTAAATACGCTCGCCGATTTTAACCCTGTTGTGCCAGAAAATTACCGTAATGCCGATGTGGTTATGTTAGGAAACTTGCATCCTATCGTCCAATCTAGCGTGTTAGACCAAATGACTACCAAACCAAAATTAGTCATTTTAGATACTATGAATTTTTGGATGGATTCAGCTTTAGATGATTTGCACAACGTTATAAAACGTGTTGACGTGATTACTATAAACGATGAGGAAGCACGACAGTTAACTGGTGAATATTCGTTGGTTGTTGCAGCCAAAAAAATACACGAGATGGGACCAAAATACGTCGTAATTAAAAAAGGCGAACATGGGGCGTTGTTGTTTCATCACGACCACGTGTTTTTTGCACCCGCTTTACCGCTTAAAGAGGTTTTCGATCCAACAGGCGCTGGCGATACCTTTGCCGGAGGATTTGCCGGTTACATTGCAAAAACAGGAGACACCTCGTTCGACAACATGAAAAACGCCGTGATATATGGCTCGACATTAGCATCGTTTTGCGTTGAAAAATTCGGAACCGAACGTATGGTTAATCTAACGAATGAAGAAGTGCACAAACGCCTATTGCAATTTAAACAATTAACGCAATTTGATATAGAATTAGCATAAACAAACGCGCTCATAAATAGAGCGCGTTTTTATTTTAAGATAAAGCTTCAAAATAATTATATTTTTAAAACAATAAATTGTTATTCCTCCGAAAGCAGGAATCAAAACTCAAATAAAACGCAAAATGAGTGATGCATTAAAACACGAATGTGGCATAGCCATGATAAGGCTTTTAAAACCACTGGAATACTATAAAGAAAAATACGGCAGCGCATTTTATGGTGTGAATAAAATGTACTTAATGATGGAAAAACAGCACAACCGTGGGCAGGACGGAGCTGGTTTTGCAAGTATTAAACTAGACACCAAACCAGGCGAGCGCTACATAAGTAGAGTACGCTCGATAGCGCAACAGCCCATTCAAGATATTTTTGCACAGATTAACCAGCGAATTAATAAAGAACTTACCGAGCATCCTGAATATGCCGATGATGTTGCTGCACAAAAAAAGCACATTCCGTATATAGGCGAAGTTCTTTTGGGGCACGTGCGTTATGGAACTTTTGGTAAAAACAGCGTAGAAAGTGTACATCCGTTTTTAAGACAAAACAATTGGATGCACAGAAACTTAATTATGGCTGGAAATTTCAACATGACCAATGTTAAAGAGCTATTTAGCAATTTAATTGAGTTAGGGCAACACCCAAAAGAATACACCGATACCATAACCATTATGGAAAAAATCGGTCATTTTTTAGATGATGCCGTAAGCAAAATTTATAAAGACCTAAAAAAAGAAGGCTATAATAAGCAAGAAGCTTCTCCGTTAATCGCAGAACGCTTAAAAGTAAGCAAAATATTACGACGAGCTGCAAAAAATTGGGATGGTGGTTATGCTATGGCAGGACTTATTGGCCATGGCGATGCTTTCGTTTTAAGAGACCCTGCAGGCATTCGCCCTACCTATTATTATAAAGATGAGGAAATAGTTGTGGTCGCTTCAGAGCGTCCCGTAATTCAAACGGTTTTTAATGTGGATTTTAAAGATGTTAAAGAATTAAAACCGGGGCATGCAATCATTACCAAAAAATCAGGCAAGGTATCCATTAAAAAAATATTAGAACCTTTAGAAAGGAAATCCTGTTCGTTTGAGCGCATTTATTTCTCCCGAGGAAGTGATGCCGAAATATACCAAGAACGCAAAACGCTAGGGAAGCTATTGATGCCTAAAGTTTTGGAAGCTATTGATGATGATACAAAAAACACCGTGTTTTCATATATCCCAAATACAGCCGAAACATCCTTTTTCGGAATGATAGAAACCGTTGAAGATTACTTAAACGAAAAGAAGACAGAAGCCATTTTAAAAGGTGGTGGTAAAATGTCTGCCAAAAAAGTCACGGAAATTTTAGAAGAAAGACCGCGCATTGAAAAAATAGCCATAAAAGATGTTAAGCTACGAACCTTTATAACCGAAGATAGTAGTCGCAACGATTTGGTGGCCCATGTTTACGATGTAACTTATGGCGTTATAAAACCAACCGATAATTTGGTAATAATTGACGATAGTATTGTACGTGGCACCACTTTAAAAATGAGTATTCTTAAAATGCTGGACAGATTGCATCCTAAAAAGATTGTAGTCGTTTCCTCGGCGCCGCAAATACGCTACCCAGACTGTTACGGCATTGATATGGCAAATCTTGAAACACTCATAGCTTTTAGAGCTGCATTGGCCTTGTTAAAAGACAGAAACATGTACCATATCGTTGAAGATGTTTATAATAAATGTTTGGTACAAACCGAATTGGACGATAAAGACGTTAAGAATTTTGTTAAGGAAATTTACGACCCTTTTACTGATGAAGAAATCTCGGATAAAGCTGCCGAATTATTAAGTGACGAATGTATAGAGGCGGAGGTTAAAATTATTTTTCAGCCTGTAGAAAATTTACATAAAGCTTGCCCAGATCATGCTGGTGACTGGTACTTTACGGGAAACTATCCAACCGTTGGTGGAAACAGGGTTGTAAACAGGGCTTTTATTAATTTTTACGAAGGCAATAAGGAACGGGCTTATTAAGTTATAAAAGTATAACCTACTAGTAGAGGATTATTGCATAAAAACATTTAATCTGAAAAAAACGACCGTTCGTCTAAAAAATAATCGTTTTCTATTAAATACGCATAAATTGGTATCACCATAACATAAGTAGGTTAAGTTCATGGTAGATTTGGGGCAAAAAAAGGTGAACTTCTGTTCGCCTTTTTTTATGCATTTTACTTTTTTATCACACTATAATTGCAACAAGTCTTTTTTCCTTAAACATTCAGTGTTATCTCATTTAAGCCAATATATAAGCCGTTTAACTAAAATATTTTAGCGGGCTGTTTCAACGTTATATATTTGTTCCACCATAACATAAGTAGGTTAAGTTTATGGTAGATTTGGGGCAAAAAGGTGAACATCTGTTCACCTTTTTCATTTTATATCGTCTCCAGAAAATTAGAAGTTTCTTTTTTATATTAATTCACCATTTTCAAATCGTTTATCCTACACTGAATTTAAAATATTGGATAACCTAGTAAAAAGGTCGAGAAACGATGATAATAATCGACTTCAAAAGATATCTATAGCAAAATGGAATGCATAGTCTTATTTTAGAAAGACTAAACCGATTAGATATGTAGCGTAATAACAGGTAGCCCCGTTAAGGTTAATCCAACTTATCCGTTAGTTTAACAAACACTTTTTTAGGGTTTTTGTTTTCATATAAAACCTCATATACGGCATTTATAATAGGGATTTTTGCTTTTTTCCCGTTCTTTTCGTGAAGTAAATGTGCACTTTTTGTAGCATAATAACCTTCGGCAACCATATTCATTTCCATTTGAGCCGATTTTACGGTGTAACCCTTGCCAATCATGTTTCCGAACATACGGTTTCTGGAAAAGACAGAGTAACCCGTTACCAATAAGTCGCCCAAATATGCCGAATTGTTAATGTTGCGTTTCATTTTGTGGCGCTTTTTTATAAACCGTTTCATTTCCCGAATGGCATTGCTCATTAACACACTTTGGAAATTATCGCCATAACCCAATCCGTGGGCAATTCCTGCGGCAATAGCATAAATGTTTTTAAGCATAACGGCATATTCAATACCAATAATATCGTCGCTAATGGTCGTTTTAATGTAATGGCTGGACAAATTATCGGCTATATTTTGAGCCTTTTCAGCGTCGGAACACGATACCGTTAAATACGATAAGCGTTCTAAAGCAACCTCTTCTGCATGACAAGGACCAGCAATTACGGCAATATTATCGTACGGGATTTTATAAACATCATGAAAATGTTCGCCAACCAACAATCCCGTTTCGGGCATGATACCTTTTACGGCCGAAACAATGATTTTGTTTCCAATATTGGTGGTTAATTTCTCCAATTCCGAATGCATAAAAGCCGAAGGAATTACAAATATTAAAACATCGGCATATTCGGCAATTTCATTAATATCGTTACTTAGCTTTAATTGCTCTAAATGAAACTCGACCGAGCTTAAATAATTCGGGTTGTGTTGTTCTTTTAACAAATGTTCTTTGGTATAAACACTGCGCATGTACCAACCCACTTCATCTAAATTTTCGCAAAGCATTTTTACAATGGCAGTTGCCCAACTTCCTGCGCCAAAAACCGCATATTTTAAAGGTTTATCCATAAAAAACATAATTATTTGAATCTCAAAAATACGTAAAAAAACAATCATTTTTAAGCCCATAAAATATTCGCACTCGTTTTTTGGCACGCGTTTTGAAACTGTGTAAATAGAAACCCTAAAAATGTTTGATTATGAAGACTGTAAAAATACTTTTAACCTTTGCTTTATCAGCAACACTATTTACATCTTGTTATGTAGAAAATAATATAATTGATGAGGAGCCAACAATTTCGATAAACCAATTGTTAAGTTCTTACGAATTATGGTATGTAGATATTAATAGCACGAGTGGCTACGGCACCACACCGTTTTTGCAAAAAGCGTTTACCATTTCGTTTAAAAACGGCGTTATGTTTGCTAACAACAATTTGGTTGGTATTGGCAGCAGTGGCAGTGGTTACGGTATTGCAGTTGCCGATTACAATGCTTACGATATGATTTTAGATGTAAACCACGATGTGGATGGGTTTGAAACTTTTGATGTGTATCAAATAGATAATAATACGATTGAATTATACAATCCAAATAATGACACCTCGTATTTTTTAGACGGTTACCAACGTAGTAATTTCGATTACGATTTTGTGTTCTACGACAATATTCATTATTTCTTACAGGAATACGAAGCTTGGGAAAAAACTTATACCAGTGAGTTTGGTGCCATTAACGAATTTGACAACGAAAACTATTTGCAGTTTTTAGCCGGAGGAAGCGACGATACTTTTAGAAGCTCGCAGGACGAAAACGGGACAAGTCTGAATAATCTTGTTTGGGATTACACCGGGTTTTATGGCGTTGGAAATATTACCGGAAATTCAAAACTTAAAACTTTAACATTAGATTATGATTCCTTCGACAATGAACATTTCGAATTAAGCGTTTTAAATGATGCCAAGATAGAATTGTTTCACCCGGCATCTGAAACCGTTTACGAGTTTGAAGGTCGAGGGTACATTCAGTATCTAAAAAATGATGGTGTAAAAAGAAAAGAAACCCTTAAAAGAAACGACATGCGTAAGGAAAGAAAAAATAAAGTAGACAACCCAAGAAAAAACACTAGGGTTTAATAAAAATTTTGGTTGGTTATTTAGTTGAGAAACTGTTTAGGGCACTTTGCTTTAAGCAGTTTCTTTTTGGTTTAAAAACAAGCATGTTGACCAATTAAAATTACTCATATTAATCAGAAATAATTTCAATTTCGTGTTATCTATTTGTTCAATGGTTATAATCAAGTTTATATTCTTGGTTCTAAAAGGCGTAGCGTTCTTAAATCTTTTTTTACTTAATATGTGACTATTAAATTCTTGCTGTGTCTTAACATATGTATCGATAAAATAATGTATTTTAACCTGAACAAAAATTAATTAGTAACACTTAAAAAAACAAAACAAAAATGGGACTATTTTCATTCATTAAAAACGCGGGCGCCAAAGTATTTGGCATTGGGAAAACAGATGCTGAAGAAGCTGCCGAAGCAGCGGCTGCTAAACTTAAAGCTGAAGCAACGGCTGCGGCAAGTTTACAAGAAACAGTTGGAGATTTACAATTACAGGTAGAAAACCTTAATATTCATATTGCTGGCGATACAGCAACAATTACAGGAAAAGCATACAACCAAGCTACAAAAGAAAAAGTAGTTTTGGTAGTGGGCAACTCAAACGGTATTGCGACTGTGGACGACCAAATGACGGTTGAGCACGTTGAGCCAGAAGCACAATTTCACACCGTAGTAAGTGGCGACACGCTAGGGAAAATAGCTAAAAAATATTACGGCAATGCGATGAAATATCCAGAAATTTTTGAAGCTAACAAGCCTATGCTTACCGATCCGGATAAAATTTATCCAGGCCAAGTATTGCGCATACCTGCCTTAGACTAATTTAAAGTACCTACTTTATATGCAAAAAGCCAACTTAAAAATAAGTTGGCTTTTTTGTCTTTTTATCCTTTACTGAAATAAAGTAGCTGCTTTTTCTTTCTACAGAAGTGCTATCCTAATTTTGTGCTTGTTGCTTAGCCTCTTCAATCATTTTTTCGCTCGGTACAATGGCGACGTTTACACGACGGTTTTTTGCGCGCCCTTCGGCTGTAGCGTTATCGTGCATGGGCTGCGATTCGCCAAACCAATTGGTAGTAAAACGCCCAGAACTCAAACCTTTTCCTTTTAAGTAATTTGTAACGGCATAGGCCCTGTTTTTTGAAAGCACCATATTCGATTCATCGCTACCTACACTATCAGTGTGTCCAACCACAAGAATATTGGTATCTGGATATTCTTTAAATACATTCGCCAATTTATTCAAAGTTTCCTGTGAAGCAGAATTGATATTATATTTAGCAGTAGCAAAGTAAACGCCACTATTTTCATCAAAAGTGACTACAATACCGTTATCTACGCGCTCGACTTGCGCTCCAGGAATTTCTTCTTCAATTTTCTGAGCTTGTTTATCCATTTTGTTGCCAATAAGCACGCCTGCACCACCACCAACAACGCCTCCAATAACAGCACCTAATTCGCCATTACCGCCTTTACCAACATTGTTTCCGATAATGGCCCCCAAAATAGCGCCACCCGTTGCACCAATTACAGCGCCTTTTTGTTTGTTGTTTGCATTTTCAATAGCCTTACAGTTAACTAGACTAATAGCCAAAACCAAGCTTAAAAAAGTTATTCCTATTTTTTTTATATACATTTTCATCATTTTATATTTTATATTGTTTTTTTGAAATTAGACCGATTGAATTCAATCTATTATTGTGGGATAAAATTCATGGTAATAACAAATGGTGCACCGTCAAGCATAACGGTCTGCTCCCATTGCATTGAGGTTTCGGACAAGGCTTTCAGCTTTATTCTAAACCCTTGATTGGCCTCCGATTTTCCTTTTTCGTTGGTCGGTTTCAATAGAAAATCATATAGCCCGGTTTGAGCGTCAACTTCTTGAATTGTGAAATTAAAATACCTGTCGCCGGTGGCACATTCCGTATTGTTTATAGCATACGTTCCGGTGTTGTTGTTTGGTACAAATTGCCACGCGCTGCCTTCAAAACATGCTTTTGAGACATCGTTTAGCAAAGTAACATTGTAGGTACCTGATTTATTATAGCTAACCGAGGTTAACGTCCAATTTCCTTTAATTGTTTTATTGGCTTGTCGTACGGTTTTTGATGTTCCGCAAGATACAAAAGTGATTATTAATAGTACTATTAGTAGGTTTTTCATAATGTTTATTGTTTTTAATATGTCATCAAATCTAGATATAAGCGTTAAATTACATTGATGCTTTTGATTAAAATATTAATACGTTTACTAATACATACGATAAATAATGTGAAGTTGGATTTAATAAAATGCTTACAAACAGATTTTCTTGAAAACATTAATTAAACAAGTAAAATGACAGACTAAAATACTTAACTTATTTGCAATCCATTTGAAACTTTAGAATCATCAGGGTTTACAAACACAAGCTTTCCATCAGGGGTTTCGGTCATTAAAATCATACCTTGACTTTCTACACCTCGAAGCGCTCTTGGAGCAAGATTTACCAAAACGGTTACTCTTTTTCCAACCACTTCTTCGGCCGTAAAGCTTTCTGCAATTCCAGAAACTATGGTGCGTACATCAATACCCGTATCTACTTTTAGCTTTAACAACTTTTTGGTTTTGGGCATTTTTTCGGCTTCCAAAATCGTACCAACCCGAATATCCAATTTGGTAAAATCCTCGAAGGTAATGGAGTCTTTTTGTGGCTCAACAGTGGCATTTGCTATTTCATTGGCTTTTTTACTGGCTACTAATTTATCCAATTGCTTTTGAATGGTGTCATCTTCAATTTTAGAAAACAGCAATTCTGCCTTTCCTATTTCATGGTTTGCTGGAAGTAACACGTCTTTGGTACTTACTTCGTTCCATGTGTTCTCGATACGATTCTCTGCTGTCGAATCACTCGAACTGAGATTAAGGATGCCTTTTAACTTATTTGAAGTAAACGGTAAAAACGGTTCGCTTAAAGTGGCCAATGCCGATGCTATTTGAAGCGCAACATACATGATGGTTTTGGTGCGCTCTTCATCAACTTTAATTATTTTCCAAGGTTCTTCGTCAGCCAAATATTTATTGCCTAATCGGGCTAAATTCATAAGTTCTTGTCCCGCTTCCCTAAATCGATACCGTTCAATAGAACTCGCAATCACATCTGGATAGGCTTTTACCGTTGCCAAAGTCTCGTTATCTATTGGCGATAACTCATTGGGCGCAGGCACAACACCGTTGTAATATTTATTGGTTAGCACCACAACACGATTGATAAAATTGCCAAAAATAGCCACCAATTCGTTATTGTTTCGTGCTTGAAAATCTTTCCAAGTAAAATCGTTGTCCTTAGTTTCTGGGGCGTTTGCGGTTAAAACGTAACGCAGCACATCTTGCTGGTTTGGGAAATCCTGCAAATACTCCGTTAACCAAACGGCCCAATTTTTGGAAGTTGATAACTTATTGCCTTCTAAATTCAAAAACTCGTTTGCGGGCACATTTTCCGGTAAAATATAAGAACCTTCCGCCTTTAGCATGGCCGGAAAAATGATACAGTGAAATACAATATTATCCTTACCTATAAAGTGTACCAATTTTGTGTTTTCGTCTTTCCAATAAGGCTCCCAATCTTTCCCTTCGCGAGCGGCCCATTCTTTGGTTGACGAAATATAACCTATGGGCGCATCAAACCAAACGTAAAGCACTTTACCTTCGCCACCTTCGGCGGGTACAGGAATGCCCCAATCTAAATCGCGGGTTACGGCACGCGGACGCAAACCATCGTCAATCCACGATTTTACTTGTCCGTATACATTGGGCTTCCAATCTTTTTTATGTCCTTTTAAAATCCATTCCTTTAAAAAATCCTCATGTTTATCCAAAGGCAAAAACCAGTGTTTGGTTTGTTTTAAAGTGGGAACATTACCTGTAATGGCCGATTTCGGATTTATTAAATCGGTAGCATTATGGCTAGTGCCACAATTTTCACATTGGTCTCCGTAGCTTTCCTCGTTGCCACATTTTGGGCACGTGCCTATAACAAAACGGTCTGCCAAAAACTGGTTGGCTTCTTCATCAAATAATTGCTCGGTGGTTTCTTCAATAAACTCACCTTTATCATTTAAAGTGGTAAAAAATTCCGATGCAGTTTTATGATGAATTTTAGCCGATGTACGCGAATAATTATCAAAGGTTATCCCAAAATCCTCAAAAGATGCTTTGATTATAGCATGGTATTTATCGACTATATCCTGCGGAGAAACACCTTCGCTTTTTGCTTTAATGGTGATGGGCACACCGTGTTCGTCGCTTCCGCAAACAAAAAGCACATCGTTTCCGGTTAAACGTAAATAGCGTGCGTAAATATCGGCCGGTACATAAACACCCGCTAAATGCCCGATGTGAATGGAGCCGTTGGTGTACGGTAATGCAGCGGTAATGGTATATCGTTCTGGTTGATTCATTGTGAAATTCGAATTAAACTGCCATTGTGAGATTTTTGGTAAAAACTATGGTGATCTGCTAAATTTTGAAAAGATTACCACGTCGCTTCTCTCCTCGTAATGACGTTAGATTTTAACAAGCCGTAAAAGTACGCATTTTGAAGGCTATTTAGAAAAAAATATCTGCTTTTCGTGGTAGCAAAAAACTTGTTTTTTCAAACTTACATACATTGCTTTTTTTCCTACATTTGAAATAAAAAGGCTAATGAAAAACCAACTTCTTCTATTTTGTCTATTTATAATTTCATTTTATGGTATAGGCCAAAACGATGCTGATTCTACTCAGGTTAAACAGAACCCTATAATTTATGGCGATTTTATGATAGGTGGCGCTGGAGGAGAAGCTAGAGGATTATCTTTTGTGTTTGATTTAAATTATCAGTTTAACAAAGATTTAATCACGTTTAGAAGTTTACATCTACTCGATAAAAATGAAGATGTGAATTTTTTTGAAGCTATTTTTATATTTCCTATTTATATGGGCGGTGATTCTATGAACGAATTCTCTTTGCTTTATGGCAAACGCTTTATTTTTGATGGGTCTGCACTTAGTATATCTGCCGGGGTATCTCAGAACTTAAGGAAATTCGAAGAAACAATTAACAATACTAAAGTTTCGCAAAGAAGTTCTTATATTGGAATCCCTTTTGAAGTAAACTTTAATTCCTTTAAGAGAGTTAAAAAGAGATACCGAATTGTTTATGGTTTAATCCCGATTGGAAAACCAACTTCTTTTGGAAGATCGATAGGGTTCAAGCTTTTTGGGAATTTTGGCAAGTTTAATTATTTTGGACTTGGTATTAATTTTGGTTGGGGCTGGCACAAAAAATATTAAATTATGAAATTAAAAAAACTAATGGTATGTTTTCTATTATTAATAGGAACATTTGAAGCTTTTTCACAAAACAAATTGATTCAACCACCTTATTTAAAGGCTGGAGATACGGTTGCTATTGTTGCGCCTTCGGGCATTTTAAAAAATAAATTAAAGGAAATGGAAGCCACCAGAACACTTCTTAAAAGTTGGGGCTTGCACACCGTTGTTGGAAAACATGTTTTTAACCAAGCAAATCATTTTGCGGGAACCGATAGCGAGCGTTGTGAAGACTACCAAAACGCTCTGGACGATCCTACAATAAGTGCCATTATGTGTGCTCGCGGTGGCTACGGAACGGTTAGGATTCTTGATAAATTGGATTATACAAAATTTAAAAACCACCCAAAATGGCTGATTGGATATTCTGATATTACGGCTTTGCACAATCAATTGCATAACGAAGGTTTTGAAAGCCTTCATGCTATGATGTGCACGAGTATGATTGATGATTTGGAAGCCATTAAAGAAACAATTTCAACCTTTAAAGATGCTATTTTCGGAAAGCCTTTAAGCTATACCCTAGAAGGTTCTGAGTATAATAAATCGGGCAGCAGTTCGGGACAGTTGGTTGGTGGCAACTTAACTTTATTGCATACCATGTTGGGCTCTGAAACCAGTATAGATGTGTCTGGAAAAATACTGTTTATTGAAGAAGTTGGTGAACACAAATACCACATAGACCGGATGTTACAAAGCTTAAAACGTGCTGGTTATTTCGATAACTGTAAAGGCGTAATTGTGGGCGATATAAATAAGATACGAAAAAACACAACGCCTTGGGGAAGCTCGATAGAGCAGCTTATTTTAGATGCTTTGGCAGATTATGATTTCCCGATTGCGTTTAATATGCCCGCCGGACACGAGGACGATAATCGTGCTTTGATTTTGGGACGAACAATTAAATTGACCGTTGATAAAGATAAAAGTTTGGTTGTTTTTGAGGAGTAATAAAATATAAACACCTAAAAACCAGTATGTTTTGCTAATGTCATATTTAAAGGTTATCTTTGTGCCAATTCGTGATACAACATGACAACAAATTATTTTTTATATAAACAAGCAAGTTCTGTTGAGGTATTTCAATCAATACCTTATTTGCACGATGATATTTTTTTAAATCACTCCAAAGAGTTTATTCTATAATCCCTGTCAAGACTCAAGACAGGGCATTTATACAGTTTTACAGAATACATTTTAATCATTATTTTCCTTTTTTTAATGCTGCTTTTTACGGTTAAACGCCTGCATGATTTATGCTGTGTTTAATGGTTTGGGTCAAAAACAAAAGCCTTAAAAAAAAGAAAGTTTTAAATATCAATATTATGTCAGATCAAGTTATTTTAACAACCGGAATTTACGATATGATCAAAGATCACGTAAGAAGAAAAAAAGTAACCCAACAAGAAGAAGAGCTATTGCTTGAAGAATTAAGAGGGGCTAAACAGGTGCGTCGAAGAGAATTACCAAACGACGTTGTAACGGTAAACCGTAGAGTAAAAATTATGGACCACACAGCGAATAAAGAAGAGGAATACATTTTCGTTTCAACCGATAAAAAGAATAACAAAAAGCGTAAATCTTCAATTTTAAGTGATGTTGCCGTGGCTACAGTTGGCCGAAAAGTTGGCGATTTAATTACTTGGCCTTTTAGAAATGGTGAGAAAAAGTTGGAGATTTTACACGTTGAAGAATTTCACCAAGCTTAAGTATAAGCTACTCTAATATTTTTAAAAAACCTTGGATTTATAAATTCAAGGTTTTTTTGTTTTTAATAAAAATTTCTTGAAACGAACCATCCTCGAGACAGAGTCATAGAGGTATTTCGCTCGTATCATTTTGACCTTAGAATCAAAAACCGAAATTTGTTATTTAGATTCCCGATTTCTCGGGAATGACAATTTCAACGGAAACCCCGAGGCAGAGCCTCAAGGAATCCTTTTCGATTAAAACCCGCGCTCCTTTTGCAACTGCTCATAAGCCATTTGCACTTGCCTGAATTTTTCTTCGGCGCCATTTTGGTGTTCTTTACCTAAATGGATGACTTTATCGGGGTGGTATTTTTTTGCCATTTTACGGTAGGCCCTTTTTACATCATCATTGGTAGCGCTTTTATCAATCTCCAATATTTTATAGGCGTTGTCGCTACTGTTGTAAAACATGGCTTTAATACTCTCGTAATCGCGCGAACTAATACCCAAATAACCGGCGATGGTATAAATTTGTTTCACCTCGTTTTCGGTAACAAAGCCATCGGCTTTGGCTATACCAAATAAAAAATGGATGAGCTGTAAACGCGACGGATGATCCATCATTTGTTTAATTTGCAAACACACCGGCCTTACCGAAATGTTTTGTTTGCTTATATTTTTAAACAATTTAAAAGCTCGATTTGCACGTTCTTTGCCGTACATGTTCAAGAATTGCTGCCGTACGAAATCCAGTTCGCGTTGGTCTTGTTTTCCATCGGCCTTGATAACTACCGATGCCAAAACCAAAAGGCTTACTTCAAAATCGCCCGATTGTGTTTGTGGACGTTGTCTGGGTTGTGTTCTGTAGGTCGATCTTCCGCGACTTCTGGATTGCCTTTCGCCCAAAAGCGGATCGTTACTACCGTTTGTCATTGAATCTATTAGGCTTCCAATGGCTAATCCGATTATGGCCCCAATTGGCCCACCGAACGACCAGCCTAAAGCACCACCTATCCATTTTGAAAAACTCATGTTATTTTCTTGTTTTATTATCGCCCAAATATACTATTGTTAGTTGAACTTTATAGGGTTTTGTTACATTTCGACGGTGACTGTTTTGAGCAAAGTTGAAATGCCCAATGCAAACCCCTGCGTTAAGGATAGAAGCGGCATCCTTTTGCTTTTTTGCAAAAGATATAGCGGATAGCCTGACCTTATAACGCCATAAGCGTTTTAAGGGAACGCCCTAACCCTAATTACACGTTTTTTGATTAACTTTGCAGCATAATTATTAATAATAAAAAATTAAGATATGTATCCAGCAGAATTAGTAAAACCAATGCGCGAAGATTTAACCAATGTTGGTTTTGAAGAGTTACAAACTGCCGAGGCTGTTGATGCTGCTTTAGCAAAGGAAGGAACGACTTTAGTGGTTGTAAATTCGGTTTGTGGTTGTGCAGCGGCCAATGCGCGCCCAGGGGCGAGAATGAGTTTGCAAAATGCCAAACGACCAGACCATATTACAACTGTTTTTGCAGGTGTTGATAAGGAGGCTGTTGATAAGGCACGAGAATATATGATTCCCTTTCCTCCAAGTTCACCTTGTGTGGCCTTGTTTAAAGATGGCGAATTGGTGCACATGTTAGAGCGCCACCACATTGAAGGCAGACCAGCAGAATTAATTGCTGAAAACTTGGTTGATGCCTACAATGCGCACTGTTAAAATTTAGATGTATTTCAATTGGGCTAGTTATGTAGCCTAATAAATAGAATGAACATTAGACCTGTTATGTTAAAACATGATGGGTCTTTTTAGTTAAATTAAGTTTGAAATCGCTTAGATTTGATTAAAATTTAGATTTTTGCATGACCATGATTAAATATATCATCCAGCACACTAAGCTGCCAGAGCAGGCCGTAAAAAACACCATCGAGTTACTTAACCAAGATTGTACCATTCCGTTTATTTCGCGTTACCGAAAAGAACGAACCGGAAATTTAGATGAAGTTCAAATTGGAGACATTGTAAAATACAAAGATCAATTTGAAGCTTTGGAAAAGCGAAAGGTTGCAATTTTAAAAGCACTTGAAGAACAAGCTGTTTTAACAGGGGAATTAAAAGAGAAAATTGAATCGACCCAAGATTTAACCGCACTAGAAGATTTATACCTGCCCTATAAAAAAAGTCGAAAAACAAAAGCTGAAAATGCGCGACAAAACGGTTTGGAACCACTCGCGAAAATTATTATGGGTCAGAATGCAAACGATTTGGAATCCATTGCATTGAGATACGTAAAAGGCGATGTTAATTCGGTTGACGATGCTTTGGAAGGTGCGCGCCATATTATTGCAGAATGGATAAACGAGCGTACCGATATCCGGAACAATATCCGCCATCAATTAGAGCGATTTGCAATGATTTCCACGAAAGTGATAAAAACAAAAGCAATTGAAAACGCTCAAAAGTTTAGAGATTATTTTGATTGGGAAGAAAATTTAAGCAGAATCCCATCACACCGATTATTAGCTATTTTAAGGGCAGAAAAAGAAGGATTTATTCGCGTAAAAATAAATATAGATGACGAGCGCGCTCTAAATCACATGGAAAGACGCCTTATTAAAAGTCATAACGCTTGTGCGGAACACATAAAAACCGCCATTCAAGATGCGTATAAACGCTTGTTGCTACCATCGTTAAGCAATGAAGCACTGCAAATAGCCAAGGAAAAAGCCGATGAATCGGCCATTGGTGTATTCGCTAAAAACCTAAAACAATTGCTATTGGGTGCACCGTTGGGCGAAAAACGTGTGTTGGCTATCGACCCAGGATTTAGAACTGGTTGTAAAGTGGTGTGTTTAGATGCGCAAGGGCAATTAAAATACAACGAAACCATTTATCCGCATCCACCAAAAAACGATAGCCTTGGCGCCATGAAAAAAATAAGTTCGCTTGCTGATGCCTATAAAATTGAAGCCATTGCCATTGGTAACGGCACGGCATCCCGCGAAACCGAAGCCTTAATTAGAAAAATTAGATTTAAAAACGACATTCAAGTATTTGTCGTTAGTGAGGCTGGCGCGAGTATTTATTCGGCATCTAAAATCGCACGGGAGGAATTCCCCAATTACGATGTTACGGTTCGTGGTAGTGTTTCCATTGGTCGGCGTTTGCAAGACCCACTAGCGGAATTGGTAAAAATTGATGCCAAATCTATTGGCGTAGGGCAATATCAGCACGATGTCGATCAGACCAAATTACAAAAGTCGTTAGATACAGTGGTTGAAAATTGTGTGAATTCGGTTGGGGTAAACATCAATACTGCCAGCAAACCGTTATTGAGTTATGTGTCGGGAATTGGCCCCAAACTAGCCGAAAACATTTTTAATTACCGAAACGAAAACGGGTCGTTTACCTCAAGAAACGACATAAAAAAAGTACCGCGTTTGGGTGCAAAGGCCTTTGAGCAAGGTGCTGCTTTTTTAAGAATTAAAGGTGCCAAAAACCCGTTAGACGATTCGGCCGTACACCCTGAAAGTTATGGCATTGTAAAACAGATGGCGAAAGATTTGGGTAAAAACGTTGCGGATGTAATAGGGCATTCCGAATTGCTTAAAAACATAGATTTAAAACCATACTGCACCGATTCGGTTGGCTTACCGACGCTTGAAGACATTGTTAAAGAACTTGAAAAACCCGGTTTGGATATTCGCGAACAAGCCAAAGTATTTACTTTTAACCAAAATATAAAAACAATTAACGATTTGCGCGAAGGCCAATTGCTTCCGGGAATTGTCAACAACATCACTAATTTCGGTTGTTTTGTTGATGTTGGTATTAAAGAAAGCGGTCTCATCCATGTTTCAAATCTATCGGATACGTTTGTAAAAGACGTGAATGAGCACGTAAGTTTACACCAACAAATTATTGTAAAAGTTTTAGAGGTTGATGTTCCGCGAAAGCGCATTCAACTAAAGTTGCATAAGTAATAAAAACAGGATAATATACTATCATAAATTGCCAATTTAGTCTCATGAAAACGCGCTGTAGTCAACTACTTTTGCCGATTTATTTTTAGTCACTAATTTAATTCAAATGAAAAGGGCAAGAATCGCACTCGTTATTGGAATATTTTGCATTTCGGTATTCCCTATTTTGGTTAAGCTTAACTTAACGCCAGGGGTTATTTCGGCATTTTATCGAATGTTGTTTTCGCTGTTGCTACTTTTACCCTATGTATTAATAACACGACAACTAAAAATTCCTAATTTAAAAATAGGGTTATTGGCGGTTTTATGTGGCGTTATTTTTGGTAGCGATGTGGCCGTTTGGAATATTGCCATACAAGAATCTACCGCTACGCAAGCCTCGTTATTAACCAATTTATCGCCTGTTTGGGTGGGTGTTTTAGCGTTGCTATTTTTAAAGGACAAGCCCAAAACCAATTTCTGGATAGGTACCGTAATTGCGGTTTTTGGAATGATTTTGTTGGTTGGTTTTTCGGTTTTTAAAAATTTAGATTTCGATTTGGCCTTTAGTTTTGGAGTACTTTCGGGGGTTTTATATGCATTTTATATGCTAATAAGCAAGGAGGTTTTAAAAAGTATGGACGTTATCACTTTTATGACGATAAGTTTAGCCGCTTCTTCTTTACATTTAGGCGTTGTGAGTTATGCTATAAACGAACCTTTTTCTGGATTTTCAGATGCCGGTTGGTTGGTATTGGTTATTCAAGCTGTTGTTTGTCAGCTTTTGGCTTGGCTTCTTATTAGTTACGCCACTAAGCACATGCGCGCTACAAGGGTTTCGGTAAGTTTGTTGGGTCAAGGTATTTTAGCATCAGCTTTAGCGTGGTTGTTTATTGATGAAACCATTACCCTAAACATGGTGTTGGGTGGTATTATTTTATTAATAGGCATTGGTGTTACTTTTATAGAAAAACAGCTCGTCACTTTTAAAAAATAACACGGTATAATCTTTTTTACAAACCGAAAAAAAATGAAGGGTTTTTAAAGGTTGAAATTTCCGCGAATGCGTATTCCCTTTAATAAATACAAATAAAAAATGCGAACTTTAAAGTTCGCATTTTTTATGTTTCGTTACAAAAGGAAACTATCTGTTCATGTTTTTCATTTCATCTTTAAAGGTGTCCAAATCAACACCGTTGCTTACCAAAGTCAAGGCTTTATCAACAATGTACTTTACGTTTTCGGGATGAAAACCTAAGCCCACACTAATTTTACCAAGCAACACCTCTTCATGGTCGCCCTTTATATGGTCTACATAAACCATACGTGCCAAATCGTACAAACGCTCTAACCGTCTATCGTAAGACATGGGCGGATTTATGGGGTGCGATTGGTAATCTTTTAAGATTTGGTTATAATCGCCTTCACTAATACTTAAATTACGAGCCAATCTATCTAAAAAGGCTTTTTCTCCCTCAGAAATCACACCATCGTCCATGGCAATACGCACAATGGCCGCAAAATGGTTTTTATTGCGCTTTTTAAACCCACTATCAAATAAATCTGAAAACGACATATATTTTTATTTTAAAGGTCATGCAAACCTACATATTTTTTTTAATATTCTAAACCGAAACGTTTATTTTTTTGGGCGTTACCGCAAGGGTCGCGCTTTTTGTTGCAATCTTTTTTTCGTGCCTCAAAAAAGGATTTCCACTACAATCGCTAACGCGGAAATTTGGAGGTTCGTTTAATGTTTTTAGGGGTGGTTTAAAATTTGTAACATTTTCGTAACCACGCTTGCATTAGCAATTAATTTTATAGTTGTGGGACAAATCGTTATTATATTCCAAAATTCCATCCTAACACTAATTTTATAGTATTGGTTTTAATTGTTCCTCCAATTGGTCTAGGAACACCACCTGTATCTAAAATTCCGAAATCATCTCTTATTTCAATTGTTAAGTCATTTTTCTCATTAAGAGAAATATTAGTGCCAATTCCGAGAGAAAGTCCGAAATCAATTTTTTTCAGTTCTGTAATAAGATCACTATCGTCATTTGGGTAATCTGGCTCAATTTTATTGTTTAATAGATAGTTGAAAAACGGTCCGCCATTTATGTAAAAATTTGAGCTTTCAAATTCATATTTTAATAGTATCGGTATATTTATATATTCATAAATTTCGTTGAAATTTTCTCTTCCTGTTTCTTCTGCCTCATAATTAAAGTACGTCAGTTGTATTTTCTTAATTTTCCTTTCGTAATTTATAT
This sequence comes from Hwangdonia sp., assembly GCF_048381975.1. Taxonomy (NCBI): domain Bacteria; kingdom Pseudomonadati; phylum Bacteroidota; class Flavobacteriia; order Flavobacteriales; family Flavobacteriaceae; genus Hwangdonia; species Hwangdonia sp. The sequence goes on along the minus strand of NZ_JBLWYT010000001.1, from coordinate 128,217 downwards.
TAGTCTTCAAGGATAGGTTTTCTTTTAAATAATAATCAAAAGTAACTCCTAACAAATACCCAACCTTAAATTTATTGTATTTTGCATATTCGTATCCTCTAATATCTGGGTAGTTTATTCCAGCATTTAATCCAATTTTAAAATCATTTTGTGCACCTGAATTCAATGAAAACATTAATCCTAATCCGATTAATAATAATTTAATTTTGTTCATAAGGGTATTTTAATTTTGAGTGAGTTTTAATGTTTTTTGAGGAAAGTTCAAAATTCGTGAAGATTTCAGAAGTTAGCGAGAACAAGCAATTGCCCGTGTCTGTTGTTGTACACAATGCTTATTTAGTTAATTCTATTTGAAATTTTGTAGCATCAAATGCCATTTTTAATCCTCTAAGATTAGGTTCTGTTTTATTGGTTTCAAACAATTCATTTAGATATTCGGTTTGCTTTTTTATCTTGTCGTTATCTTTTTGGAAAATTTGATATTTCAAGAGAAGTAAATTCGCCATAATTTTATCTGAGACACTTAAATGGCCTTCATTTAGAATTTCGTTTAACGTGCTTTTTATCGCATTATCATTTTCGAAAAGTTCATCAAATAGATAAGCATTAGCCAAATCAGATTTATTCATCTTTGAGTAATCATTCTGATCAGACATATCTTTTCTATAGGTCATTTTGTTTCCATTTAGAAAATACCATCTCGTGTAGGAGTCATTTTCTATTTTTATTTCTTTCTCAAATTCCTTTTTATTCGCACTCCAATTTGTAAAAGCTATCAAAAGCTCAGTGCCATCATCTTTCTTCAAGATTGCAAAGCGGATTAAGTAATTCCTTTTACCAGGTTTTTCAATTTCAATGTCTAAATTATTTTCTATTGAAACATATTTTTTCAGAGCTTTCAAGATTGAAGAGACATCTTCTGGACTTGCTTCTGGAAATAAATTTTCTCTTAAAAACAAGTCGATGTAAAGATAATGAGTTAAATAAAAATCATCCATTTTCAGATAATTCGACTCATTTAAATGATCCGTTTTTATCTTAATTTTTTCAGATTGAGCATATCCAAAATTTGTGAATATTGCTAATAGTAAAATCGTGATTATTTTTCTTTGCATTCCATTGGTATATATTGTGTACAACTTTTAAGTATACCATTCCGTTTTAATGATTGATACACTGTGCTAAACGAAGATAGAAGATTTTTTCTACAATTTCAAGCAATTATTTTGATTTGCGAATAAGGCTTTTTATAAAAATTTGATTTCAATTTAAAATCAAATGTGTACTTTTATGTTTTAAAATCAAACAAAACAATACGATTTCCTTCTTTTAGGGAATGAAAAAAATAAATTAGTTATGAAAGTTATAAATCAAAACATCCACATTGACGGTATCGATAAAAAGATACTTCGTGCCTTAATGCAAGATGCGCGAACACCAATTCTTGAAATTGCCCGTAACGTGGGTATTTCTGGGGCAGCCATTCATCAGCGTTTACGCAAATTGGAAAAATCAGGGTTAATCTCTGGTTCAAAATTTGTTATCAACCCCAAGGTTTTAGGCTACACCACCATGGCTTTTATTGGTATTTATTTAGATAAAGCCATGAGCAATCCCGAGGCCGTCAAACAGCTTAAAAAAATCCCTGAGGTTTTAGAATGCCATTACACTACGGGTAATTGGAGTGTTTTTATAAAAATTCTGTGTAAAGACAACGAACATTTAATGCATTTGCTCAACAAGGAAATCCAACCTATTTCTGGGGTGTCGCGTACCGAAACCTTTATTTCGTTAGACCAACAAATTGATAGACAGATAAGTATATAACCAAATCATTACAAAAACTTAAATCGATGTAAGATATTTTTTATTATTGGTACAATTATTGATATTATTATATCTAAATTTAAAACCCATCTTATAAAAAGATTACTGTTATTTTCTTTTGTTGCGCTTTTCTTTTATTCTACATCTTTTTCGCAAAACGAAACACAAAATGAAACAGATAATAGTGCAAGTTCACAAAACTTTAACGAAATTAAATTAAACGGTTTATTTTTAATAATAGGTGCTTTAGATGTTACTTACGAACGCACACTTAACGAAGAGTCTGGAGTAGGAATTACAGTTATGCTTCCATTTGACAATGATGTTAGCGATGATATTAAATACATCATATCGCCGTATTATCGTTTTTATTTTGGCGAAAAATATGCTGGCGGTTTTTTTCTTGAAGGCTTCGGAATGCTGAATTCTACAAATCGAGAAATTAATTTTTCAAACAACACCCAAGATTTTAGAACAGATTTTGCTTTAGGAATTGGTTTAGGTGGAAAATGGATTACCAATAGTGGTTTTATTGGCGAATTAAGTTTTGGCATTGGCAGAAACCTTTTTAACAACAACGATACCGATTATGAAATTATAGGTAAAGGTGCTATTTCTATAGGTTACAGATTCTAAAATGCTTTCCATATTAAACAAAAGCCCAAGCTATGCTCGGGTTTTTGTTTTTAGATATATCTGCATTCAGATATATATTTTAAAAGCTACCAATAAGGTTATTCATATACGAAACTCTATCCTCAAGCCATCGTTTCATAACCAACTCATCGGTTACTAAACCATTATTCCACATTTGAAGGTTTCTAGCTTTTGCACCTTTAATAATAAAAGCATGCTCATCTATATAATCCATTAAGTCATCAAGGTGATTGCTTGTGAAATTTAACCAATTCTCTTTAATCAAAGCTTTAGTTTTTGGGTCAGTCATCATTAGTCTTTTAAAGAAAGTGGTACCTGCTTTAGCATCTTCCCAGAATAAATCTTTATTAGGATTGCTAAAATGCCTACCTGTATCTTCAAAACCATAAGCCCAATCAAAATCCCAAAGGGGCCCCATTGTATATTTTCCTGTAGCTGTTTTATGTAAATAAGTGCTTTTCGGATGATTTATTTCTTCATTAGACGTTAGCATATACACAATTAGATATTTGGCAATGGATTCGCCATCTATATAATCAAGATAATTATTATTAGGAAAATCGTCGCTCGCCACCAACGCTTCAAACGCATTCCATTCACTTTGAACTACATCCAATTCAGCTTGCGTATCTAAATCTGGATCTTTTATCATTACAGGCAAGTTGTAGTCGGCTGATCTAAACTTCCAATCTTCATCATAATACTGGTCTAATTCTAACAACACACCATCGTCACCCACATTTACTCTATTTGTTTTAATCTCTAATTGTTCCGTTAATCCGTATACGCCAAGATAATTACCATTTAAAGTTAATTCTATAGGTATAATGGTATTGGTAAATGGCATGTCTAACATGCGCCCTACTGTAAAGGCTACATTATTTAACAAATGTACACCGTCTTGATAATCTGCTAGTAGTACCCAATCTTTTTCAGGTAATAATCGAGAAGAAGGGTCTTTATGAGATACAAGAGTCTCTTTAGTATCTAATTTTATTTTATAAGGCTTTTTTGGCCACGCCCAAGTAGAATTCCCTCTACCTTTTATCCTAGCTTGTTCGCTAAATTCAAAAACCCGATCTTCATATTTAGACTGCCCATCAATGGTCAATTTTGCATTTAAATAATCTTCCTTTGAAACAATTGGTGCGCTTCCTTCAGTGTCAATATAAATATGGGCTAAAGCATCATCCCAAGAAATGTTAACAGCGTATGCTTTATTGGCGCCTGACGTAGATTTTAAATTGTATGTTATTGGCTTTCTAAAATCAACAGCACTACTTGCACTAACTTGCTCTAAATCATTTATTTTTACAGTTTGCGCATTTGTAGAAAACGTAGGAATTGAATTGAAAAAATAGTTTTTGAGCTCCCCGCTAATACTACCATCATTAATATTGAAAACAATATCTTCTTTTAAATAAGGGTTGTTTTTCTTTTCAAAAATAAAGCTTTCAAAAACCAAATCTGCTTCTTCTACTTCTTGTTCAGCTGCAAATTCATTTTTTGAACAACTAACAAGACTTATAAAAAAAACTGTTAAATAGAGATAAACTAATTTTGGCTGTTTCAATAAATTACCCATGGTTTTATAATTAAAAACTTAATTAGGCAAATTTACTTGTTCTGAAATCCGATAAACCTTACTTTTTCGTCAATTAAGATTACTTTTTCGCCAATTACATTTTCATCAACCAAGAACGCACATCCACTTCTTGTTTTATAATTTGGCGTAAATCTTCAATTTTAACACGTTGCTGTTCCATGGTATCGCGGTGACGAATGGTAACGGTGTTGTCTTCTAAAGTATCGTGGTCTACAGTGATACAGAACGGTGTTCCGTTGGCATCTTGACGTCTGTAACGTTTTCCAACGGCATCCTTTTCATCGTAAAACACATTAAAATCCCATTTTAAATCTTCAACAATTTGTTTTGCAACCTCTGGCAAGCCATCTTTTTTAACCAAAGGAAAAATGGCGGCTTTAACCGGCGCTAAAACACTTGGCAATTTTAAAACGGTTCGTGTTGTTCCGTTTTCTAATTCTTCTTCCTGTAATGCGTTTGAGAATACGGCCAAAAACATGCGGTCTAAACCAATCGATGTTTCTAAAACATACGGTGTATAGCTGGCGTTTTCTTCGTGATCGAAATACTGTAATTTTTTCCCAGAGTATTCTTCGTGGGCTTTTAAATCGAAATCGGTTCGCGAGTGGATGCCTTCCAATTCCTTAAACCCAAATGGGAATTTAAACTCAATATCGGCCGCGGCATCTGCATAATGCGCCAATTTTTCGTGGTCGTGAAAACGGTAATTTTCCTCGCCCATCCCTAGGGATAAATGCCATTTTAATCGAGCTTCTTTCCAATACTCGTACCACTCTTTTTGGGTACCCGGTTTTATAAAAAACTGCATTTCCATTTGCTCGAATTCGCGCATTCTAAAAATAAATTGGCGCGCCACAATTTCGTTTCTGAAGGCTTTCCCTGTTTGGGCGATACCAAACGGAATTTTCATGCGTCCCGATTTTTGTACGTTTAAAAAGTTTACAAAAATACCTTGGGCCGTTTCCGGGCGTAAATACAAATCCATGGCCGTATCAGCAGATGCGCCCAACTTGGTTCCAAACATTAAATTAAACTGTTTTACTTCCGTCCAATTTTTGCTTCCGGTTAGCGGGTCGGCAATTTCCAATTCTTCAATAAGGGCTTTTACATCGGCCAAATCTTCGTTTTCCAAAGATTTTGCCATCCGCGAAAGCGTTGTATTTATTTTTTCTTGATAACCTAAAACACGTCCGTTTGTAGCAACAAATTCGTCTTTATCAAACGCATCACCAAAACGTTTTGCCGCTTTAGCTACTTCTTTATCAATTTTAGCTTCAATTTTAGCACAATAGTCTTCAATTAAAACATCGGCCCGATAGCGTTTTTTAGAATCTTTATTGTCAATTAACGGGTCGTTAAAGGCATCAACGTGCCCCGACGCTTTCCAAATGGTTGGATGCATAAATATAGCGGAGTCAATGCCCACAATATTGTCGTTCATTTGCACCATGGCCTTCCACCAGTAGTCGCGTATATTTTTCTTTAACTCTGCGCCGTTTTGTGCATAGTCGTAAACAGCACTTAATCCATCGTAGATTTCACTACTCTGGAACACGTAACCATACTCCTTAGCATGAGAGATTACTTTCTTAAATTGATCGTCTTGATTTGCCATAAATGCAAAAATATGAAACCGTTTAAATTCAATGCTATAAATCGGTTAAATTATTGCTGCTTTTATCAAAGTTTTTGTAAAATCTTTTTTTAATTATAAATCGTTAATTTTATTGAAGAAATTAAATTTATGGGTCTTCAATCTGTTATCAATCTTTTCTTCCCTAAAGTATGCTATGCGTGCCTTAATTTATTGGAAGACAACGCCGATACCATTTGCATTGATTGCCGCCACGATTTGCCCGTTACCAATTTTCATTTTGATGATAACGATGCGGTAAAAAAAGTGCTTTACGGACGTGCAAAAGTTGAAAACGGCACTGCGCTTTTTAGGTTCGAAAAAAAAGGATTGGTACAGCACCTCATCCATGGATTAAAATACAAGGGTTATGATAATATTGGGTATTTCTTGGGAAATTGGCTTGGTGGCGAATTAAAAACGGTTGATAATTACAGTACTATTGATGTTGTAATTCCTGTGCCGCTTCATAAAAACAAGTTGAAAAAAAGAGGGTTTAATCAAGTGGCAAAGTTTGGGCAACAAATTGCGAAAGCTTTAAACACTGATTATAGAGACGATGTTTTGGTTAAAATAACCAATACAAAATCGCAAGTCGATAAAAAACGTTTTGCCCGTTGGAACAATAACGACGAACTGTTTACTTTACAAAAGGCATCAGCCATTGAAAACAAACACATTCTTTTGGTGGACGATATTATTACAACCGGCGCAACCCTCGAAGCTTGCATTGCCGTTTTAAACCAAGCAAAAAACACAAAAATAAGTATTGCAACCATGGCAATAGCCTAAGCAGATTAGCCGTTATAGCTCTAAAATTATGCAGGTTTATTCAGTAAAGTTAAATTTTGCTCCAAAAAACACAATATTTAGTTTCACTTTGGTAACCGTTTCGCTAGTATATAAATTTTCTTATTCTGTTTTTTGTGAATTTCAGAACAAAAAAATTCATGTACTTTTGCTAAAAATTTAAAATGAGTCGATGAGCAAGACCCTTTCTAACTTTATTTTTATCGCATTTATAAGCTTGGTTTTTATTAACTGTGCCAATCGGGGTACACCTGGTGGCGGACCAAAGGACGAAACGCCTCCAAGCATTGAAAAATCGACTCCGGAAAATTTCTCGACCAATTTTAAAGGCAACGAAATCAAGATTGTTTTTGATGAATACATCAAGATAAAAGACTTGCAAAAACAATTGATTATCTCGCCGCCCATGACCTATCAACCCGATATAACGCCACTTGGTAGTGCGAGCAAAGAGATAAAAATCAGAATTAACGATACGCTGAAACCCAATACAACCTACGCCTTTAACTTTGGAAATAGCATTACCGACAACAACGAAGGCAACCCATTTCCTTATTACCGATACGTATTTTCAACGGGCGATTACATAGACTCGTTAACCGTAAAAGGGCAAATTGTCGATGCTTTTAAAAGACAGCCCGAAACCTTTGTATCGGTGGCTTTATACGAAATAGATTCTACCTTTAACGATTCTATCGTTTACAAAGAAGCCCCCAAATACATTACCAATACCCTCGACAGTGTTACCACGTTTTCCATTGAAAACATTAAAGCCGGAAAATATATGCTCATGGCGTTGAAAGATGCCAATAACGACAATAAATTTCAGCAAAAGACCGATCAGATAGCCTTTCATAAAAACTTTATTGAAGTACCCAACGATTCGCTTTACACCTTAAAATTATTTTCTGAAGCACCCGATTTTAAAGCCGTAAGACCGCGTTTAGAAGCTGGCGAAAAAATTGCTTTTGGTTACGAAGGCGATTATAAAGACATGAAAATTAAAATAACTTCTGAAACTCCGGAAGATTTTAAACATCGCATTACCAAAGATGAAAAAACCGATACGCTTTACTATTGGTACAAACCCAGATTACAGGTGGACTCGTTACTGTTTAACGTGTCGCATCCCACTTTTGAAAAAGATTATACCGTGCGCATTAGCGAACAAAAAAGAGATTCCTTAATATTTAAAGCGCAACCGTCTGGAAATATTGGTTACGAAGCGCCTTTTAAGATTTTTGCCAACATTCCGTTTACCGATTTCGACGCTTCAAAAATGCGTATTTTAGATAGGGATTCCACAAATGTCGATTTTACAACAGCCTACGATACGATTACAAATACATACCAGTTCGACTTTAATAAAACCGAAGACAACAGTTATAACATACAAGTGCTGCCCGAGGCGTTTACAGATTTTTTTGAGAATAAAAACGACACCTTAAACTACGCTGTAAAAACTAAAAAAGAGTCTGATTTCGGGTCTGTACGGTTCACCCTTGTAAACGCGAAATATCCTATTATTTTTCAATTAACCAATGCCAATGGCGAAGTTAAATACGAAAAATATGCCACTAAGCCCGAACCCTTGGATTTTTTAACTTTAGATTCTGGAAAATATTTTATCAGAGTGATTTTTGACACCAATGGCAACGGCAAATACGATTCCGGGAATTATTTAAAAAAGATTCAGCCAGAACGTGTAAGCCATTTTGAATTGGATGATGACGTACGATCGGATTGGGGTTTTGTACAGACTTTAATCTTTAATGAAGAGTAAAGGCATCCCTATCATCTAAAAACTTAAGTTTATTTCGGTATTTCGAAATGTGGTTTTTTTCCAAAACAACGATTTCAGTCTGTTCTTTATCGGGTTTAAATGCTGTTATTAAATTCCCTAAAACATCGTAAACCGCTGAGTGTCCTGAATACGCACTAGTCACGCCATCAACTCCAACACGGTTTACCCCAATACAGTAACTCATATTCTCGATAGCGCGCGCTTTTAATAAGGCATCCCACGCCGAAACTCTGGGCTTGGGCCAATTGGCAACATAAATTAAAACGTCGTAATCTTCAGTATTTCTTGCCCAAACGGGAAAGCGTAAATCGTAACAAATTAACGGGCAAATGTTCCAGCCTTTATAATTGACGATGATTTTCTCCGTCCCAGCGGCAAACACTTTATCTTCGCCAACCAAAGTAAAGGTGTGTCGTTTGTTGTAAACCGTTATTTTTCCGGAAGGCTCAACAAACAACAAGCGATTAAAATATTTGTTTTCTTCAGAAATAATTAGGCTTCCAACCATAGCGGTATTGTTTTTTGAAGCTGTATTTTTCATCCACTCTACCGTTTTACCTTGCATGGTTTCGGCTACAGCTTTGGCATTCATAGTAAAACCTGTGGTGAACATTTCGGGTAAAATAACCACATCGACCGCACTGGGAATACTTTCGATTTTTTCAGTAAAATGTTTTCGATTCTGTTCTGGGTTTTCCCAAACCAAATCCGATTGTATCAATGCTATTTTAAGTTGCTCGTGCACCATAACTAAACATGTTTTAATTTCTTTTCGGCTTTTTTATGCGCTGCTTTAAGCTTTTCAATTTTTTTAAGCCACTTTACTTCATCTTCGGGAGATAAATCACCTTTCTTTTCTAGCCTTTCGTACTTTTCAATGGCATGCTCGTATTTTTTAGCGGATTTATCAAAATTCGATTGTGCTTTTCGTTTTCTTTTTAAAGCTTTTTCAGCCTTTTTTTGCTTCTTTTCGGCTATTTTTTGACTTTTTTTAGCCTTTTTTATCTGCTTTTCCTTTTTTTCCGATGCTTTAGCCAACATCCTTTTCTTATTAAAAGCGGCCCGTATTTGCTGTTGTTCTTCAACAGTTAACGTGCTTGTAACATCAGTGCCTTTTTTTAAAATACTTTTCCCTTTTACAGTATACGTATGCCCGTTAAAATTTACCTCTTGGGCATTTAGCAAAAAGCCAAAACCCATCATGAATATGATAATAAATAGTTTCATTTTTTTCTGATTTATATTTTAATATTCTTTTTAGACACCACTTTTACAAATAAGTTACACACTTTAAATCTGGTTTAAAATCTCAGCAGCTTGCTTTAAAGTTTCATCTTTTTTGGCAAAACAAAACCTGAGCATTTTACTTTCAATTTTAGTATCATAAAAAACCGAAATGGGTATCGATGTCAATTTATTTTCAACAGTTAAGCGTTTTGCGAAATCCACATCATTTTCTTGGGTAATCCCTGAATAGTCCAAAAGCTGAAAATACGTGCCTTTTGATGGCGTAAATTTAAATCGCGAATCTTTAATTAAACTTAAAAACAAATCCCGTTTTTGTTGATAAAAGGCCGATAATTCTAAATAACGGTTTTCATTTTGCAAATACGCCGCTAGTGCCTTTTGCATAGGATGGTTAACGCTAAAAACATTAAACTGATGTACTTTTCTTAACTCGCTCATCAAGGGTTGTGGCGCGCAACAATAACCCATTTTCCAACCTGTATTATGGAAGGTTTTACCAAAAGATGCCACTATAAAACTTCTGGATTTTAAGTCGGGAAACAAGCAGGCACTTTGGTGTTTTTCGCCATCAAAAACCATATGCTCGTAAACCTCGTCGCTCAAAATTATAATATCGGTGCCTATGGTTAATTGTTGCAATTGACGCATATCAGCTTCAGAAAAAACAGTGCCGATTGGGTTTTGTGGCGTGTTGATAACCATCATTTTGGTACGACTATTAATTTTCGATTTTACTTCGTTCCAATCCACTTTAAAATTAGGGGATTCCAATGCAACCGAAACTGTTTTTCCGCCGTTTAATGCAATTGTCGGTTCGTAACAATCGTAAGCCGGTCTAAAAATAATAACCTCATCGTTGGGTTTAATAAATGCCGAAATAATACTGAAAATAGCTTGGGTTGCACCCGTGGTTATGGTAATCTCATTTTCGGGATGATAACTTGTGCCATACAACAAATCGAACTTTTTGGCAATCGCCTCGCGCAATCCTAAATCGCCTTGCATGGGCGCATATTGGTTATGCCCGTTTTGCATCGCCGAAGTAACCAAATCGATAAGGTTTTCATCCATTTTAAAATCAGGGAAACCCTGCGCTAAATTTATTGCATGATGCTTTTTAGCCAAAGCGCCCATAACCGTAAAAATGGTTGTGCCAACATCGGGTAATTTAGAAATATGCCGCATTTTATAATTATTATTAGCAGTAAATTTACACAATAAATAAATGCTTTATATATTTGATTTTATTATAAAATGGACACCATGAGATTTCTTAAATTTTTATTGCTTTTTGTATCGCTAAACGCCTTTGCACAACAAGGTGGTATGTGGATTCCTTCGCTTTTGGAAGGGATGAATGAAAACGAAATGACCAGTTTGGGCAGCAAGCTAACGGCCAAAGATATTTACGATGTTAACAACTCCAGCTTAAAGGATGCCATTGGGCATTTTAACGGTGGCTGTACCAGCGAAGTGATTTCGCCCAAAGGATTGATTTTAACCAATCACCATTGCGGGTTTAGCCAAATCCAATCGCATTCCTCACTGGAAAACGATTATTTAAAGAATGGGTTTTGGGCGAAGAATTTTCAAGAAGAACTTCCCAACAACGGCTTGTTTATTGAGTTTATTGTAAGCATTCACGATGTAACCAACGATGTTTTAGCGGCCATAAATGATAACATGACCGAAAAAGAAAAACAGTCGGTTATTGATAAAACCAGCAACGGTATTTTAAAAACATGGCCCAAAGAAACTTGGCAAGACGCTAAGATTAAATCCTTTTACAAAGGCAATCAGTACTTTTTATTTGTTACCGAACGATTTGATGATATCCGCTTAGTTGGTGCACCGCCAACCAGCATTGGCAAGTTTGGTAGCGATACCGATAACTGGGTGTTCCCGAGGCACACGGGCGATTTTGCTTTATTCCGAATTTATGCCGATGCCAACAACCGTCCAGCAAAATACAGCGAAAACAACAAACCGTACACGCCAAAACATTATTTACCCATATCGCTTGATGGCGTTGAAGAAGGCGATTTTACCATGGTATTTGGTTTCCCCGGTACTACCAACGAATATTTACCTGCCGTTGCCATCGAACATATTACAAAAGCCTATAACCCTACAAATATCGCCATTCGTGAAGCGGCTTTAAAAGTGATTGATGAAAAGATGAAAGCCGACGACGAGGTGCGCATTAAATACGCCTCAAAACAAGCAAGAATTGCCAATGCTTGGAAAAAATGGATAGGTGAGAATCTGGGTATTGAAAAAAGTAACGCCGTTGAAAAAAGACGCGCTTTTGAAGCCACTTTTACCAAAGCCTTAAAAGAAAAAGGATTGGAGAAAAAATATGGCGATATCCTTCCTGAATTTGACCGCTTGTACAAAGATTTTGCACCCGTAAACATTAAACGTCGAAATTTTATTGAAATCTTTTTAACTACCAATGAGTTGATGCAAATGACTTTTAGAACGTATCAAATCGTGGAGGCCATCAACAACAACCCCAATGTTTTCGAACCTGCCAAAGCAGATCTTACTGCAAGGTTAAAGAGCATTCATAAAAATTACAATGTCGATGTGGATAGAGGTGTGTATAACAGCGTGATGCCTTTATATACAAATCATGTGGATGCTTCAATTTATGATAAAACGGCCTTTACGGATTTAGATTCGGCTTTAAAATTATTGGAAGGCACCCCGGAAGACGTCTTAAAAAACATTAATAACGACGCCGCTTACCAATACGCCAAACCGCTTATTGATGAGTTTTTCAATGTAATTGACAAAGAATTTCAACAAAAAAACGAGCCGATTACGGCACTACAAACCAGATACATGACGGCTTTAATGAAGGCTTTACCCAATGCGCGTTATTTCCCCGATGCGAACAGTACACTTCGCGTTACTTATGGTCAGGTTCGTGGATATTCGCCCAGAGACGCGGTGTATTACAACCATGTGAGCTATTTAGATGGTGTTATTGAAAAATATATTCCTGGGGATTACGAGTTTGATGTGCCACAGAAACTACGCGATTTATACGCTGCAAAAGATTATGGCCAATATGCCGATACCAACGGAAAAGTACCGGTTTGCTTTTTAGGCACCAATCACACTACGGGTGGAAATTCGGGAAGTCCAGCTATTGATGCGCATGGGAATTTAGTGGGCTTAAACTTCGATAGGGTTTGGGAAGGCACGATGAGCGACATGAATTACGACCCCGAAATTTGCAGAAATATTATGGTGGATGTACGTTACATTCTTTTTATAATCGATAAATATGCGGGTGCCAAACACTTAATTGATGAAATGGAATTGGTGCATCCTAAAAGATAGTTTTTAGTAACATATTATTCAGCTTATCCTGCAAGGTCTCTTTTTGACCTTGTAGGTATTTTGACAAAGATTTCTTTATTAAGCTAAAAAGACCTACAAGGTTTTTAAAACCTTGCAGGTTGAAAAATTATATAATCTTCAACTGTTTTAACAAATTCTGTTTGTAGGTTCTGCCAATGGGAATTTTATTGTCTTTTATAAAAAGTGTATTTCCTGAGATTTTATCAACAAATTTTCGATTGACTATAAAAGATTTATGCACTTGAAAAAACTGGGTCTCAGGCAACTTGGAATGCCAATTTTTTAAGGCATCAATATACGATAGCTTTTGGGTTTCGGTAACCACGGTAATGTAATTCCTATCCGATTCAATAAAAAGTATCGTGTTTAAAGTGAGCTTGTGCAGTGTTTTATCCACATTCAAAAAAATAGAGTCTTCGGCTTTTTCTTCGGTGGCGATTTTTGGCGTTTCAATTCTATCTTTTGCTTTATTGATGGCTTTTAAAAACCTATCGAACGAAAAGGGTTTCACCAAATAATCAACAATGGTATCCAACTCAAAACTAGACACCGCGTAATCGGGATAGGCCGTCGTCATAATAATTGCCGGTGGATTTGCGATGGTTTTAATAAAATCCAGTCCGGAAATATCGGGCAGATTAATATCCAAAAACACCACATCAACGGTGTTGGTATTCAAAAACGAATGCGCTTCAATGGCCGCTTTAAACGTATCGATTAAATTGAGATGAGGCACTTTATCTATAAAATGCCTTAGAATATTTTGAGCAGGAATTTCGTCTTCAATGATGATGCAATTCATATATCCTTTTTTGATGTCAGTTCGAGTGAAATTCTTTTTAATTCAAATTTAATCTTAAATACACTTTAAACGTTTCAGCTTTTAGAATTTTAAACTCGTATTTATCTTTATAAATAAGTTTCAATCGTTTTTCTAAGTTTTGCAGGCCTATTTTAAAATTGGTTTCGCTTACTTTTTCTTTATTGAAATCGTTCTCACAAATACATTCCAAAATCTTGTTTTCAACACGAATAGCTATCGAAATATCGCTGTTTAAAGTACTGTGTTTAAACGCATTTTCTATGATGGTTATCAATAGTAACGGCGCGATTTTATTCTGAAACGCATCAATGTTTTTTGTATAATGAATCTGTTTTGTGCCTTCTGTTCGTAGCTTTTGGAATTTCATGTAATTATCAATAAATTGAATCTCTTTTTCCAAAGAAATCGTTTCAGCATTGCTTTCGTAAAGCACGTGTTTCAAATTGTCGGACAGCATCAAAATAAGGTCGGCGGCTTCGTTTGGTTTTTCTAAAGTGTAGGAATAAATGGTATTCAAATTATTGAAAAGCACATGCGGATTGATTTGCGATTTTAAGAATTTCAGTTCCATTTCGGTATGTTCTTTTTTAATCTGCACCACTTCGGCCTGTTCGTCCAAAAAACGATAGAGCATCCAAATAAACGAGAAAAAAATAAGTGGCACCAGGGTTTGCCACAGGTAGTCGCTCAAACATTTCATAATGGAGCAACCGCATTGGGCAAACACGTTACAATACAATTGGGTTGCCAAAAATGAGATAACGGTAAACACAAAAACGTATAAAATATAAAGGCGCTTTTTAACAAAAAAGGGAAGCAGAATAAAATGGTTGGCGTAAACTATAATGACGAGAATGGATAGGTATTGCAAAAACGGATTGTCGTGCCAATAATAATCTGAAAACAAAAAAAGCGACACAAAAATAAACAGCATCCAAAACAGGATGTGCACCAAAATTTGCGAAGTATGTTTGTGTAAAGTTGGCATTTATTCCTGCTGAAAGTAATCAGAAATGCATAAGCATCAAAAAATTATGTACAAAAAACGGTTATAGTATTGCAAACTGCATAAATGTTGCCGTTTGTAAACTTAAGTACGCTGTTTGTAAACTTTATTGGTGTGGCTTGCATAACTGTTTTATGTTTGAAAATCATCAAAAAAAATCAATAATGAAACGAACCGTTATCTTATCTATCCTTTTACTTAACCTACATGTTGCCTTTTCCCAAACAGGAAACAAACTAATAACCGATAAAAATGGGAACGAACTTTTATTGGGAGAAATCTCGAAATCTGACTTAACCAAAAACACATTCAACATTTGGTTTTCTAAAAATTACGACGATTATTTAGTTAATAAAGGCGTTGTTAAACAATTAAAAGATTCTTTAAAAGCCTATGAAATTAAAGTTTTCTTGGGCACTTGGTGTGGCGACAGCAAACTTGAAGTGCCTAGGTTTTACAAGGTTTTGGAAGCCGCGAAATTTCCTGAAAACCAATTGCAGGTTATTGCGGTTGATAGAACCAAAGAAGCTTACAAGCAAAGTCCGAATGGCGAGGAAAAAGGATTGAACATTCATCGGGTGCCAACCTTTATTTTCTATAAAAACGGTAAGGAAATCAATAGATTTGTAGAGCATCCCAAAGAAACTTTTGAGCGTGATATGTTGGCCATCATAACCAAAAACAAGTACACGCCAAATTATATGGCGGCCAATTATATGCACTATTTACTCAGCTCGAAAACCTTGGACAGCTTAAAATTAGAAGAACCGATTTTGGTTTCAAGATTAGCGGAATTTGTAAAAGGCAGTCGCGAATTAAACACGTTTGGCTATGCGCTTTTACGCTCTAATCAAACGGAAAAAGCCTTGTATGTTTTCGATTTGAACACCAAAATATTTCCTTATAAATACAATGTTTACGATAGTTTGGGTGAGGCTTATTTTGAAACGAAAAACTATACCGAAGCTTTAAAAAACTATTACAAAGTGCTGAGTTTAAAACCAGTTGACGAGAATGCCAGAGAAATGGTTGATAAGATTATGAAGTTATAAGCATGAGAATCATCTAAAAAACAACTTCAAGCTTCAGTCTTCGTGCTTTAAACATTTAAACAATCTCCATTTTTTTCAATAAAAAAGACGCATTCATATTTTGGCAAATGCCTTGTTTCAACGTGTAATCAAAGTGAAGTTCGTCGTTTATAATTTTGGCATCAAAATAGTAGTTTTTCACATCGTCGAGTTCCTTTTCAATGTCGCATAAACTTAAATCATGTGTGGCAATAATACCCGTGGCATTTGAAGCGACCAGTTTTTCGACAAATTTTCTGGAACCAATCGCTTTATCAGTGCTGTTTGTGCCTTTTAAAATTTCATCTAAAACAATAAAATACG
This sequence comes from Hwangdonia sp., assembly GCF_048381975.1. Lineage (NCBI taxonomy): Bacteria > Pseudomonadati > Bacteroidota > Flavobacteriia > Flavobacteriales > Flavobacteriaceae > Hwangdonia > Hwangdonia sp. The sequence continues at coordinate 112,037 of NZ_JBLWYT010000001.1, read as the reverse complement.
GCTCGTTTTTAATGGCATCAACAATATATTTTAAGCGTGTTAATTCTGAAAAGAAATACGAACTATCATCGGTTAACGAATCCGAAGTGCGCATACTCGTTATCAGTTTTACCGGCGAATAACCGCTAGATTTGGCGCAAACGGGCAAGCCCACGTTAGCCATAACAATATGTAAGGACACGGTACGCAAAAAGGTGCTTTTCCCAGCCATATTTGCACCGGTAACAATAAAGAACTGTTCGTTTTCAATAGTTAAATCACTATCCACACGTTTGCTTTTATTTAGTAGCGGATGCCCTAAACCTGCTGCTTTTATAACCGTTTGCGACGTGTTGATTTCCGGAAACACAAATTCGGGATGGTTATATGCAAAACCGCCAAGTGAATTGTAGGCATCAAAAAACGAAACCACCTCAAACCAATCTCCAACCTTAGCGCCATATTGTTTAATCCATTGCTCGATGTGGTAACTGTTTTTTATATCCGAAAGGAACAATCCGTTTCCAAAAATGGCGGAAATCAAATTATTCCTATTGTCCAAAGCATCCAACGATTTTGAAAGTTCGTTAAAAATAGACGAAGCTTTTTTGGTGTCCGATTGAATTTGCTGTTGTTTTTCTTGCAATAATTCCGATGTAAAATCCTCGTTTTCAATTCGCTTTAAAAGCGAGGCATATTGACGAAAGGTGTCTTTTACCCTATCCGAATTCACCGAAAGCACATTGGTTTTTTTAACATAAATCCCTGTAATTCCCAAGCCAACAAACAACCAATAGCCCATAAAAACCATATCGATGAGCTTGAAAAAAGTTAATGCAAACAACGCCAAGGAAAGCAAAGTAAATACCAACGGAAACCAGCGCATCATTTTTGGTAAAAACGGTTTGTAATGTTGCAGCCAATTAATAATATCTTTTGCGGGAGTTTCAACTGCAACCAAACTTGAGGTTGCCGAATACTGTTGGCGCCATTTGGGTTTACTGCTCAATTCTTTAATGGCCGCTTGCCGTAAAATAATATCATCCGTTGCATTTGCCAACAAGGCATCTGCTAATTTTTGGGTACCTTCGTTAATGGTGGTGCGGTTTATAAATTGAAAAAACGAACCGCGGCCAAACAAATCGATATCCAAACTATAAAAGTGGCTGGGGTCTTGAAATTCCAAACCTTCATTTCTATGATGAAAATCGCCCGAAGCTATTTTTATTTCCTCTTCATTAATTTTTACCAAGGCATTATTAAAGTTTCGTTGGGCTTTAAAATCGGTATATTTTGACAGCAAAAACACAAAAGCACCAATTCCAATGATTGAAATTAAAACCGCGAGTTGCCACAAACCAAAGCTTAAATACACGCCAAAACCTGTTGCTAAAAACACAATGACCCTAAGCAGACTTAAAGTTGTCATGCGTTTGTAAAGCTTATCGGCTTTAGCTTTATAGGTTTCTAAATGCTGTTGATAATATACTAAAGGATGATCCATTTTAAATTTTAATTCTGTTTCCCGCAATTGCGAAAAAGATAATGTGATTGACAACCTTAAGACCACGCTTCAAAGCATGATTTTAGGTAAAGAAACAAAAAAGCCCTGAAAATTTTCAAGGCTTTTTAGCTGTATATCTAAAAACTTAATCGCGGCTACCTCCAAAAACTTGTAGCGCCCAATACAACAATGTTGCCAAAGCACCAATGGCGGCCACTAAATAGGTTCGTGCGGCCCATTTTAAGGCATCTTCAGAACCCGCATATTCCTGCTGAGACACCATGTTTTTGTTTTTTAACCACGCTAAAGCACGATTACTCGCATCGTATTCAACCGGTAATGTAATAAAGCTAAATAAAGTTGCAAAACCCATCATTACCACACCGGCAACAGCAACCCACCAGCCTAAACCTAAGCCAGCAGCACCACCCAATATGAGGCCACCAATAATAAGCCATTGCGACATGCCCGAAGTTACACTTACAACCGGCACTAAAGCAGAACGCATTGTAAGCCATTCGTAAGCCTGGGCATGTTGTACGGCGTGTCCACATTCGTGTGCCGCAACCGCAGCTGCGGCCGCATTGCGCTGGTTGTAAACCGCTTCACTTAAATTAACCGTTTTGTTTTTGGGGTTATAGTGGTCGGTTAAACGCCCCGGCGTCGAGATAACCTCAACATCGGTAATACCGTGGTCTGCCAACATTTTTTCGGCAATTTCGGCACCGCTCATCCCGTTGCGCAATTGTACTTTAGAGTACTTCTCAAACTTCTTCTTTAAGGTATTGCTCACCAACCAGCTTACCAAAGCAATCGCACCAATTAATATATAATATCCAATCATTTTTTTAAATTTTAAATTTATTTTTTCAACCTTCTTAAATATAGCAAAAATAACGCCAATTTTACGGTCTGAAGTTTTGTCAGTCTGTTAAAGTATTGCTAATTATATTTCACCTTAAAATAGATCAGCAAAAACGCTGAAACAATGGTTATCGCATTGGCGGTAATCATAGACGGGCTATCAATAAACACCCCATAAACCAACCATAATGCAATGCCCACAAAAAACATAATAAGCATGGGTAACGACAGCCCCGAAACGTCTTTGGTTTGCCACGTTTTAAACACTTGTGGTAAAAAAGCAGCCGTGGTTAAAATGGCGGCTGCAAAACCTATAATTTCTATGTAATCCATAATGTTGTTTCTTCAATAAAATAATTATTTGAGCGTTACCCCAACCCTTCGACTCCGCTCAGGGCAAGAGGGGTCGGGCTTTCACTACTCGCTCCCTCCTGCGTCGGGGAGCTCAAACATACCGTTCAATCCCTAACGCAGACCAAACCGTAATCCATTAGCCTTTTGTCATTCAATCAAATCTGTTATAATAAATTACAGCTTGCACTGAGCGCAGTCGAAGTGTGGTTATCTTTTTATTAGCAACTCAAAACGTCATTGCGAAACTTTTGATAAAAAGTTGTGGCAATCTTTCAGTTTGAAAATACTATTCGACAGATTCCCACGTCGTCCCGATAGCTATCGGGACTCCTCGGCATGACGTTATCCCACAATATTCACGATTTTCCCGGGCACCACAATTACCTTTTTGGGTTCGCGCCCTTGTAATTGGTCCTTGGTTTTCTCGTGTGCCAAAACCGCTTTTTCAATGTCTTCTTTACTCATATCCAAAGGCAATTCCATCGTAAAACGCATTTTACCGTTAAACGAAATCGGGTAATTCTTGCTGCTTTCAACCAAGTGCTTTTCCTCGAATTTCGGGAACGGCGCGGTTGAAATCGACCCGGTATGTCCCAATTGATGCCATAATTCCTCGGCAATATGCGGCGCATACGGCGAAATTAAAATCAAAAACGGTTCGAGTATCTCTTTCGATGTGCATTTTTGAGCCGTTAGCTCGTTAACCGCAATCATAAAAGTCGATACCGAAGTATTAAACGAGAAACTCTCAATATCTTCCTGTACCTTTTTAATGGTTTTGTGTAAAGTCTTAAAAGCCTCCCCTAACCCCTCCGAAGGAGGGGGACTTGTTACGTAAAATGCTCCGTTTTCTCCTTGGTGGTAAAGTCTCCAAAGTTTTTTAAGGAAGGAATGCACACCCGTAATACCAGCGGTATTCCAAGGTTTATATTGCTCCAATGGCCCTAAAAACATTTCGTATAAACGCAAAGAATCCGCACCGTAATCTGAAACAATATCGTCTGGATTAACGACGTTGTATTTGGATTTCGACATTTTTTCTACTTCGCGAGTTGTAATAAATTCGTTGTTGTTCTTACATAAGAAATACGAGTCCTTAAACTCTGGCATCCAATTTTTAAATCCTTCAACATCTAAAGCATCTGATGTACCTTTCAATAAAGATATATCAACATGCTGTTTGATAGTTAAAGTTCCATCTACAAATTCTACCTTGACCTTAGGCGAACTTTGCTTATAAAAAGCAAAAATTTCAGATTTAATTTCTTTAATTAAATTATCAAAAATTTCAGTTACTAAAACACCGCTATCTTCAATGACTATTCTCTTTTTTACAGAAATAATTTCTCTTTCTTCTGTTTTAACTTGAAACTCAATGTTTGTCCAATGAACAAAAGCACTAGTCCCCAAAATCATCCCTTGGTTAATCAGCTTTTTGGCAAACTCATCAACGGGCACCAAGTTTTTATCAAACAAAAATTTCTGCCAAAAACGCGCGTACAACAAATGCCCTGTGGCATGCTCGCTGCCGCCAATGTACAAATCGACATCCTTCCAATAATTTAGTGCTTCTTGGCTTGCAAATTCGTTTTCATTACTGGCATCCATATAGCGGTTAAAATACCAGGAGCTTCCCGCCCACCCGGGCATGGTGTTTAACTCTAATGGAAAAACGTTTTCATTATCAATCAAACTATTTGAGACTACTTCCGCCTTGAGGCGGTCCCAAGCCCAAACGGTGGCGTTCCCCAATGGTGGCTCGCCGGTTTCGGTTGGTAAATATTTTTCAACTTCGGGCAGTTTAATGGGTAAATGCGCGGCATCAATCATTTGTGGCATACCATTTACATAATACACCGGAAAGGGTTCGCCCCAATAACGCTGGCGCGAAAACACCGCATCGCGTAAACGGTAATTGGTTTTTCCTTCGCCCTGACCTATTTTTTCCAATTCGAAAATAACGCGTTTTGTGGCTTTTTTATAGTTTAATCCGTTTAGGAAATCGCTATTCCCAATTACGGTTTTTTCTTTATCGGCAAAGGCTTCTTCACTTATATCAACCCCATCAAAAATATTTGGAATGGGAATTTTAAAATGTTTTGCAAAATCGTAATCGCGCTGATCGCCGCAAGGCACCGACATTACCGCACCTGTACCGTAACCCGCCAACACGTAATCGCCAATCCAAATAGGAATAGGCTCTTTTGTAAACGGATGTTCGGCGTAAGCACCCGTAAAGGCACCTGAAATGGTTTTTACATCGGCCATCCTATCACGCTCGCTACGTTTTGCCGTGGCTTCAACATAAGCGTCCACATCGGCTTTTTGCTCGGGTGTTGTAATTTGCGATACCAATTCGTGCTCTGGTGCAAGCGTCATGAAACTAACGCCAAAAATGGTATCGGGCCTTGTGGTAAACACGGAAATTTTAGATTCTGAATTTTGGATTTTGAATTCGACAGATGCTCCAACCGATTTTCCAATCCAGTTGCGTTGGCTTTCCTTTAAAGCGTCGGTCCAATCTAACTTATCCAAACCTTGTAGCAAACGCTCTGCATAAGCCGAGATGCGCATGCTCCATTGGGTCATTTTTTTACGGATTACGGGATGGCCGCCACGTTCCGAAACCCCATTAACAATCTCATCGTTGGCTAAAACGGTTCCTAAAGCGGGACACCAATTCACCTCGGTTTCGGCTAAATAGGTTAAACGGTATTGCAATAATATTTGTTGCTGTTTTTTAGATGAAAACGATTTCCAATCTTCAGCAGAAAACGGTTCGATATTATCATCGCAAACGGCGTTTACGTTAGTGTTTCCTTCTGAAGAAAATAATTTTTCTAATTCTGAAATATCTTCAGCTTTATCGGTGTCTTTATTGTACCAAGAATTGAACAATTGAATAAAAATCCACTGCGTCCATTTGTAATAATTGGGGTCGGAGGTTCTTACCTCGCGCGACCAATCGAATGAAAACCCGATTTGATCCAATTGACGGCGATAGGTTTTAATGTTTTCAGCAGTTGTAATGGCAGGGTGTTGCCCCGTTTGAATGGCGTACTGTTCGGCAGGTAAACCAAAACTATCGTAACCTTGCGGATGCAAAACATTAAACCCTTGGTGGCGTTTGTAGCGTGCATAAATATCGGAAGCGATATAACCCAACGGATGCCCAACGTGCAAGCCCGCACCGCTCGGGTAAGGAAACATGTCCAACACATAATATTTTGGTTTGTCGCTACCGTTTACGGCTTTAAAGGTTTTGTGGTCGCGCCAGTAATCTTGCCAATCTTTTTCTATTCTCCTAAAATCGTATTTCATTTTCTAACAAAAAATATTAACGTCATTGCGAAAGAGTACCGTCCCGATAGCTATCGGGAATTATCGGAACGACTGTGGCAATCTTTTGATTTGAACTTCAAAATTAACAGATTCCCACGTTCCGCTCGGAATGACGAATTCGATGGCAAATTTAAGCTTATTATAACAATGTTGAAAGTTTAAACGTTGTAATCCTAAAACCTTGGTGATTATTTTAAAAATCCGATTTAAAAATAAAAACGAGAACCTGAAAAGGATGGGATTTCCATAACCTTGGAAATGGCAAATCCAATTGAAATCAAAAGACTTAAGCCTTTTGAAGCATCTTTTCAATTTCTTTACTATTTTTACGGCATTAATCCAATTATTTTATGAGTTCATCTTTCGAAAAACACCAAAAACGCAGACTTATTTCTTCCTATTTTTCGGTGGTATTAAGCATTGCTTTGGTACTGTTTTTATTGGGTTTGTTGGGCATGCTCATTCTAAATGCCAAAAAAGTATCCGACCATTTTAAAGAGCAGGTCGTGGTGACTATTTACTTAAAAGAGAATGCCAAAGATGTTGAAGTAAAACAGCTTGAAAAAAGTTTGGCAATGGCAGATTATGTAAAATCGACCGAATATGTTTCGAAAGAACAGGCTGCCGAATTTATGAAGGCTGAAAACGGCGAGGATTTTATGGATTTTGTGGGTTACAATCCGTTGCAAAACTCTATCGATGTGCATTTAAAAGCCGATTTTGTAACCTCGGAGCATCTCGAAAAAATTTCCGCGGAAGCGTTAAATAAAAATTTTGTTGATGAAGTTACTTACGATAACGACCTGGTTAAATTGATGAACGACAACGTTAAAAAAATAAGTTTTTGGGTATTGGTAATTAGCGGTATTTTTACGTTAATAGCGGTGTTGTTGATTAATAGCTCGATACGATTGGCAGTGTATTCTAAACGATTTACCATTAAAACCATGCAAATGGTTGGCGCTACCAAACAGTTTATTCGTCGCCCATTTGTTTGGAAAAGCGTGCGGTTGGGTATTATTGGTGCGATATTGGCTTTAATTGGTATGGCCATTGTTTTGTTTTATCTTAATAAAACATTTACCGAATTAGAGTTGCTAAGCAATCCTGTTTTAGTAGGCGCATTGTTTGCTTTTATTTTTGCCTTGGGCATTATAATTACTTGGATAAGCACCCATTTTGCAACCCAGCGTTTTTTAAACTTGAAAACCGACCAACTGTATTATTAGGTATTTTACCATGGTATTAACACTTCTATTTAAATAAATCCGTTAATTTGCACTACTTATTTTATTAAGCATTATGGGAGATAAAAAACGTAAAGAAAACACAAAACCAGTTTTTGTTTTTGGAAAGAAAAACTATAAATTCATGTTTATTGGTTTAGCGTGTATCGCGCTTGGTTTTATTTTAATGGCCGGTGGCGGTAGCGACGATCCCAATGTTTTTAATCCTGAAATTTTTAATTGGAGACGTATCCGGTTGGCGCCAACCTTAATTTTGATTGGTTTTGGTATTGAAATGTATGCCATATTATTGAATCCCGATAAATCAAAGTCCAAAAAATAAATCCCAATTGGTTTTCAAACTTTACTATTTCAAATTTAATATTTTTGCCCCATGGATATAATTGACTCCATTATTCTTGGTATTATTCAAGGCCTTACCGAATTTTTACCGGTATCATCCAGTGGGCATTTAGAACTGGGAAAAGCAATTTTAGGCGATAATTCAGTGCCTGAAGAAAGCTTGTTGTTTACCGTTGTTTTGCATTTTGCAACCGCTTTGAGCACCATCGTTGTTTTTAGAAAAGATATTTTAGACATTTTTAAAGGCATTTTAAAATTTGAATGGAACGAAGACTTACAGTTTGTTAGTAAAATTGCCATTTCCATGATTCCCGCCGCCGTAATTGGCTATACCTACGAATCTCAATTTGCCGAGTTATTTGGTGGCAACATTAAGCTTGTTGGCTTTATGCTAATTATTACAGCGCTTTTGCTTTATTTGGCAGACAAGGCCAAAGACACCAATAAAGAAGTGTCTTTTCAAAATGCATTTATTATTGGTATTTCCCAGGCTATTGCGATGTTACCCGGAATTTCACGTTCTGGTGCAACCATTTCAACATCGGTATTGTTGGGGAACGATAAAACCAAAGCAGCCCGTTTTTCATTTTTAATGGTGGTGCCGTTAATCTTCGGGAAAATCGCCAAAGACATTTTAAGTGGCGATATTTCGATGGAAAGCCATAATATCACATCGCTTTCTGTTGGGTTTATCGCGGCCTTTGTAGCGGGTTTATTTGCCTGTACTTGGATGATTGCCTTGGTTAAAAAAAGCAAACTGTCCTATTTCGCTGTCTATTGCGCTATTGTTGGCGTTATTGCTATTATTTTTTCTGCACTAAACTCATAACATGATTTCGAAAGAAGCCTATCTTTCCGGACAAGTTTTACTTATCGATAAGCCTTTAAACTGGACCTCGTTTCAAGTGGTTAATAAACTCCGTTGGGAAATCCGTCAAGCTTTCAACATTAAGAAAATAAAGGTGGGTCATGCCGGTACTTTAGACCCTTTGGCGACGGGTTTATTAGTGATTTGCACGGGAAAAATGACGAAGCAAATCGATACGTTTCAAGGACAGATAAAAGAATACACGGGCACCTTTGTTTTAGGAAGCACCACGCCATCTTTTGATTTGGAAACCGAGATAAATGAAACGTTTCCAACAGAGCATATTTCAAATGAATTAATACAAGAAACCACCAAACAATTTATTGGCGAGATTCAACAATATCCACCAGTTTTTTCAGCTTTAAAAAAGGATGGAAAACGCTTATACGAATATGCAAGAGCTGGCGAATCGGTTGATATTAAAGCGAGAACGGTAAATATTGAAGAATTTGAAATCACTAAAATTGATACTTCAACGGGGGGCAATACCGGCGCAATACATTTAGACTTTAGAGTGGTTTGCAGCAAAGGCACGTATATACGGTCTTTAGCCAACGATTTCGGTAAAGCATTACAGTCCGGTGCGCATCTATCATCACTCCGAAGAACAAGAATTGGGGCGTTTCAAGTTGCCAATGCGGTATCAATTGAAAGCTTCATTGCATCGCTAAAAGACTAAATTGTTTATTTTTACGTATATTTCATATAGAATTGCACTAAATGAACACAGATTTGAACCTAACAAATCAACATAAAGCCCTACTTATCACCTTGCTATTAGCGGGTACCGTAGTACTTTCTATTTTCAATTTAAGCCTTAAAAAACAAAGTGCATTTATGTCTGAAAGCTACTATGAAATGGAGCCCGAAGAAGAACTCACCGAAGAAGAAATAAAAATACTTGAAGCCTTAGAAAACTTAAATGCCAGTAAGGCCGAAACCAATAACGCCTATAACGAAACCAGCAACAATAAGCAGTTTGCCCAGGCCTATAAACCCATTGCACCACCAGAAGATTATGTGCCAAAAAACAGCAGTGTACCCGAGCAGAATGATGCCTTTAAGAAAGCTTATGAAAGCACTGACGATTCTAAATTAAATACCGAAGAACTCTCGTCGTTTAGCAAAGTAAACGACCTGTTAAAAAAACAGCAAGACGAAGGCGCTAACACCAAAAGCACCATTAGTTTTTCGTTGGTAAACCGAAAAAAAGTGTACATTCCAATTCCGATTTATCTTTGCGAAATTGGCGGAAAAATAGTTATAAATATTACCGTAAATGCCCAAGGCGATGTTACTGATGCCTATGTAAACTCGTCTTCATCCACATCAAACGAATGCTTGGTAGAGCACGCTTTGGAGTATGCAAAAAACGCTCAGTTTAGTTCCGATGCCTCTAAAAAAAGTCAGATTGGTTCTATTACGTTTAACTTTATTGGCAAACGCTAGGCTGCAATTCGCACAACAATTCGGTAAGGTCGCTAATTACATTTTGCCCTTTATCGTTGTTGTACCAATGCTGCAAATCTTCTTTAAAATCTGGGGTTAATGTCCCGTATTTCGCCTTAAATCTATTTACATAGTTTGTGGCTTCGGTTGGACGTGGCCCAAAAGTACATACAACATTTCCGGTTGCATTTTCAACCATGATTAACTTCGGGATTGCTCTTCCGCCGTTGGTTAAAAAAGCATTCATTAAATCTGGATTGTCATCACGAAGTACCACTCTTAAATCAATATGGCTGTTTAAATCGGTTACCTTATTTATGGCTGGCACCACATGTGCCGCATCGCCACACCAACTTTCGGTAATGAGCAACCAAGTCATGTTATCCTCAAAAGACTCTATTCTTTTTTTAGCCTCGTCCGAAATTTTTATGGTTTTATCCCAACGGTTCATCCGTCTATCGTTAAGCTTGGTATAGTCTACCATCGCTTCACTTTTATCGTCTCCAGTGGTCGAATTGGCTTCAACCAACTGCTTTACCAAACTTCTGTATTCGGAATACGACATGCTATTCTTCAAACTATTCTTTATAATAGAATCCATGATTTTATGTTTTAATGACAAAATATGATGGCACAAATTTAGTATCTTGGTATTTTATTTAAGATGATATTTGTCATGTTTTAAATTTAAACCTTACAAGTGCCCAAAATGGGCATTAAATACGTTTTAATATGGAAAAACATAAATGCGGTTGGTGTGTTGGCGACGCTTTGTATGAAGCTTACCACGATGAGGAATGGGGCGTTCCGGTTTATGACGATGCGACGCTTTTTGAGTTTTTAATTTTAGAAACCTTTCAAGCGGGTTTAAGTTGGATTACCATTTTGCGTAAACGCGAAAATTTCAGGAAAGCCTTTGATAATTTCGACTATAAAAAAATAGCCAATTACAACCAAGATAAAATGGATGCTTTATTGCAAGATGCCGGTATTATAAGAAACAAACTGAAAGTAAAAGCCACCGTTACCAATGCCCAGGCTTTTATGAAAATTCAGGAGGAATTTGGGTCGTTCTCAAAATACATTTGGGGGTTTGTTGATGGCAAACCCATTAAAAACAAACTTAAAAACTATAAAGACGCACCTGCCAACACGCCATTAAGCGATGCCCTAAGCAAAGATTTAAAAAAGCGTGGTTTTAAGTTTGTGGGCTCAACCGTGGTTTATGCGCACATGCAAGCAACGGGCATGGTAAACGACCATGAAATGGGGTGCTTTAGGTATGCTGAGGTTTGATTTTTGCAGGGTCTTGTCCGTTCGCCCATCGAATGTTTAACTCTAAATAGTTTTTTTCCTTGAAATAACCCCAATCCATTAGTTCTGCAATTAAGCTTTCCAAAGTTCTCCCGCGCTCAGTCAATGAATATTCCACTGTTTATAGTGCGAAAATAATCTGATGTGCTTAAATTTACGGTCTAATTTTTAAATTAAATATTATGGCCGTAATTATGTATGTAGATTTTCCTCATAGGGAGGTTTGGGGAAAAGAAATGGCAGTTCAAATGAAAGAACTTGCACAAAGTATTGTTAATGAACCTGGTTTTGTTTGGAAATTCTGGACTGAGAATAAGAATGAAGAAATGGCAGGAGGTGTTTATATGTTCGATTCTCGGGAAAACGCAGAGAACTATCTTAAAATGCATACAGATAGATTGGTAAAATTTGGATACTCAAATATTAAAGGAAAAGTTTTTGAAATAAATGAAGAACTTTCCAATATTTGTAAAGCTCCTCTTTAATTGATTATAGGGTTTAGATAAATATAAAATCATTTGTTGTTCTTAGTTTGTCTAAATCCTCAAATTAAGTGGAATGTTTTTTTGGAATATGAATCCGTTTTAATTCTGAAACGAGTTCGAAATAAGTGATTCATATTGAAACTTAATCAAAATTATCGCTTTCACGAAAAAGTCAAGTTTCAACTGGAAACAGTCCTTCAGGTACTCCAAAAATCATTACTATTCCCGAACAAATAGATAAATTTTTTACTAAAATTTTTTCATCTAAAATTTTTTTGAACAAAAAAAGGCACTTGAAACTTTCTCAAATGCCTTTTTCAGAATTAGTCGCCTATTAGTCTTTTTTTAATTTAGTCCAATTGTTGTCTGCTTTGGCTACCAGCTCTTTATGATTGCCATCTAACCAAAGTTGCTGTGCATCTACTTCCAAATCATAAAGGAACAAATAATATTTTCCATCTTTTACTACAAATTTATTTGGGTCAACTCTAAATTTTGCTCCAACGGAAATTCCAAAAGCGCAATAACCACCATATTCTGGCAAATACTTTTTTGGGTTGGCTTCAAACGCTTTTTTTTGGTCTTCGCTTGTAAAATAATAGGCCAATCCGCTATAAGTTGCCTTAAATTCTTTCAATCCTTTTTGAGCGATGCCCAAATCTAAATAAGATACCGGACTATAACCTTGTAAGGCTATTTTACTGTCGTCAATATTATGACTGGCTTTGCTTTGTGAAAAACCTATGGTTGTAAAAAGCAGCATTGTTACGAATACTATTGATAATGATTTCATGATTTTTGTGTTTTAATTTGTGAATTTTTTATTTAAGTTTTTAATCTTCGTTGTCGCAGCTGGTTTGTGTAAACCAACTACAGTTAAAATTGTTGCGCCCAATATCCAATAATAGTAAGCATCGGTACCTTTAAATGAAAAGATAAAAGGCACTACGACGAATACCAGACCAACCAGCCCATCAACTATTAAATGGCCTTTGTAGGGAATAATACGGTAAACACCCAAATGATGGTCGGTAAGCAAGGTTAATATAAAAGCAGCAATTCCGGTGGTTACTGAAAGTTGCCATGCCAGAGGCTGCGTGCTTCCCAACCCAAATAGAAATGGCAAAACCATTAGCGCAATGGCTACTGGGTAATCCAGATAAGCGTGCATTGTTTTTGTTACGAATTTCATATTGGTTTCGGTTTAAGATTTAAAATATTGTTCCTCAATGATTTTTCCGTTTTCCCAGACCGAACGGATAATTTCGTGCCATAGAATTTTACTTCCGTCTTTCATATCAAAATCAAAAGTAAATTCGGAAAAAGAAACATTTCCGTTGAGTGAAGCGTGATGTAAAGTTATTCCGTTAACGTTGGTTATGGCACCTGCAAAACCCAGCATTTTTGTAAGCATTTCAGATTTACCGTTCGTTACCATGCCATCAAAATCTATAGTTTTAGCGTTTGAAGCAAAGTATTTTTCGGTAGCATCGACAATCTGTCCTTTTTTTACCATCTCATTCTTTGACGAGAAAATTTCATTTAATGATTGTTCCATTTTAGTTCATTTAAATTGTTTGTCAATATTGACAGTACAAATGTCTATCAATAGCAAGCCAATAAAAATGAAGTAAATCAAGAAATTTTGTTGATGTAGTTCAACTTTTCTGCTAGGTTTTTTTATTTCTGATTCTTGACAGGAACTCTGTTGACATTCCTAAATAGGAAGCCAATGCGTATTGAGGTACACGCTGAACGAAGTTTGGAAAGTTCAACAAAAAGTTTTCATATCGAGCTTCTGCCGAGTGTATGAGATTGAACAATATTCGTCTATGTTCAAAGGCGAGACCCTTTTCGGCCATGATTCGAAAAAAGGTTTCAAATTTATGGTTGGATGCTTTTAACTCTTGTTCCTTTTCATATTCCAGTTGTAGAATAACACTGTCTTCAAGAGCAACGATAAAAAGTGTTGCTGGATGTTGGTAAATGTAACTATTGAAGTCCGAGACCCACCAATTTTCAATCGCAAATTGGAGTGTGTGTTCTTGTCCTTCATCGGATATGGCATAGGCCCTAAAAGCGCCTTTTACAACGAAATTTCTGTATCTATCGGTAAAATTCGGCTGAACAATAAATTGTCTTTTTTTTACTTTAACCTCTTTAAAGCTGGAACAAAACTCCATGGCTTCGTCATCCGTCAGCGAAACAAAGTTTTGTACATAGTTTAAGAGTTGATCTTTGTTCATTTACAGAAGTTGGTTTTTTTTGCATTGCAGGAAATGCTCTAAATCCCGAAAACTATCGGGGCAGCACAAGTAATTTATACTCAACCTTAAACAAAATTATCATTTTTTCCCGAAAAGTCAAGTTACAACTGGACCTAGTCTTTCAAATACTCCAAAAACAAGTCCCTGGAAATCTCCTCGGCACCCAAACTTTCTAGGTGATTGGTGTACACTTGGCAATCTATAAGTTTGTAATTGGTGTTTTGGATAAAGGTTATAAAACCGGCTTTACTGGCATTGCTTTCCTTGGTGAACATGCTTTCGCCACAAAATATATTATTGCCCAAATCGATGCCGTACAATCCAGCAACTAGGGTGTTATCTCGCCAAACCTCAACGGATTTTGCATAGCCCAATTCGTGCATTTTCACGTAGGCTTCAATCATTTTATTGGTTATCCAAGTGCCTGCTTGTCCGCTGCGCTTTATTTTTGAGCATTCGGTAATTACAGCTTTAAATGCTTTGTTAACGGTTACGGCATAATCGCGATGACGCATTATTTGTTTCATGCTTTTGGACACTTTTAGCTTTTTCGGAAACAGCACAAATCGCGGATGCGGCGACCACCATAAAATAGGTTCTTCGGCTTCAAACCATGGGAAAATACCGTTTTTGTAAGCATGCAACAAGCGCTCGACCGATAAATCGCCACCAATGGCGAGCAGTCCGTCTGCGGTGGCTTCATTAGTATTTGGAAACCATATGTCTTTGGTTAATAGTTGCATTTATTGTAAATATAAAAACCTCAACGTTAAAATAAACATTGAGGTTGGTTTTATAAGATTCCCGCCTTCGCGGGAATGACAAACTAGTTTTATTAAAAAGGCAAATCGTCGTGATCGTCTTCTTTTAAATCGCCTGCAGGCTCAAACGCATCCATGGGCGGTACTGGTGGCAAGTTTTCGCCGGTAGCTTCAGTTTGTAAAGCCTCAATTCTCCAGCCTTGAATAGAGTTGAAATATTTGGTTTCCCCTTGTGGATTAACCCATTCTCTACCTCGTAAGTTGATGCTTATTTTAACCTGTTGACCAACTTGATAGCTGTTTAGTAAGTCTGTTTTATCTTGTACAAACTCCACCATAATATGTTGCGGATATTGCTCTTCAGTAGTTACAACTATTTCTCTTTTTCTAAACCCATTGTTTCCAAAAGTTTGAGTTTCTCCTACCATTTTTATTCTTCCTTGAACTTCCATTTAATCTATTTTTATTCTTTATTAATATTCTCTTTTTAGTATGGTTTTTAATTTAAGACAGTAATATTTTCCATGCACTTTCAACATCACCAAAACTTAAATAATTACGTGCCAATTTATGTTTTTGCCTGTGCGTTGCCGTTTTTATATTGGGGTAACGCTCACCCAAATCCTTCACAAATTCATTAACGCTGGCTTCGGTTGGTAAGGCTTCAATATTGCCCAACATGCCTAGGTCGTTTCCTGTTAAAACCATGCTGTTTTTTACAAAATCAGGAAAATTATCTACGCCAATGCCCAATGTTGATAGCGGTTTTGGAATTTCAAAAAAACCTTTTTTAGCACGGGTATAATAACTGCCACCGGCTCGGGCCACCAAATCCAGTTTTTTCTGATTTATGGCGCCATCTTCATTTAAAACCTCATTATCGATATGTAGTTTTACAACTTCGCAAATAATTAAATTGCCTGCGCCACCTTCGGTTCCCAATTTTACAATCTCGTTAACCTTACATTCAAATTGCACGGGCGATTCGGCCACACGAAACGGTTTTACAATATCGGATTTCAACATGGTTAAACCCGCTTTTTCAAACTCGTTAACACCTTCGGCATATTCGGTACTACTCAACGATGCCTGATGCACCATATCATAATTCACCACGTTAATAACCACTTCATTTAGGGCTTCTACATTTTCCAAGGTGTGTTTGGTGGTGTTATCTCTAACCCGACGCGCTGGCGAAAAAATCAGAATGGGTGGATTCGCACTAAACACATTAAAAAAACTAAATGGCGATAAGTTTGGGTTGCCTTCGGCATCTAAAGTACTCGCAAAAGCAATAGGTCGCGGTGCCACGGCGCTTAACAAATAACTATGTAATTTGCCTATTGAAAGGTCTTTAGGTTCAAACGACGTCATTTAACTTTTAAAGTTTCCACAAAACTAATCAAAAAAAACATGATAATTTAAACTAGTTTTCAACATTAATTTGCCGCTGTCAACAATTTACAATTATTTTCGTTCAAGGAAATGAAACAATGCCGGCAAACAACTAAAAACCGATTTACCAACAGCTTGCGCAATAATATTAGCAGATTTGCATTATATTACTGATTAATTAAAATTTGAATGATTTTTACCGAGTACAGAAATACGTTTCGTTGGATTATGATAGCGGCTTCGTTTATAATCGTATCGCTTATCTTATGGAAAACCTATGAGTTTTTTCAGCATTTTAAAGAAGAGGAACGTGTGAAAATGGAAAATTGGTCGTTTGCCCAAACCGATTTACAAAAGATGAACAACCTTAATGCTGATATGGGCAATTTGCCGCTAAAGGTGATAACGAGCAACACAACAACACCGATGATTCTCGTTGATTCGGATGGCAACATTTCGAGTTTTAACAACCTCGACGAAACCAAAGCCGAAGATTCAACTTATGTTAAAAGCCTGATTTATAAATTTGAAAAAGAAAACACACCCATTCAAGTAAAACAAGATGGGAAAATTATAAGCACGATATATTATGGCAATTCGCCTCTGTTAAACAAGCTTGTATACTATCCCTTTGCATTAATTTTAATTGTCGTTTTGTTCGGTGCCGTTATATTTTTCTTTTATCGCAGCAATAAAAATGCCACCCAAAACAAATTGTGGTCTGGTATGGCAAAGGAAACGGCACATCAAATTGGCACGCCATTGTCCTCTTTAATTGGGTGGACGGAGATTTTAAAAAGCGAACAGGTTAACCCCGAGTATATTGTTGAAATTGAAAAAGACGTGGACCGCCTACAAACCATTACCGAACGTTTTAGCAAAATAGGCTCCATCCCCACTTTAGAGGTTGCCGATATTATAAAAGAAACCATTGATGCTTATGATTATTTAAAATCGAGGTCCTCAAAACTTATCGATTTTGAAATTATAACCCCAAGTGGGGATATCCCGGTTAAACTCAATAAACAACTGTACAGTTGGGTTATTGAAAACTTGGTAAAAAACGCTATTGATGCCATGAAAGGCAGAGGAAAACTTACCGTTGAAATCTCTCAGCTTGAAAACAACGTAAAAGTAAGTGTAAGCGATACCGGAAAAGGCATCCCGAAAAGTCAGTTTAAAAAAATATTCGAACCCGGATTTACCTCAAAAAAACGCGGCTGGGGATTGGGCTTATCGCTTACAAAACGTATTATAGAAGATTTTCACGATGGGCAAATTAAAGTGTTGCAATCTGAAATAAACAAAGGAACAACCATACAAATTGCTTTAATGCGAGCCGTTTAAAAATTGTTGATTTATGTCTGAAAAATTTATAACCATAAAAGAAGTTGCGCTAAATAATAACTGCCCTGAATGTTTTAGTAAAGATGGGTTGCGATTAACCTTTAAGCAGAAATTTTTAGATACGAAATTTTACAAATCCATTACTGCCGATGTTAGTCACAGTATAGCCTGTAAAACCTGCAATTCCACCATTTATCCTGTGCAATGGACGGATGACATTGAACGCGTTTTTGAATACCATCAAAGAGCATTCGAACCTAAAAAAGCATCAACCTATTTAAAAAAACTATCTTGGATTGCCATCCTTTTCATAGCCGTAGTTATTGCCGGCATAGTGTTTACCGTGCTTTATGCCAAATTATAAATGCGCCTTTATAGCATCGGCCGTAGCTTGAAATTCTTCAGCAGTCATTTTAGTTTTTTGGATAAAGCGTGCATCTTCCATAGAATGCAACGGAATTAAATGTACGTGCACATGTGGCACTTCCAGCCCAATAACACTCATGCCAACACGTTTACACGGAATGGCCTTTTTGATGGCCAAGGCCACTTGTCTTGAAAATTCCATCAAACCATGGTAAGTGACATCATCCAAATCGAAAATTTTATCCACTTCCTTTTTAGGAATGCAGAGCGTATGCCCTTTACTGTTTGGGTTTACATCAAGAAATGCTAGAAAATCATCGGTTTCGGCAACCTTGTAACAAGGAATTTCGCCATTTACTATTTTAGTGAAAATTGATGCCATAAATCTTGAGGGTTTTGAGAGTATATGTAAATATAAAAGATTCCTGTTTAAGTTAAGCAGGAATCTTTTCAATATATTTTCTTATTTAAAAGATTTCCGCTTTCGCGGAAATAATAAAAATATTTATCTGGAAATCTCGATAATATCAAATTTCATTACGCCATTTGGCACTTGTATTTCGGCTACTTCGCCAACCGATTTGCCCAACAAGCCTTTTCCGATAGGTGAATTTACCGATATTTTACCCGCCGCTAAATCTGCTTCGCCATCGGCAACCAAGGTATAGTTCATTTCCATGCCATTGGTTTGGTTTTTAATTTTAACTTTCGACAGCACCAATATTTTTGTGTTATCCAACTGCGATTCGTCTATAACGCGAGCACCAGCCAAGGCATCTTCTAATTTTGCAATTCGCATTTCCAACATCCCTTGCGCCTCTTTGGCGGCATCGTATTCGGCGTTTTCACTTAAATCGCCTTTATCTCTGGCTTCAGCAATGGCTCTCGACGCTTTTACGCGCTCCACATCCTTTAATTGCTTTAACTCTGCTCTTAATTTTTTTAACCCTTCTGGTGTATAGTATGAAACTTTACTCATAACTTCATCGTTTATTTAATAAAAAGATGCTGAAACCAAAGATTCATGAATATCTGATTTAAATGGATATTTTATGAATAAACAAGTTCAGCACATAAAAAAAATCCCGCGTACACGAGATTGCTTAACAAATATACAAAATATTTGTCTCAATTTCCTTTTTGTTAGTAAATTGCGATTTAATTTTAAAACCTCATGAAGCCTTATTTCTATCTTTTAATTCTTATAATTTTCACGGCGTGCAGCAAAAATTCCGATGATAAAAACTGTAAATTTTTATTGGATGTAAGCGTAAATGTGACGATTAATTTAAATTTACCGCAATACAATCAACTTAATTCGATAGGCAATTCTGTTTATGTGGCCAATCCGGGAAATGGCGGGGTTATTGTTACCAATGCCGGTTCCGGGTTTTTAGCTTGGGATGCTGCCGATCCCAACCACACACCAACCTCTTGCTCGATAGTTTCCGGTTCTGGTTTAGAGGGCACTTGCGGTTGTACTGATGCCAACAAATATAGTTTTGTAACGGGACAGCCATTAGAAAATTCAACACTGCAATGCAGTTTAAGAAATTATCGCGTTGAACAAAACGGGAATACCCTTTTAATTTTCAACTAAAAAGCCCCAGTATAAATACTGAGGCTTTGATGTAAAATAAATCTTCTTTTTTTAGAACTTTAATGTTGCACCGAGCAAAAAGTTGGTAGTTGCTTGCGGATAATAGCCAGCGCCTTCAATAGTTGCGGTAACTCCTGGCACGCTCCAAGTATCATCGTAAGTGTAATAATAGCCGTTTGACACATATTTTTCTCCAAAAATATTATTTACCAGACCAGAAAAGGCAATGGATTTAAAAACAGACTTGGTTTTAATCTCGTAAGTTATATTAAAGTCATTTACAAAATAACTGTCTAATTTTGAAGCTTCCGAATCGTTATTCCCCATAAATTGTTCGCCGACGTATTTACTTAAAAATGACATTTGAAAGTGTGTTGCTGGACTATAAACCAAAGCATTCGCTGCAACCAATTCCGGTGAAAATGAAATGTTTGTTTTGCCCAAGTTTTCCAAAACACCATCGCGCTGAAAAAACGATTCTTTGTTTTTATTCGAACTTATTGTAAAATTTGGTTGAACAGCAAACTGCTCAGAAATCCGTATCGCTGCATCAACCTCTAAACCCAATCGGTAACTATCGCCACTATTGGTTCTAATGGGTGTGCCCGTATTGTCTATGGCGCCTGTTAAAACCAATTGCTCGTTGTATAACATATAATAGGCATTGGCGTTAATTCTGAATCCTCTATTACGGTGTCTCCAGCCTAATTCGAAGTCGTTTAACTGCTCCGGTTTAATATTCGGGTTGCTTTCAAAATCGCTACGGCTTGGTTCTCGATTTGCCCGGGCATAAGAAAAATACAGGTTGTTATTGGTATCCAATTCATAGGTAATTCCTGCTTTCGGATTGAAAAAGTTATACTGCTCATCAACCAATAAATTAATCCTATCTGATGTGAACCCTGTGGTTTTATAATTTACAAAGCGCATTTGCAAATCGCCGTACAAACTCACTTTATCATTAAGTCGATAAGTGGCCTTTGTAAACAGGCTAAAGTCTTTTTTCTTTCCTTGTCCGTTATAATAATGGTTACCAATTTCAGAATCACTTGCAAAACGCGCCCATATTATTTCGCCAAAATGATCGCCAATATAACTGCTGTACGACAAACCGAAATTCATGTCCAATACATTCTTTTTGTAATTTGCGCCCGCATTTACCACATAGAAATTGTTGTCTAACCACCGGCGACGGATTAAATCGGTTTCATCAATGGTTTCGCCACCAATATTAATTGGGGTTAAATCATATTCATCAAAAGGTTCATCTTCTTTATATTGCTCAAAATAACCCCGCCCTTTGGTATAATTCAAAGCTAGGTTTGTAGACCAATAGTTGTTGTAACGCTCGTTCCAATGTAACTGATAATGGTCTTGTTGATAGTTATCCTCTTCGTTTTCATGAAATCGGGTAACGCCATTTTCATCGGTGTATTCGCCTGCGGTATTATAAGTTCTGTGGTTTGCCAAAAGGTCTAAATCTTCCAAACCGTTCCAAGATTGATACGTAATTTCATGGCCGCTAAATGTAATGGCCTTTATTAGCGTATTATCATCTACGTAAGCCCCTTGAAGGAAGTACGATTTTAAATCGGATGAAGCTCTGTCAATATAACCATCGGATTTAATATTAGATAATCGCCCCGCAATTTCTATGTTATTATTGAGTTTACCCGTGCTAAATTTAATACTGTGCTTTCTGGTATTATAACTTCCGAAGGTATTGGATATTTCACCCTTAGCCTCTTCTGAAACCGCATCGGTAAGCACATTGATACTCGCGCCAAAAGCACCCGAACCGTTGGTTGATGTACCCACGCCACGTTGCAGTTGTAAACTTTCAACCGAAGACGCAAAATCGCCTAAATTCACCCAAAATGTCCCTAAAGATTCCGCATCGTTGTACGGGATGCCGTTGAGTGTAATATTGGTTGATTGCGCATTAATACCACGTATGCGAATACCTGTGTAACCCACGCCAGCACCAGCATCGGTGGTGGTTACAACTGATGGCAAATAGTTTAATAAAACAGGAATGTCCTGTCCTAAATTACGTTTTGACAACTGTTTTTTGGTAAGGTTGGAGTGTGTGATGGGCGATGTCGCATTTACACGAACGGCTTTTACTAAAACTTCGTCCAGACTTTCAATTTTTGTTGTGTCTTGCTGGGTTTGATTTTGTTGTGCTGTTGCACGGACTGATAACACTAAAAGTGTTAAAAAAAGAAAAATGTTTTTCATTACGATTATGTTTATAATCGAATAAAAAGAGGCAATTATTCTTTAATTGTTATTGATTTGTTTTTGAGCGTAATACTTATACGATATTGTAAAGTTAATTTCCATTTTGAATCCTTAATTTAAACCAATTAAAATTCAGAAGTAAAAACCAACATTGATGACCTTATCGCACTCGCTAAAAATATCCACTGGATATTTTCTTAACGCTCGATTCCTAAACAGCATTACCTGTTCTAGGTTCAATGGGTATGATCTCAGCCTTTTTGGAAGTTAAAAGTTAAACGTTTTATAGTAAAAGTATACATAGACTGTTTACTGAAAACCGATGACTGCTAACTGAAAAAGCACCCCTTTTTTGAGAACGCTGCAAAGTTAGTTAACAATTAATAATTAACAGAGAAAAAGCAATAGTTTTTTAGTCTAAGTCTGGTTTTTTTCGGTTCGCCTTTTTTTCTGAACGGTTGCGCTTGTTTTTCAATCGTTTTCTAATAACCGATTTTGGAATTCTGGTGGGAATTCTTCTTTTTGGGATAATTAACGATGTTGTTACTAAATCGAAAAACCGCTTAATTACCAAATCTTTGTTTTTGTGTTGGCTGCGGCTTTCATCGCACTGTAAAATTAGCACGCCGTCTTTGGTTAACCGATGTTTTAGCTTGTTTTGTAAGCGTTCTTTTTGATGCTCGTTAAGCGCGAACGATTCCAATACATTAAAAGTCAACTCAATTTTTGAAGACACTTTGTTTACATGTTGTCCGCCAGCACCAGAACTTCTAACGGCTTTAAATGTCAACTCTTGCAAAAGGGCTTCTTTATTAATCATGCCAAATCTTGGTGCTCGGGTTTTAGCAAATCGTTTACCGTTTTTACAGGATTAAAGGTTTCTACGGGCACTTCAACAAAAATGGAGTTCCAATAGGCCATACTGCCATTCCATAGCCCGGGCAGTTCCAGTGCTTTTATATCAACACCGTTTTGGGTTTTCATGGTTATAAAAGCCGCTTCGGGATCGACAAAATTTAAAAGATTGAATTTTTCGCCTTTGTAGTTTTTGGTGCCGCAAACCAAATCGGTTGGGTTAAAATGGGTTGCGTTTTTAACAATTTCGGCTTGTTGGGTATTATCAATATCAATTTGGGCAAACTCCGCTATTTGTAGCGATATGTTGCCGTTTTCGTCCTTAACCCAAAATGGGCCACCTCCAGGTTCGCCTTCGTTTTTAACCATGGCACAAACACGAATGGGTCGGTTTAATTTTTCCTTTAAAAACCGTTTCTTTTTATCTGAAGGTAAATCATCAAATTCATCGCCAATGGAAACATTCATTTTTGTCGATAAAAACATGGCTATGGTAAGCATATCTGCTTCTGAAACAGATTCATCATCTAATTTATGTAAAAACGAAAAAGCTTCCTCTTGGGCTTCAATAAGCACGCCGGCAATGAGTTTTTTGTACTTGACTAGTTTTTTGTTCCGATTAAAAACCACGATATTATCGACGTTTTTAATAAAAATAAGATCGCTGTTTATGGCATTCAAATTTTCAATTAACGCGCCATGGCCTGCGGGACGGAATAAAATAGAGCCATCTTCATTTCTGTAAATCTCATTATTTGTTGTTAAGGCTACGGTTTCGGTTTCTTCTTTTTGATACGAATACGTTACGTTAAAAACCGTGTTTGTTTTTTCCTCTACTTCCTTTTTGATTTTTTCTAATTCTGAATCAAAATACGGATGGTGTTTTTTAGAAACCGTAAAGTGAAGGTTCGCTTTCTTGTTTGATGAAGCGTACAAAGTCGATTCCAATAAACGCTCATGAAACGCCGTAATGGCACCCGTTTTATAGTTATGAAACGGCAGTAGTCCTTTTGGGAAAAAACTATAGTTTAAAGCATCTTCGCTCAACATGGTTTTCACAAAGGCCAAACAGGCTTCATCTTTTGTTAAACTCTCAAAATTGGGGTGTATCGCTTTTGCTTTTGATAAGACTTCGCTGTAAATCGGAAAGCTTTCTAAATTTGAAACAAAGGTTTTTATGAGCCTGTCGTTATGTCTTTCAGCATATTCTTCGATGGTTTCTTTTGAAGGGTTGTAGTTTTTTAAAAACTGAAACAAAAATTTGAACATACGCGTAGCCGCACCCGATGCAGGCACAAACATGACGATGTTTAAACTGTCTCTTTTTGCATCAAATAATGCAACAAAATTCTGGATTTCAGTTTCATTATAACTTTTAATGCCATTTCCAATATTTGCTGCTTCCGCCAAATTAGAATAAGACATCCCGTTTTTTATGCGGTTAACCTGGGCTTCAATCTGCTTTAGGGTTATGCCTTTTTTTTCAATATGTTGAATATCTTTTTCTGAAAACATTAGTTTTTGTTTTTTAGTAATTCATCAATATGTTTTACGGCTTTTTGCAATCGGGTTTGTTTATCGCCTTTTAACAAAACATAAGGTCTGTTGTTGTCTTTTAAAGCACTCTCAAAAGCCCGAAACATTTCTTTTCTATGTTCTGGTTTATCACGCAAATCGTCAGCTTCCCAAGGTGTATCAATATACGTTAAAAAGTATAAATCGTAAGTGTTTTTTAAGGCGTATTTTTCCAAAATCGGGTCGCAGGTGCCTAAATAATAGGTCTCCGAATAGACTTTGGTTTCCAGCAAATCGGTATCGCAAATTAAAACGGTATTGGTTTTTTGTGCCAATTCATTTTCAAGTTTCATTTGGCCTTCGGCTATGGGCAATAAATCTTTTGGTTCGCAGGTTTTGCGCTCGTTATTCCATTTGTTTTGCAAATATTCGCGGGCATATTCGGGCACCCAAACCGAATTGTAATAACGCGCCAACTGGCGAGACAGTGTTGTTTTACCCGTTGATTCCGGGCCAAATAAAACTACTTTTATGCAGTTTGCGGGTTGCTGTTTAAGTTTTTCTTCCATGCTAAATAACCGAATATGGCGATAAAGGTAAAGCCAAAATACTGAAAACTAGTAAATGTAAAGCCTTTGTAAAAATATAACGGTATGGAAATCAAGTCTCCGATAATCCAAAAAACCCAATTTTCAAGTTTTCGTCGTGCCATTAGCCACATGCCAACAAAAAATATGGCAGTTGTAATCGTGTCTATATAGGCTACAATGCTGGTCCATTTATCAAATGTTTTATATACCAAATAAACAAATAAAAGCGTTGCTAAAAATATAAAGGCGCCTATTTTTTTTTCGTTGAAGGTCATTTTGGTAATTGGGGTTACCTGTGTTTCATCCACTTTTCTCGTCCAAATATACCAGCCGTAAACACTCATTATAAAATAATAAGCGTTTATCATCATATCGCCCAACAATTCCCATTTAAACAATAAATACACAAAAATAATAGTGCTAATCATGCCAGTTGGAAACACTAAAACTTTATTCTGTTTTGAAAACCAAACGGAAAGAAAGCCAAAAATAACGGCTATAATTTCTAGGATAATATCAACAGTTTGATAATCGGCATATTGCTCGAATAAAAAATCAAAAATGGGGCTCATAATCCTGTCTATCTGTTTTAACTATTTTCATGTAAAGCAGACCATTTTCAATGAGTTGGAAGGCCTCTTTTATTTCGTTGTTGAGTAAATTCATCACCTCATCGTAATCGCCATAAACCTGTGTGCTCAATGGATTTTCTAGAACCTTGAGATTTGATGCTCTTAATTTTTTTATAAAATGAATGATTGCTGGTTCGAACTCGTCTTGCAACGGTGTTAATGTTAATTCTACTGATATTTTCATAATTTATTTTTGTCATTCCCACGAAGGTGGAAATCTTTATCTATTTAATGAGATGCTAAAATACCGAAACAAGTTAAGTACGGGCACCTTCAGCATGACGTTTTACTTTCTTAAGTCGTCAAAAAACGATTCGTCCTCCTCAAAGGCGGTTCCGATAACCACCATGTCGGCTCCCGATTGGTACGCGCTTTCCAATTGTTGTATGCTTTTTATACCACCGCCAACTATTAACGGAATTTTTATGTCTTGTTTTACTTTTGTAATTATTTCTGCACTTACAGGATTTAAAGCGCCACTTCCTGCTTCCAAATAGATGAGTTTCATACCTAATAGCTCTCCTGCCTTAGCGGTATCCGCTATGTTTTGAGTCGCTTTTCCAGCCATGGGTTGTGTATTTGTGACGCGCTGAACAGCAGTTTCCTTGCCGCCTTCAATTAAAATATATCCTGTTGAAATCACTTCCAAATTGCTGCTTTTTATTTTTGAAATAGACGCCACGTGTTTTCCAATTAAATACTCAGGGTTTCTTCCGGAAATTAGGGATAAAAATAAAACCCCATCAGCTTTATCGGTAATTTGGGATGTGTCTCCGGGAAATAAAATAACAGGTAAACTGGTCTGCTTTTTTATTTCGGAAACCACGTTTTCAGTCGCTTGAGCTTCAACGGTACTGCCTCCAACAAAAATATGAGTGGCAACCGATTGGTTTACTTTTTTAAAGAAACGCACCGCATTTTCAACGGAAAACTTTTCAGGGTCAATTAATACCGCCAATAACCTTTCTTCGGCAGAAATAGACTTTATTATGTTTTGATATATTCTTCTATTTGTCACAAATACACGAATGATGGTTTGAAAATTCCAAAAAGCAAATTCTAAATATCAAAATGCCTAAAAGTATTTTCATTTATCTGTTTTCTTTTCTCTTTCTTCTTGATTCTATTAAATGGCATACGCACAAGTAAAACCTTCAAACTCTAAAAAGCGAATATTGTACCGGTGTTTTCTGGTTTTATAATCAATCCAAGCCACGGTTTCTTCATCATGTAAATTAAAAGGAATAACCAAGCAATGCTTTTTAAAACTCAATCCCGGTGTGGCATAAAGCTTATACAACGATTCTTTTACACACCAAATAGTGGTTAGTTTTTTTATGTAATCGGCATCGTTTTCATCTAAATAATCAAACTCGTAATCAATAAATTTATGCGCGATGATATTAATTTTCTGCCGTTGTTTTTCAATATCTATCCCAACGGCTAAATCACTTACAATTACTGCCGAAAACTGAAACGAATGGGTAATCGAAATCTGTTTCCCATCTTTTAAATGGGGCTTTCCACAGTCATCGTAAAACAAATCGGCATCGGTATAACCGAATGCCTCCAATAATTTCCTAACGCTTAAAAACCCGCGTTGGTGCATTTCGCTTTTCATACCCAAAACACGCTCCAAACTTTTGGGTTTTAAGCTAACGGACTGAAACAAATCGCTATACGGCTCCGAAATCTTCCAGATTTTAACAGTAGTTTGTGAGTTTGGTGTAATGGTTTTATAAAGTGGCATTTACTATTCTGAAAGTTATTGATTATCTTTGCACTGCCTAAGGCAGATTTGGCATTTTTAATGAGCGAATTTAACTAAAATAAGTACCAAATCCCAAGGGCAATCTATATAAAAACATTAAGAAAAAAGAATATGAGCACAAAAACAATTCCTTACGTAGCCAATAAAGTGAAAGATATATCGCTTGCCGATTGGGGACGCAAAGAAATAGAATTAGCAGAAGCCGAAATGCCGGGGTTAATGAGCCTTCGTGAAGAGTACGGAAATTCGCAACCGCTTAAAGGCGCGCGTATTGCCGGCTGTTTACATATGACTATTCAAACGGCAGTTTTAATTGAAACCTTGCAGGCTTTGGGTGCCGAGGTAACTTGGAGTTCTTGTAATATTTTCTCAACACAAGACCAAGCTGCTGCTGCCATTGCTGCTGCTGGAACCGCAGTTTACGCATGGAAAGATATGACCGAAGAAGAATTTGATTGGTGTATCGAGCAAACCTTATTTTTTGGTAAAGACCGCAAACCATTAAACATGATTCTTGATGACGGTGGCGATTTAACCAATATGGTTTTAGATAAATACCCAGAATTAGCTGCAGGAATTAAAGGCTTGTCTGAAGAAACCACAACAGGTGTTCACAGACTGTACGAGCGTGTAAAAAACGGTACGTTGCCTATGCCAGCTATAAACGTAAACGATTCGGTAACAAAATCGAAATTCGATAATAAATACGGTTGTAAAGAATCTGCAGTTGATGCGATTCGTCGTGCTACCGATTTAATGCTAGCCGGAAAACGTGTAACCGTTTGTGGTTATGGCGATGTTGGTAAAGGTACAGCGGCTTCTTTTAAAGGTGCCGGAAGTATTGTAACGGTTACAGAAATAGACCCAATTTGTGCATTACAAGCGGCGATGGATGGTTTTGAAGTGAAGAAATTGGAAACCGTTGTTGCTAATTCTGATATTGTAATCACCACCACAGGGAACAAAGACATCGTTCGCGCTGAGCATTTTAAAGCGATGAAAGACAAAACCGTTGTGTGCAACATTGGGCATTTTGACAACGAAATACAAATGGCTTGGTTAAACGACAACTACGGAAACACCAAAAATACCATTAAGCCACAGGTTGATAAATATACCATTGACGGGAAGGACATTATCATACTAGCCGAAGGGCGTTTGGTAAATTTAGGATGCGCCACAGGCCACCCGAGTTTTGTAATGAGCAACTCGTTTACCAACCAAACCTTAGCACAAATCGAGCTTTGGAACAACGCCGACGCGTACCAAAACGATGTGTATATGCTACCAAAACATCTTGATGAAAAGGTTGCTAAATTACACTTGGAAAAAATTGGTGTTGAGCTTACCGAATTAAAACCGTATCAAGCCGAATATATTGGCGTAACGGTTGATGGCCCTTATAAGCCAGAACATTACAGATATTAATTTTATCATTCCCACGAAGGTGGGAATCTTATTAATCGAAACTATATTATTATAAATTAAATCCCGAGCAGCAATGTTTGGGATTTTTTTTTGCACCGTCATTGCGAGCCAGTAACTAAGCCTGCACTGAGCGAAGTGGAAATGTGCAAACTTTTAAATTGAAACTGTAAATAATTTGGGCAATTTTATTTTGGCAGAAAAAGCCAAAATAAACCGCGCTTTACACTATATCTTTTTAAAACATTTGGGTTAAGGGCAAGCGAGGTAACAATCTGTTATTCTTTTCTCTAATCAAGGTTTATAGTTTTTATATTTTTAAAAAGGATGCCGTTACAATCGCTATCGCACAATCTGCCATGGCTTGCTACACTTCCCTTTTTTCGTTATATTTATTTACAAATGGGCTATAACGAAGAAAAAATAAAAGTGCCTCGGTTTAATGAAGCGTCTGGTTTCTATACCACCAAAAAACGCTCTAAAATAATGAGCCGTATTCAAGGTAAAAACACCAAACCCGAACTGATGTTCAGAAAAGCTTTATGGGCAAAAGGCGTAAGGTATCGCGTAAACTCAAAAAAACTTTTTGGCAAACCCGATGTGTCCATTCAAAGGTATAAGCTTGCTGTTTTTATCGACGGTGCATTTTGGCACGGGTACAATTGGCAGGAAAGAAAAGCTAAACTTAAATCCAATCGCGGTTTTTGGATTCCTAAAATAGAACGCAATATGCAGCGCGATAAAGAAGTAAATTTAGAATTGAAAAATTTGGGCTACACCGTTTTCAGGTTTTGGGACCACGACATAATAAAAGAACTCGACAAATGCATTAATGATGTAATGGTATATATTCATACGGGCGAAAACCCGTGAACGATGAAAATCAATCCACCATATCCTCTTCAAAATACCACCACAAACTAGAGTCGATGGATTGCTTCATTTTATTAATATCTACATCGTCTTTCAAGAAAACCGTAATGTTTTCAGGAACTCGGTTTTGCCCAATACTTTCACTTATTTCAATCATTTCAATCTCGTTAAAATGCTCTAAATGCCTTTTTATCTTAGCACCTGAGGATTCATCACTCAAAAAAATCTTAATGGTTTGTTGGTTCGGAGAGTTTCTAATTTCTGATCTAAACGGTAGCATAATCAATAATTTTAAGTAAAACAATATGCAATAGCCTAAGTTAAGAATTTAATCAATATCTTTTGAAATAAATTTAAACCATGTCGAATAAAAAAATCAAATATTTACATGCTTTATTATCTGAAATAGAGCAACATATACCTCTTAAGGACCAAACCAACCCTAAGGTTACTAAATCTGATATTGGTTGGCAGCTCGACCATAGCTTAAAGGTATTTAACGCCGTTTGCGAATGGACCATAAAATCGAACCCAGCAGATTATGAGCGAAAGTTTAGTTTTTGGCGCACGGTTTTATTCCCCATAGGCTATATCCCAAGAGGGAAGGTTAAAGCCCCAAAAATAGTGCGGCCGCCAAATGTTATTTTAGATGAAGACTTAAAAACCCAATTGCAAACCGCAAAAAACCATATTGATGCTTTAAAACCCTTACCTGAAAAAGCGTATTTCAAGCATTTTATATTCGGGAAATTATCTAAAAAGCAAACGCTACGGTTTTTAGAAATGCATACCAATCACCATTTAAAAATCGTGAGGGATATTTTGAAAGCATAAAAAAAACCTTTCTGTTTCCAGAAAGGTTTTAAATGCCCTGAGACATGCTCAGGGTTAATTTTAAAGAAAGTGTTTATTAAGCATCAAAAGGCTCAATAGAAACGTAAGATTTGTTGTCTTTTTTCTTTGTAAATTTTACAAGACCATCAACTTGCGCGTGCAATGTGTGATCCTTTCCTTGGTATACGTTTTCACCTGGGTGATGCGTGTTACCACGTTGTCTTATGATAATGTTTCCAGCAATGGCAGCTTGTCCACCAAAAATCTTAACACCTAAGCGTTTCGATTCTGATTCTCTACCATTCTTAGAACTACCTACTCCTTTTTTATGAGCCATTGTCTTAAGTATTTATATTGTTAATATTAAGTATATGAAAAACTATTTTTCAATACCGCCTTCTAATCTGTCTTGTAATTCTTTAAGCTCGTCCCATTTTCCATCTGCAGCTAATTTAGCTTGCTTTGGCCAAGTATCAGTCACAATGTGAGCTAATCTTGAACTTGCTTCTGAAAGAATATTACTTAAATCTTCTGGTTTTGCTTTTGCCACCTTAGCAAAAGTATCTAAACCTGCGTTTACTAAAGCTTCTGCCGCTTTAGGCCCTGCACCTTCGATTTTCTTTAAATCGTCAGCTTTTCCTGTTGCTTTTTTAGCAGCTGGTTTTGCTTCGGCCTTTGGTGCTTTTGCTTTTGGTTCTTCTTTTTTAGCTTCTTTTTTTGGAGCAGCTTTTTTAGCTCCCGAAGCAACGATGCTTTCGATTACGATTTCAGATAAAGATTGACGGTGTCCGTTTTTTACACGATAACCTTTACGTCTTTTCTTTTTGAAAACGATTACTTTATCACCTTTAAGGTGCTTTAAGACTTTTGCACTAACCTGTGCTCCGTCTATAGCTGGGGCGCCTACAGTTACTTTGTCGCCATCTCCAATTAAAAGAACGTTATCGAAATCTACTTTCTTACCTTCTTCAGTTTGCAAACGGTTAACAAAAACTTTTTGGTCTTTTTCAACTTTAAATTGATGCCCTGCTATCTCTACAATTGCGTACATAGCGAATTTTTATTAATTAAATTTGTTCAAAAAATGAGTGCAAATATACGGCTAAATAATTAAACTGCAAACGTTTTATTTCTTTTGAAGAATATTTCCGCTGTTTTTAAAAAATTGCATCACGGTTAAGGTTGAAATCACCGTTGTAGCAACCCCCATGATCGCCACAATAAATGTGACCATGCCTATATCAACATTAAAAACACCATCAATGTTTTCCAATAATTGCGATAAAAAGCCAGGGTTGACTTCGGTGGCATAAAACAAGAAGAATACCGTAAAAAAGAAGGTGGCAACAAAGCCGGTAATGATGCCTGTTTTAAAGCCTTCGCCATAAGAAAACGATTCGGTATCCTTAAGCTTTTGCAATCTAACGGCGTCAAAAATACCAAAAACGGTTATAACGGCGTTAAAAAAGCTAAAAACGGGATTTGTATGTTTGTCAAACAAGGCCAAAATTAAAAAATAAGCAATGAGTACCGCACTTGTAACGAGGCCAAAACGAATGGGAAGTGAAAGCGTTTTCATGATTTTATATCTATATATTTTTAGATTTAAATGCGCACTATAATTAGGTGGTTTGAAGATAGATTTCTCTAAATTTCGTAAAAAAAATCGATTAATAATAATTTAGCACAAACTATTTTAAAATAAACGCCTTGGCACAGTACCGAAACGTATTAAAACTCAAAAAAAGAAAAACGATGTTTTGCAAGGCATTTCATTCGTGGTTTTTTAATCCGTTTTAAACAAATTTTCACAGTTAGAGCAAGCCTGAAAAAAGGTATGCATTTTAAATGGACAGGGTTTGGTTTGGGTGTTTATCGAGAATTATAAAATTTTACTTTTTTGTGCATTAACCGTCTTTATTTATTAGCTTTGTAGCTACAATGGGCATGTAACGTTCCTAAGTGAAACCCAATACATCCCATGGATTTTATATTAATTTAAAACACACCCAAATGAAAACATTTAAGAATATTATAGCCATTGCCATAATTACGCTTTTTGCTTTTAGTTGTAAAAACGAAACCAAAGCTGAGATCAAAACGGTTGAAGTAGCCTCGGAGACCGTTAAAACACTAGACCCAAATGCGACTTACGCTAAAGCGGAATTTACTATTGATGGTATGACCTGCGAAATTGGATGCGCAAAAACCATCGAGAAAAAAATAGCCAAAATGGAAGGCGTAAAGTCGGCTAAAGTAGATTTTGACAGAAAACTAGCTATGGTTGAATACAACGACGCTAAGGTTACCCCAACATCGCTTGAAGAAACCGTAACCAAAGTTGCCGATATTTATAAGGTTAGCGACATGAAGACCGTTGAAGGCTTTTCAGCAAAAAAAGCCTGTGATGCAGATTGCGCCAAAGCCTGTTGCGCCAACAAAACCGATGCCGAGAAAAAAGCATGCGCTGCCGATTGTAAAAAGGCGTGTTGTGCTGAAAAGGGCAAGGCTTAATCTGAACTCATTTAAACGTATTTACCTTTTAGAAAGCTTCTCAAAAACTGAGGAGCTTTTTTATTTCCACCTAAGCGTTTCCATAATATGCTTAATGTCTTTTTGCAGATAATTTGCTGCCGGAAGAATAGAATCGTAATTGGGTTTTGCGTTAAAATATAACGAGCCCGTTAAGAAATGATTAACGCTATCGGTTACATAAAACTGTACGGGCGACGCCACATTTCCCTTTACTTCGGATAGCAAACCGTAAACCTTTCTTTTATCATCTTCAAAAGGATATGCAGGAATTTCGTCTGCTTTTTTGGTGTGCTCCAAGGTGAATTTTTGGGCATCCCTTAAAAAGCTTATCAGGTTTTTTTCATCCTTTTCAATAGCCTTATAGGTTAAAAAAATGGTGCCTTTTAACGCTGCGTATTCCAAGTTTATACCGTAACTTTTTGTTGGTGCTTTAAGTTCTTTTAAGACTGTTTTTGAGGATAGTAAATTTTTCTCGAAAGTGAACGGTAATTGCAAATTGGCATCAACATATTTAGCCTTCGGGTATTCTAATCGTAATTCTGCCTTTGGTTTTGGGGTTGTTGTTTCTCCGCAAGACAAACAGACGATTATTAATAGCCAAACATAAAAATTCTTATTCATTAAGTCTTGGTTAATTTTATGCGCTTTATACGTTTATTATCTAAAGCTTCTATAGTAAAAACGTAATTTTCGAAATTTATTTTACTGTTTAACTTCGGAAAACTTTTAGATATTTCCAGAACAAAACCGGCAATGGTTTCGGCTTCGCCTTTATTGTCTTCAAAAAGAGTTTCATCTTCAACTTTAACAACCTTGTAAAAATCCTTTAAAGCGGTTTTCCCTTCAAACACATAATTGTTCTCGTCCAGTTTTGAGTACAATAAATCCTCATCATCAAACTCATCACTAATATCGCCTACAATCTCTTCAATAATATCTTCTAAGGAAATCAATCCCGAAGTACCTCCATATTCATCAACCACAACGGCCAAATGCACTTTTTTCTCTTGAAATTCCGCCATTAAATCATCCAGCTTTTTATTCTCTGGCACAAAAAAGGGCTCGCGCAATAAGGTTGACCAATCAAACTGTTTCCGGTCGATATATGGCAATAAATCCTTAACGTACAAAACACCTTCAATGGTATCAATATTATCTCTATAAACCGGGATTCTGGAGTAACCGTTGGCAATGATTTCGGGCATAATTTCGGCATATTTTTGCTCGATATTAAGCGCAAAAATATCTATTCGCGGCCGCATAACTTGCTTGGTATCGGTGTTTCCGAAAGAGACAATACCTTGCAATATTTTTTGCTCTTCTTTAGTCGTGTCGTCTTCGCTGGTAAGCTCTAAAGCTTGCGACAATTGATCGACACTTAAATTCGATTTTTGCTTGCCCAGTTTTTTATGAATGGCCAATGTAACACCGCGCATGGGCATACTTATAGGCGTAAGCAACACATCTAAAACACGCAACGGATAGGCCATAAACGAAGCAAACTTTAGCTTATTTCTATTGGCATAAATTTTAGGCAATATTTCGCCAAATAATAAAATAAGAAAGGTTACAATTATTACTTCTATGGCGAATTTCAATACCGGAGATGCAATGGCATTAAACAGATTGCCGCCCAAATACGCGAACAAAATAACAATGGCTATGTTTATAAAATTATTGGATACCAATATGGTTGCCAATAATTTTTTAGGGCGTTCTAAGAGTTTTGCTATAATTTGAATGCGTTTAGAATTGGCTGCCAAACCTTCGTCAATATCCGCTCTTGTGAGTGAAAACAAAGCAACTTCGGCACCCGAAATAAGTCCGGAACAAATTAACAGTAAAAAAAGTAATGCAAAACCACTAACAACTGAAAAATCAATTGCCAAAACTAATGCTATAAAACTCGCGGGGTCAGGATCCAATTACCATGGTATTAGTTAAACATAGGTTTCGACACACAAATCGAGAACCACTTTTGATATTAAAACGGAAGGTCATCACTATCTTCTTCAACAGGTTTCGCCGGTCCTGATGGTTTTGCGGCAACATTGGTATTTTGCACTGCAGGTTTATTGGCCGCATTGGTATCGCTTTCTTTTTTAGTACTTAAAAACGTAAAATCGGTACAATGGATTTCGGTCGAGTACCGGTCTGCACCTTTATCGTCTTGCCATTTTCTGGTTTTCAATCGGCCTTCAATATACACTTTATCGCCTTTGCTTAAATATTTTTCGCAAATTTCGGCACCTTTATTACGCACCACAATATTATGCCATTCGGTATTTGTAATGCGCTCGTTGGTTTGTTTGCTGGTATAGGTTTCGTTTGTTGCCAACGGAAAGCGACCAATACATCCGCCGCCTTCAAAATAGTGCATTTTTACCTCATCTCCCAAATGCCCAATAAGCATCACTTTATTTAATGTTCCTGACATAATCTTTTTTAATTTAATACTGCAAAATTACTCTTTTGCATTTGATAAACTTAAAATTAGTAAAAAAATATGACTGTTTAAAATCGAGTATCAAAAATTAAACGCCTCAATAAAGTTTCCTATTATAATTGGCACGGGAAAGTCGTGTATTTTATCAACTGAAATTGCGTTACCATTTAAACGCTCAACATTTACAATCCAGAATTTTGTGTGCAAATGCTGGTGCGATAATTTATGAACCATCACGTCCTTATTATATAACAGCAATTCAAACGGCATACCTTCCAACAAAGTATGGTTTTTTACAAGCGTTTTAAATTGGTTGTAATCTAGGTTTTTATCGGTTTCAACT
Organism: Hwangdonia sp.; assembly: GCF_048381975.1. Taxonomy (NCBI): domain Bacteria; kingdom Pseudomonadati; phylum Bacteroidota; class Flavobacteriia; order Flavobacteriales; family Flavobacteriaceae; genus Hwangdonia; species Hwangdonia sp. The sequence continues at coordinate 76,490 of NZ_JBLWYT010000001.1, read as the reverse complement.
AAAGGAAATTGATACAGGTTTTGCCAAATCCCTTTACCCTCGCGCTTTTCCAATACGGTTTTCTGGTCTTTTGATACGAATACCAAAAAGTTAAAATGCTTTTTTTTCGCTTTCGCGGATTTAATTTTAACCGGTAATTCGGCTATTCTATTCTTGTTAAAAGCAATGCATCCCTTATTTAAAGGGCAAATGCGGCAATCTGGATTTTTGGGTGTACACTGTACCGCACCAAACTCCATAATGGCTTGGTTAAAATTGGCCGGATCCTCTTTATCGATTAATTCTTGGGCCAAAGCCTTAAATTCCTTCACGCCTTTTGATGAATTTATGGGCGTGTCAATTCCGAAATATCGCGATAACACCCTATACACGTTACCATCAACCACGGCTGTGGCCTCGTTAAAGCAAATTGAAGCGATGGCACTGGCGGTATAATCGCCAACCCCTTTTAGTTTTAGCAATGCTTTGTAGTTGTTGGGAAATTCCCCGTTAAACGCGCTTACAATATACTTTGAAGTCGCGTGCAGATTTCTGGCACGGGAATAATACCCGAGCCCTTGCCATAATTTTAGCACTTCACTTTCATCGGCTTTTGCCAAATCAAAAACCGTTGGATATTGGGCAACAAACGCTTGGTAATAGGGCAATCCCTGTTTAACTTGGGTTTGTTGCAAAATAATTTCAGACAACCAAATAAAGTAAGGATCTTGGGTTTGTCTCCAAGGAAGCATTCGCTTATTAATTGAGTACCAGTGTTTTAGTGTTTTTGAAAAAATCATTGATTCGTTAAATAAAGCAAACAAAAATAAACGTTTATAATCTTAAATTTTAATGAATTAGGTTTGAAATATTGAATTTTAAATTCCTATATTTGCATCCCTTAAAAACTATAATAGTAACTTAAAATAATATATTAAAATGACGAAGGCTGATTTAGTAGCAAAGATTTCAGAGAAATTAGGAATTGAAAAAGGTGATGTTCAAGCAACTGTTGAAACATTTATGGAAGAAGTAAAAACCTCTTTAGAAAGTGGTGACAACGTTTATTTAAGAGGTTTTGGAAGCTTTATTGTAAAAACAAGAGCTGAAAAAACGGGAAGAAACATCTCTAAAAACACAACCATTAAAATACCAGCTCATAACATTCCTGCATTTAAGCCTGCAAAAGTTTTTGTAGAAGGCGTTAAAACAAATGTAGAAGTGAAGTAAACGAGCTTCAAACGAATTATTAATTTAAAAAGACACTATTTATGCCAAGTGGTAAAAAACGCAAAAGACATAAGGTAGCGACGCACAAACGTAAAAAACGTAGACGCGCTAACCGTCACAAAAAGAAAAAATAAACCAAAAAAGTAGTTAGATCAGCTACTTTTTTCGGTTTTAAAAAACAACAAGTTCTTTGAAATGAGTTCATTAAAATTTTTAGCGTCTTTTTTAGATGTTTTTTGAACTCCACGGATTTAAAAATCCTGTGAAATACCTTAGTAAAAGGTTAATCTTAAATCACTTAGATTAGCTTAAGGTATTCAATCCGATAATTAAAAAAACATCAATTATCAGATTAAAAATAATGTATAATCCATCTGTCGCTTATTAAAGTGATGGATTAAAATTAACTAAATGGATAAAGAATTGATCATTAGATCTAGTTCTAACGACGTTGATTTTGCCTTATTAAAAGATGGAAAACTTATTGAATTACAGAAAGATGAAGATAGTAACGACTTCTCGGTTGGCGATGTGTTTATAGCCAAAATACGAAAAGCCGTTCCTGGACTAAACGCCGCATTTGTAAATGTAGGCTACGAGAAAGATGCATTTTTGCACTATCACGATTTAGGGCCAAAACTACCTTCGCTTTTAAAATTCACAAAACGTGTAAGCACAGGTAAACTAAAAGATTTTTCTTTAAAAAACTTCCCATTTGAAAAAGATATTGATAAAGACGGCAAAATTGCCGATGTCTTAAAATCAAATCAATCGCTATTAGTACAAATAGTAAAAGAACCCATATCCACCAAAGGGCCCAGAATTAGTTCTGAGCTTTCTATAGCCGGTAGATATATTGTTTTGGTCCCTTTTTCCAGTCGCATCTCTATTTCTCAAAAAATAGAAGACAAAGCAGAAAAAGACCGATTAAAACGATTGGTTAAAAGTATCACGCCGCAAGGTTTTGGTATTATTGTTCGTACGGTAGCACAAGGCAAAAAAGTAGCTGAACTAGATAAAGATTTGCAAAATTTGCTCCAGCGATGGAATGCAATGTGCAAAAAGCTACACAGAGCACATCATCCAAGTAAAGTATTGGGAGAAATGAATAAAGCCTCGTCTATTCTACGAGACATATTCAACGACACCTTTACAAGTATTCATGTTGATGATGAAGAGCTTTATTATCAAATTAAAGATTACGTGCAGGAAATTGCACCAAAAAAAGAATCAATAGTTAAATTGTATCAGTCTAAAGTTCCAATTTTCGAGAAATTCGGGATTGAAAGACAAATAAAAACCTCCTTTGGTAAAACCGTTTCTATGGCAAAAGGTGCGTATTTGGTAATTGAACATACCGAAGCGCTCCACGTAATAGATGTAAACAGCGGAAACCGCTCTAACAAAGCAAACAACCAAGAGGATACCGCACTTGAGGTTAATTTAATCGCCGCTACCGAAATGGCGCGCCAGTTGCGTTTACGCGATATGGGCGGCATAATAGTAGTAGATTTTATCGATTTAACAAGAGTAGAAAACAGGCAAAAATTGTTCAATCACCTTCGCGATGAAATGAAGGACGATAGGGCAAAACACAAAATACTGCCTCCAAGTAAATTTGGCTTGATACAAATAACAAGACAACGTGTACGTCCAGAAATGAACATTAAAACCCGTGAGGAAAACCCTGACGAGATTATTAATGGTTCTGAGATTGAAGCACCCATAGGATTGGTGCAAAAAATAAATCACGATCTTGAAAAACTATTAAAAAAAGACTATAAAAAGCTGACTTTAAACACACATCCTTTTATAGCGGCCTTCTTAACAAAAGGTTTTCCATCAGTACGCTCAAAATGGTTTTTTGAGCACAAAAAATGGGTTAAAATTTTACCAAGAGATGCTTACACATACTTAGAATACCACTTTTTCGATAAAGACGGTAATCAAATTAAATAACTTAAAACGCCTTTCTATTTATTTAGTAAGGCGTTTTTGTTTTATACGTTATTGCTCAATCTTTTAATTTTTATTTGGGCGTCACCCCACCCATCGACTTCGCTCAGAGCAAGAAGGGTCGGGCTTTCACTACACGCTTCCTCCTATATTGGCGAGCTCAAACATTTAGCCTGCGGTGAGCGCAGTCGAACCGTTCAATCCCTAACGCGGGTTTAGTACTTGCCTCCAAGATTATAGAATTCCATTTACTTTAAACTTACTCTAGCCGCCACTAAGCGGAGCATAGCGCTAGCGGAGGGTTTCTTTTAAAAAAGAAATCTAGAAAGAAATTAGTTCTATCAATCTAAATAATTAAACTTATCAACAGGCAACCAATAATTTATCAACAAATTGTTTCTATTTGTGGCTATCAGTTACAAAAACCTACACCCGTATAAATCAGCACATTGTAGATGTTATATAATTACCCTAGATTTGGTTCTATATAGAAAAACAAAGAACATGATTAATTATTATTTATCAAAAAAAGGCTATTTCACAGATGCAGATTTTGAAAGCCAATTAACTCAAGCATCGATTGAAATTTTGAAACAAAACAATTTATCTTGTGCTGATTTCGAAAGAATTCGGTTATCAAAAAACCAAGGTTATTCAAAATCTAAAAGCAACAAAATAATTACATACTATGGTAATTATTCAGTCTATAAAATATCCAAACAAGAAAAAACTTTAGGTTTTTTAAATTGCTTTCTAGACAAAAACAATCTTTTAGAATTTTTCACATAAGAAAATATTAAATTGATTGGTTTCGTCCCTATTGCTTTCTTTATGCTATAACAAAAGATGAACACCAAGGTTGTTTCCAAAAACAAAAGCACAATCCAAAGTGTTTATATTTTTATATTCGGTTGTTATTATAGCACACACATAAGTATTACTTTTACCAAAACTTAAAACGTTGCAAAAACCAGTCTCCATAACCGCCATGGCATCCATTTCCCCGTTAGGAAAATCGTTGGATCACATTTGGGAAAACTATCAAAACAACCAACATTACATTACCGAGAAAAGGTTAAAAAACGAATCTGTTTTAGTGGCCCAAATTCCTCAAGAAGTAAAACAAGACATTGAAGCTTTACGGCTATCGGACAACAAATACAAATCGCTGGACAATACCGTTTTATATGCGATATACGCCTCACGACAAGCCATAAAAGATGCCCATTGGAAAGCTTCAGACAACTTCGGCATTAACATTGGGTCGTCTCGGGGCGCCACGCAACTTTTCGAAGATTACCATAAAGATTTCCTAAAAAACAATAAAGCAAAAACCTTAAGCTCGCCAACCACAACACTGGGAAATATATCATCGTGGGTGGCACACGATTTACAAACCAATGGCCCAGAAATAAGCCATTCCATAACCTGCTCCACAGCTTTACACGCTCTGTTAAATGGCGTGGCTTGGATAAATTCCGGCATGTGCAATAAGTTTTTGGTTGGTGGCAGCGAAGCGCCATTAACACCGTTTACCATAGCACAAATGCAGGCCTTAAAAATTTATTCAAAAGCCAAATTAGACGAAGAATCTTTTCCCTGTCGAGCTTTAAATCTTTCAAAAAAGCAAAATACCATGGTTTTAGGCGAAGGCGCATCCATGGTTTGCTTGGAATCCGGTAAAACAGAAAACGCTTTGGCTTACATAACCGGCATGGGTTACGCCACCGAGATTTTAACGCACAACATTTCCATTTCTACCGATGCCAAATGCTTTCAAAAATCGATGAAAATGGCATTGGGCAATCTAAATCCAAACGATATTGATATTATCGTCATGCACGCTCCGGGCACCATAAAAGGCGATCTTTCAGAATATAAAGCTATTGAAGCTGTTTTTAAAAACAACCTTCCAGCATTAACAAGCAACAAATGGAAAATAGGGCACACCTTTGGAGCATCCGGCGCATTAAGTATCGAGCTAGCTGTTTTAATGTTACAGCATCAAAAATTTATTGGAATACCATATTTAGAGCATCAAAAAACACCTAAAAAAATTAAACATATTTTAGTGAATGCCGTTGGGTTTGGCGGTAACGCCGTTTCAATCCTGTTAACAAAATAAAATGTTATATTTATTGAAACAAATGGCTACCATGAGATATTTTGTTTTAATCGTTATAATCTTCTTTTCAAGTTGTAAAAACGAAAGCACAGACCCTATTGAAACCGTTTTGGCTTCCAGCAACCCAAAAATTAAAACCATAGCGGATGCTATCGGGAACCACGAGGTTCAAATTTTATTTACTGAAGTTAAAAGGGAAAAGGACTCCGTTTATTTTGAAGATTACAGTTTTCAGGTTGACGACAACATCTATTTTTATCCTGCGAGTACCGTAAAATTACCCATTGCCATATTGGCTCTGGAAAAAATTAAGGACCATGCGCTTATCGATAGAAACACCCTTTTTAATGTTGAAGGTGACAGTACAAAAACAACAGTATCCAATGCCATTAAAAAAATATTTGCCGTAAGCGATAACGCTGCCTATAACAGATTGTTTGAGTATTTAGGTAAAGATTACATTAACAGAAAACTGAAAGAGAAAGGCATAAACGCCAGAATTTCCCATAGATTATCGGTGGATAATTCTACCGATTTAAAAACCAAACCGCTTATCTTTTACAATCAAAATCAGGTTATTTTTAAAACCGATTCCGTTATCAATCAACCCATAAATCCCTTAAACTTAAATAAAATCACCAAAGGCAAAGGCTATATGGTTAATGATAGTTTGGTTAATAATTCTATGGATTTTTCGTTAAAAAACTATTTGTCCGTAACCGCTTTACACCAAATTATGAAACGGTTGATGTTTCCCGAATTATATCCGTATGACCAACAATTTCATTTAACACCAAACGACAGGACGTTTTTAATTAACACCATGAGCATCTTGCCCCACGAAGCTGGTTACATCTCTGATGATTATTACGAAAGCTATGTCAAGTTTTTAGTGTTTGGCGACTCAAAAAAACCCATGCCCAAGCATATAAAAATATACAACAAGGTGGGTAATGCCTACGGTTACCTGACCGATTGCGCGTATATTGTAAATGAAAAAACCAAAAAAGAATACATAATAACCGCAACCATTCACGTTAATAAAAACCAGATTTTTAACGACAATGTTTACGAATACGATACGGTAGGTTTTCCTTTTTTAGCTGAATTGGGCAGACAATTAATTGAGTAATTCCCGTAAAATTTTACATGGTTTTGTAACAAAATACAAATCCCAACTACTTATAAGTAGAAATTAAGCTACACTATATTTTATTTCTGAACAGAAATGTTACGCTTATTTTTCTTTAAAGATAAAGTTGAAAAACTTTATAAAGGTTGTATATTTATTCCGTATTAATTATCGTTTTCACAATGGCAGAATGGTTTTCAAATCTAGATTTACTTTTAAAAATATATTGGCTCATTGCCATTATAAGCTCGCTTGTTTTTACCATTGTAATCATTTTAGCATTTACGGGTGGCGACACTGATGAATTTGAGGATTTAGATGCCGATACCGGTATTGGGTTTCAATTTATAACCTTTAAAAATTTAGTGGGATTTTTTACCATTTTTGGTTGGAGCGGCATAGCTTGTATTGAAGCTGGATTATCAAAACCTCTAACCGTTATCATTTCTTTATTATCCGGAATGGTGATGATGGTCATTATGGCCGCTATGTTTTACTTTATGCGAAAGCTAACCGATAGCGGTACTTTAAACTACAAAAATGCTATTGATGCCATTGGCGAAGTATATTTAACCATTGGTGCCAACCGCTCTAAAATGGGAAAAGTTAGCATACAGGTTCAAGGGTCGTTGCGCGAACTGGATGCGCTTACCGATTCTTTTACACCGCTAAAATCTGGCACCATTATAAAAGTTGTTGATGTTACCAACAACGGTATTTTAATAGTCGATCAAACAATAAAACCAATAGAACCCACAAAACCACACACTTATGAGATTACTGATAATTCAGGAGGGCTTTAATTTCGGACTCCCCATGGCGCTAATTTTTGGCGTATTATTTATATTCCTTTTTCTAATTGTATTAATAAGACGCTACAAACGCTGTCCGTCCGACCGGATTTTGGTCGTTTACGGTAAAGTTGGCGGCGGGCAATCGGCTAAATGTATTCATGGTGGCGCTGCCTTTATTTTACCTGTTATTCAAGACTACGAGTTTTTAGAATTAACCCCAATTTCCATTGAAGTTAATTTAGTAAACGCTTTATCAAAACAAAACATTCGTGTTAATGTGCCATCGCGTTTTACCATTGGTGTTTCAACCGAACCGGGAATCATGCAAAATGCTGCCGAAAGACTTTTAGGCTTAGGGCAAAACGAAATTCAGGATTTGGCACAGGAAATCATTTTTGGTCAGCTGCGATTGGTTGTCGCGTCCATGGATATTGAAGAAATCAATAACGACCGCGATAAATTTTTGGCCAACATTTCACAAAGTGTCGAGACCGAATTAAAGAAAGTAGGGCTAAAATTAATCAACGTAAACATTACCGATATTGTTGATGAGTCTGGATATATTGAAGCTTTAGGAAAAGAAGCCGCGGCACATGCCATAAATGCCGCCCGTAAATCGGTGGCCGAAAAAACCAGGGATGGTTCCATTGGTGAAGCCAATGCGGTGCAAGACGAAAGAACCCAGGTTGCCGCTGCAAATGCCCAAGCCGTTGAAGGTGAAAACACCGCAAAAATCGCGGTTGCAAATTCCGATTCGTTACGTCGCCAACGCGAAGCAGAAGCAGAGCGCGTTGCGATAGCATCAGAAAAAGTACAAAGCGCAAAAGCCTTGCAAGAATCTTATGCTGCGGAACAGGAAGCAGAAACCGCTAGGGCGGAAAGAGAGCGTTCATCACAAATGGCCGATGTAATTGTACCTGCTGAAATAGATAAAAAGAAAGTAGAAATAGATGCGGAAGCCGAGGCCGAAAAAATTAGAAGACGCGCCAAGGGTGAAGCCGATGCGATACTCTTTAAAGCCCAAGCCGAAGCCCAAGGGTTGTACGAAGTACTAACCAAACAAGCGGCCGGTTTAGATCAAATCGTGAAAGCGGCTGGCAACAACTCAAAAGATGCGGTGCTTTTATTGATAGCCGATAAGTTACCGGAATTGGTTAAAACACAAGCCGAAGCGATTAAAAACATTAAAATCGATAAAGTGACCGTTTGGGAAAACGGTGGCGGGAAAGATGGTAAGTCGTCAACCGCAAACTTCCTTTCCGGTATGTACCAATCGGTGCCGCCTTTGCAGGAAATGTTTAATATGGCTGGCATGCAGTTGCCCGATTATTTAAAAGGAAAAGATCTTAAAGAGGAGGTCGTCAAGACAAAAAACGCCCCTTTTAAAGAGGATGTTGATAAATCTGAACATAAAGAATAAAATTAAAATTCCGCTTTTCCAGCGGAATTTTCTACTTTTACACCTATATTTAAGACTATGAGCGCAACCAAACACAACTGGACCAAAGAAGAAATTCTAGAGATATACAATAAACCTTTAATGGAATTGCTTTACGAAGCCGCTACCATACACCGAAAAAACCACGACCCCAATGTGGTGCAGGTTTCAACTTTACTATCCATTAAAACTGGAGGCTGCTCCGAAGATTGTGGTTATTGCCCACAAGCAGCCCGTTATCACACCAATGTTGAGGGCAACGATTTAATGACGGTTAAACAGGTAAAAGCGCAGGCCTTACGCGCAAAATCGACGGGTAGCTCGCGCGTTTGTATGGGTGCCGCATGGCGTAATGTAAAAGACGGCGAAGAGTTCGACCAGGTTTTGGAAATGGTGCGTACCATTAACAAATTGGACATGGAAGTATGCTGTACACTTGGGATGATTACCGAAAACCAAGCGCAGCGTTTAGCCGAAGCAGGCTTGTATGCTTACAACCATAATTTGGATTCTTCGGAAGAATATTATAAAGAAGTAATTTCAACACGTGGTTACCAAGACCGTTTGGACACTATTGATAACGTGCGCAAAACCAACGTTACGGTTTGCTCTGGCGGTATTATTGGTATGGGCGAAAATATTGAAGACAGAGCGGGCATGCTTGTGGCACTTTCCACATTAAACCCGCAACCCGAATCGACTCCCATTAATGCGTTAGTGGCCGTTGAAGGTACTCCGCTAGAAGACCAAGAACCGGTTTCTATTTGGGAGATGATTAGAATGGTGGCCACCACCAGAATTGTTATGCCGGAAACCCAAGTGCGCTTAAGTGCGGGACGCACGCAAATGACGCGCGAAGGACAGGCCATGTGCTTTTTTGCGGGCGCCAATTCTATTTTTGCAGGCGATAAATTGTTAACCACACCAAACCCGGATGTAAACGAGGATATGGAAATGTTTAAGGAGCTGGGTTTAAATCCGCAAAAGCCTTTTACCAAAAAGGTGCAGCCACAAACGGTTGAAGCTGCCGAATCGAAACTTGAAGCCTTGGGCGAAAAACCAAGATGGACACGCCCCGAACACACCATTGCCCGTAACGAAGTTGCCAAGGCTAAGGCCAAAGCGATGAAACAATAACCAGGGCTTGATAAAAACGGCCTTATGGCAAGCCCGCGTTAGGGATTGAAGCGGCATCCTTTTTAAAACTTGAACACAACAAAGATTGAGGGAACTAAAATTTGGCAGATTGCCACGGCCTTCGTCATCGCAATGACGATTTAAAAAGATATAGCGGAAAGCCCGACCGAAGCGATCCTGCAAGGTTTTGCCTATACTGAGCTTGCCGAAGTGAAAACCTTGTAGGTATAAGCGTAGGGAACGCCCAAAACACGATTTAAATTCCTGTTTTCACGGGAATGGCCATTCCAAAAAATACCTTGCGCCAAACTGCAAGGCCTTATTTTATATTTAACAACGTTTTATTAACTTTGATTAACTAAAAGGTTAAGCATTGGCACTAAACTTACAAGTCATTCCGCGGGTAAAAACGATTTCGAAACAGGACTTTTTAACGCAGTATTTTAAACCGCAAAAGCCTGTGGTTATCGAGCGTTTTATTGAGGATTGGCCGGCTTACACCAAATGGAATTTGGAGTATATAAAAAGTGTTGCCGGCGATATTACGGTGCCGCTTTACGACGACCGACCCGTTGATTACAAAGAGGGTTTTAACGAGCCACATGCCAAAATGAAAATGGCCGATTATGTGGATTTATTAAAGCGCGAGCCTACCAAATACCGCATTTTTTTGTGGAATATTTTAAAGGAAGTACCCCAATTGCAAAACGATTTTAGCTTTCCGGATTTTGGGTTGCGACTTATGAAAGGCTTGCCCATGCTGTTTTTTGGCGGCAGGGATTCGTACACCTTTATGCATTACGATATTGATTTGGCAAACATTTTCCATTTTCATTTTGAGGGCAAAAAACAGATTATTCTGTTCGACCAAAAACAGAACGATTATTTGTATAAAATTCCGCATTCGTTGATTACCAGAGAAGATATTGATTTTAACAATCCGGATTTTGAAAAATGGCCCATGCTTAAAAAGGCCCAGGGTTTTAAAACCGAATTAAACCATGGCGAAGTGCTTTACATGCCCGAAGGTTATTGGCATTACATGCGATATATTACGCCCGGGTTTTCCATGAGTTTGCGCGCCATTGCCCGTAACCCCAAAAACTTTGGTAAGGCCGTTTACAACCTTTTGGTTATGCGGAACTACGACAATGCCATGCGCCGCTTAAAAGGGCAACAATGGATTGATTGGAAAAACGAGCAGGCTATTGTTAGAACCCACCAAAAAAACGGTATTACTTAATTAGCTCGTTGGCCTTTTCGTACACCAAAGCCGATTCCCATCCACGATACAGCAGATAATCGATTAATTTTTTCCGTTTCTTAAAAACGTTGGTTTCTGTAATTGTATTGGCTTTTTTTTCGGCTAAACTATTGAAAACCTCGATGTACTCCTCGTTTTCAATAGCATTAAGTGCTTGATTTATATTAACTTTGCTTATGTCTTTTTTCTTTAGTTCGAAAGTTAATCGACGCCGTCCCCATCCCTTAATTCTAAACTTACCACTTACAAATGTTTTGGCAAAACGTGCTTCGTTAAGATAGTTGTGTTTTAATAGGTGTACTATAATTACATCAATAGCTTCGGGTATCATATGCATACTTTCTAGCTTTTGCCTCACTTCTTGATGACAGCGCTCTTGATACGCACAATAATGCTCCAGTTTACTGGTGGCTTCTTGTAGGGTATATGTTTTTTTGGAATACATGTTTCAAAAATAACAATTGGTACATTAATAAAAACCAAATCTTGGATATTAAAACTTAACAGTTATGAAAAAAATTACTTTTACAAAATCCGTTGCTTTATTCTTTACATTTTTGGGTGTGATTGGTTTTGGGTATGGGCAAACTACATTGGCAAAAGAAGACATTGCTATAATTGGAGTAAACACTGATAATGAGGATTTTACATTCTTACTGAGAACTGATATTACTACTGGGACTCAAATCTATTTTTCTGATAATGAGGTAAATGCCGCAGGCACAGGTTTACTAGACACAAATGAAGGATTGGTATTATTTACTGCATTGTCTGATTATAGTTGTGGTACTGTATTAGGTTTTATCGCAAACAGCTCTGAATTTACAGTAATTGACAATACTTTTGCTTTAGCAAATGGTGGTGATGAAGTTCTTGCTTTTCAAGGATATAATGCTATAACCGATGAGTGGACTACATTTTTACATGCTAATGTAGATGCTACGTTAACAAATTTACCAATAGGTTTTACATCTTCTGATATTGTTGATGGAACTCAAGATAATAGAGAGTATAATGGAAGTACAGCTAACCCTAGCTGGACAGATTTAAATTCAATAGCTAATTATGATCAAGCAAATGATTACAGTAGCGTGACTTTAAGTACCGCTGCTTTCGCTTGCGTTGCATGCTCACTAACAGTAACATGGAATGGCACTTGGAGTGGCACACCCAGTTCATCTACAGAAGTTGTTATAGAAGCAAATTACAGAACTGGTAATAGTGTAAATGAAATCAATTTTAGTGCATGTAGTTTAACTATAAACAATGGGGCTATTTTAACCATAGATAATGGAGGGTATGTTGAAGTTGAAAATGATGTTTTGGTTAATGATGGGGCAATTAGAGTAGAATCACAAGGTAATTTTGTGCAAAATGACAACTCAGGTTCTTTTACACTTGGGGTTTCTGGAACAGCCAATGTAAATAAAGTTACCCCTGCCAAACAAGATTGGTTACACTACACATATTGGAGTTCGCCAGTGGAAAATTGGACGATCGCCGACGCCTTCCCTTTTACGCCTACCGATAGACGCTTTTGGTTTAATGCGGCAAATTATTTAGATGAGCACACAGTTAATACAGCCAATGGCGTACCTGATGACATCGACGATAATAATGATGCATGGCAATATGCTTTGGGAACTGATGTAATGCTACCCGGAGTGGGTTATGCAGCAACAGCAGGACCTTTTCATACCCCTGGTGGAACCGACAGTGCGGATTTTTCTGGTGTTTTTAACACAGGGGATAAATCGACAAGCATCTCTTATAATGCATTGAATACATTAGGTAGTTGGAATTTTATTGGTAACCCCTATCCATCTGCCATAGATTTTATAGCCTTTCAAGCCGCGAACTCTACGGTTATTGACGGTGCTGCTTACTTTTGGTCGCAAGCAAGTCCTCCAAGTAGTGCAAATCCTGGAAATCAAGTTCAAAATTTTGATTTAAATGATTATGCTGTATATACTGTTGGCTCTGGCGGAGTTGCAGGTGGTACTCCAGATGAACCAACCCAATATATTCCTTCTGCACAAGGTTTCTTTGTTGCAGGATTATCAAATGGTAGTGTCACTTTTACTAATTCAATTAGAATGGCAGATGGTACGAGCAATACACTGTTTTTCAAAAATGCTAATTCTAAAAAGAATGCTGGAGCTGTAGCTAATAAATTATGGGTTAATTTAACATCTGACAATGGAGTATTTAATCAAATTTTAGTGAGTTATGTAGATGGTGCGACAAAAGGAAATGATGGGATGTCTTATGATGCACCTAAGTTTTTATCAAATACTGTGGCTGTACTATATACATCTATGGAAAATATAGATAAAAAATTCGCCATCCAAGGCAAAGCCCCGAGCGATTTAAATGAAAACGAAATCATCGATTTAGGTTTTAAAACCGCCATTGATGTGGAGACACTTTATACCTTTTCCATTGCGCAATTTCAGGGTGCCTTTTTAAATAACAATCCCGTTTTTTTAATTGATAATCTTTTAAATAAAATCCATGATTTAAAGGTTTGCGATTATAGCTTTACTTCAGAAGTTGGCGAGTTTAACAACCGTTTTCAAATTGCGTTTAGCGATAAAGCATTATCTTCGAACGACTTTGGCTTAAACGACAATGCCCTTAAAATTATTGAATTGGCCAACGATTATGTAAACTTTAAACTATCGGATAATCTAAGAATTAAGTCCGTTACTATTTTCGATCTTTTGGGCAGACAACTTTACAACTTAAAAGGCGCTAACAGCTCTGAAACCTATCAGCTTTCAAAGCTTAAAAACACGGTTTATATTGCCAAGGTGGAATTATCAAACGGTGCTATTATTACCAAAAAAGCTATTAAGCAATAGAACCCTTTCGCTTGTATTCTGTTGATATAGTTTCGTTTAACAGAAAAAAAATAAAAATAGCTTGTGCGATAAATCCTTTTTATATAGTTTTGTTGGCTGAGTAACTTGCCGTTATTCACCAAATTATGATTTTGCCCCAAAAAACCTCTCCAATTTCATAATATCTCTCATTTTTTTTAAAAATTAATATTATGAATGGAATTTCCTATTTCAAAAGGCTAGGCCTTTTATTTGTTTTTTTTATCAGTGCTTTTGGCCATGGCCAATGTGGTACAGAAACCGCAACCTGGAATGGCACAACCTGGATTTGGACTGGCGGCATTACCGTAGGCACCGTACCCACAACCGGAACCGCGCTTTTAACCATAATAACAGGGAATTACACCACAAATGCTACAAACGGTAGTTTTTCTACTTGTAATTTAACCGTTTTAGGCACACTCAACATTGCCAATGGCTATTATATTGAAATTGAAGATGGGGTAACCGTAGATGGCGGTAACATAAATGTAGCCGAACAAGGTGCATTTATGCAAAATGGGGTAAACCTATTGGCGGGTACTTTTATTACCTTAAATTCCGGAAGCGCTTCTTTAACTAAAACAACCCGAAATTATGTAGACAGCGGATTGCATTATACCTATTGGTCGTCTCCCGTAACGAATAACGACATCACAACGGTATTTCCAAATCCCGATGATGGTAGACGATTCTTTTATGACGCCTCTAATTTTTTAGATGAACACACCGTGGGCACTACTAATAACACACCCGATGATATTGACGACGATGGCAACGATTGGCAAGTTGCAACTGGCGCCATGACACCGGGTTTGGGGTATGCCGTAACCGCTGTTGCTCCGCCTTTGTTACCCTTTCCATTTCCGTATAACGACTCCGCAACGTTTACTGGAGTTTTTAACACCGGTGATATTGAGGTGACCATTTATAGAAATGATACCGAATTGATGGATAGCAACTGGAATCTGATAGGAAACCCTTATCCGTCGGCCATTAGTTTAGACGATTTTCTTGATTTAAATACTTATGATCTAGCAACCAACCCAACCGGAACAATTGGCGGTGTTATTTATTTTTGGACGCATATAAGAACTGCATCTGGGGCAAACCCGGGAAATCAAGTGAACAATTTTAGTCAAGATGATTATGCGTCAGTCAATAAATCCGGTGGAACACAAGCGGTTAATGGTGGAGAAGTTCCAAATAAATTTATTCCTTCGGGCCAAGGTTTTTTTGTAACATTTGCCAATGATGCACCCACTACAGGTGGTGTGTTTCCGGTTTTAAGCAATACGGTTAAGTTTAACAACGACATGCGCGTTACCGGAAATAATGATCAGTTTTTTAAGCCTTCAAATTCTAAAAACAACCCAAGCAGCACCAATAGATTATGGATTAATTTAACTTCGGATAACGGTGTGTTTAATCAAGTTTTAGTGGCCTATATCGATTATGCTACCAGTGCTTATGATGGTGAAGCTTTTGACGCGCCCAAAAATTTATCCTCTGGTGCACCAGCGGTTTTATACACGCTAATAGACAGTTCAAATAAAAAATTCGTTATCCAAGGTAAGGCACCTAGCGATTTAAACGAACATGAACTTATCGATTTAGGTTTTGAAACCTCCATTGATACAGCAACGCTTTACACCTTATCTGTGGCACAATTGGAAGGCGATTACTTAACCAATAATACCATGTATTTAAAGGATAACTTGCTTGCTACAACCCATAATTTAACAGCTTCGGATTACACCTTTACATCTGAAACCGGTGAGTTTAACAACCGTTTTCAAATTGCGTTTAGCGATAAGGCCTTGTCTACCAACGACATCATTGAAAATGAAAATAGCCTGACTATTACCGAATTGGAAAACGACCGCATTAACTTTAAAGTGTCAAACCATGTAAACATTAAAACAGTAAGCATTTTCGATCTTTTAGGCAGACCACTTTACAACTTAAAAGGCGCTAATAGCTCTGAAACCTATCTGCTTGCAAACCTTAAAAACACGGTTTATATTGCTAAGGTGGAATTATCAAACGGCGCAATGATTACTAAAAAAGTGGTTAAGAAGTAATTAATGTTTTTACAAACATAGTGAAGCGATCTGTTTATTTATAAATGGACTTTAAATAAACAGATTGCCACGTCGTGCCTCCTCGCAATGACGTTTTGATTCAATAAGAAAGATACCACTTTCTTCGTCATTGCAATGGCGTTACAAACTATATTTTAAAGCCAAAATAAAGTTTCTTCCCGCTGCGGCAATACCCGACGAATAGGTTTTATAGCGTTTATCCGTAATATTTTCTAAACTGGCGGTAAGTGTTGTTGACTTTGTTAATTGGTATTGCGTTCTCACATTTAACGTGCTCCACGAGGGTGCGTACGGATTGCCGTTTTCATCTATAGCATAAATGTAATCTTTCCCAATTTCCGAAGGTGCCAATTGATTAAACGCCAATTCGTTGTTGTAATTGGCAAATACATCAATTTTTAAATCTTTATAATTCCAAATTAAGTGCGTGTTTCCAAAACTAGGGGCCACATGACGAATGGGTACTTCAATATTTTCTTTTTCTTCGGTGCCACCGGTAACGCTGTATTGCGAGGTTAGTTTTAGGCTTTTGGTAATATTCATATTCAAACCCACTTCAAAGCCATAAATCCACGCTTTCGATGCATTTTGTATGGCTTGCACATTACTTAGTTCGCCATCGTACATAATCTGTGTTTCGCCATTTAAGTTGTAGTGGCGGCGTACCAAAGCATTATCTAAATAGGTGTAATACGTGCTCATATCCAAAATAAAATCATCGCTAAAGCTCAGTTTTAAACCCAGTTCGCCACCATAGGCATATTCGGGTTTTAGGTTTTCGTTGGGCACGACCACCGACCCGGGTTCGGAATCGAATACTTTACCAATATCATCAATATTTGGTGCTCTAAAAGCTGATGAGGCATTGAGTTTCCATTGCAAAATCTTGTTGGGCGACCAACTGATTCCCGCGGTTCCGGTAAAAGCGCCTGCCTTATTTTCAGAGGATTCAAAAGGTAAATTCAAATAGGCATTATTCGCTTTAAAATCGGCTTTTGACACAATATGGTTGAAACGTAAACCCGATTGGAAAACAAACTTCGGATTGGGTTTGTATTTAATACTCGAATAGATAGCTGCCGATTGCCAACTCGCCCCGTTTGGGTATCTCGAGACGGTTGGAAATCTTGTGCCATTGCTAATGTTTTCTTCTTCACCGTGAGACATCACCTTGTTGTAAACATATTCCAGTCCGTAGAAAAATTGCGTTTTTGAACCTAGGTTTTTTTCAAAATCCAAATTAAAAGAAAAAGCATCGACGGCTTCCTCCCGTATATTTCTAATATCAGATTGAAAGTCTCTATCTTTTCTGCTTTCCTGAAAATTTTGGTACGCCAAGGTCGCCTTAATTTTATTGTACAAATTAGAACGACTGCTTAGTTTGGTGGCTTGAAAATTAGACATAAACCATTGCTGCGGCCCATAATTCCATTCGGCCGAACGTAAAGCATCATTCTTGTATCGGATCAATCGGTCGTATCTTGGTATATCGGAAGTTGTGGTGTAATGCAAGCCCAAATCGAAACTTAAATTTTCGTACGGCTGATAATGTGCTTTTTGCATCACATTTAATTGATTGTATCCCGAATACCTTTGTTTTAAAGGGTTGTTGTTCTCAATAATAACATCGCCATTATTTGTTGCCAATGCAAATTCTGGCCTTAAATAATTATTGGGGCCATGGCTTCCCATTCTTAAATCGTTAAAATCCGTATAGCTCACATTGGTTAAAAACGCCCATTTTTTGTAGCCTAAATTAAAGTCGAAATGACCTGTTTTTTCTTCGTTTGCCGTAGCATATCGCACAACAGCATTGGCTTTAAACAAAAGGGCATCGGTATTTGACAGTTTGGGTTTTAGGGTATAAAAACTCATTACGCCGCCAATGGCATCGCTACCATAAATAACCGAACCCGAGCCTAAAGTAACTTCGGTATTCTGAATGGCAAAGGGATCGATAGCTATAACATTATGCAAGTTTCCGCCCCTAAAAATAGCGTTATTCATTCTTACACCATCCACCGAAATTAACAACCTATTTGTTGAAAACCCACGAATCATTGGGCTTCCGCCTCCTAATTGGCTTTTTTGAATATACACTTGCCCGGTGTTTCCCAATACATCGGCACTGGTTTGCGGATTTGTAAATTGGATGTTTTTTGAATTCAGACTAATAATTTTCTGTGGAATGTCTTTTTTGTTTTGTTCAAACTTTGATGCTGAAATTACAATCTCTTCCAAACCCTGCATATTGGCATCTAAATACACAATATTGAATGCGTTGATTTGTGATTTTGTGAGCTGTTTTAAAATATGGGACAGATGCTGAAAATAAATGGTTTCGGTATCTGAAAAGACTTCTAAATTAGCCTCTCCGTTAAGGTTGGTAATAACGCTTTTAGTTTTATCGTTATTGTAAATGGCAACGCCATAAATTGGTTCTTCGGTAAGTTTATTAAGCACCTGTACTTGTTGCGCAACCACACTTTGATACACAAAAAACATTAAAAAAACAATGTAACGAAATGGCATACTTTAACTAAAAACTTGATTAAAAATCTGGAGTGATTTTGGGGTTTTAAAACTGCCCAAATGTAATTCAAAATAAAGCAAAATCATACTTAAAAACGATTGTCTTTGTTTCGCGTTAATTTTCACTGAAGATAAGCCATCAAATGTTGTGCCCAATAAGGTTTTTAACAGTGTTAAATTTTCTCCCGAAACCGTGTATTTTCCATATTGTTTGGTTTCAAATTTACCATCCAATAAATTTAAATAATTATACGAACTATGGATTTCTTCGGGGTAAAAGCCTAAATACTTGGTGAGGTTTAGTAAAAAAAGTAGATGAAAATTTGAGTATTCAGTCTGCGCATCCAACCACAATAGGGTGGTTTCGATATAACTAAATAAGTTGCTGTTTTGTTCTTCTTCTTTTAAAGTATTTGCCAATACTTCAGCCAAAAACAAAGCAATGGAACTTTTATAAACATTGGCGTGTAAACTGGTATACAAATGATGGAGCTTAACCTCTTTTATTCCTTGTAAAGAACGGTTTTCTTTATAATCGATTTGCATTTGCAGTTGTGACAATAGCTGAAAATATGCGATTTTTGAACTCCCCTTTTTGCTTTTAAATACACCTCGTAGCAGAAAACTAACCACACCCAATTGCTCGGTATAGCATTTTACGATTAAATCGTTATCGCGGTACTTTAATTTAGATAAAACAATAGCATTTGTGGAAAGTAGCATTATCTAACAACCATTAATTTTAACACTTTGGTTTCAAACGTATCCAAGTCTGATAGCATAACTAAATATACGCCTGAAGCTACGACGTTGTTGGCAAGGTTTTTTCCGTTCCAATACGCTGTTCCGCCGTCAATTTCGAGGTTGTAACCGCTGTATCGCAGATTGTTTCTTGATTGTGCTTCGGCTACCAAATTCCCTTCGATGTCTGTAATTTTTATATTTACGTTTTCTGAAATATCCTTGATTTTTACTTTTTCATCAACAATATTAAAGGTTGGCCTTACCGGATTTGGATACGCGTAGGCGCTTTCTAAATCGTTTAACGGACTTGAGCCACCCGATTGAAAAGACACCAAGCCTTTATTGGTTGCGATGTAAACAATGCCATTTGAAGGGTCTAATGAAATATCGTTTATGGTATTTGATGGCAATGGCGAATTGGATTTTGTAAAATGAAAAATGGTTTTTTGACCGTCTGCAGAAAAATAAAACAATCCGGAATCGGTAGTTCCAATCCATTTATTGTTGGAGCCATCAACTTCAATGTCAGTAATGTTTTGCTCAAACAACAACTCTTTGGCGATACCACCCTCTTCAATTATTATTTCCTCAGCTCGGATATTTTCTTCGGTAAAGAAATTTGAAGTGTTGTACAACACCCTTAATCCTCTAAAAGTACCAATCCAAAGTTGGTTTTTTTTATCTAATGCCAGCGTTGTAACATAAGGCGTAGGCATATTTTCTTCTTCTTTGCTAATGCTTTTCATTAATGGCGTACTTCCGTTTTCATTAAATCCAATTACACCGTACTGATAACTCGCTATCCATTTGGTGTTATCGTTGCCAATAGCAATATCGCCAAAACCCAAATTAACATCATTTATTACCTCTGAAAGGCTATAAGATTGCCATTGATTATTATTGGGATTAAATGATTTTAAAGCTTTATCAACCCTACTGGTAACCGTCCATAATAACCCATTATTATCAAACTTTGTGGGGCCTACCCTAATGTCTATATAATTGGGGTTGCCAGAAATAATTAACGATTCTAAACCGCTATTGGTTTGGTTGTACAATATTGTTGGTACTTCATCAGTAACTTCCAATAAGCCGCTAAAAAATGAACTTATAAAAACTTGGTTATTATTGTTTGGGTTTATGGTAATGGTATTTAAACATTTGGCATCTAAAACATCTAGATAAGGCGTGTTTATCCAACTATCATCTTTAAAATGACTGATGCCTCTGTTGTTTAATGGGTAAGGATTGTAAAAAACATTATACTCTCCAAAGGTAACCCACAATTCATTTTCACCAGATTGAATTGCAAAAGGGATGTTTAACAATGGGCCTTGGGGATGGATTTCTTCATATTCGGTTGGGTTTGCAACTGGTGTCTTTAAAACACCGAAATCCTTGGTGCCTATATAAATCGAATCCAAATGAAAAGTAGCCGATGTAAATGCGGTACTAAACGTACTATTTACATTAGCCTGAGCAATAGAATTAAAACTACTATCGTACATGTAAACACTGTTTTGTGTAGTAACCAATAGCCTGTCGTTAACTGTTTTTACTTCAACTGGCAAGTCTGGAAACTGAAATACCTCGGTTAAAACATCGTTTACCACACGATACATTCTTCTGTTGGTTCTAAGCGTATATAGGCTATTCTCTACAGATTGAACGGCTAGAAAATCACCATTAGTAACCGTTTGCCAATTTTGATAATCAATTAAATTTGGGCTGGATACCTGTGCTTTTTTCAATCCGTTGCCATCTAAACACGCCGCGTAAATGTAATCATCTAAAATAGCGGTTTGAGTAACTCGGGTTTGACTGCCCAAGGCCCCTATAAAATAGGTGTCGCCAAATTCTAAACGTTCAATATCAAATACCGAAATACCATAATTGGTAGAAACATAAACCACATTGTTGTAAGCGTTGAAATGATTGATCTTTTTGCTGGTTGGCGGAATAGTTGGTTTATCAATAATATCGACAACGGAGAGAATATCGTCATCGTCATCAAAAGCTATTTCTATTAAACCATTATCGTAACCAATAAGCAACAACTCATAAACATCGCTATAATATATGGTTGAAATGGTTTTGCCGGATAATCCGTTAACGGTAGTAAGCGTGCTTAATTCGTTAGTTTGTAAATCCAAACTAAAAATGGCGTTTTCTGAAGCTGCATAAATTTTGTTATTGCCTTTTACAACATCCTTAATGGTATTGTATGAAAAATGCCCTTGCCAGAGTGCCGAGAAATCTTGGGCAAAAAGCAAACATGGCAATACAAACAGTATAAATACAGCAAGTCTTTTAATCATAAAAAATTATAATAAGAGCTAAAGATATTTATAAGAAACGAATTTTACTTTAAAATAATATAATTAAAATTAAAAAAGCCTCCTAAAATCCAGGAAGCTTTTATAGTTTTTAAGAGGGTGCTTTATTAAACCACCCCTTGTGCCAACATAGCATCGGCTACTTTAACAAATCCAGCAATGTTAGCGCCTTTAACGTAATCGATATAGCCATCCTCCTCTTTACCGTATTTAATACAGGAATCGTGAATATTACACATTATTTCTTTTAACTTACTATCAACCTCTTCTCTTGTCCAATTAAATCGCAAAGAGTTTTGTGTCATTTCCAAACCAGAGGTTGCTACACCACCCGCGTTTGAAGCCTTTCCTGGAGCAAATAATATTTTGGCTTTATGAAACGCGGTTATAGCCTCTTTAGTAGATGGCATATTTGCACCTTCGCTAACACAGATACAACCATTGCTTAAAAGCGTGTTGGCATCATCCTCGTTAAGTTCGTTTTGGGTTGCGCAGGGCAATGCGATATCGCAACTTACGTCCCATGGGGTTCTTCCTTTTACAAATTCTGCATTGGGGTATTTTTCAACATATTCATGAATTCTACCTCGCTTTACATTTTTTAATTCCATAACAAAGGCCAACTTTTCAGAATCAATACCATCTGCATCGTAAATATAACCTGAAGAATCGGACATCGTTAACACCTTGGCGCCCAATTGTAAAGATTTTTCAACGGCAAACTGAGCCACATTTCCAGATCCGGAAACCACAACCTGTTTACCTTTAAAATCATCACCTTTGGTATTTAGCATTTTTTCGGCAAAATACACTGTACCGTAGCCTGTTGCTTCTGGTCGTATTAAAGAGCCTCCCCAAGACATCCCTTTACCTGTTAAAACACCTGTAAATTCGTTTCTTAGTTTTTTGTACATCCCAAATAGAAAGCCTATTTCCCTGCCTCCAACACCAATATCTCCAGCTGGGACATCCGTATTTGGGCCAATATGCCTAAATAATTCGCTCATAAAAGCGTGACAAAAACGCATAATTTCATTATCCGATTTTCCTTTAGGGTCAAAATCCGATCCTCCTTTTCCACCACCCATGGGTAGGGTTGTTAAAGAGTTTTTAAACACTTGCTCGAAAGCTAAAAACTTTAAAATACTGGCATTTACAGTTGGGTGAAAACGCAAGCCCCCTTTATAAGGGCCAATAGCAGAATTCATTTGTACGCGATAGCCTCGGTTAACTTTAATTACCCCTTGGTCGTCAACCCAAGACACCCTAAACGAAATTAATCGTTCTGGCTCTACCATTCTGGTAAGTATGTTTTTGTCACGGTATATATCGTGTTCCAGAATATAGGGGATTACTGTTTCGGCCACTTCTTCAACCGCTTGTAAAAATTCTGGTTCGTGGCCATTTCGCTCTTTAACCATGCTTAAAAATGCTTCAATATTGTTTTTCATATACATGAATTATATTACTTAATTGTGGAAAATGTAATTTTAGGGCACAAATATACGTTATCTCTAAAAATTATATCATCTTTTTTTATAATTCGTAATAACCTACTTATGTCGCATTCCACAAAACGCACAAATATTTGTTTGTTAACTGCATTTTTATATATTTGTCCATATAATGCCTCAAAAAACAAAACCTTATTATGCTTAACTTGAAACATTTAGCTTCAGCGTTTTGCTTGTTTGTTATTTCTCAAACTGCATATTCTCAATTAGGCTTTTCCCACGAAATAGGCGTTATTGCTGGTCCGGTAGAATTTAGATCGGATTTTGGCAGTCGTGATGACGTAAAAACAAACTTTGGTAATTCCGGATTTGGTATTGGCATTGTTCATTATATAAACTTTTCATACAGAGCAGATTGTAACTGCTATACAACCGATACGTATTGGAATGATCATTTTAAATTAAGAAATGAGATTTCGTGGAATAAAACCACTTTAAACCATCACGGAAAATGGGTAGACCCTAGCCGTACAACACCTAATGCCGATAAACTTAGAGCACATTCTGGTATTGCACAAAATTTGGATATTGGAACGCAACTTGAGTTTTTCCCACGAAGTATTCGAGATTTCCAAGCGTTTGCCTACAGATTTGCGCCTTTTGCCAGTTTAGGTGTTCATTACACATCTTTTAGCCCTAAAGCGAGTACAACCTATGGCAATACGACCGACCCTAACTATCGAGGGGTTTTTGATCAGGCAAACATCTATTCTAATTGGTTTGACAATTTTGACCCTGCTGTAGACCCATACCCTGTTAACGTAAACGGAGGTAGCACATGGTCTATAGTTAGTAGTGCCGGTGTGCGCTATAAACTTGATAAATTATCAGATTTAATGTTGGATTTTAGATTTCAATATTACTTTAGTGATTGGGTTGATGGTTTAAACCACAAGTTAGAATACAACAAACATAACGACTGGCTTTTATGGTTTAATATTGGTTATGTTTATTATTTAGATTAAAATAGATATTTATTGATATATAAAAACCCCATAATTGAAAGCTCAGTTATGGGGATTGTTTGTTAATCGGGTTCTATAATATTTATCCGAGCGCTTGTTTTAAATCGGCAATTAAATCATCAATATCTTCAATCCCCACACTTAATCGTATTAAAGAATCAACAACACCGGTTTTCTCTCTTTCTTCTTTTGGAATGCTGGCATGCGTCATACTTGCAGGATGCCCCGAAAGCGACTCCACACCACCTAAAGATTCGGCTAAAGTAAAAACCTTTAAATTTTCAACTATTTTTATAACTTCATCAAAATTATTCCCCTTTGAAGTAAACGAAATCATGCCTCCAAAATCTTTCATTTGCGATTTTGCTATGTGATGATTTGGATGGTTCTCAAACCCTGGCCAATACACCTTTTCAACTTTAGGGTGGTTTGCCAAATATTCTGCTACGGCTTTCCCGTTTTCGCAATGGCGCTGCATTCTTACATGTAATGTTTTTATACCTCTTAACACTAAAAAACTATCTTGAGGCCCGCAAATGGCACCACTTGCGTTTTGGATAAAATATAATCTATCTGCCAACTCTTTGTCCTTAACAACCAAAGCGCCCATTACCACATCGCTATGCCCACCAAGGTATTTGGTTGCCGAATGCATTACAATATCTGCACCCAAATCAAGCGGTTGTTGTAAATAAGGCGTGGCAAAAGTGTTGTCTACCGCTAAAAGAATGTTATGTTTTTTGGCTATTGTCGATACGGCTTTTATGTCTATAATAGTCATCATCGGATTGGTTGGTGTTTCAACCCAAATAAGCTTTGTATTGTTATTGATATAAGACTCTATATTTGCCGCATTTTCCATGCCTATAAAATGGAATGTAATGCCAAAATCCTGAAATATTTTAGTAAACAATCTAAACGAACCACCGTACAAATCGTTGGTAGAAACCACTTCGTCTCCAGGTTTTAAAAGTTTAATAACGGCATCAATGGCTGCCAAACCAGACCCAAATGCCAGACCATAATTTCCGTTTTCAATACTTGCAAAAGCATTTTCCAAAGCATTTCTGGTTGGGTTGTGCGATCTTGAATATTCGTAACCTTTATGCCCACCAGGTGTAGTTTGGGCATAGGTTGTTGTTTGGTATATTGGCGGCATTACAGCGCCATAAGCGGGGTCGTGTTCTTGACCGCCGTGAATTACTTTTGTGTTAAATTTCATGTTTGTTGTATTTGTTACAAATGTAAGTTTTAATTCGTTGAAGTAAAAAATATTATTAATTCTCTGTCTGAATTTTTACTTAGATTCCCGCTTTCGCAAGAATGACAATTTCAATTGATACCTCGATAATCTATCGAGGAATTCTTTTGCAATTCAAATGCAATAATTACCTTTAACACGAGTTTATACTATGCTTATGCTAAAAAATAAATACCTTTTAATTGCCTGTGTTTTTTATATGCTTTTCAGCTGTAAAACAGATGTGCCAATTAATTTCACAGAAACTAACTTCACCTCGGAAAACAACCAGATTGTTGAAATTAACATCCCGTTAGCCCATGCCGAAAGTGATGTTGCTAAATCTATAAATGCAGCTATAAAAAACTATGTGATTAAAGCATTACAAATTGGAGAACTAAACAATTCCACTGCAAAATCTGTTGAAGAAAGCATTGAAAACTTTAACCAAGAGTTCACCAATTTTATAAGCGATTTTCCCGAAAGCGCCCAAGAATGGGAAGCCCAAATTGATGGCGAAGTTATTTTTAAGGCACAAGATATTATAAGTGTTTCGTTAACAGCTTATACCAATACCGGCGGCGCTCATGGCAGTTTAAACATTTCATTTTTAAATTTTGATGCGGCAACAGGAAAATTGATTGATAACAACGCATTATTTTCAGACATTGAAGGCTTTAAAACCATTGCAAAAAAACATTTTGAGACCTCAATAAAAGACAAAGACCTGTTGTTAGACCGTGAAATTTTTCAGCTTCCCGAAAATATAGGGTACAGCGACGACGGTATTATTTTACTTTACAACACCTACGAAATTGCACCGTACGCAACTGGCATTATAGAATTTAACATTCCTTTTGATGACGCCAAACCTTACCTAGTTTTTAACCGCTTTTAAAAGTGCCAAAATATAGCCGTAATGAATGCCCTCATGGGTGAGTATAAATTGCAGCGCTTCATCAATATGGTTTAATGTGTTTCCCGTTGTAGAAACGGTATACACATTATAGGTTTTAAAAATACCATTTTTATAATCGGTTTTGGTATTTTCCAGTGCAGTGAACAACAAACCTTTTATCTGGTTTACCTCGTCTTGGGTTACCTCGCTTTCGGGTTTGGTATCTTTCCTGTATTTATCAATCATTTCATCTGAAAGTATCGATGGTAAACCCGATAACTTATACGCCAATAACTGCTCAGAAACCACAATATGGGCTATATTCCAGATAATATTGTTGTTAAAGCCTTTGGGTATTTTATTCAAATCCTTTAAAGAATTATCGTCGATTATTTTAGCTAAAATGGCTCGTGTATTATTTAGA
Source organism: Hwangdonia sp. (assembly GCF_048381975.1). Taxonomy (NCBI): domain Bacteria; kingdom Pseudomonadati; phylum Bacteroidota; class Flavobacteriia; order Flavobacteriales; family Flavobacteriaceae; genus Hwangdonia; species Hwangdonia sp. Next base: position 49,795 of record NZ_JBLWYT010000001.1, on the reverse strand, counting down.
ACCTGAAATGTAAATTCCATATGATTTATTTTTTCGATAAATATAGTATTTATGCTATAATTGCCTTTATTTGTTATTGAAATTCTTTAGATTTCCTTTTCTCTACAAAACGAAAAAAATCAATTCATTATGAAAAAAGTATACTATTTAAAAACCTGCAGCACTTGTATTAGAATTTTAAAAGAGTTGAATTTACCCTCAGATTTTGTTTTACAGGATATTAAAACCGAAGACATAACGGTTAAGCAATTAGAGCAAATGAAAGCCCTTTCGGGAAGTTACGAAGCCCTTTTTAGCAAACGCGCTAAACTTTACAAGGAAATGGATTTAAAAAACCAACAGCTTGAAGAGCGCGATTACAAACACTATATTTTAGAGCATTACACCTTTTTAAGCAGGCCGGTAATTATTATTGATGATGCTATTTTTATTGGCAATTCCAAAAAAGTAGTTGAAGCAGCAAAAGCTAAGTTGCTTTAAAAAAACTCTACAAAACGAAAATCGAGCTCCACGTAAAAAATCCTTGAGCAAAAAAACGGATGATTTGGCTTTTTAAACAAGTCAACATTTAAACCTTTTGCGTTAACACAATTGCTTATAATTGCTTATATTTAGTGTAATAACAAGTTAAAGTTTAATTAAAACACAAAATATTATGAGTAATAACGGAAATACAGTATTAGGTATATTAGCAGGAACAGCCATAGGCGCCGTATTAGGCATTCTGTTTGCGCCCGATAAAGGCAGCAATACCAGACAAAGAATAAGCGACGAAGCACAATTGGCCAAACAAAAATTAGCCGATAAAGCGACCGAGCTTAAAGAGCAAGTGGTTTCATCTGCTTCGGCAAAAAAAGCCACAATAGATGAGCAAGTAGATTCTATAATCACAAATGCAAGTTATAAGGCAGACGATGTTATTTCATCTTTAGAGCGCAAATTAAAAGATTTAAAAGAGAAAAATAAGCGGTTACAAAAAACATCATAATACATGAGTTTAAGTGAATCTATAGGCAAAACAAATGCAAAGGCATCTGAAATTGGCGAGAAGTATTTAAAGACTTCTTACGATTACTACAAGCTTAAAATCTTTCAGCAATTATCCATATCCATCAGTATGGTTTTTAAAGCCATTATTATAGGCGGATTATTGCTTATGGGGTTGTGCTTTTTAGGCATTGCCTTGGCATTTTCCATTGGAAAAGCTATGGATAGCTACATGCTAGGTTTTGTTATTGTTGGTGGTGTATTTATCTTGCTATCGGTAATCGCACTGATTACAAGAAAGCACATAAATAATATTACAGTAAAAGCCTTGTCAGAAAAATTTTTCGATTAAAAATGAAAACATATCAAAATATAGAAAGTGTAGAACGCGATTTAAAAATTTTAAACTTAGAACGCCAAATTGCTTTTGAAGAAATTAAAGCTTTAAGAGAAGAATACAAACAAGATTTGAAGCCATTAAATTGGATTCAAAGTGGCCTTAAAATTTTTGGTAAACTTGGAGGCATGATTTTATTGAAAAAGATAATTAAATAACCGCCTTTAAGTTAAAAGAAACTACTTTTATAGTACAAAATAAAAACCATCTAACGTTAGATGGTTTTTTTGGTTGATGCCTAGGCTTAAAGCATTAATGGCTCTCTGAATACAAAAAACCCCGCCATTTATTGAAAAATGACGGGGTTTAAAAACTAAATTCAAAAAAAAACTAATTATTGTGCTGCTGTTCCGGCTTCAATTAACCATCCCGGGTTTTGGTAGATAACCGAATTATTGGCATCACCACCTTCACTTGTAATTAAAAAATGATTAAAGGCAATCGGACTTAAGTAATGCGCAGGATTCCAATTATAACCATTATAGAAATTGTTATTGGCTTGAACTATTTGATAAGGCCTAATATACATGCTATTTGATTCTGGCGATACGTTAGGGCTTGCGTCTGGCTCAGCTCTTAATTGCGAACTGCCATCTGGATTCTCGTACCATGCTTCCATTGGTCCCCAAACTTTGAATCCTTCTATAACATAGTTAGACACTTGGTCCAGAGCTCTCCATCGCTTTAAATCGTCCAAACGCATACCTTCTGCAATAAATTCCGATCTTCGTTCTCTTCTAATATTATAAAGCGTTGGATCTACAAGGCTACCTTGCGAATATTTAGCCCAATCGTTTTCTTGCGATAAATCGGTTGCTGCAACGGTCATGCTATAATCTGCTGGCAGTCCCGCTCTTGTTCTTAATTGACCCCAGTAACTAGCTGAGTTGCCATCTAAACTTCCATTTTTCACGTAATCTGCTTCAATATAGTTTAGGTAAGCTTCAGAGGCTCTAAATACTATTGACCCAGTAACCGTTGGAGTTGAGCCTGCCAACATGTTGGCATCAGGGTAAATTCCTTTTCTAACTGAATAACCGGTAACCGCTCTAATCTCCGAAATTTCAAACAAACCAGGAATTTCTTCAAAGGTTTCGCCATTAATGTACGTGATAACATCACCAGGTTCTTTGGTGAATAAACGCAATCTATCATCTCTATCGTCAAGTACGTCAGCAATATAATCATCGCCATTGTAACCAGATCCGCTAGCATAAATTGGTAAGCCGTTTTTCATTAAATAGCTATCTACATAACCTTTGGTGTACCCCGTATTGGCACCGTTATTTAAATAGTGCATAGTATGGTGCGATATTAGGTCTTCATCATAATCTCTCCACAATAACACTTCGGAATAACCAGACATATCCAAATCACCAAACATGGCATAATACGGATTATCAAACACATCTCTTGCTTCTGTATTGCCGTTGCTTGGCGTTAAATTAACATTGCTTGCAACAGCCGCTGCGGCAGTCATGGCTTCTGTTAAAAAGAAATCTATCTCGCCGTCAATGTTGATACTAAAACCAGACAAATAGTCTTTATTTGCCCCAGGCCAATCTGGGCCACCAGGTACATGAGCAGTTCCTTTATGATAGTTTAACCAAGTACCTTCATACAATGCTACACGCGATTTAAAAAGCTGTGCCACCATAGGGTTTATTCTATTTTTGTTAGGGTCTATGTTTGTTAACATATCAATAGCTTTATCCAAATCGGATAAAATAAAACGGGCTACCTCGTTTCTTGGGCGTCTTTGTGAAGCAATAATCAACTCTTCCTCTACATCAGGTAAAAGGGTTGTAACTATTGGAAAATCGCCAACACTCTTCAATCTATTAAAGTACTCATAAGCTCTTAGAAAGTATATCTCTCCAATATAATGCTTGATGTAGGTTTCGTTTCCACTAATTTCTCCGGCTTCAAATCTTGGGAGAACCACATCCAAAAAGTAATTTAGTGTACGGATTCGATCAAAATTCCAAGCACCGCCACTTGTACCTACTCTGTACTGTCCGGGAACCCATAGATTACTAGCACCAGTACTCGCTTGATTATCGGTATGGTTATCGTACGTAAACGTACCGGCATTCCAACCAGCATGCGAAGGGAAAGAATAATTGGAAATTGCGTATGCTGCTAAATCTGCCTCCGATGTTAAATAGAATTCGGGGGTTACGTCAGATAGGGGAGCACGCTCTAAGAAGTCTTCACTACAGGCGGTAAAACCGACCAAAATTAGACCTAAAATAAAAATCTGTTTATATAATTTTTTCATTTTTTAAAATTTAAAAAGTTAAACTAAGACCAACTGAAAATACTTTGGATAAAGGATAGATTTTACCATTACCCCAATCACCCCCAGTAGTTTCAGGATCAAAAATATCACTCATTTTTGTGAACGTTACCAAGTTCTCTCCCGATAAGTAAATTCTCATTTTTGAAACTTTTACTTTCTCTGTAACGTTTGATGGTATGGTATAACCTAATTGAATGTTTTTTAGTCTTAAATATGCACCGTTTTGTAAAAATCGTGTTTGGGTAGCAAAGTTTTTCCATCCAGAATCAAAAAGCGGTCTTGGATAGTAAGCATCTGTATTTGCTCCAAATGGACTTGTAGTATCTTCGGGCCTAAAATAATCCAAGTGCTGTGTAAAACCTGCAGATTGCCACATGTTTGAATTGGCACCTGAAAAGTAAGGACCTCCAACAGCTACATCGCGTTTACCTACACCTTGGAAAAATGCTCTAAAATCGAAGCCTTTATAGTTTGCATCTAAATCGATACTATAACTATATCTGGCTTGACTATTACCGATTATAGACAAATCGCCATGGTCGTCTAAAGTATTAGAACCATTGTTAATGGCAGGATCATCGTCTAAGTTTTGATACATGATATCGCCAGCAGCCCAGTTAGAGCCCATTCTGTCTTGGTTATGCATGGCCAACCAATCGTTCATTTCGGTATCCGATTTAGCAATGCCGTGTGTGGTGTATCCCCAAATCTCACCAAATTCCCTACCGGTATACCATTGTCCTAAACTACCCGTTTCATTAGGGTAAGAGGTTACAAATTGTCTTGTGTCCGATAAGATAAATTTAGCACCGTATGAGAAGTCGTTAAAAGTATCTCTCCAGCTTATTTCTAAATCGAAACCTTTAGACTCCATGTCGGTATTGTTGATTCTTGGTGGATTAGCGCCTAAAACCTCAGGAAGTTCTGGTGCAGGCCCCACCATATCAAAAGTTGTTCTGTTATAAATTTCAAAAGTCACACCCAATCTGCTATTAAAAGCACGAAGGTCTACAGCTGCGTTCCAAGATGTAACTCTTTCCCAAGTTAATAAAGTACTTACAAGTCCTGGAGGGTATGCTGTGTTTGGTCTTGAACCATTTACTAACCAACCGCCATTGTTTACACCAATGCCCATGCTAGGATAAAATGGGTACCAGTTATTTGTGTTTTGATTTCCTAGTTCACCGTAAGACCCTCTAAGTTTTAAAAAGTTAACATGTTCCGACAACTTACTGTCTTTGTAGAAATTCTCGTTAGAAACATTCCAACCTGCAGAAAAAGAAGGGAAAAATTGCCATCTTTTATCATCTAAGAAACGTGAAGATCCATCATATCTGCCATTAACCTCTAATAAATACCTATCCTTATATGTGTAATTTAATCGACCAAAATAACCTTGTATGGCCCAATGTTGGTATGCACCATATCCTCTGGTATCTCCAGTAGCAGTGTTAATGGTAGGCAAGCTTGGTGTTATTACATCATCTCTATTTACCCCAAGGTTACGTGTTTTAGTTAATTCTGACTGATAACCTGCCATTACCTTAAATTCGTGGTCTTCATTTATAGTTAAGGTATAGTCTGTATAAACGTTAGGGCTGAAATAGTTGGTCTTGTATGCACTTTCGTAAATTCTTGAAGCACCTGGTGACCATAATACATGTTGTAATGCAGCAGCATGCGCAACACCATCTTCATCGTACCTGTAGATTGGTAAAAACTCGTTATGATTAAAAGAATTACTTATTTTATAATTCAGATTAGCATAGATGTTCCAATTTTCTAATGGTGTAAATTGAAGGTTTAATTGCTGAACGAATTCATCATTTTGGTCTTTGTTTCTACCATTTTCCAAATGTGCAATTTCGTTACCATATACATAGTTTCCATTTGGATCTTTTAATGGCACTGTAGGCCATCTTCTAGCGATATTATGAAAAAACAACCCACTTTGGTAAGACGATCTTTCGTAATCTACTCTTGTTAATCTGCTTAAATACGTTAGCTTTATTTTATCAGATATTTTAGAACTTATTTTAGAATTTATGGAATAACGATCATATTGGTCGTTACCATAATTAAGTAGGCCTTCCTGATCTAAAAAATTAGCAGAAAAATAATAATTTACTTTTTCTGTACCGCCATTTAAGCTTAAGTTATGCTCTTGAGAGGCTGCTGCATCTTTATAAAAAATATCGAACCAATTGTTATTAGCAAAACCACCGGTATATGAATTCCAGCTGTTGCCAGCACTATTCCAGTCTGTTTCAGGAATTAAAGTTCCTGCCTGATGATCTCTTATTTTTTGCAATACTTCATCAGAGAATTTTGGAGATTGACCCGCATTAGCAGCGGCTTCATTCCAGTAGGTTGCAAATGATTCTGAATCCAACATGTCTGGTTGTAACAGTGGACTCGTCAATCTGAAGTTATTGTTATAATTAATGGTAATCTTTCCATCTTTTCCAGATTTAGTGGTAATAAGAATAACCCCAAAAGGTGCTCTAGAACCATAAATAGATGAGGAAGCCGCATCCTTTAACACTGATATGCTTTCGATATCTTGTGGGTTTAAGGTATTCATATTTCCTTCCATGCCATCAATTAATATTAATGGAGAACCAGAAGATCCCGAACCGATGGTACCAGAACCTCTAATATTAAAGCTAACCGAGTTGTCAAGTGCACCACCGGCATTGTTTACTGAGAAGTTCATACCTGCTACGGTTCCTTGTAAAGCCGCAGCTACGTTTGTAACCGGCCTGTTTTCCAAGGCATCGCCATCTACGACCGATACCGATCCTGTGAGGTTAACTTTTTTCTTGGTCCCAAATCCTATTACTACAACTTCATCCAGCAAAGCGGCATCCTCCACAAGTACCATTGAAATTTTAGAGTCGTTTGCGGTTACCGTGTGTTCTCTAGTCCTCATACCTATATAAGAAAATACAAGCACATCGCCTGTTTTAACTGTTAAGGTAAAATTTCCATCAAAATCTGTTTGCGCTCCTGTAGTTGTACCTTTAACAACAACGTTTGCCCCAGGAAGAGGCGCATTGTTTTCATCGGTAACAGTCCCACTAATTACTTTTTCTTGTGCCATTAAGCTCATAGTGCTCAATAACAAGAAGAAACTAATAAAAAAGTTGATTTTCTTCATACTTAATAATTGTTTAGTTAATTGTTTTGGTTTGTTCTAATCTTTAGTTTGTCCTACAAACAAAATTTGTTCACAAAATTAAATATGTATAACATTAAAACATGAAAAAATAGGTTACATTTGGGTTACATATCGTTACATTTTGGTTACATAAAAAACCGTATACCCTATATAAACAGTTATTTAAGTATTTTTTACTCAAATTAATTAACAAAATATTAAGTTAACAATGCGCTTATCATTACTCCTATATTTTTTCATCTGTTTTATTTTTAATTCTTTGGTATTAACAGCTCAAAATGTAAGTATACAATTTCAGAGTATTACTTTTGAAGATGGGATTTCTGACAGTAGAATAAACCATGTCATGCAGGATAAAGAAGGGTTTTTATGGTTTGCGACAAGGTTAGGGATAGATAGGTATAATGGTCAAACCATGAAGACCTATCAGTTTTTGCAAGAAAAACAGGCAGAGATTAACACCATGTTACAAAGCCAAAAAGGACATATTATAGTCGCTACAACCAAGGGGTTGTATTTTTTGAATATCGAAAATGACCGTTTTGAGCTATTGAAATCTCAAAACGCCGAGCTCGACACCCATTTGGATACTAATATACACAGCATCATTCAATTAAAAGATGGTCGGTTTTTATGCAGTTCTGCTACTGGAACCATCTTTAGCCTTTCTTTAGAAGAAAGCAAAACCGAATATCACATATTTAATTTCGATAAGGGCTCTAACAATAATTATGCTTCGGCTTTATTTCAAGACGTAAATGGTGTTATTTGGATGGGTACAAGCCAAGGGGCTTTGTGGTTTTATAACGAATCTGAATTCGTGCCTTCTGGTTTTTCCAAATTTAATAACACCACTTATATAAATGAAATTACTGCGGATGCAGACGGAAATCTTTGGATTGCCACCAACGGCAATGGACTCTTTAATTTTAATGCTGATTTAGAACAAGCCAAACATTATAAAAAGACCAATAACAACCATTCTGAAACCATTAACAACAATATGGTCTTAAGTCTTTATGCCGATAAAAATGATAATATATGGATTGGCACCGACGGTGGCGGCCTTAATCTTTACAAAAAAGCAAAAAGCAAGTTCCACCATTTTCAAAGTGATGGTTACAATGAGTTTTCAATTTCAGATAATGCCATTTTAGACATAAGTCCAGGCGAAGATAATGTAATTTGGACAGGTACGGTTCACGGCGGGGTAAGCTATTTTAAAAACAATATTAGTTTGTACAATATTCCACCGTCTAAATTGGGCATGGACCATAAAGACAAACAAGACTCACGGATTTTAGAGGCTAAAAATGGAGAATTTTGGCTTACAGCCGGAAGAAATGGCTTAAGACGATTTAATCCAAAAACGGGTAAGACAACGATTTTTAAAGACGACCCAAGTGACAAAAACGATTTAAGCGGAAATAATATATTGTCGTTATACGAAGATAGCCTGGGTCGCATTTGGATAGGCACCTTGTACGGTGGCTTAAATATTCTAAACCCAAAAACCAACCAGTTTTTAAAGGCTGAAAATTGGTCTGGTTTAAAGGCCATTTTTGCAATAGAAAAAGATGGAAAGGGTAATATATGGGTGGGCAGCAATTCAGGAATTACCGTGTACGATACGCAATTAAACATATTGAATACTTATTCGGTAAATTCCAATATAGGCCTTAGCAGCAATGTTATTACCTGTCTCTATAAAGATGTAAAAGACGATATGTGGGCAGGTACCGCCACTGGACTTAATGTATTTAAGCAAGATAAGTTCACATCCTATTTGCCCATAAAAGAAGACAAGACCTCGCTAAGCGGAAGCCGAATCCTTTCAATCGCCGAGGACGACGACCTCTCTATTCTCGTGGGCACTTACGGTTACGGTTTAAACCGCTATGTTAGAAGCAGTGACAACTTTATAAGGATAGGTAAAGATAATGGTCTGGAAGCAACTTTTATCAGAGGTATTTTTTTAGATGATGAAAAAAATATATGGTGCAGCACCAATTTAGGATTGAGCAAAATCTCCCCCGAGGGAATCGTTCAAAACTTTGATGGTCATGATGGAATTGAACCCTTTAACAATAATAAAGCCGAATTTGGACGTGACGGATATATATATATGGCAGGCACCTTTGGGATTACTTATTTTAAAGCCAAAGAATTAAAAAACAACTATTCAAAAAATCCAAACGTTTTTTTTACAAGCATATCGCTTATTAATGAAAATGGAATAGAGCAAGTGCCTTTTGAAAACCATTTAAAAACCAATCGGCTTACGTTACCTCAAGATAATGTCGTGTTTAACATAGGTTTTGCCACTTCAAATTATTGGGATCCGGAAAAAATTATATTTGCTTACAAATTAGAAGGATTGCACGAACAATGGCAAACCGTTGGTAGCCAACAAACACTCTATTTTTCCAATTTAGATCCAGGTGATTATACCCTTAAAGTAAAAGCCATTAACAATGCTGGTAACGAAAGTTCGCATATCGCGTCTTTAAAAATTACTGCAATGCCTTCTTTTTGGGAAAAAATCTGGGTAAAAATACTGATGTTCTTATTTTTTATAGCCACAGTAATTGGATTCCTCAAATGGCGGATATCGGCCATAAAGAGACAAAAACTTGAACTTGAACTTCGTGTAAATCAAAAAACGAAATTGGTAGAAGAACAAAACAAAAAAATCTATAAGAACAACCTAGATTTACTTAACGCAGAAAAGGCGAATCAGGAATTAAAGCGAAAACAGCTTGAAAACGAACTCAACTTTAAAACCGACGAGCTTACCAACCGTACTTTAAGGGAAATTCATAAAAATAATTTGCTCGATAAAATTAAAAACGATATTTCAAAAGTTGCAAAGCGCAATGAGGATAGCGAAAGGTTAAAATCCATTGTAAACCTTATAGACGATACTTTAAACCTGGACAAAGATTGGGATGATTTTTACAATTTATTTCAGCAAGTACAACCCGCGTTTATATCCAACTTAAAAAAGATGTGCCCAAACATAACAGATAGAGATGTTAAGCTCTGTGCATTAATTCGCTTAAATTTCTCGTCGCAGCATATTGCAACGCTTTTCGGTATTTCAGAGAGCTCGATTAAAGTCGCTAGACACCGATTGAGGAAAAAACTTAAAATTGAAGAAAACCAGAGTTTTCAGGAATTTTTTGAAAGTTTACGACCAAAAACCGCAACATAACATTTAAATAATCTAAAAATTAAAAGAACAGTTACAGCATCATTGTCTTTATAAAACCATCTTATTGCTCATGCCTTTAGTAAAAACATTCAGATGCACTGAACAAGCCAGCGATAAAAAACCTTAAACCTAGTTTTTAAGCACAAAAAAACCACCCAATTTCTTAGGTGGTTTTTGCTCCTCTTCTTGGGCTCGAACCAAGGACCCTCTGATTAACAGTCAGATGCTCTAACCAACTGAGCTAAAGAGGAAGGCTATTTTCGCTTAAGCGAGCGCAAATATATATATATTTTTATTTACTACAAATTTAATAATTAAAAAATTTAATTAAAAATGGCTTTATAAATATCGTTTCCGTTGGCGAATAATACCAAGGCGATTAATATAAAGAAACCAACCACTTGTGCATACTCCAAAAACTTGTCTCCCGGTTTTCTTCCAGAAACCATTTCATACAGTAAAAACACAACATGGCCGCCATCTAAAGCCGGGATTGGCAGTAAATTTAAAACCCCAAGCATTATGGATAAAAAGGCTGTTATGCCCCAAAATGCTTGCCAACTCCAAACGTTGGGGAATATGTCGAATATGGCCTTAAACCCTCCTACGCCCTTGTAAGCGCCCGTGCTAGGTGTAAAAATAGCTCCTAATTGATCCCAATACGACAGCATTCTATCTTTGGTTTTCTTTAATCCTACGGGAAACGACTCGAAAAATCCATACTTTTTGGTATCGTACTTGTAATACCCTAAAGCTTCTAATGTTTTTGGAGTAGAACGGGAGGCATAGACCAACCCAAGTTTACTTTCATCACTTATTTTTAATGGTAAAGTTATTTTTTCATTTTCCCTTATAACCGTAGCCTGAACATCTTCTCCTTTAAATTTTTCTAAACCTAATCTTACTTCGTCTGCATATTTGGTTTTAAAATCGTTTAACGCAATTATAATATCACCTTTTATTAAGCCCGCATTTTTATTAAACGATGTGTCCGGAACCTCAACTACAATAAATGGTTCTCTTAAATCTATAAATCGTTTTTCTTTCGAATCTATAAGTTGCGCTAAAAAGTCTTCCGGTAAGGTTACCGTTGACGTGTTTCCGTTTCTTTCAATAGTAATTTCTTTTCCAAATAGCACTTTCTCAGAAACTTGAGAAAAGTTTTCGATTTTCTCCCCATCAACTGCTAAAATTTTATCTCCGGTTAAAAGCCCCGCATTGTTAGCTACCGTACTTTCAATTAAAAGCCCGTCTTTAATATTGTCGTTTGGCAAAAACTTATCGCCATAAAAATAGCTCATTCCTATGTAGATGAGGATGGCCAGTAAAAAATTTACCGTAACACCGCCCAACATGATAATTAAACGTTGCCATGCCGGTTTAGAGCGAAACTCCCATGGTTGCGGTTCTTTTGCCATTTGTTCGGTATCCATGCTTTCGTCAATCATACCAGCAATTTTAACGTAACCGCCCAAGGGCAACCAACCTATACCGTAAACGGTATCGCCAATTTTCTTTTTAAACAATGAAAATTTTACATCAAAAAACAAGTAAAATTTTTCTACTCTGGTTTTAAATGCTTTTGCAGGAATAAAATGCCCCAATTCGTGCAAAACAATCAATAATGAAAGACTCAATAAAAATTGAGATATTTTAATAACAAACTCCATATATCTTCTGTCAGATTTTAATAATCGCACAAAAGTAAGCTTTTAAACCAACTTTAAAAAGACAATTATTTAATGCGCATTTTTTTAACACGATTTTAAGTTTCGCTTAAATCTTAAGACTTTAAATTTTTAGTCGTGCTGCTTTCATTGTATTTTTGCATTTGTTAAATTTTCAATTTCTATCAATGTTTTCGTTTTTTAAAGAATACAAAGGGTTTGCAATTGTTTTTGCAGGTATTTCACTCGTTATTGTGCTTATTATTTACAATACTTTAAATGTTTACAAACCGTTGCCCATTTACCAACCCGCCATGGTTAGCACCGAGTTAGTAGACAGCACCATTCAGCACAAAAAAAAATACCATAAAATAGCCGATTTTAAGCTTATAAACCAAAACGGAAAAACCATTACCCAAAACGATTACAAAGACAAGATTTATGTCGCCGATTTCTTTTTTACCACTTGCCAGACGATTTGCCCGATTATGACCGACCACATGGCTCAAATTCAAAAAGAAATTATGAATGACAACGATATTATGTTGCTTTCGCATACGGTAACACCCGATATTGATACGGTGGCGCAACTAAAACGCTATGCTGAAAAAAAAGGGGTTAACGACACGAAATGGAATTTGGTTACCGGCGATAAAAAGCAAATTTACAGGCTTGCCAGAAAAAGTTATTTGGCTGTTAAAGATAATGGCAATGGCGATGCTTTTGATATGATACACACCGAAAACTTTATGCTTATTGATAAAAAGCGACAGATTCGCGGGTTTTACGATGGTACAAATCCTGAGGATATCGAAAGGCTTCTTAACGATATTGTGGTTTTGAAAGCCGAAAAAAAATAGTGTTTCATTTTAAGCTTTTAAGTGTAGCAAATTGAACTGCTTTTTTGTTTTTACCCGTTATTTGGCGGACAGGTACGCTAGGGATAGCAGCCCTTCGACAAGCTCGTGATAAACTCATCCTTTTTTGAGGTATGAGAAAAAGATACAACGTCCCGATAACTATCGGACAGCCCGACCGCTTGGTAGTGTCATAAAAAAAAGCAAACCCATTACTGAGTTTGCTTTTGTATTGATATTATGTAATAATTCCTATTTCGCTTCTGCGTAACGTCTTTCAACCTCATTCCAGTTAATTACCTTGAAAAAAGCACTGATATAATCTGGACGACGGTTTTGGTAGTTTAAATAATAGGCGTGTTCCCAAACATCCAATCCTAAAATTGGTGTGCCACCGCAACCAACACCTGGCATTAATGGGTTGTCTTGGTTTGGCGACGAGCAGATTTCCACTTTACCGCCTTTATGTACACATAACCACGCCCAGCCTGAGCCAAAACGTGTGGCTGCAGCTTTACTAAAAGCAGCAATAAATTCATCCTTTGAGCCATAAGCAGCCTCAATAGCATCCTTTAAATCGCCCGACAAGTAACCCCTATCTTCAGGGTTCATAACCTCCCAGAATAAGCTGTGGTTGTAAAATCCGCCACCGTTATTTCTAACGGCACCGTTGTTCATATCTAAATTCGTTAGAATATCTTCAATGGATTTACCGTCTAAATCTGTACCGGCAATAGCGTTATTTAAGTTGTTTGTATAGCCTTGGTGGTGTTTTGTATGGTGTATTTCCATTGTGCGTGCATCAATATGAGGCTCTAAAGCGTCATAAGCATATCCTAATTTCGGTAATTCGAAAGCCATAATTTTCTGTTTTTAAAATATTAGTATTTATTTTCATTCAAATTTACGCATAAAACACATCAATTAAAAATAATAAATTGTTATCCACGCATTGATAGTTTCTATATTGTCCTCTTTTAAACATTTTGAGTTTAAACGAAAATTAGAAGTTTTTAGTTCTGTTGAAGTCTTTTTTGAGTTGCATAGCATCGCTACGGAAGAAGAAAAAGACAAAAAGAGGGCTGAAAACAGCAATTTTTTAGCATATTGAAAATGTTTAAATGAGTACATTGTCTCTAAATTTGTTTTTATGCAGCCTAATCACCCTTTTACTATTTACAATGCTTCTGCCGGTAGCGGAAAAACCTACACCTTGGTAAAGGCGTATTTAAAAATCCTTTTCAAATCAAGCAACCTGTATCTTTTTAATCGCATTTTAGCCATTACGTTTACCAATAAAGCGGTTGCTGAAATGAAAGACCGGATAATCGAAACCTTAAAGACGTTTTCTGATGAGGCGGTATTAAAAGCTTCAAATAGTATGTTTGATGCAATTTGTGAAGAACTTGACATGGAACCTAAACAGCTCCACGAAAAAGCTGAAAAACTACTCAATACCATAATACATAATTATGCGGCCTTCGATATTTCGACTATTGATGGTTTTACGCATAGATTGATACGCACTTTTGCTCACGATTTAAAATTACCATTGAATTTTGAAGTTGAACTGGACCAAGGCGCGCTTTTAAGTGAAGCGGTTGATAGCTTAATAGCCAAAGCTGGAACTGATGATGCCCAGACCAAAATTTTGGTGGATTTTGCCATTGAAAAGGCCGATGATGATAAAAGTTGGGATGTGTCTTTTGATTTTAACAAGATTGCAAAATTGTTGGTTAACGAAAACGATATGCCGTTTATTGAAACCTTAAAACACAAAACTTTAAACGATTTTAAAGGACTAAAATCTCATTTGAAGAAAGAGATTTTAGATTTTGAATCCTCTATTGTTGAAGAAGCTCAAGGTGTTTTAACTTTAATTGACGAGGCTGGTTTAGAGCAGAACGATTTTTCGAGAGCTTCGTTGCCCAAGCATTTTCAAAATCTAAACAATAAAAAGTTTGATATTAAATTTGATTTGAATTGGCAAGCCGATTTAACGGAAAACAACCCGCTTTACCCAAAACGCGTTACTGAAGATGTGGCATCAATAATCAATCAAATCCAACCGCAATTGGCAGCGGCCTTTAGCCATACCAAACAAGCGGCTTATCATCTTAAATTTTTAAAGGCCTTTTACAAAAACGTTACGCCACTATCGGTTTTAAACGCCATAAATAATGAGTTAAGTGTTTTAAAAACGGAGCAGAACAAAATGCTGATTTCAGAATTTAATGCCATTATTAGCAAGGAAATAAAAAACCAACCTACACCTTTTATTTACGAACGTATTGGCGAAAAATTCAAGCATTATTTTATTGATGAGTTTCAGGATACATCGGTTATGCAATGGGAAAACTTAATTCCGTTATTAGAAAATTCACTATCTGCCGAAAACGGTACTACCATGTTGGTGGGCGATGCCAAACAAGCCATTTACCGCTGGCGCGGTGGTAAAGCCGAACAATTTATTGATTTGTTTAATAAAACCAAACAACCTTTTCATATTAAACAAAAAGTAGAAACACTTGATGAAAATTACCGGAGTTTTAAAGAAATCGTCAATTTTAACAATGGCTTTTTTAAATTTTTGGCAAACCAGGTTTTTTCGGCTAATGACTATAAAATACTTTACGAAAATGCACAGCAAAACATCACCAAAACCGAAAAAGGCTATGTGAGTTTTTCGTTTTTAGAAATTGAAAAAGAAGACGATAGAGACGAACTGTTTTCAGAACACACCTTAAACACCATTAATAACTGTTTAGAAGATGGTTTTGATTTGGAGGATATTTGCATTTTGGTTCGCAAGAAAAAAGAAGGCGTTGCGGTGGCCAATTATTTGAGCCAAAACAACATACCTATCGTATCCTCGGAAACCTTATTGCTAAGTAATTCCGACGAGGTTAATTTTATAAACAATGTGCTGGCACTTTTAAATCAGCCTAAAAACAACGAAATAAAAATTGCTGTTTTAAATTATTTAACGACGCTTTTCAGCATTGAAAACAAACACGAATTTTTTACCAATCATATTAATCTAACACTGCCTCAACTTTTTAAAAGTTTTGAAAAATTCAATATTCAAATAAGTAGCAGCGATTTACTGCAACTGCCGCTTTACGATTTGGCCGAAACCATTGTGCGCAGCTTCAATTTAGTAAAAGCATCAAACGCTTACATTCAGTTTTATTTAGATGTGGTTTTAGATTTTTCACAAAAAAAAGGATCGGATATTTCTGGGTTTTTACAGTATTTTGACAAGAAAAAAGAAAGCTTGAGTATTGTATCGCCCAAGGGACAAAATGCGGTTCAAATTATGACTATCCATAAATCGAAAGGTTTGGAGTTTCCGGTGGTGATTTTTCCGTTTGCCGATTTGGATATTTACAGAGAGTTGGAACCCAAAGAATGGTTTGCTTTAAACAAAGAAACATACAACGGTTTTTCGCATACTTTGTTAAATTTCAATAAAGATTTCGAGTTTTATGGCGATGAAGGTTTGCGTATTTTTAACAAACATCAATCTGAACAGGAATTAGATAATATTAACCTGCTTTATGTAACGTTAACACGAGCTGTGGAGCAATTGCATGTTATTACAACTAAAGATATTTCATCAAAAGGCGAGGTAAATACCAAAAGATATTCGGGTTTGTTTATGGCGTATTTAAAACATATCAATGAATGGGAAGATTCTAAATTATCGTACAGCTTTGGAGACTCAAAAAGAAGTATTGAAAAAGAAACTCCGAAAAAAGAAACACAAATTCAACACGAATTTATTTCAACAGCAAAAGAAACGCATAATATAAAGGTAGTGACCAAGTCCGGTTTACTTTGGGACACCGCTCAAAAAGAAGCCATTGAAAAAGGGAATCTTGTCCACAATATCATGTCTAAAATCAATACCAAAGACGATATCGATTCAGCTATAAACGATTTTATCAATACGGCTTCAATAAATCAAGAGCAAGCCGCCATTTTAAATGCAACTGTAAACGAAATTGTTAATCATTCAAAGCTTCAAGAGTATTACACGCTAAAATATATCATTTATAATGAGCGCGATATTATTACAAAAGAAGGTATCATTTTACGTCCGGATCGCGTGGTTGTAAATGCAAACAACGAAGCTGTTATAATAGATTACAAAACAGGTTTTGAAGATAAAAAGCACTCCCAACAATTACAATTGTATCAGGATGTTTTAGAAAATATGCATTTAAAAGTGACCAAAAAAATTCTCATTTACATAAATGATGACATTGAAATAAAAGAAATATAACTTTATAAAAAATTATAAAACTATGTACGGCAATATAAAACAGCATTTACAGAAAGAGATTCAGGATATTAAAGACCAAGGTTTATATAAAGAAGAACGCATTATAACCTCGGTACAGGGCGCCGAAATAACCTTAAACACAGGCGAAACGGTTTTAAATTTTTGTGCCAATAACTATTTGGGCTTGTCGTCGCATCCCGAGGTAATTCAAGCAGCAAAAGACACCATGGATACGCATGGATTTGGCATGAGTTCAGTGCGCTTTATTTGCGGCACTCAAGATATCCATAAGGAACTGGAACAGAAGATAGCCGATTTCTATCAAACCGAAGACACGATATTGTACGCTGCCGCTTTTGACGCTAATGGTGGCGTTTTCGAACCCTTATTGGGGAAAGAAGATGCCATTATTTCAGATTCGTTAAATCACGCTTCCATAATTGATGGTGTTCGTTTGTGTAAAGCAGCACGGTATCGTTATCAAAACAGTGATATGACCGATTTAGAAAACCAACTTATTGAAGCCAATAAAAACGGAGCGCGTTTTAAAATTATAGTAACCGATGGCGTGTTTTCAATGGATGGCTTGGTAGCGCCTCTTGATAAAATATGTGATTTAGCCGATAAATACGATGCTGTGGTTATGATTGACGAGTGCCATGCCACAGGTTTTATTGGTAAAACAGGCCGCGGAACGCTTGAAGAAAAAAACGTCATGGACCGTATAGATATTATTACAGGAACTTTAGGCAAAGCACTAGGTGGCGCTATGGGCGGATACACTACTGGAAAAAAAGAAATTGTCGACATGCTGCGCCAACGCTCCAGACCCTATTTATTTTCAAACTCCTTGGCACCGGCCATAGTTGGCGCGTCCATTAAGGTTTTTGATATGCTTGCAAATAACACAGAACTTAGAGATAAATTAGAATGGAACACCAATTACTTTAAAAAAGGCATGAAAGCTGCCGGTTTAGATATTATTGATGGTGATTCTGCCATTGTTCCCGTTATGCTCTATGATGCAAAATTGTCGCAAACCATGGCAAATATGCTTTTAAAAGAAGGCATTTACGTTATTGGGTTCTTTTTTCCCGTTGTACCGAAAGGCAAAGCAAGAATTCGCGTACAATTATCTGCAGCTCATACAAAACCACAACTAGACAAGGCTATAAGTGCGTTCGCCAAAGTTGGTAAGGCGCTAAATATTATCTAAAATCATTCTGAAATATTTATTAATCAAAGGAATCACCAATATTTTTATATATTTGTCTTTGTTAATAACATTTAACAACTTACTTTTGCTTACAATTAACACTTAAAAATTAAACTTTTGAATATGAAAAATCTTAGCAGATTATTGTTCGCTATGTTGCTTGTACTTGGTTATAGCAACGCTAATGCGCAAGACGAAAACAACCCATGGCAAATTACCATAGGGGCAAACGCGGTAGACTTCTATCCGACAGGTGAAAACGCGCCACTTGGTGATACTTTTGATGAGTTCTTTAATGTTGAAGACCATTGGAATATCTTACCTTCTTTATCAACGATCTCTGTATCTAAATATTTAGGTGACGGTTTCTCATTTGGAGTTGCTGGTTCTTTAAATAAAATCGATAAGTGGGGAGATGCTTCAGTTGATGATTTGTCTTACTACGGTTTAGATGGTACTATTAAGTACAGCCTTGGTAATTTACTTAACTCAAACACGCTTGAGCCTTATTTAGGTGCAGGAGGTGGATACTCTTGGGTTGACGAAGTTGGTGCTGGTACTGTAAATGGTACTTTAGGCTTAAATGTTTGGTTTAACGAAAACATTGGCTTAACACTACAGTCTGCATACAAACATGCATTTGAAGACTATTTACAAACACATTTCCAACACACTGTTGGTATTTCTATCAAATTTGGTGGGACTGATACTGACGGCGATGGCATTTACGACAAAGATGATGCTTGTCCAGATGTTGCTGGTTTACCTGAGTTTAACGGTTGCCCAGATTCTGATGGTGATGGTATTGAAGATTCTAAAGACGATTGTCCTAACGAACCTGGTTTAGCTGAGTTTAACGGTTGTCCTGATTCTGATGGTGATGGTGTTCCAGATCATTTAGATGAATGTCCTACTGTAGCTGGTTTAAAAGCTTTAGCTGGATGTCCTGATGCTGATGGTGACGGTGTTGCTGATAAAGATGACAAATGTCCTAACGAAGCTGGTCCTGCTGCTAACAACGGTTGTCCTTGGCCAGATAGAGACGGTGATGGTGTTTTAGACAAAGACGATAACTGTCCAGACGTTAAAGGTACTGTAGCTAACAACGGTTGCCCAGAAGTATCTGAAGCGGTTCAAAAAACGCTTAACGAATATGCTAAAACCATCTTGTTTGATACAGGTAAATCTTCTATCAAAAGTGAATCGGCTAAAGTATTATCTGATATTACAGCCATCTTAAAAGAATACACAAATTCTAAATTTACCATAGAAGGTCATACTGATAGTACTGGTAGTGCAAAATTAAATCAGTCATTATCTGAAGCTAGAGCGCTTTCTGTAAAAGAATATTTAGTTAAGAATGGTATCGATGAGTTTAGATTATCTGCACTTGGTTACGGAAAAGACAGACCAATTGACACCAACAAAACTAGAAAAGGTAGAGCTAACAACAGACGTGTTGAAATTAACTTAGTTAAAGAATAATACTCTATTTTTAGTTAAAAAATAAGTTTTTAAAAACGCTTCGGTTATCCGAAGCGTTTTTTTATTTTTATATGGTAGTAACAACTAAGCTTTAATGACAACTTTTATTTTTGATGTTTTAAAAGATTTAAAGGATTCCGAAATAAATCTTTCAAAACTAACCTTTATTTTACCCAGTAAAAGGGCTGGTTTGTTTTTAAAGCATCAACTTTATAAAGTTGCCGACGAAACCATTTTTTCCCCTGAAATTATTAGTATAGAGGAATTTGTAGAAAACACGTCCCAACTTAAGCCCATCTCGAATACAGAGCTTTTATTTGAATTCTATAACAGCTATGTAACGCTTACCAAAAAAGAAAACCAAGATACTTTTGAGGTCTTTTCAAAATGGGCACAAATTTTACTTCAGGATTTTAACGAGATTGATCGCTACCTTATTCCGCAAGAAAATATATTTAATTATTTAAGTGATATTCAAGAACTAAAACATTGGTCTTTAGAACAAAACAAAACCGATTTTGTTAAAAATTACTTATCGTTTTGGAACAAACTGTATACGTACTACACCCATTTTACCCAGCAACTTTTAAATAAAAATAGCGGCTACCAAGGGCTGATTTACAGAGAAGCGGTTAAAAACTTAGAATCTTATATTCAAAGCAACACCGAAAAAAAACATGTTTTTTTAGGTTTCAATGCGTTAAATACCGCTGAGGAAACCATCATTCAAAAACTACTTGAACATGATGTGGCAAAAATTTATTGGGACATCGACCAAGTTTTTTTTAACAACCAAAAACACGATGCCGCATTATTTACAAGGCAGCATCAAACCCGTTGGAAATATTTCGAAAACAATCCGTTTCATTGGATTACCAACAATTATTCAAAAGAAAAAAACATTTCAATTTATGGTGTTCCAAAAAACATTGGGCAATCTAAATATATCGGAACCCTTTTAAATAATTTAAGCCAAAGCAACCCGTCGTTACAAAATACAGCGGTTGTTTTGGGTGATGAAAACTTATTGATTCCCGTATTAAATTCGCTGCCTTCAACTATCGAAGCCCTTAATATTACCATGGGGTTTCCGCTGAAATCCATTCCACTTGCCTCCCTTTTCGAAAGCTTGTTCAAACTTCATAAAAACCCATCAAAATCATTTTACTATAAAGATGTAATCAACATTATAGCACATCAATTTATAAGACCTTTATTTTATTTTGACGACACTGATTACGCTTCAAAAATAATTGAAACCATTGAAGCCAATAACATCATTTATTTAACTTCCTATAGATTAAAGCAAATTGCCGCAAAGGCTGAAACAATTATTGACATACTCTTTACCAATTGGGAAAAAACTATTGATGACGCCTTAAAAAACTGTTCGCAATTAATCTTAATTATTAAAAATGATTTAATTGAAAACAAAGCTTCAAACCTATTGTCCTTAGAATATTTATTCCGATTCAATGAATTGTTTAACGAGTTATCGCGACTAAATTCAGAATACCACCACATCAAAGACATTTCAGCCTTATTTAGCATTTACAAAGAATTGTTAAGCACCGAAACACTCGATTTTCAAGGCGAACCCTTACAAGGTTTACAAATTATGGGTATGTTGGAATCTCGGGTTCTGGATTTTGAAACCGTTATTATTTCCTCGGTAAACGAAGGCATATTGCCCTCTGGAAAAAGCAACAATTCCTTTATTCCGTTTGATGTTAAATTAGAAAACAACCTGCCCACGTATAAAGAAAAAGATGCGGTTTACACTTATCACTTTTACAGGCTTTTGCAACGCGCCAAAAACATCCATATTATATACAATACCGAAGCCGATGTGTTGACCGGTGGCGAAAAAAGCAGGTTTATTACGCAGTTGCAATTAGAAAATATTCATAAAATTAACCATCAAATTATAGCGCCCCATGTGCCAGTAATACAACCGAAATTAAACCAAATAAACAAAACGCCCCAGTTATTAAATCAAATTATTGAGGTGGCAAAACAAGGGTTTTCACCTTCCTCACTTAGCAACTATATCAGGAATCCTATTGATTTTTATTATCAGAAAATATTAAAAATAAAAGAGCACGATGATGCCGAAGAAACCGTTGCGGCAAACACCTTGGGAACCGTTGTACACAACACGCTTGAAGATTTTTACAAACCATTTATTGGTGAGTTTTTAACGGTTGAAAATATTAAAAATTTAAAGCCTAAAATTAATGAAACGGTAAGTCATCATTTTAAAAATGAATATAAAGAAGGTGATATTACCAAAGGTAAAAATCTTATTGTTTTTGAAATAGCAAAACGTTACGTATCTAACTTTTTGGATTTGGAAATTCAAGATTTAAAAGCTGGAAACCAAATAAAAATGATTGCCGTTGAAGCCGAAAACAACGTGTTTATCGATATTCCCGAACTTAATTTTCCTATAAACTTAACAGGAAAAGTAGATCGGGTTGATGAGTATAATGGTGTAACTAGAATTATTGATTACAAAACGGGACAGGTTAACCAAAGCAGTGTAGAAATTGTAGATTGGGAAGCCATTACTACAGATTACAACAAATACAGCAAGAGTTTCCAAGTACTCACTTATGCGCTCATGATGCATCAATCCAATCAAATTCAACTTCCCGTTGAAGCTGGTATTGTCTCTTTTAAAAATTTACGTCATGGGTTTTTAAAATTTGCTCAAAAAGACAAAGCGGGACCCTATGCCAAAAAAAATGCGTTGATTACTGAAGACACAATTGATAAATTTAGTATTGAATTAAAAAAGCTCGTTTTAGAAATTTGTAATTTAGATATACCTTTCACTGAAAAAGAAATATAAATGATTATTGAAAAAAACATAGTTGTTGAAGGCAAGCACGAAAAACCCATTTTAACCGATTTGTTTTTTAAAGACGATAACACTAAAAAACCTATACTAATATTTTGCCATGGTTACAAAGGTTTTAAGGATTGGGGCGCTTGGGATTTAATGGCTAAAGCATTTGCCGAGGCTGGTTTTTACTTTGTGAAATTCAATTTTTCGCACAATGGAGGCACTTTAAAACAACCTATCGATTTTCCTGATTTGGAAGCTTTTGGAAATAATAATTACACCAAGGAATTAGACGATTTAGAATCTGTTATCGATTGGGTGTGTTCGAATTCTAAGTTAAAAAAGAACGCCAACGCAAATCATATAACTTTAATTGGGCACAGTAGAGCTGGCGGGATTGTGACTATAAAAGCCGAAGAAGATAATAGGATAAAAAACGTAATTAGTATAGCTGGCGTATGCGATTTTGGAAAAAGAACAGCAACAATTGGCGATTTAGAAAAATGGAAAAAAGACGGTGTAAAATATGTTTTAAACGGACGAACAAAACAACAAATGCCACACTACTATCAATTCTATGAAGATTTTATTGCCAATGAAAACAGACTCACTATTACACGCGCTGTTTCTAATTTAAAAATACCGTATTTAATTATTCATGGCGATGATGATACCAGTGTCTTTTTAAACGAAGCAAAACAACTTCATAGTTGGAATCCGAACAGTCAACTTGAAATTATTGAAGGTGCCAATCATGTTTTTGGAGCACAACATCCTTGGGAAAAACCAACGCTTCCCAAGCATTTAAAAGCTGTTATAACTAAGATTACAGATTCTCTATCGCAACAAAACTAATTATTGATGGATTGTTTGCTTATTCAATGACAGTGAAACTTTTCTTTAAAGTGGTTGTAGAATCGCCTCCAACCCAAACATTAAATTCACCGGGTTCTACTTCCCATGTATTGTTTGCCGTATAAAATTGAAGTGTTTTTTCGTTTATAGTAAAACTGACCGTTTTGGTTTCCCCAGGGTTTAGCATTATTTTTTCAAATCCTTTTAACTCTTTTACTGGTCTCACAAAACTACCAACCAAATCCCGAATATAAAGTTGCACGACTTCTTCTCCTGCTCTATCACCGGTATTGGTTACATTAACAGATGCTTTTATGTCGCCGCCAGCTTTTATTTCATTTTTATCCAATTGCAAATCATCGTAACTAAAAGTGGTATAGCTCAAGCCAAAACCAAAGGGGTATAATGCCTTTTTCGGAGCATCTCTGTAACCTGAAAATGTAACGTGTTTATTGCTGTATGGTCGTCCGGTATTTTTTTGGTTGTAATACAAAGGCTCCTGACCAACGTTATGCGGAAATGATACCGGTAATTTTCCCGACGGATTATAATCTCCAAAAACAACATCGGCAATGGCATTTCCAGATTCAGAACCCAAATGCCAACACTCTAAAATGGTTGGTGCAATTTCAGAAGCGCGGCTTAAATCCATGGGTCTGCCGTTCATTAAAACAATTACAATGTTTTTATTCACTTTATAAACGGCTTCCAATAATTCATTTTGAAGTCCTAAAAACCCAATATTGGTTTGACTGCGGCCTTCGCCTGTTTGATACGCATTTTCGCCTATTACCAATAAAACAACATCTGATTTTTTAGCAACCTCAACAGCTTTTGCAATTCCGGAGTCGTCTGTGGTATTAAATTTTAAAGGCAGTAAAAACTGATTCGCACCAGGTGCAATAGTCGGTATGGTTAAATCAACGCCTTTTGCATAATGTATTTTAGTGTTCTCGCCAACGGCGTTTTTAACACCTTCCAATAATGAAACTGCCGAATTATATTCCCCTTTGGCACGCCAGTTTCCCAACGGCGAATCTTTATCATCGGCCAAGGGTCCAATAACCGCGATGCTTTTAAGTTGTTTTGACAGCGGCAATAAACTATTTTCATTCTTAAGCAGGACTATGGATTTTCTTGCAACATCGCGAGCTACGGCTAAATTTTCTTTGGAGTAAACGTTATCTTTTTCACGTTGCTCGTTGCAGTATTTATAGGGGTCATCAAAAAGTCCCAATTCAAATTTCAGCCTTAAAACCCGTCTTACAGCATCATCAATTTGATGGATTGAAATCTTTTTTTCGTTAAGCAACGTTTCCAAATGCGCTTCATAAGCATACGATTCCATATCCATATCGCTCCCCGCATTTAATGCTATTTCGGCTGCGTGTTTTTTGTCTTCAGCATAACCGTGCGCCCTCATTTCACCAATAGAACCCCAATCTGAAACCACTAATCCACTCCAGTTCCATTCCCCTTTCAAAATATCGCGTTGTAAAATTTTATGTCCTGTCGCCGGAATACCATCAATATCGTTAAAGGCATTCATAAAAGTTGCCGCGCCAGCTTCGGCGGCAGCCTTAAAAGGTGGTAAAATGGTGTTGTGCAGTTCGTTTGCACCAACATTAACGGTGTTATAATCCCGACCGGCCTCACCAAAGCCATAGCCCGCAAAGTGCTTAGCGCAGGCTGCAATGGTATTAATATCGGACAAATCATCGCCTTGAAATCCTTCAATACGCGCCACACCAACAACAGCGTTTAAATACGGGTCTTCGCCAGCGCCTTCCATAACGCGCCCCCAACGGGCATCTCTGGACACATCAATCATGGGAGCAAAGGTCCAATTTAAACCTGAAGCTGCGCTTTCTTTGGCTGCAATTGACGCCGATTGTTTCATAATATTTAAATCCCAACTCGCCGTTTCCCCTAACGGAATGGGAAAAATGGTTTTATACCCGTGAATCACATCATAAGCGAAAATCAAAGGGATTTTAAGTCTTGAATGCTCCATAACTATTTTTTGGGTTTCCCGAATACTTGCCACAGAAGTGATATTTAACATCGAGCCCACCTCGCCCTTTTTAAGCTTTTCAAGTTTATGTTGATCGCCTTTTGTTGATGAAGGCCCGGTAGCATTCCACTTCCCGCTATATTGCACTAACTGTCCGATTTTTTCATTAATCTGCATGAGTGCCAAAACCGAATCTACCTTTTTTTCAATACTTTCATTTAAAGTTGAATGCTTGGGATTTGTTGTTTCGTTTTTACAGCTAAGCACGGTAAAAATTAGACTTGAAATAATGATAAGCTTTAAAGGAAGGATTGCTATTTTCATGTTTAAATACGGTTCTATTTTAATGTTAATTCTACAAATACGGGAAAATGGTCTGATGGATATTTTAAATCTATGGAACTGGATAAAACACCGTATTTTTCGACTTCAATTTTTGTGGATTTTGACAACATAATATAATCTATACGTCGTGTAACAGGCTCGTTGAACTTAAATCCATTGAATGTTCCGTTTGACCCAAAAACAAGTTTTGCTTTATCTTTTGAATCGTTAAGGGTTTGCTTAAGATTTGCAATAAGTTCGCTTTGGGGTTCTACATTAAAATCGCCCATTACAATTACCGGAAAATCATCGGTATTTAAAGTCTCTATTTTTTTAAGAATAAGTTGCATGCCTTGTAACTGTGCTCCTTTTCCAACATGGTCTAAATGCGTATTGAACACCCATATTTTTTGATTGTTTTCGAGTACAGTGAAAAGTCCGTAAGTACAAATTCTTGGATAGGCGGCATCCCAACCCATTGAAATTTCACTTGGAGTTTCCGACAACCAAAAGGTATTTTCTTCTTCAACTTTTAGTTTTTTTGCATTGTAGAATATGGCTGAAAACTCACCTTTATTATCGCCATCGCGACCAATTCCAATGGTTTTGTAATCTTTTAGAGCCTCTTTTAAATCGGTCATTTGATTGGGTCGCGCCTCTTGCACGCCCAAAATATCGGGGCTGTAAAACAGAACTTGCGAACTTAAAAACCCTTTCCGGTTTGCCCAGGCGTTTTCACCATCGGAAGCGACATCCAAACGGATGTTGTAAGTCATTACATTTAGGCTTTGGTTTTCTTGTTGTTTTTCATTTTTACAACTTAAAAAACTCATGACCAAAACCAATACTAGTAGCGTATAATGCTTCATTGTTTATTATTCTTTTTGTTGAAAAACCCTAACATAATCGATTACCATTTGCTGCGGAAAAACGGAATCGTCAATCCCCTTTTGTCCCCCAAGCATCCCACCAACGGACACATTCATTATCAAATAGAACTCTTGATCAAACGGCCATTCCGCAATCGTTTTATGCTCGTTTTTTATATGATTGTAAACGGTATCGTTTAAAATAAAGTCCATTTTTTCGGGTGTCCATTCTACAGCAAACACATGGAACGTATCGTAAGGTTTTTCAATAAAAATCTTTTTTCCTTTTTCTGTGCCTTTCATGTGGTTAAAGGCTTTTGTATGAATGGTTCCAAAAATAGAGTCTGGGTTAAAACCAACATGTTCCATAATATCTATCTCGCCGCATTCTGGCCAGCCAACTTCTTTTCTGTTTTCACCCAGCATCCATATTGCCGGCCACAAACCAACACCCCTTGGTAACTTTGCCTTTACTTCAATGCGCCCATATTTCCAGGATGCCAAGCCATCGGTTTTTAATCTTGCCGATGTGTATTGCGCAGTGTCAATTTCAGCGATATACTGTACCCAACTTTTGTTTTTAAACTCGTCGCTTTTGTATTTTGCGTTTGCAATTTTTTCTTTATGTGCTTCAATTATTAAAGACCCATTCTCGACCCTAACATTTTTTAAGCTATCGGTGTAATATTGCTCTTCGCGGTTACTTAAAAAACCGTAATCGTAAGCCCATTTGGTAGAATCTGGTTTTCCTTGGTAGTTAAACTCGTCGCTCCAAACCAATTTATAACCTCTTTTTGTTGGGCTTTTTTCGCTTCTTTCAAAAACAAGTTCCGGTTCATCTGTAGTAATGTAATCAAAATCGTTTGCTAAAAACCAATCGATATCTTCAATTGAATTGGCTGTCCAAACGTTTAATATTAAACCTTTTTCTTTGGCACTTGTTATCCATTCTGGCTTCACTTTGTATTTATAAACCAAGTAGTCTAATCCTGTTATACCATCTTCTATTAATCGTTTTGGTGGTTTTGAGCCATCTAAATATTGTGTTCTGGCATTGGCATCCAGTTCCTTTATTCTTTGTAAAATGGCATAACTAAAACTGATGTAAGACAATATATAATTTTCGGCTCTAAGTTCTTTTACCAATTTCAGCACGTTTTCGGCCATTAAGGTATTTCGGCCTTCGGTTTTTGATGGTTTTATTTCGCAGACCAAACCCGTGGAATCGTTATTTTGCATTCCGGCAATTATATAATCTCTTAACGTGGGTAAGGTTTCGCCGTTTGAAAGTTTAAATTTTGATAATTGGGCATAGGTGGATTTTTCTATAATTAAATCGTGATAATCGGCATCGTGGGTAACAATCAATACGTTATCGGCCGTCATTCTTACATCAAATTCTGAACCCGTACACCCTAAGTTTATGGCGTGTTTTAATGCCGCTATTGAATTATGTGGTAGGTTTTTTTGTTTCCAAGCGCCACGGTGTGCCACCACAACATTATCGGCAAAAGTGATTGTTTTATGCGAACCGGATTGGCACCCATAAAGACTTATAAATACGACCAATAAAAACAAATGAAGTGTGCTTTTTAGCATAAGAATACAATTACTTTTTAAAACGAAATTTACGAAGTTACTAAAAGTGTTGAAATCTAAGGGCAAAAGACTTAGTTGCCCTTAGATTGAAAACCAACACATCTAAACTAAACGAAAAAAAATGCTATTAATTTGTTCTTTAGTTAATAACCGTCATTCTGTGGATAATCTGGACCCAATAAATCCAAATCTATTTGTGCTATAGGAAAATTAATAAAGTAAGGTTGCCAATTGGTTCTAGGATCTTTCGCTCCTAAATTTGGTGGAAAAAACTCCCCATCACCTGCATAACTTGTAATTTGTCTGTCTATAACATTCTGTCCCATTCTTTTTAATGTGAACCATCTTTGACCTTCAAAAGCAAGTTCCCTTGCACGCTCGTCTAAAATAGCTTGCTCATCGACACTGGTTAAAGGTGCTGCACCTGCTCTTGTTCTAATCGCGTTGATATAGGGTAAAGGATCGCCAGAAGACCTCATTATGGCCTCGGCGGCAATTAAATAAGTTTCTGCCAATCTATAAACTAAAATGTTACTTCTATTTCTATAGTTTTTAGGGTCGTCATCCTCTTGGGCAAACTTGATACAAGAAGGGTGCAATCTTTGATAATATCTTGCTAGTTGAACACCATTGGGGTTTTCATCCGAAATAGGTTTATAAATATCAATTTCTTGACCTATTTTATCTCCAGAAGTATAGAAGTATTTCAATCTAAAATAGGTATTATCGTCGCGCGTATCGTTAGCATCTTCAGCTATGAGCCCCAATAGATAACGGTTGGGCAATACTCTTGAAAACCCTCGGCCGCCTTGATTTATGTCCTCTTCAATTCCTGGTATTTGGAAATATTGCGTTATATAGTTGGCATTAATCATTGTAACGTCTCCACCGCCTAAAGCATCATCTTTGGATTGAATAACAAACAATTGTTCTGAATGGTCTCTATTTCCTTTAAAAACATCTGCAGTACTTGAAACTAAACTATGTGGCCCTTCATTTATTAACGAAACGGCCTGCGATTTGGCTTCTTCCCAATTACCTTGCCACATCGCCACTTTTGCCTTTACATGCTTTGCCGTGCCTTTTGATATACGTCCAAATGTAACATCCCAATTTAAATGTGCTACAGCAAAATCTAAATCATTATTTAATAGTGCGAATATTTCTTCTTCGGATGATTTATTATTAATCACATCAAATGCATTATCAACCGTAACAGATTCTGTGGTTACATAAATATTATTAAACATTCTGTACAGATAGAAATAAGAGTGTGCTCTGAAAAACTTCGCCTCTGCAATAATTTCATTTCTAACATCTTCATCTACGTCTTGTACAACCTCAGCGGCATTAATAATGTCTGTTGCTTTACTGGCAATATTGTAGTAATGTTTCCAGAATAGCGCAGATACAAATCTAGCACCCAGGTCTTCTGGAGAAATGCCTCTTTGGTATCTACCCATTAAGCCTGTATATCCGGTTCTGCTAAACGCCAAATCACTTCTAGACGACATTAAAACTGCGCCCATATAATCTTCTGTACTTCTGTCATAACGATCCCTCTCGAACTTATATAAACTAACTACGCCAGATTTTAAACCTTCTTCTGTTGTGTATATATAGTTTGAATCTATGACGGTACTTGGTTGCTCTTCCAAAAATTCTTCACAAGACACTATGAATAAAAGTGCCATTATCAAGAGCAAACTACTTTTTGTTGTAATCAAATATTTTTTTGTCTTCATAATTTATTTTTTTTGAAAATTATAATTTAACTTTTACTCCAAACGTAAAACTTGTTGCATCTGGATAACCCGTATCTGCATTAGAGAATGTGTTTCTAATATTTACCTCGGGACTATAGCCTATGTAATCTGTATCTGTAAATAAATTGGTTCCTGTTACATATAACTTAACCTCATTGATATTAAGTTTTGAGAATACGGATTCTGGTAATGTATAACCTAAGCTTAAAGTTCTTAACCTAATATACGACGCATCTTTAACCGCCAATGAATTTAGGTACAGCGGCGCAGAATCAAAGTTAGGCCTTGGATATGTGGTTGATGGATTTTCGGGCGTATAGTAGGGCACTTTTACACCGTTTAGTTTACTGGAAAGCGTGCCTCCGTTATTAAAATCTGATAAAAACGGATTTACTTTGGTTGCCCCTTCTACAGCGTAAAAGTCAATAAATAATTCGAACCCTTTGTAAGATAACGTTGAAGATATCGACCCAAACCAATCTGGGTTACTATCGGTAAATACGCGATCTTCAGGTGTTATTTTTCCGTCTGGAACCCCTGTTACATTACCTTCATCATCCACACCATTGGTATCTTTAATCTTTATATCTCCTGGTGCTAAATTATCTTGAGGGATTGATGAATCTGGATTTGCCTGTGGTGCATTTGCAAAGTCATCTCCTTCTTGCCAAATTCCATCGAACGCATATTGTCTGATAACGCTTGTAGATTGACCTACAAAATAACCATAGGTATCATCATCTAAAATAGGATTACCCTCTCCATCATTATATAGCTCAATCAGTTTGTTTTTATTATTTGACCAATTTGTAGATACCGACCATTTAAAATCGTCGGTATTAATAAGATTTGCGGTTATGCTTAATTCTATACCCGTATTCTGTAGTTCACCGGCATTAAAGAATGTATATTGATAACCGGTTATTGAAGGCACCCCGCGTCTTAATAATAAGTTTTTAGTTCTGGCATCATAATAATTGATGTCACCAGTTAAAAATCTTTTAAATAATGAAAAATCCAGACCCACATTTAAAGTGGTTATTTTTTCATGCTCTAAACCAGGGTTTGGTAATATTACAGATGGAGCATACCCTGAAGCTGTTATTCCATCATCAAATATGTAATTTTGTCCTTCTGCTGTAAACAGTGATGCGTATGGGACTTTAAGGGCATTAGCCAACGACCCATAACTCAATCTTAACTTTAATTCTTGAATGGCATCGACATTTTCTAAAAAACTTTCTTTATGCATTTTCCATGCAAAAGCACCTGCCGGATTATCAGTCCATTTAAAGTCCTTTGCATTTACTGATGCTCCGTCTCTCCTAAATGTACCAGTAAATAAATATTTATCAAATAGATTATAACGTAATCTACCCATAAAAGAAGCAGTTCTGATAGTCGATTTATTACGCTCTGCCGTAATATTTCCTATCGCATTAGTAATGCCATCATACCCTAAGCTTTCATTTGGAAACCCAGTACCCACAGTAAATGTTTGTGTAAATTTATTTTCATCTACCGCTTGCACCAGTGTTAGGTTAAATTTGTGGTCGGCATTGAATTCTTTATCATAAGTTAATATGTTTTCAATAAAAAAGGCTTCCCTTAATTGATTATTAATACTTGCGATACCTCTATCTGTTTGTCCGCTAGAGTGTAATGAAGATAAATATCGGCCTCTTTCAGAATTTTTTCTGGTAACTGATGTTGTTAATTGATATTTTAAATTTTTTGTTATTTGATATGATGGTATAAAATTCACCACAAAATCGTTGCCTCTTTCATCATCATCAGATTCTCTTAAATTCCACAATGGATTAATGGCCGTACCGTCTTCTCCACTTGGATATTGTGTTAAGTTACCCTCGTCATCGTAAGCTCTACCTAATGGCGAAAAAGTAATGACATTGATATTTGCCGCACGTTCAGTTTTATCGTTAACTAAGTTAATATCAAATCGAGCTGAAATTTTATCGCTTATCTTTTGATCTACGTTTAACCGTAAATTCTTTCTAACATAGCTTGATGTTGGAATGATTCCATCTTGCCTAAAATAATTAATACTACCAAATACTTGTGTTGATTCGGTACCTCCATTCACACTAATAGATTGGCTGTTTATTGTTCCGTTTTTTTGCAATTCATCTTCCCAATCTGTAAACTCATTGTTTTCAATGGATTCCAATTCAATTGCTGAAAAGATATCCTCATCATCAAGATACTCTGTACCATCTCCATTGTTTGTTCTTCTGGCTTCCCTTCTTAATTGAGCAAATTCCTGACCACTGTATACATCAAAATTCCTTTCAATGGATTGTGTTGTAACATAGCCGTGATAAGCCACGTTAACTTTATCGGTTTTTCCTCTTTTAGTAGTGATTAAAACCACCCCATTAACCGCTCTAGAACCGTAAATAGCCTGTGCTGAGGCATCTTTAAGAAACTCAACCGATTCTATGTCGTCTGGATTAATATCTTCAATACCGCCATCTCTAACAACACCATCTACAACGTAAATACCACTTACATTACCTTCTATTGAACCACGACCTCTAAATATAATTTCGGAAGTACCTCCTGGTCTCAAACTACCACCGCCTACATCTACTTGTAAACCGGAAATCCTACCTCTAAGCATTTCGTTTACGTCGGATGTTGGTGTTTGTGTCGCCTTACTTAAGTCTGTTGTCGCAACCGCACTAACCAAATCGCTTTTCTTTTGTGTACCGTAACCCACCACGACAACTTCGTCCAGCACATTTTGATCGATATTCAATAAAATGGTTAACGCTCCAGTGGTTATGGCAACCTCTTTTGTTTGGTAGCCTAAGTAAGAAACCATTAGTATGGTCGCATTATTACTTACAGAAAACGAGAATTTACCATCAAAATCCGTCGATGTCCCGTTTGTGGTTCCTTTAACAATTACCGATGCTCCTGGCAACGGCATATTATCTTCTGCTGAAAGTACTGTACCTGTAATTGTCTTTTCAGATTGTGCCCACGCAACTGCTGTGGCAAACAAAAATAATGACAAGAACAGCACTTTATTTTTTTGATTAAAAAGTTTCAATTTCATTCGAGTGTAGTTTAATGTTAGTTTCAAAAAAATAGTTTATGCTGATTTTAAGATCAGTTCAAAAAATCAATTAATGTAAACTTAACCTCAAATGCTGAGAAATCCGCAATATAAATGCCGATAAAAAACGAACACCGCAATAAAAATAACTAAAACCCATTATTTTATTAGCGTAAAACCCTATAAACACTGAATAATCAGAATTTCATATTTTTTATACAAAAGCTTAAAAAACAGGTAGTTTTAGTTGCTTGTCGTGGTAATGTCGTGGTAAAATAGCAACTTGTCGTGTTGCTAAAATTTTAAGATGTAATCAACAAGGCCATCATCGTGCTCTAAACCTAGTTTTTTTCTTAATCTGTAACGTTTGGTTTCAACACTTTTTATAGATATATTAAGCAATGGCGCCATTTCTTTTGAGGATAAATTCAACCGTAAATAGGCGCAAAAACGCAGGTCGTTTGGAGTTAAATCGGGATGGGAATTCTTGATCTTTTCTAAAAAATCTTTGTCGGCATTGTTAAAAGCCTGTTCGAAAAAAGACCAATCTTTTGTGTCATTCAAATTACTATTTATAAGTTCTATGGCCGTATTATTATCAATGTGTTTGGTTTTTTTAAGCTCCTTTTTAATCTTGTTTAAAACCCTGTTTTTTTTAATAATACTCATGGTAGATATGGCCAACTCCCTGTTTTTATTGTCTATATCCTGATTTAGTTTTTCGTTTTTAATCTGCATTATCATTTGTTCATTCTCCATTTGCTCGTGCTTAAATTTTTCTGAATAATAACGTTTATATGCTTTATGCGTAATTAAAATAATGATTAAAAGCAACAGAAAATATAGCGACAAAGCCGTGTTTGACAGGTACCACGGCCTGTTAACCTTAAAGCTGTAGAACACCGTGTTTTTAGACAGTGTATTCCCAACTTTAGCACGAACCATAAAGGTGTAATCGCCAAACGAGAGGTTTTCGAATGTTACTTGGGCATTTTCGGTCCACTTGCTCCATTTATTCGAATGCCCTTCAAGCATATATTGGTATTTAACATTTAAATATTTTTGGTACTCGGGCACTGAATACTTAAAAGACAACAAACCCTGCTTATAATTAAACTCTCCATTGGCATGTAGCGCATAAACGCTATTGTTATCATCAACATCTTGTATGGAAATTGAATTGAGATGAATTTGATAATCTACGTCGTCATTAAATTTAGACAAGTCCAATGTCATGTAACCATTTGCCGTACCCAAAACATAAGTGCTGCGATTGATGAGCGAAATATTCTCGTAACCCAAAACGCCTTTTCTTAGTTTTGAAGGAATAGGAATATTATTGATAACGGGTTTGTTTGTAACATCATCATTTTCAATAAAGCTTATGTTATCTTTTGAAAACGCCCAAAGTTTTTCGTTTTTATCGACCACTAATTTGCCCGAAATATAGTCGTCATTTTTAATGATTTTACTTAAAATTGAATCTCTTTGAAATGCATTTTCGGTTTTATTATAAATAAAAAGCCCTTCTTCGGATGCGTAATGAATCTCGTTTTTATATTTAATTAAACTTGAATTTTTTCCTAATGGCAAACTTGTTTCCATGTCCAGTTTTTGCACCTTGGTCAAACTGTCGTTCAGTTTTAATTTAAACACACCTTTGTATTCATGGCTTACCCAAATTTGATTGGCATCATCGATTTCTAAATACCTCGATGAGTTTTTAAAGCCTTCAACCTTATTTTTTATGTGCCAAAGATTATCTGTTTTTTCAAGAATAAACAAACCATTATAATTTCCCTGAAGCAAAAGGTTGTCATGCCCAGGAATGCGTTTAAAAGTCCAGGCACCCAATTCGTTGCTTATTTTGTTTGCCTTGTTTTCTTCAATTAAAAACGTGCCTAAATGATGTCCGCAAAACAAGTATTCATCATTGTAATTAAACAAATCCCAAACCTGTCCCGCAGTTCCTTCAATAAATTTAAAGGTATCGTTATCAGATTTTAAACGCCTGTAAAACAAACCTTGGTTAGAGCCAATATACAACGCACCATTAAACACTTGCGTGGTATACACGGTACCTAAAACCCCATCGTAATCAAAAAAGGTTTTTACGGCCGATTTTACATTTATGCAGTTAATGCCGTTATCCAAACCCGCCCAAACGTTGTTTGCATTATCTTCAAATAGCGATAAAACGGTGTTGTTGCTCAGGCCTTTTTTTTGGGTGATTTGGTAATCGATAATACCATTTTCAGAAATATGCAACACGCCATCAGAGATGGTGCCTATCATAAAACTTCCGTCTTTTAACTGAATACTACTAAAAACACTCATGGTATTTAAAACGGTATCGGCTTTTATGTTCCACGGTATTAATTGGTTATTTTGAATTTTATAAAACCCTGCATTTCGCGTAATAATGATTAAACTTTCTTTAGCGCTGAACATATTGATTACACGTCCCGATTTTACAACTTCATCGTTAATAATAAGTTTCGGTTTACCTTCTTCAATAGTAAAAATACCTTCATTAGCTACGTGATAATAGATTTGGTTTTTGACCTTGAAAATTTTGTAAATGATGTTAGTTGCCTTAACAATTTTAAAGGTTTCGGTTTGTGAATTATAAAAATAAATTTTGGCGTTAGACTGAAAAACCACCCATTCGTTGTGCTCAATAATATTCCAAATCTGTTCGTCTTCCAACATCTGCTTATCGAGTTTAGAAGACAGCGACACATAGTTTAGGGCACCAAATTCGTTTTTTTCCCAATAGCCAAACTCGGCATAACAACCTGTGTATATTTTATTTTCAACAACATTCACAGCTCTTATTATGGTATTGTTTGGAGACGTGTACGTTGTCCATTCCGCGCCATTATATTCCAACAACCCTTTGTTATTTGCCACATAGATGAAATTGTTTGGCGCTTGGGAAAGCATCCAGTTTTGATTGTCTCCCAAATAATTTTCAGTCGTAAATTTTTCAATAGGAGGTAATTCCTGACTAAAAGACATCAGGCTTAGCAAGATTAAAAAAACGCTGTTTAAAATTTTCATTTTTTAATTAGAATTGAAACCAATGAACGATTTGCACGTTCTTTTGAATAAAGATAGTTTTAGAAAACGATTAAACAAAATAACCCGCTCAAGTTCTGATATGGGCCGGATTCAATTGAAGATTTTAAGCCAAGGCCAACATCAATAAAGATGCTAAACATGCGCCAATAATAGGGCCTAAAATAGGAATCCAAGCATAGCTCCAATCGCTTGCTGCCTTGTTTTTTATAGGAAGTAAGGCATGCATAATTCGTGGCCCTAAATCACGTGCCGGATTAATGGCATAACCAGTTGTGCCGCCTAACGACAACCCTATAGACCAAACCAAAAAGGCCACCGGCAACGCCCCCAAAGAGCCTAAACCAATTACGGTTTCCGTCTCGTTTATAGTAGCATTGGTAAAATACAAAATGGTAAATATGAGTACAAAAGTGCCCAAGGCTTCACTAAAAAAATTGGAAAACGTATGCCTAATGGCTGGAGCTGTACAGAACACTGCTTTTTTGGAATCGGCATCTTCGGTTTCATCAAAATGATTTTTATAAAACACCCAAACGGCAGAAGACCCCAACATAGCACCAAGCATTTGTGCCAAAATATATAGAGGCACATCGTTCCAAGGAAATTTTCCTGCGACTGCCAAACTAATACTCACAGCCGGATTAATATGCGCACCACTATAAGGCCCTGCTATAACCACGGCAACGTAAACCGCCAAAGCCCAACCCGTAGTTATCACTATCCAACCGCTATTATTGCCAATGGTTTTGTTTAATACCACGTTAGCCACAACGCCACCGCCCAATAAAATAAGTATGGCTGTTCCTATAATTTCTGAGATAAATGGTGTCATAGATTTTTATTTTAGTTATAATTTATCTTTTGTCCAATATTCCAAAGCATCAATAGCTTTGTACCACCCTTTTATGTTTTCATCAATAGCCGATCTTTTATAGGTAGGTTTAAAATGGGTATCGGTTTGCCAAATCTCTTGAATTTCTTCAGGATTATCCCAATAGCCGACAGCTAATCCCGCTAAAAAAGCAGCACCCATTGCCGTAGTCTCTACTATTTTAGGGCGTACCGTTTCGGTATTCAACACATCGGCCTGAAATTGCATAAGTGTATTATTTACCGTAGCACCGCCATCAACTCTTAATTCTTGTATCGAAATTCCGGAATCGGCTTCCATGGCTTTTAACACATCCATGGTTTGATAGGCGATGGATTCCAATGCTGCCCTAGCAATATGCGCATCGGTACTGCCTCGCGTCAATCCGAAAATGGTGCCTTGAGCTTGCTGATTCCAATGCGGTGCTCCCAAACCTGCGAAAGCGGGCACAAAATATACGCCTTCTGAACTCGACACCGAACTTGCCAGTGTTTCAACCTCTGATGAATTTCTAATAATTTTCAAACTATCCCTTAGCCATTGCACCACGGCGCCAGCAATAAAGATACTGCCTTCTAGAGCATAGGTTGTTTTTCCGTCTATTTTCCATGCTACCGTAGTGAGTAAGTTGTTTTTAGAAACGGTTGGTTTGTCGCCGATATTCATCAACATAAAACAGCCCGTTCCGTAAGTGTTTTTTACCATACCCGGTTTAGTGCACATTTGCCCAAACAGGGCCGCTTGTTGATCGCCAGCAATTCCAGAAATGGGAATATTTGCATCGTAAAACGTAGATTTTGTATGCCCATAAACCTCGCTAGATTGTTTTACTTCCGGAAGCATGCTTTTAGGAATGGTTAATAACTCTAATAAATCATCATCCCAATCCATGGTATTTATATTGAACAACAAGGTCCGTGAGGCATTGGTAACGTCGGTAATATGCTGATTGCCTTTTGTGAAATTCCATATCAACCAGGTATCAATAGTGCCCAAAAGAAGTTCGCCGTCTTCGGCTTTTTTTCTTGCACCTTTAACGTTATCTAAAATCCATTTTACTTTTGTTCCCGAAAAATACGAATCGATAACCAATCCTGTTTTTTCCCTTATCGTTTTTTCGTGCCCCTGTTTTTTAAGTTCATCGCAATAATTAGAGGTTCTTTTATCTTGCCAAACTATAGCATTGTAGATAGGTTTCCCTGTGTTTTTATCCCAAACAACCACGGTTTCGCGTTGATTGGTAATACCAATTGCGGCAATGTTTTCTACATTCAATCCCTGTTTGGCAATTGCTTCGGCCGCAACACCAGCTTGCGATGACCAGATTTCCAATGGGTCGTGCTCTACCCAACCCGGTTTAGGAAAGTATTGGGTAAACTCTTTTTGAGCTAACGAAATGATGCTTCCTTTTCTATCAAAAACTATGGCTCTGGAACTTGTTGTTCCCTGGTCTAATGCTAGTATGTATTTTTCCATAATAGGCCCCCTCTAGCTCCCCCATTGGGGGGGAGAAACTCACTCGGGTGGAGTTTTTATTGGTTATAATTTAATTCTTAATAACGTAGCTTTCAGCAATTTCAATAAAATCAGAAATTTGTTGCTGTCTCCATTCATCGTTTTTATGTAATTCTTTTGACAAAATAGTGGCAACCATTGGAGCAATTTCAATGGCGGCTTTGGCGTCTAAAAATAGAATCCTTACACGTCTTGCCAAAACATCTTCAATAGTTCTGGCCATTTCATTTCGTATCGCCCAAACAACCTCTGCCTTTGTAAACTCCAATCTTTGATGCAGCTTTTCGCCTAATTCAGGATGCTCACCAATGAGTTTCTTGATTTCCCTTTGGTCGCTTCCGTAAATATATAAATGCTGTGATTTATTCACGGTACCATCCGCGCCATGGATTAATAAATTTTTGGTTTGGCATTTGGCGTTTGGCAGTTTCCCTAAGGCTATGGCTTTATTTAAAACATCTTGTGCCATACGTCTGTAGGTCGTCCATTTACCTCCTGTTATGGTAATCAGCTCTGAATCTGATACTATAATTTTATGGCTTCGTGAGATTTCCTTTGTTTTTTCAGATTTATCTTTTGGTGCTGCTAACGGTCGTAATCCAGCAAATATGCTCAACACATCTTTTTTGGTGACCTTTTTTGTTAAATACCTGTTGGCGGTTTGCAAAATGAAATCGATTTCCTTGTCGAGTGCTTTGGGCTCCAAACTGTGGCTATCCAATAAAGTATCGGTGGTACCAACCACCACACGATTATGCCATGGCACTAAAAACAACACGCGTCCGTCATCCGTTTTAGGAATCATAATCGCATCGTTTCCGGGTAAATAGGATTGATCTAAAACCAAGTGAATACCTTGACTTGGGCGAATGCTGTTTTTAGCCAACGCATTATCCATTTTTAAAACTTCATCTGTAAAAACACCCGTGGCATTAATAACCACTTTAGCGTTTAAAGCATATGTTAAGTTGGTTTCTGCATCTGTGGCTTCAACACCATTAACCAGACCATCATTGTTTTTCAACAGTTTTTCAACCTTAAAATGATTAAGTAGGGTTGCCCCTTTTTCAATGGCCGTTTGCGCTATGTTTATGGCAAGTCTAGCGTCGTCAAATTGCCCATCGTGATAAACAACACTGCCTTTTAATTTATCGGATTTTAAGGTTGATAATCTTAAAATAGTTTTCCTTTTATTAATGCCGATAGATTTTCCAAAACTCAATTTACCTGCTAAAAAATCATATAATTTTAATCCGATTGTATATTTCAACATGTCCCAATGTGTATAATTAGGAATGATAAAGGACTGATTACTTACTAAATGCGATGCGTTTTTAAGCATTAAACCTCTTTCGTACAGCGCTTCTTTAACCAAATCGATGTTCCCTTGCGCCAAATACCTTACGCCGCCGTGAACCAATTTCGTGCTTCGGCTTGAAGTGCCTTTTGCAAAATCAACCTGTTCTAAAAGCAAGGTTTTAAATCCGCGTGTTGCACTATCTAAAGCAATGCCTAAGCCCGTTGCACCACCGCCAATAATGATGACATCCCAATGGGAAGATGTTTGTAGTTGACGAATTAAGGTTGGTCTATCAAACAAATTGATTTATTTTTGTTTTGATTGTTTATATTTAATTTCAAATGTATCAAAATTAATTTTAAAACGAAAGAAAACGAAAGTAAATTGTAAAAATAATTAACAAAATGTAAAATATTCACTTCGTTTATCTTCATTTACTTATATTTGATTATATGCAACGACACGAAACCATATTAAACCTTTTAGCTAAAGAAAAACACGTTGAAGTTTTAGATTTATGCAAGCAGCTAAATGTTTCTGCGGTTACTATTAGAAAAGATTTAAAGCTATTGGAGGAAAAAGGCTTGTTGTTTAGAACCCATGGCGGTGCATCTTTGGAAAACCCATACATTAAAGAGAAAGCCGTAATTGAAAAAGAAAAAATTTCGGTTGAAGAAAAAAACGGTATTGCACAAGCCGCGGCAGCACAAATTGACGAAAACGACTCGATAATGATTGCTTCGGGAACCACTGTTCAAGCACTTTCAAAATTCATAAAACCTAAAAACAAGCTTACCGTAATCACCTCATCCTTATATGCTGTTTTGCATTTAATCCACGATAAAAACATAGAGATTTTACAACTTGGTGGCTACATTCGGCATAGTTCCGCTTCGGTAATTGGCACTTATGCGTCCCAAATTTTAGATAGCATTTCGTGCAGTAAACTTTTTTTAGGTGTTGATGGCATTGATTTTGACTATGGCTTATCTACCACGAGTTTAGAAGAAGCGCAACTCAACCAGAAAATGTTGGCATCGGCCCAAAAGACCATTGTTTTAGCAGACTCTTCAAAATTTGGAAAAAAGAGTTTCGCAAAGATTTGCAATTTGAACGCCATTGATGAAATTATTACAGACAGCGGTATTTCATCAACAATCAAAAAGAAATTAGAAGAAAAAGGCGTTAAAGTAACGGTTGTTTAGTGGCTGTTTTATTTTCTAACATTTAAATCAATCCAGTTTTTATAAGCCGCTTCCAAAGCTTTTACTTTTTCTGGATGTTGTGCCGCTAAATCCATACGCTCTCCCGGATCCTTAGCGATATTGAATAATTTCAACTCCATATTATCGACTATAGGCGCAATGTATTGCGCCGAAGGCTCACTTTTCCAATGGTTCTCTTTAGCATTGGTAAGTTTCCAATCGCCCTTGCGCACCGCCCAGGTTTTTTGCCATTTCCACACTAATAGTCGGTTGGCTTCCGGCTTTAAAAGATTGATGCCATCAATTGCATTATCGGTAAGCGCAATGCCAGCAATATTAGTTAAGGTTGGCAAAATATCGGTTGCCGAAACATAATTGGTTTCCACTCTTCCAGCATCAATTTCATTGGGCCAACTAATTGCCAAAGGCACGCGAATACCACCTTCCCAAAGTGAGTACTTCCCTCCTGTTAACGGTGTGTTATTGGCACCCGTAAGTGGCGAGCCACCATTATCCGAAATAAACACAACCACAGTATTTTCAACAAGTTTTTGTGTTTTCAAAGCATCTAAAACACGCCCGATATTATCATCTAAACAATTGAGATTAGCCAAATAATACTTGCGTAAATCTTCATGCTGAATGGCCCCAACTCGCGAATATTTATCGTAGTAAGCCGAATAAGACCCGGGCTTGTGTTTTTTGAATGCCACCAAACTATCTGGATCGTAATTTGGTATTTCTTTTACATTGTATTTATCCAAATACTTTTTGGGCACCTGGTGAATTAAATGATGCACCGCATTGTAAGACAAGGTTAAAAAGAAAGGTTTGTCCCGTTTTCGTTTAATATAATCAACAGATTCATCTGTCAAAATATCCGTAAGGTAGCCTTGGTCATAACTTTTTTCGCCCATGTTGTGCATTAATGGCCCTAAAAGCGCGCTTGTACCGTAAGGATCTGGCGTGCGGTCTTTAATCTCTTGGGAATTCAACCAATAATCGTGCGCATGTGCACTAAAACCTAGAAACTCATCGTAACCGTGATTTAAAGGGTATTCGCGTACATTGTTTTTATGAAAATTGCGCCCCAAATCATTCTTGCCAATACGTGCCGTTTCGTAGCCAGCATCCTTTAAATACTCTGCAATGGTTTTTACATTATCTGGCAAACCCGGGCCCCAACTCGCCGGTTTATCCCATCTGAATTGATTTTTCCCTGTTAATATCCCTGCTCTCGACGGACTGCAAACCGGCGCCGTAACATAAGCTTGTGTAAAAACCGTACCGGAATTCCCAAGGCGCGTTATGTTTGGTGTTGAAATGCTTTTGTCGTGATTTTTAAAAGGCGAAAAATCTGCATAGCCTTGATCGTCTACAACAATTAAAAGAATATTGGGTTTTTTGTTTTCTTCTTTTTTAGATTTTGTTTGGCACGAAACCATACAAATCAACAGAAATAACGCGACGATATTCTTCATGATTGGTTTTATTAGATTTTGTTTAGTTTCAAATTTACTAAAAAATATTTAAAACGAAACAAAGTGAAACCGATTTTGTTGTTTGCTGTTGCCAAATCTTGAATTGTGCACAAATAAGAAAGCTTCAAAAGTTAAACCTTTTGAAGCTTTTCTGTTACCGTGGAGAAGATCGGATTCGAACCGACGACCTCTTGACTGCCAGAATTGATAATGGTACATCATACAACACCAAACATAAGCATAAAATATTGATAATCAGTATTTTAATATTATTTGATATTAATTGATATCATATAAAATCAATAGATTGCGTGCAAATTGCGTGCAAATTTTTTTATATCTTTGAGTATCATGAGCACAAATATAAAGCTGTCTTTAGATACTCGCAGAAAGAAAAATGATGATTCTTTTCCTGTTATTTTAAGGTTAAGTCATTTCCGGAAAACCACGTCTTTACGACTAGGGGTGTCTGTGCAATTAAATTTCTGGGATGAAAGAAGCGAAAAAATAAAAAAATCCTATGGTGATTCCGCAACCGTAAAAAAATTAAACAATAAACTATTAAAGGCAAAAGTGCGTGCAATAAATATTATTGACAAATTGAATGAGTCGGAAGAACTTAACTATTTATCTATATTACAATTAAAAAATAAAATTACTAAAAAGGTTGCTGTCAATTCATTTTTTGAGTACAGCAACCTCATTATAGAAGAACTAAAAAAGGTAGAGCGTTATGGAAACGCAAATTCGTACTATGCCATCACCAAAATATTAAAAAAATTCAATAAGGGTAAGGACTTAAAGTTTAATGAGATTAATTATGAGTTTCTTAAAAAGTTCGAGCAATTTCATTATTCCAGAGGAAATTCTACTAATGGATTAGCCGTTTATATGAAAACTATTAGGGCCATTTATAACAAAGCCATTAAGGCGGGTGTAATACCGAAAGAAGCCTATCCGTTCACAAATTATAAAATAAAAACGACACCTACGGAAAAAAGGGCTCTTGACATTGACGGTATCAAATCAATAATGCTCTTGCATTTAGAAAAAAACGACAGCTTATTTCATTACAGAAACTATTTTTTAACTTCCTACATGCTTTATGGTATTTCATTTATAGATATGGCATTTTTGAAACTTGAAAACATTATTGATAACCGGGTAAAATTTTTCAGAAGTAAAACATCCAAACCTTATGACATAAAAATTACGCCTCAGTTAAAAGAGATACTTACCATTTATATTAAAAATAAAGACAAATCAGATTTTATATTTCCAATTATTAAAAGAGACACCTATGAGCTTCAGTACAAAGACGTGTTATGGGCTCGTAAAGATTATAATCAGGGGCTAAAACTAATTGCAAAAAAGTGTAATATTGAACAGCGTGTAACATCTTATGTATCCCGACACAGCTTTGCAACTCAAGCAATGCTGCACGATGTGCCCTTACAAGCCATTTCCGCTATGCTTGGTCATAATCGTTTAACTACTACTCAAATTTATCTTAAATCCTTACCCAGTGAAGTATTGGATGATTATAATGAAAAATTAGTTAAGCTTTAAGAACCATCTTTGATATTAAGAATCACTTAGTAGTTTTACGACATATAATCCTGCCATTGGATTAAAATATATTTTTCGATGTTGTTTTCTTTTTTTCTTAAAAAACCATATTCATAAACAAAAAGATAAACATCGCCTTTGTGGTTCTTCCAATAGTGGGTAAAAAATTTAGAATTAAAACCTTGTTCTTGCAAAACTTGGGCGCGAACTGTTGCTTTTCCTGCTTTATTGAAAGATTTTAAAATACGCCTATTGCGTTTTAACTGATTGTCTACCTTGTTGTAAAAGCGTGGTGCTTCTTCTAGAGCACGTCTGTAATGGTAAGTGCTTTTACAGTGTACATCGCAGAACTTTTTATCAGACCTCCCTTTAATTTCCTTACCACAGAATATGCATTTTAATATTTCCATGTACGAATTAATCGAATATTACACGTATAGTATTCGTGTAATATACTTATAAATTAAATATTAAAAGTATTTTTA
Source organism: Hwangdonia sp. (assembly GCF_048381975.1). Classification (NCBI taxonomy): domain Bacteria; kingdom Pseudomonadati; phylum Bacteroidota; class Flavobacteriia; order Flavobacteriales; family Flavobacteriaceae; genus Hwangdonia; species Hwangdonia sp. The sequence goes on along the minus strand of NZ_JBLWYT010000001.1, from coordinate 5,334 downwards.
AGAAAAAACTTATGACCATTATAACACTAAAACCTATTTGGAAGAAGGACATACAATACATTTTAATTAACTTTAAGGATAATCAACAAGTCGCGAACTGTGTGAAATCTTTTCCCAATGTAAATTATAGCAAAACCCATAATACGTATTACCTGCCTTACCATAAAAAAGCCATTTCAGAATTGTTCAACTATTTTAGAACACAAAAGTGGTTTGTTGACTATAGCGCCTTTAAGTCGAGGACAAAATCTATAGAAAAGACGAGTCAAAAAAAGACAACTATTATTTCCAAACTGCCTGTTTTAAACTTTGAGCAAAAAACAGAAATGGACAAATTTAAAAGGTGGTTGGAGCAAAAACGCTTTAGTCTAAACACAGTTAACACCTATGTTGAAGTAACGGTATTATTTATACGGTACATGAATTTAAAGCAAATAAGTAGTCTTTCCACTAGAAGTATCGAACAATTTAATTATGATTTTATCTTCAAATCGAGAAAATCTGTTTCTTATCAAAATCAATGTATTAGCGGCATTAAACATTTTTTTTCTTTTAAAAATATTGATGTAGAATCACTGGATATACAACGCCCTGATAAGGACAAAAAGTTGCCAACCGTATTTAGTAAGAACGAAATAAAAAGTTTACTTGACAATACCAAAAACATTAAACATAAAACACTTTTAAGTCTCATATATTCGGCAGGTCTTAGAATTGGAGAGGCACTTTCGTTAAAACCAGAAGACATAAATTATCAACGAAATTTAATACACATTAAAGCTGCAAAAGGCAGAAAGGACCGATATACATTACTCTCGAACTCTTTAATACCATTACTTACCACATACACCAATCACTATAAACCCAAAGTTTATTTATTTGAAGGACGCGATGGAGCGCCTTATACCCAAGTCAGTGCGCGACAGGTTTTAAAAAAATCCCTACTAAAAGCTCAGTTACAAAAACATGCAACATTACATACCTTACGACATAGTTTTGCCACACATTTATTGGAAAGTGGAACGGATATAAGGTATATTCAGGAACTATTGGGTCATAACAGTCCAAAAACCACAATGATCTATACCCATGTTACCACAACCAATTTAAAAGACATTAAGAACCCCCTCGATACATTATAAGAATTTTATTATATTGCAATGAAAAACTTAAAATAATAACAATGGAAATTTTATTAAAAATACATCGTTATCCCGCCTTAATCGAATATTATGATGCATTTAATAATCCATATAAATAAGTTATGCACAAGTTGACAAACCAAGAAAAACCGTGCTTAATTTAAAGTTTTTTGATTTTTAAAAACAAAAAAGCTGAAAGTGGAATCGTGAAAAAGATTTCGGAAAATCACGCTGAATTTCGGCTCGCCAAAAACCTGTTTTTGAATCGAAAATTTAGCAAACCGAAAAGTTTTGGCTGAATAGCAGAAACGCAAAACTTTACGGCTGAACTTTATGAAAAAAGGATTTTCCAAAGTTCATTTTTTAACAACGAAAATTTGGAAATCCAAAGGTTCGATCTTAATATTGAAATGGCAAAACGTTCGGAAAAATAAAACGGAATGAAAAACGGATTTTTTTGGAGTTTTAAGAAAAAAAATGAAAACATAAAAAGTGCGTCGGATTTAACTCTTGCGGACAAAAAAAAAGAAAAAACCAGTGCATAACACCGTATAAAAATAATTGCGGTTTAGTGCTAAAACAAAGGTAGTTGCGTGTTTGCTACATCTGATTTTCCTGCGGAAAATCCTCGCATACAAACCCGCAACTATTCTTATACATAAACGTTACCTACAATTATGAAAAACATTCAGTTTCTAATTTTAATTTTGGTTTTAACATCAAGTTGCAACTTCAATGCAAAGATTGAATTACCAAAAGCAGAAACTGTTGAATTAAAACCTTTTCCGAAAGTTGAGGCTTCAATATTTGAAAATATATTTATAGTTGACGAGAATAAATGCAAAAAGTGGAATTTACCAATCACACGTTTCAAAATTGAATTTCCGAATAATGTGAAAGTTGATTCTGCGAAAATCGGAATTGAAAACTTTGACTATATAAGTTTTCAAATAATAGAAAATGATATTGTAATTGAGGAATTTTCAATTGGATATTCTGACCGAAATAGATTATTTGAAAAAGAATTTGGAGAAAAATCCGCTGAACAAACCCTGACCAATTTAAAAAAGCGATTTCCGAAAGCTAAAGAACTTTATAAAGGAATGGCGGAATTTTATGGTCAAACGAATTACCAATTAAATGCTGAAATTGAAATAAAAGAAAAAACGCCACAAAACTTTATCGGAATTTATAAAATGTTTAGAACTAATTATTATCCAAAAACGACTGACTTTAATCCTATCAATTTAGGTTGGACTGCAAACCAAAACTCTGAAATTATGAACAAAGCGGATTTTGGAACAAAAGGTTTGAGCGGAGAAATTTGGAAAACATTTGAATTTATAGAATAAATAACTGTAGGTAACAACGTGTATAATTAATTGCTTTTTATGTGCTTACTTGCGAAAATTCCTGCGGAATTTTCACGGGTTCGTAAAAGTTTGCTAACTTAGTTGCATAACCACGCAACTAACCATACACAAACACGTTGTAAACAATTATGACAAAAATTCTGCTTCAAATAATATTTCTAACTGTATTTTGTGTTTCAGGCTATTCTCAAAAGTCTGAAATGAGTATTGCTTTTAAAAATAAAGAGTTTGAAAAAGTTATTAAATTAGGTAAACAACTAATTGAATCTGAACCTAATGATTTTGATGGACTTTTAGGAATTGGAAAAGCATACAATATCTTAAATGAATTTAATAACGCTATTCCATATCTAGAAAAGGCAATTAATTGTTCCGAAAAAGATTGGCAATTTGCTTGGTCTAATATTGAATTAATGGAATCTAATTTTGCAATTGGAAATTTAGATAAAGCGAAAGAGTACTATAACAAATCTTTAGAATATAAAGGAACAAAAAACTCAACAAAAAAGTTAAAAGGTTTAGCTTTATTGTATGGATTTGACGAAGTTTACGAAAATTGGAAAATATTAGAAACTGATAATATTATTTTTCATTTTCAAAATGGAACATCAATTATCGACAAAGAAAATTACATAAAAGAAAGAGAAAATGCATTCTTAAATATCAATACATTTTTCTCATCTGATTTACCTAAAAAAATTGATTTTTTTGTTTGGAAATCTAACGAAGAAGCAATGAAAGTACTTAACACATCATTGGGTTTTTCAAAACCAAAATACTGTATATCACATAATAGAGATAATCAAACCAAAGGACACGAAATTGCTCATAACATTTCCTTTTGGTTAGACAAAGCAAACACCAGAAACCGATTAATAAACGAGGGAATTGGAGTATATTTTGACCAAACGAATACGAACAGATTAGAAAAAGCAAAAAAAGTAATTCAAAACCAAAAAATTGACATCAAAGAACTGTGGATTAATGGAAAAGATTATCCTGAAAACATTTTATATCCTATCGCTGGAGCTTTTATAAAATGTTTGGTGCTAAACGACAAAGAAAAATTTCTTGAATTATGTAAAAAACAATCCTATGAGAATGCTGAATTGATTTATGGAACGGAATTGGAAAAAATAATATCTGAATTTAATGAGAACCTGAATAAATAACTGTTTACAACACCGTGTATAATTAATTGCTAGGTCACTGCCGACTTACGAAAATTCCGCTGGAATTTTCTATCTGTGATTAGTTTGCTAACTTAGTTGCTTAACCACGCAACTAACCATACACAAACACGTTGTGTTTAATTTAAAACAACCGAACATGACAGAAATTGGATTACATAAAAGAAACTTGTTTGAGTTTGTGGAGTGTAAAGTTGTAATTGAATATGGTAAATTACAACGAGTATGGTTTGACTCTAAAGACTTGGTTCATGGTTTTCTGCCGACAAGCAAAACAGACTTTGAATTCGAGAAATACTCAACGGCTCGTGCTGAATTTTATCCCGATGGATATAACTACTTGCTAACCTATGATTCGGAAAACGGAACAGAGCAAGTGTTCTTGAAATTGAATTGGTTTAAAGTTTGGGAAATGAGACTTGCTTCACGAAGAACTTTGTTGCAATCTAAAGAGTTAAAATTATCAGTTGTTAAATATCTTGTAATTGGTTCATTAGGAATATTTGGAATAAATCAATGTAAAAGCGTTTACCAATATATAAGATACCCTAATACACAACCAATAGCTAATGACAGTACAGAAAGAAAAGCATCAAGTAAAATAAAAGACAGCGTGTTTTTAACAGATTCCTTACGAGTAGAATGACATTTACAATCGCACATCGGGATAAAAAAACTAAACACAACACCGTATAAAATTAATGCGCTGTTGCAAATTAACGATTAGCGACCTTATTTTTTGGTTGGCGCACTAATCTTATACCAACCGTTACCCAACATTAAAAAAACAAACTTTGAGTACTAAATTAAAAATTTCAGCATTTTTCCTTTTAGGCTTTTTCTTTTTTAGAATAACAGGCCCAATACTGACTGAAAAAATGAAAGATTTCCACATAAAAAACAATCCGAAATTGGTTGAAAAAGCACCTTGGATTTTTACAATTTTCGATTTTTTCTACAAAGGTGCAGCAATTATGTGTTTAGTTTTCATCGTAATGATTTGGATTGGATTTATTGCTTTACCGACTGAATAATGTTTTGGAATAAAAAGAAAAAACAAATTGAAAAAATTGAACTGACCAAAAACGGATTTCAAGTTAATTACGATGGAGAAATTACTCAATTTCAATGGTCAGAGATTGACAAACTGACTGGTTTTAAAGTTGACCGATTTACAACAGATAATATTTGCTTAAAAATAGAATCTAACAAAAAAACATCCTATGCGACTGAGGAATTCAATGGTTGGCGGATTTTTATGAATAAAATGCTAATTGAATTTCCAGAAATTGACAAAAACTGGGAAGGAATTATAGCAAAACCTGCATTTGAAAGAAAGGAAACTGAATTATATAACCGAAATAAAAACGTTGGGTAACATTGTATAAAAATAATGCGTAAGTTTATTCCTAAATCAAAAGTTAGTGCTTGTTTGCTTGCATCTGATTTTCCTTCGGAAAATCCTCGCACTCAAACTACGCACTATTCTTATACGTAACCGTTGCTAGCAATTTGCCCAGCTTAGTTTTAAAAACGACAATGAATTTATTGGCTTGCTTGGTGGGTTTCTGTTGTAAAAGCCTTTTTCATGTAAGCCCCCAAGTCTTGCGATTGGCATCGTTGAAAGCG